>NZ_JBEGHY010000024.1:0-269 GCF_040676435.1 Paenibacillus sp. LPE1-1-1.1
CCTCGGATCAATGCCTGCTTACGGCTCCCCGGGGCGGTATCGTTGTTCGCCACGTCCTTCTTCGGCTCCTGGTGCCTAGGCATCCTCCGTGCGCTCTTACTAGCTTAACCATTTGCTCGGGTGATCGCTCACCTTCGCTTCTAATAAAAACAACTAAAGGATGTTTCAGCAATTCTTTTCTTTCGTTATCCAGTTTTCAAGGTGCAAAGTAAATCACAGCGGAGCCTTTCGGCTGCTGCAAAGGTGTAAATATAACACCTGCTTGGCGA
>NZ_JBEGHY010000025.1:0-264 GCF_040676435.1 Paenibacillus sp. LPE1-1-1.1
TGAAAAGCTGTATTTATCACCTGTGCTGGACTTGTTTAACGGTGAAATTATCACCTACACAGTAGGGTCTCGTCCTACATACTCCTTAGTCTCTGAAATGCTGAATCAGGCCTTTAAACGCTTATCCAAAGAGGTTAAACTCCTCCTGCATTCGGATCAAGGCTGGCACTATCAGATGAAGCAGTATCAACATGCGTTGAAGAAACAAGGAATTACCCAAAGCATGTCGCGCAAAGGAAACTGTTACGATAACGCAGTAATGGA
>NZ_JBEGHY010000026.1:0-259 GCF_040676435.1 Paenibacillus sp. LPE1-1-1.1
GGTTTCGCTTCCCGTTGTATCGGCCATTGTAGTACGTGTGTAGCCCAGGTCATAAGGGGCATGATGATTTGACGTCATCCCCACCTTCCTCCGGTTTGTCACCGGCAGTCATCCTAGAGTGCCCACCATAATGTGCTGGCAACTAAGATCAAGGGTTGCGCTCGTTGCGGGACTTAACCCAACATCTCACGACACGAGCTGACGACAACCATGCACCACCTGTCTCCTCTGTCCCGAAGGAAAGCCCTATCTCTAGAGC
>NZ_JBEGHY010000027.1:0-259 GCF_040676435.1 Paenibacillus sp. LPE1-1-1.1
GTGAAGTCGTAACAAGGTAGCCGTATCGGAAGGTGCGGCTGGATCACCTCCTTTCTAAGGAAATACCCGGACCCGATGAGGTTCGGATAAACTTGGCAGTTTATCGCTTACTCGTTGTCAGTTTTGAGAGACTAATCCTCTTTCAATGTAAGTCATGTCATCCGTTTGGTGGCGATGGCGGAGGGGAACCACGCGTTCCCATACCGAACACGACCGTTAAGCCCTCCAGCGCCAATGGTACTTAGACCGCAGGGTCTTG
>NZ_JBEGHY010000029.1:0-258 GCF_040676435.1 Paenibacillus sp. LPE1-1-1.1
GGTTTCGCTTCCCGTTGTATCGGCCATTGTAGTACGTGTGTAGCCCAGGTCATAAGGGGCATGATGATTTGACGTCATCCCCACCTTCCTCCGGTTTGTCACCGGCAGTCATCCTAGAGTGCCCACCCGAAGTGCTGGCAACTAAGATCAAGGGTTGCGCTCGTTGCGGGACTTA
This sequence comes from Paenibacillus sp. LPE1-1-1.1, assembly GCF_040676435.1. Taxonomy (NCBI): domain Bacteria; kingdom Bacillati; phylum Bacillota; class Bacilli; order Caryophanales; family Paenibacillaceae; genus Paenibacillus; species Paenibacillus sp. LPE1-1-1.1. Next base: position 176 of record NZ_JBEGHY010000029.1, read on the forward strand.
ACCCAACATCTCACGACACGAGCTGACGACAACCATGCACCACCTGTCTCCTCTGTCCCGAAGGAAAGCCCTATCTCTAGAGC
>NZ_JBEGHY010000030.1:0-257 GCF_040676435.1 Paenibacillus sp. LPE1-1-1.1
TCTAGAGATAGGGCTTTCCTTCGGGACAGAGGAGACAGGTGGTGCATGGTTGTCGTCAGCTCGTGTCGTGAGATGTTGGGTTAAGTCCCGCAACGAGCGCAACCCTTGATCTTAGTTGCCAGCACTTTAAGGTGGGCACTCTAGGATGACTGCCGGTGACAAACCGGAGGAAGGTGGGGATGACGTCAAATCATCATGCCCCTTATGACCTGGGCTACACACGTACTACAATGGCCGATACAACGGGAAGCGAAACC
>NZ_JBEGHY010000031.1:0-257 GCF_040676435.1 Paenibacillus sp. LPE1-1-1.1
GGTATGGGAACGCGTGGTTCCCCTCCGCCATCGCCACCAAACGTAGCGTGTTGCACGCTGAAAACTGGATACGAAAGTTAGGTTTGCTGAAACCTTTTTAGCTGCTGTCTGCCGGATGTATGGGTCCATGCAAACGTTTTAGGATAAGCCCTCGACCGATTAGTATTCGTCAGCTGCACACATTGCTGTGCTTCCACCCCGAACCTATCAACCTCGTCGTCTTCAAGGGGTCTTACATACTGGGAAATCTCATCTTG
>NZ_JBEGHY010000032.1:0-255 GCF_040676435.1 Paenibacillus sp. LPE1-1-1.1
TTTTCACCTTTCCCTCACGGTACTGCTTCACTATCGGTCACCAGGGAGTATTTAGCCTTGGCAGATGGTCCTGCCGGATTCCGACGGGGTTTCACGTGTCCCGCCGTACTCAGGATCCGTCTCGGAGAGTGCTTGCTTTCGGTTACAGGGCTTTTACCTGCTCTGGCGGGCCTTTCCAGACCTCTTCGCCTACCAAACACCTTTGTAACTCCATGTGAGACGTCCTACAACCCCAAGGAGCAAGCTCCTTGGTTT
>NZ_JBEGHY010000033.1:0-255 GCF_040676435.1 Paenibacillus sp. LPE1-1-1.1
TTTTCACCTTTCCCTCACGGTACTGCTTCACTATCGGTCACCAGGGAGTATTTAGCCTTGGCAGATGGTCCTGCCGGATTCCGACGGGGTTTCACGTGTCCCGCCGTACTCAGGATCCGTCTCGGAGGGTGCTTGCTTTCGGTTACAGGGCTTTTACCTGCTCTGGCGGGCCTTTCCAGACCTCTTCGCCTACCAAACACCTTTGTAACTCCATGTGAGACGTCCTACAACCCCAAGGAGCAAGCTCCTTGGTTT
>NZ_JBEGHY010000034.1:0-833459 GCF_040676435.1 Paenibacillus sp. LPE1-1-1.1
CCCCCTCAAGATGAGATTTCCCAGTATGTAAGACCCCTTGAAGACGACGAGGTTGATAGGTTCGGGGTGGAAGCACAGCAATGTGTGCAGCTGACGAATACTAATCGGTCGAGGGCTTATCCTAAAACGTTTGAGAAGCAAACTTACATCGTAAGCATACGCTTAAGTTTGCCCCGGACCCATACATCCGGCAGACAGCAGCTAAAAAGGTTTCAGCAAACCTAAACTTTCGTATCCAGTTTTCAGGGCGTAATGTTCTGACTTTGCACGCGTCCCCGAACGCTGCAAACGACAATTATTCGGGGGACAAGCGTGGCGGTGTAGCTCAGCTGGCTAGAGCGTACGGTTCATACCCGTGAGGTCGGGGGTTCGATCCCCTTCGCCGCTACCATTACCTTTTTAACGTAACATCTGGAGGATTAGCTCAGCTGGGAGAGCATCTGCCTTACAAGCAGAGGGTCGGCGGTTCGATCCCGTCATCCTCCACCATATTTACTTATTCGGTTTGATGACCGGATCCACTTGGAGCTGTGGTGTAGTGGCCCAACATGCCTGCCTGTCACGCAGGAGACCGCGGGTTCGAATCCCGTCAGCTCCGCCATTTTTCTTTAAAGTAAGGCTCGGTAGCTCAGTCGGTAGAGCAGAGGACTGAAAATCCTCGTGTCGGCGGTTCGATTCCGTCCCGAGCCACCACTTTATTTTTCGTTAATACGGAAAATAGGTAATAGCATGGAGGATTAGTGAAGTGGCTAAACACGGCAGACTGTAAATCTGCTCTCTCTGAGTTCGGTGGTTCGAATCCATCATCCTCCACCAGTTTTTTTACACATCATGAGTCATTAGCTCAGTTGGTAGAGCACCTGACTTTTAATCAGGGTGTCGTAGGTTCGAATCCTACATGACTCACCATTTTTTCTAACAATGACATCGTAACCGGGATCCTAGGATTCACGGTTTTTTTTGACTTTATCGAACACAAAATAAAAGGTGCATGCGATTAGGGACAGATAATGTCTCAAGCATGCACCTTTTTTTAATTATCAAAGCTATTTACTGCGGAGAGTAAGCTCGCGCGCGAGTTCATTTACCGTTTCGTTTAATCGAAGCGTAAGTTCTTCATTAATTTCAAAGACAGGTTCTTCATTCGGCTCTTGGGTACGATTAATTTGGGAATCGACCGCATAAACGCCGCTTACATATATTTTGGCGCCCATGGATGCGAGTACCGGCTTAAGGGAATAGTCAATAGAGAGAAGATGCGCGATGGTACCGCCTATAAACAATGGGGCAATTATTTTACCGTCTAGCCCTTTTTGCGGGAGCAGATCCAAGAACGTTTTCAGAACGCCGGTAAAGGAAGCTTTGTAAACAGGGCTGGCAATGATGACAGCATCGGCATTCTCAACTAATTTGTTGGCCTCTACTATTGCGGGACTGCCAAACTTTGCATGAATAAGATCTTCAGCGGGCAAGGATACGACCGTAATAAGATCTACGGCAATATTTTTCTCAATAAGCTGCTGTTCAACATACTGCGTGATCCCGTTTAAACGTGATGAAGCATTTGGGCTTCCGGAAATAATAACGATATTCGGCATGAGCGCACTCCTCTTTCGACTACATAATGGTGAGAGCAAATAATACATTAATCCGATAAGTAAACTATGGATAAATATTACCATGAATGCTGATTTCGGTCAAATAGGTATGATTTGTTTCTTGTATTTTATCGATATAAGGGAACAATGTATACACAAGGTAATTAAACAGAAAAAGGGGTAGTTGCAATGGTATATGGACTGGCGGCTTTGATTAGCTTTGCGATTGTATTTGCAAGCGTACCTCCGCTACGGGTCTTTGCGCTGCGTCTTGGCTTTGTAGATCGTCCAAATCAAAGGAAGATACATAATAAGCCGATTCCTCTAATGGGGGGAGCGGCTATTTTTGTTGGCTGCGTAATTGCTATGTTTATTTTTATAGGCTTCACTCCGCTGACCTGGACCATTGTTTCCGGAGGATCCCTGCTCGTTGTCGTCGGACTCCTAGATGATGCTTTTAAAGCAAAGGGGAAAGACTTTCCGGTGTGGCCGCGCGTGATTCTTTATATGGGTGCGGCATCGATACCGACTTTTTTTCACATCAAAATTGCGGGTATCGCGAATCCGTTTACCAGCTTGTTTTTATCGTTTCCGGACTGGCTCTCCTGGCTCACGACAATGCTCTGGGTATTTGCCTTGATCAATATGATCAATTTTATAGACGGCGTTGACGGACTGGCTTCGGGCGTATGCACGTTATCCGCGCTTACGCTTTTGACCGTGGCCTTAATCAAAGGGCAGCCGAGTACCGCCATTCTTGCCATAATCGTTGCAGGCGCATGCTTTGGTTTTTTGGTGCACAATTTTTATCCTGCCCGGATATTTATGGGGGATGCAGGTGCGACTTTTTTGGGTTATACACTAGCGGTCATTGCGGTTGACGGGACGTTCAAAAGAGCGACGTTCATCACTTTGCTTGTTCCGCTTCTTGCGCTCGGATTGCCAATATTTGATACTGTTTACGTTATGCTGCGAAGGCTGATAAGCGGCAAGGGTTTACATCGCGCGGACAAGCTGCATACGCATCATCTTTTGATGAAATGGGGTCTTAGCCAGGTGCAAACGGTCTCGTTTCTATATCTGATTGCCGCGCTGTTTGCGCTGCTGTCGATCATTCTTTTATTAGCTATAAGCTGAATTAACAAGGCTCATATGGTACAATGACGGAAAAAAGCGATATTCTATACCGATAGGGTATATGCTTTTTAATCATTAATCCGCTTATATGAAGCTGCTAATTGTCAATTGCGCGGATTTAGTATGTGGTCCGTGCACAGCCGCTACGCTTACGGAGATTGGAGATAGAGAAATGAGCACGACAGACTGGTTGAAGCCGCTGGAGCACATTTTGAACTGTCCGGTGCATGCTGTATCGAAATCAATAGCGGAGTGGAACGATTTAATAAGCAATGCCGATGAGGTGTGGTTAGGCGATAACACGGTATCTTCTCCCATAGAAGGACAACGTGTAGAAAAAGCAAGTAAAACGTGGATTGTCATTTCGTCCAGCGATTATGAAGTAGACCTGCTGGAGCTCGAGGGGTCCTCTCTTCAAGCCACTGAAAAAGAGCTGATTAGTTGGACGCTGCGGCTTAACCGGGGAACGCTTGCCGAGAAAAAAAGCGCGGCGCTCTCTGAAACGGAGAGACAAGCCCTTAAGCTGGGAGATTGGATCCAGAAACAGCTGGAATCAGACGAGCCTGCTTATTCATTACCGGACCATCTTACGGTCGGCAGCCGTTTATTCAATGAAATGATTCCTTTTTTGCTCGTAACGGAACAGCAGGGTACCCAGCAAGCTACCTATTCGGGGCTGGAAAAGCTGCTTCGCTCATTTATGTCCGATGATATTTTGCTTATACCTTTGAAAAGCCAGGAATGGCTCATATGGGGCTCTATCTCCTTGTTAAGGGATGAGGATTCGGATGCCTTTGACGAACAGGAAGAGGAGTCGCTTGAGGAAAGTCTTGCTTCGATCGGTCTCGGACTGCATGAGATGCTGGCAAGCGAATGGATAGGCGAGTGCCACTTAGCGGTGGCGCACCCGACATCGCCGGCCAAGGGAATGATCGAAACAACCATGCTGCTGAGGGAAACCATTAATCTTGGACGTAAATTCCATGTAGGCACAAACATACATCTGCCATGGATGCTTCAGCTCGAACGGCTGCTTAATTCGATTCCGGAGGCACAGCGCGCCAAATATTTAGAGCAGTCCTTAAAAAGAGCGGATCTGTTCGTGGAATCGGAAATGCTAAGCACGCTGGATACATTTTTTACACTGGACTGCAATGTAAGCGAGACCGCAAAGAAATTATATATACATCGCAATACGTTATTATATCGCTTGGATAAGCTTAAACAAGAGACTGGGCTTGATGTTCGTCAGTTTAGAGATGCTGTTCTAGTCAAAATTATATTACTATTGTACAAAGTTACGAAAAGAAATTAGTTTTTTTGTAAAGTATGTGCATAGTCACAAGCTCTTGCGTGGGATAAGATATAGGCATATCGAAATTTCTTTCTAGGGGGAAAATTATCATGGCAGGCGTACGTTTAGAAGGCATTTACAAAAAATACCCGGGTACTGACAAAGCATCGGTTACTGACGTTAACTTAGATATTAAGGACAAAGAGTTTCTCGTATTGGTCGGACCGTCCGGTTGCGGTAAATCGACAACTCTTCGTATGATTGCAGGCCTTGAAGAAATTTCCGAAGGCAAATTGTTCATCGGCGACCGCCTTGTGAACGATGTTGCTCCTAAAGACCGCGATATCGCGATGGTATTCCAATCCTACGCGTTGTACCCGCACATGAACGTTTACCAAAACATGGCTTTCGGCCTTAAACTTCGTAAATTCAAAAAAGCAGACATCGACAAACGCGTTCGTGAAGCTGCTAAAATTCTTGATATCGAGCATTTGCTTGACCGTAAACCAAAAGCACTTTCCGGTGGTCAACGTCAACGTGTCGCTCTAGGGCGCGCAATCGTTCGTGAGCCGCAAGTATTCTTGATGGATGAGCCGCTTTCCAACTTGGACGCGAAACTTCGTGGACAAATGCGTGCTGAAATCAGCAAGCTTACAAAACGTCTTGAAACAACAACGATCTACGTAACGCATGACCAAATCGAAGCAATGACAATGGGTGACCGTATCGTTGTTATGAAAGACGGTTTCATTCAACAAACAGCTTCTCCTGAAGAGCTCTACAACCACCCTGTAAACATCTTCGTTGCTGGTTTTATCGGTGCTCCATCGATGAACTTCATCAGCGGATCCCTTACAGAACAAGGCGGCGCGCTTCGTTTCAAAGCAAGCGGCGTTGATGTAGTTGTTCCTGAAGGCAAAGCTGCAATTCTTCGCTCGAAAGGTTACATCGGCAAAGAAGTGATTCTAGGCATTCGTCCAGAGGATCTTCACGAAGAGCCTGTATTCTTGGAAGCTTCACCGCAAACAATCGTGAACGCAAATGTAGAGGTTGCTGAGAACCTTGGTCACGAAATGTACTTGTACCTGAACGGTATCGGCACTGACACAGTTATCGCTCGTGTTGATGGCCGCTCCGGTCTACGTGATGGCACAAGCGTTAAGCTTGCGCTTGATATGAACAAAGTACACTTGTTCGACAAAGCGACAGAACTTAACATTTTCGAAGCTTAATAAATAGTATGGAGAAAGAACGGCCGGATTATCCGGCCGTTCTTTTTTTGTGAAATGATCGAAAGCCTATTGCTGGTATCTCAAATCTTGAAGCGAAAGAAAGGCGCTTGGCAGCGGAGCAAACGTTGCGTTTGGCGCCTTTTTCCTTTACGATGAAGACATTAGAAAAAAACTTACATACACCAAAGCAGTTGCCATATGAGGGAGGCCCTACGATGCCGAAGAAAGTGAAAGTATCTGAGCTCGTCAAACAATTTCAGCTCGAAATTATAGCTGGCGAGGACGGAATGAAGCGTGCGATTACGGTAGATGACTTGTATCGTCCGGGTCTTGAAATGGCAGGTTATTTCCACTACCATCCAAGCGAGCGGGTACAACTGCTTGGCCGAACGGAAATCTCGTTCTTGAATATGCTAGGCAGTGAAGAACGAAAGGATCGCATGGTTCGTCTCTGCAACGAGGATACGCCATGCATTATTTTGACACGGGGGTTGGAAGCGCCTCAAGAGCTTGTCGAGCAATGTAACGAGATGCAGATCCCATTGCTGCGGAGCAATATTGCTACGACGATTTTGTCGAGCCGTATAACTGATTTCCTAGAGCGGAAGCTCGCTCCCACTGCAACGATTCATGGCGTTCTAGTAGACGTATATGGCGTAGGGATGCTCATTACCGGTGGAAGCGGCATTGGTAAAAGCGAGACGGCATTAGAGCTTGTCAAACGCGGGCATAGGCTTGTTGCCGATGACGCGGTAGAAATTATGCAAACCTCGGATGCGCAGCTGCACGGCAGCGCGCCTGAGCTTATCCGCCACCTGCTCGAAATTAGGGGACTAGGAATCATTAATGTCATGACGCTGTTCGGGGCAGGGGCAGTACGTACGCAAAAGCGTATCGGCCTCGTCATTAAGCTTGAAAATTGGCAGCAGGATAAACAATATGACCGCCTTGGGCTGGATGAGGAAACGACGCGTATTATCGAGACAGACGTTACGCTCGTTACCGTACCCGTACGTCCAGGACGGAACTTGGCCGTTATTATCGAGGTAGCAGCGATGAATTTTCGTTTGAAACGGATGGGCTACAATGCGGCGCTGCAATTCACGAATAAGCTGACGGAAACGATTGCCGACGATATGGATGAATACGATTGAACCTAAAGGGGATATAAAAGAATGAAGACATTGATACTCAATCCAATTGCCTTCTCGTTAGGTGCAATCGAAGTGCATTGGTATGGCATTATTTTGGGAGCGGCAGCATTAGTAGGTCTGCTGTTTTGCGTGCAGGAAGGAAAGCGGTTCGGCATTAAGCCGGATTTCTTTATGGACTTGCTCCTGATCGGCGTTCCTTCCGCAATTATTTGCGCACGAATTTATTATGTAGCTTTCAAATGGGAAGATTACAAAGGTAATTTTGTTGATGTGTTCAAGATTTGGAACGGCGGAATCGCCATTTATGGCGCGATTATTGGGGCATTTATTTGCGGGTTCTTTTATTTCCGCTATAAGGGCTATAGCTTTTGGCGTCTAGTGGATATTTGCGTACCCGGACTGCTCGCGGGCCAAATGATCGGACGTTGGGGCAACTTCATGAACCAAGAGGCTTACGGCGGAGAGGTTTCGGAGTCCTTCCTGCGCAATACGCTGCACTTGCCATCTTTTATCGTGGATCAGATGTTGGTTCAAGGCGCATATCGCCACCCTGCGTTTTTATATGAATCGGTCTGGAGCTTAGTTGGCATTATCATTCTGCTCATCCTGCGCCGTCAAAAGTTTCTGCGTGCAGGCGAGCTGATGGCGAGCTATTTTATCTGGTATTCGATCGGCCGCTTCTTCATTGAAGCGCTGCGTACCGACAGCTTGGCCTTTAGAGGGCCATCTTGGCTGGCTTCTTTCATTAATGGTCTATGGACGCCGATGGAGGTCTTGTTTAAACAAGGTTATTTGGACCCGGCTTACGGCAACATCAGGATTTCTCAAGTATTGGCTTTGCTCTTCATTATCGGAGCAATCGCGCTTATTATCGTACGCCGCAAGACCGGCCTCGCAACTGCGCGCTATCTTGATCCCATTACGACAACCAAGCCGGAGCGTAATGGCGGCAGCGATGCAGCATCCGTTAATGCAGTCCACAATGCAGGCTCCAGTAAAGAAGACGAAGTTAGCAAGCGTTAGCGCAATCTAGGGAGGTTTACCAATGACGGATACGATCAAAACAATGCTGTTCGATTTGGACGGCACAATTCTCGACACCAATGAGCTTATTATCCGCTCGTTTATCGAATCTTTGCAGGGCGTAGCACCCGAAGGCTTCGGAAGAGAACACATTATTCCGAGTATGGGAGAGCCTTTAACGGATCAGATGAAGCGGTTCTCAGGACTAGAGGATGTCACCGATCTTGTGGCAGCCTATCGCGAAGTTAATTTACGGCTGCATGATAATTATGTGAAATCATTCGATTATGTGAATGAAGTCATTGCAAGACTGCATGAACAAGGCATCCAAATCGGAATCGTGACGACCAAAATGCGTTTGACCACGGAACGCGGCTTGAAATACGTGGGATTGTTCGACTATGTCGATGCCATTGTAACGATTGATGATGTTGTTAATCCTAAACCGCATGCGGAACCCGTGAGCAAAGCCATCGGCCTGCTCGGCGCAGATCCGGCAACGACGATGATGGTAGGCGACAGCGTAGTGGATATTGAATCCGCGATTGCTGCAGGCGCCATAGCCGTAGGCGTAGCTTGGTCACTTAAGGGCGAGCAAAGGCTGATGGAGGCGGGAGCTCATCATGTTATCCATGACATGCGTGATCTTTATACGTTTGTAGGATTGGAGCGGGAGACGCTTGCGCAAAGTTGAACGATATCCAGTGGAAGGACCAAACGCGCTTTGGCAGGTGTATTCTACGGTAAGCCGATTCAAGTCCGTCCGTAATTTCATCTTTATCCAGCTTGCGCGTTACTGCCCGGTCCTTCCGCTAAAAAATTGGATTTACCGCCGATTGCTCGGCATGAGGGTCGGAGAGCATACCGCATTTGCGCTTATGGTGATGGTCGATGTCTTCTTTCCAGAGCGCATATCAGTTGGCAATAATACGATTATTGGATATAATACAACGATTCTGACCCATGAATATTTAATCAAGGAATACCGACTCGGCAACGTCATCATTGGCTCTCATGTCATGATTGGCGCGAATACGACCATATTGCCGGGCGTAACGATCGGCGATCATGCGATCGTGGCGGCGGGCTCGGTTATCCATAAGGATGTCCCCGCTTATGCGTTTGTAGGCGGCAATCCGATGCGGGAAATCAGACGCAGCGAGATGGTTATGCCAAATGAGCATGACGAGAGTGTGCGCAATATTTTAAACTAATGGACTTTCAAATGCTTCGTCCGCGCGATTCGTTTCGCAGCCGGCCGGGGCTTTCTTTTTGGGCAACGGAGGTCGGCAGCCAGCTTGACGAAAATAAGCTTTTCATGCTAATATTACGACTAAACTCTTTATTTTGTTAGCATGGTAACATGGTATCGCTTTAAACCACTAAAGTAAACGAAGGTGAAATTATATGTCTAAACCAAAAGTATTCGAGAAGCCGATAGGCGTTAAAGATTATCTGCCTGGCGCGGTTGCGAAGCTGCGTCATATTGAACGCCAGGTTCTGGCCTGCATGCAGGGCTGGGGCTATGAGCAAATTATTACACCGACAATGGAATACTACGATACAGTGGGCGTAGCGAGTTCGACCTCGGACCAAAAGCTGTTTAAGCTTCTAAACAACCGCGGAACGACGCTTGTTCTCCGTTCGGATATGACGGCGCCAATCGCGCGCGTGGTTTCATCCTTATTGAAGCAAGCGGATTTCCCGCAGCGCTTGTCCTACCATTCCAATGTGTTCCGGGCCATTGAGGAGGAAGCAGGCCGCGAGGCTGAATTTTTCCAAACGGGCGTGGAGCTTGTTGGAGACTCGTCGGCAGAAGCCGACGCGGAGGTTGTTGCGCTTGCGATCGCATCGCTTAAGGCAGCCGGCGTCGAGCGCTTTAAAATTGCGATTGGGCATGTCGGCTTCCTTAACGGGTTGATGGAGGAATCGCTGCCAGGCCGTAAGGATGCGCAAGAGCAGCTGAAGAGCTGCCTGCTGGGCCGCGATTTCGTAGGCTACCGCGAGCAGCTGCGCATGCTTTCGCTGGATGAATCCGTAAAGAACGAGCTTGAAGGCGTTTTGCGCTTGCGCGGGGGCCAAGAAATTTGCGATCAAGCGCTGCAGCTGAGCGTGGATGATCAAGCCCGGAAGTCGATTCGCCATTTATGCGAGATTTGGGATGTGCTGAAGGCGTACGGCGTTTGCGAGCATGTGCTTATTGACCTGACGATGATCGGCGATTTTTCTTATTATACCGGCATGACCTTTGAAGGATATGCAGCGGATCTTGGATTCCCGGTTGTAAGCGGCGGACGTTATGACAATTTGCTGGCACAGTTCGGCAGACCGGCGCCGGCAACGGGCTTTGCGCTTAAGACAACGCGTATTTTGGAGCTATTGGGCGATAAGGGCGAGAGCGAAACCGAGCGGACGCTGATCGTTTATGATACGCAGGGACGCGGCGAGGCGCTTGTCAAAGCACAGGAGCTGCGTGCGCAGGGCATTAGCGTTGTAACGGAGCGTTTGGATGACGGCAGTAGCCTGTTGGATGCCGTGAAAAATAAGGGTGAGGAACCTTTCACGTATAAAGGTATATCGTACACGGCTTTGCAGTCGTTTAACGGCAATGGAATCAAAGGAGGCAGCGCCACATGAGCGGACAAACAAAGGATATTTTGAAAGTGGCGATGCCGAAGGGCCGCATCTACAAGGTGGCGTCGAAGCTGTTCCGCGAGGCAGGACTGCCGATCCCGAGTGATTTTGATGATACGCGCAAGCTGATCATCGAGCTGCCTGAGGTCGGAATGGAGTTCATTATGGCGAAGCCCGTAGACGTTCCTACCTATGTGGAATACGGCGTGGCTGATATCGGTATTGTCGGCAAAGACGTGCTGATGGAGGAAAATAAGGACGTTTACGAGCTGCTGGACCTTGGCATCGCAAAATGCCGGATGTCGGTTATCGGCATGCCGGATTGGAAACCGACAATGAATCCTCGGGTAGCGACCAAGTACCCGAATGTAGCTTCCGCGTATTTCCGTGAACTAGGCCAGCAGGTAGAGGTCATTAAGCTTAACGGCTCGATTGAGCTTGCGCCAATGATCGGACTTGCGGACCGAATCGTCGATATGGTGGAAACGGGCCAAACGCTGCGCGAGAACGGGCTTGTCGAGATGGAGTCGATCTTCGGCATAACGAGCCGCTTGATTGCGAACCGGGTAAGCTACCGGATGAAAAACGACGTGATCCAAGGCCTATGCGACCGATTGCAGGAGACGCTGGCTAAACGGAATTTAGAGGCGGTTAACGGTGATTCCAAGCGCTAAAGCAGAACGCTAAAGCAGAAAGCAAAGGTGCTAAGGCATAGGATGCGGATATTGCGTGCTGTATTTTGCAGATAGCTAAGCAGCACGGGAAATGCATGCTGGATAGCGCACTTAAGCAAAGTATCGGTACCTAAAAGGATAATTAGAATGATAAAGCATGGAGAGTCATTGGAAGGAGCGGATAATATGCGGATTATGCGAGCGGAGCAGTTTGGATTGAAGCGCGAGGTGGAGTATGGAACACCGGAGCAAAACGAGTCGGCCTTAAGGATCGTCGCGGACGTAAAGGCCGAGGGGGATGCGGCGCTGCTGAGGTATACGGAGCAGCATGACCGGGTTAAGCTGGATGCGGCATCGCTGCGCGTGACGCAGGAGGAGATTCAGGCGGCGTATGAGCTGGTCGACGCCGATTTTCTCACGGCGATTCGCGAAGCGGCCGTGAATGTCCGTGTATTCCACGAGAAGCAAATGCGGACCTCGTGGATGGATCTGCAGCAGGACGGAACGCTGCTCGGGCAAATTATGCGGCCGCTGAAGCGGGTCGGCGTATACGTGCCCGGAGGCAAGGCGGCTTATCCGTCGTCCGTGCTGATGAATGTCATTCCGGCGCAGGTAGCCGGCGTGCCGGAGATTGTCATGGTGACGCCGCCTGCAACCGGCGGCACTGCGGGCATCGACCCGTATATTCTCGTTGCCGCCGCGGAAGCGGGCGTCAAGGAGATGTACCGGGTCGGCGGGGCTCAGGCCATTGCCGCGCTTGCGTACGGCACGGCCAGCATTGCTCCGGTCGATAAGATTTGCGGACCGGGCAATATTTACGTGGCGCTGGCGAAGCGCGCCGTATTCGGTGCCGTCGATATCGACAGTATCGCCGGACCAAGTGAAATCGTCGTGCTTGCCGACGATTCGGCCGATGCCGCGTACATCGCCGCGGATCTGTTGTCGCAGGCAGAGCATGACGAGATGGCTTCGGCGATCTTGGTTACGCCGTCGCAGCAGCTTGCGGAAGCTGTTGCAGCGGAAGTAGAGCGGCAGTTGTCGACGCTGCCGCGCCAGGACATCGCCCGCAGCTCTATCGACAGCTACGGCGCCGTATTGCTCGTCGATACGATTGAAGCGGGAATCGACGTCGTCAATCAGCTTGCGCCTGAGCACCTGGAGGTGCTGACGGTCGATCCGATGCGCCTGCTCGGTTATATCCAAAATGCCGGCGCGATTTTCCTCGGGCCTTACAGCTCGGAGCCGGTTGGGGATTATTTTGCGGGACCGAATCACATCATCCCGACAAACGGCACGGCCCGGTTCTCATCGCCGGTTAACGTCGACGATTTCTTGAAGAAGTCGAGCTTGATTTACTACAGCAAAGAAGCGCTGCTTGCCAATGGCGAAAAAATCATGACGCTTGCCCGCCACGAAGGACTGGAAGGGCATGCCCGCGCAATCGAGATTCGCCTGGAGAAGGAACGCGGTTAATGAAGGAAGGGTGCTGAAAGGCGCCAGCCTAAATGACCTATGATGACCTATTTCCGCTGCAGCCTTTCTTAGCTTCGATTAGCTGGTGGGCATTACAGCGGTGACATAATTCACAAGAATGAGGCCAACCGGAGTAACGGGTTAGATTAGCCCGGCAAAACCACTCGAGGTCTTGCCATGAACGATATACTACAATAGGAAGAAGGAATGAAAGTGTCGGAAAATCGGGTACGTGAAGCATCGGTGGCACGCAAGACGAATGAAACGGACATTAAACTTACATTTGCAGTAGACGGAACAGGCGAAACGAAAATTGATACGGATGTGCCTTTCCTTAACCATATGCTTGATTTGTTTACGAAGCACGGCCAGTTCAACCTGGAGCTGGAAGCGCGCGGCGATATCGACATTGACGATCACCACACGGTAGAGGATATCGGCATTTGCATCGGTCAAACCCTCCGCGAAGCGCTTGGCGACAAACGCGGCATCAAACGTTATGCCAGCGTATTCGTACCGATGGATGAGGCGCTCGCGCAGGTTATCATCGATGTCAGCAACCGTCCGCATTTCGAATACCGCGCTGAATATCCTTCCGCGCAAGTAGGCAGCTTCTCGACGGAGCTTGTTCACGAGTTTCTGTGGAAGCTGGCGCTGGAGTCGCGTATCACGCTTCACGTCATCGTACACTACGGCAAAAACACGCATCACATGATTGAAGCGGTGTTCAAGGCGCTTGGACGTGCGCTGGACGAAGCAACGAGCATTGATCCTCGCGTACAAGGAGTGCCTTCGACGAAAGGAGTGCTGTAGCATGATCGCTATCATCGATTACGGCATGGGCAACCTTCACAGCGTAAGCAAAGCGGTTGAGCGGCTTGGCTACGAGGCGGTCATTACCGATGACCCGCAGACGATTGCTGCCGCGGCTGGAGCGATCCTGCCCGGCGTTGGCGCTTTTGGCGATGCGATGCAAAACCTGCGCGAGACAAAGCTGGATGAGGTAACCAAAGCCTATGCGTCCTCCGGCAAGCCGATGCTGGGCATTTGCCTAGGCATGCAGCTGCTGTTCACGGAAAGCGAGGAGTACGGCACCAACGAGGGCCTGAACCTGCTTCCGGGAAAAGTGGCCCGTTTCTCAGGCGATTACAAAATTCCGCACATGGGCTGGAATAAGCTATCGTTCCTGCAGGAGCAGTCGCCGCTGTTCAGCGGCCTGACCGAGGGGCATGTGTATTTCGTGCACTCCTTCCATGCGAAGCCGGAGCAGGCATCCGACCTGCTTGCGACGACCGACTATTACCAGCAGGTGACGGCGATCGTCGGTCGCGACAACGTGTTCGGCATGCAGTTCCATCCGGAAAAAAGCGGAGAGCTCGGCATGCAGCTGCTGGGCAGCTTCCTTGCGCTTACCGAAAACAAACAAGCTTAGCATTTATAAAATATAAGAAAGTATAAATTTTAGCCTTATACGATGCTTATATTTGACCGCAAAACGAGCTTCTGCCGCTAAAGACGGCGTCAGCCGTTTACGCTAATATAGCAGACTTACAGATCGAGCTCGGCTAACGGGCATAAAGGAGAGGGAAACATGCTGGCAAAACGTATCATTCCATGCCTGGACGTAAAGGACGGCCGCGTTGTGAAAGGCGTGAACTTCGTTAACCTGCGCGATGCGGGAGACCCCGTCGAACTAGCGGCTACCTATGACCAGGAAGGCGCGGATGAGCTGGTGTTTCTGGACATATCGGCTTCGGTCGAGGGGCGCGCGACGATGATAGAGGTCGTGAAGCGGACGGCTGGAGAAATTACGATTCCGTTTACGGTAGGCGGCGGCATTTCCCATGTGGATGACATGAAGCGGCTGCTCCGCGCCGGTGCGGACAAAATCGGCATCAATACGGCGGCTGTATTGAATCCTGCGCTTGTGCAGGAAGGCTCACGCAAGTTCGGCTCGCAGTGCATCGTAGTGGCCATAGATGCCAAGTTCAATGCAGAGTGGGGCGAGTGGGAGGTCTATACGCATGGCGGCCGCAAGACGACGGGCATTAAGGCGTTGGAGTGGGCACGCGAAGTGGAACGTCTCGGCGCCGGCGAAATTTTGCTGACGAGCATGGATGCGGACGGTACGAAGGACGGCTTCGACATTAAGCTTACACAGGCCGTTTCCGACTCGCTGGGCATCCCGGTTATCGCTTCAGGCGGAGCGGGCAGAATCGAACATTTTAACGATGTGTTTCAGCAGGCCCATGCGGATGCGGCGCTGGCTGCGACTATTTTCCACTATAAAGAAATGACGATCCGGGAAGTGAAAGACGATTTGCGGTTGAAGGGAGTAGAGGTACGATGACGGAAAATAACCAGAGCGGTCTTATCTCGAAAATCAAATGGGACGAAGCGGGGCTCGTTCCTGCCGTCGTGCAGGATGCGCAAAGCAAAGAAGTGCTAATGATGGCTTATATGAATAAGGAATCGCTGCAGCTTTCGGTGGAGTCGGGCGTAACCTGGTTCTGGAGCCGCTCGCGGAACGAGCTGTGGAACAAAGGCGCGACAAGCGGCCATACGCAGCGCATCGTTTCATTGGCGTATGATTGCGACGGCGACACGCTGCTCGTTAAGGTGGATCAAAAGGGACCGGCCTGCCATACGGGCCGTTACAGCTGCTTCTTCAATGCGGTTGAAGTGAGCGGAAACGAAAACGCATCCTCACAGGCTGCGCCATCCTCTGCTGATCGCTTCGCAACGCTTGGGCAGTTGGAGAGCATTATCGCTGAACGCTACGCTGAGCGCCCTGAGGGGTCTTATACGTCGTATCTATTCGACAAAGGCGTGGACAAAATTTTGAAAAAGGTTGGCGAAGAAGCGTCCGAGGTTATCATTGCGGCTAAAAACAAAGATAACGACGAGCTTCGGAGCGAAACCGGCGATTTGATTTTCCACCTGATGGTGCTGCTGCGCGAGAGAGGGCTTCCGCTGGACGACGTGATCAGCGAAATCAACAGCCGCCATGGAAAACCAACCACCAACAAAATGAGATAGGCAGACGCTTGTTTCAAAATTCATTATAGAAAGGCCGGTACGCACATGTTTATCGATTACCATACCCATCATGCTCGCTGCGGTCATGCAGTCGGCGAGCTGGAGGAATACGTACGGAAGGGAATTGAGATCGGACTCGTGCAGCTCGGCCTTTCCGATCATATGCCTCTGCTGCATGTGGATCCCGCCTCTTATTACCCGGAGATGGCGATGCCCATGGATGAGCTTCCCCGTTATGTGGAGGAATGCCTCGAGCTCAAGGAAAAGTATAAGGGACAGATCGACATTCGCGTAGGATTGGAGGGCGATTACATCGAGGGCTGCGAAGAACAAATCGAAGCCATCGTGAAAGCTTATCCATGGGACTACGTGATCGGTTCCGTTCATTTCCTAGGGGAATGGGATATTACGGATTTCCGCCAAACGGCAGGCTGGGAAGGCCGCGACCGCATGGCGGTTTACGAACAATATTACGAAGCCATCGGCAAAGCGGCGGCAACCGGCTTTTATGACTATATCGGCCATATTGACGTGATCAAGCGTTTTGGCTTTCAGCCGGAAGGCGATGTCACTCATTTGGAGAACGCTGCTCTTGAAGCGGTGAAGCGTCACGGCCTCGCCATTGAGCTCAACGCCTCCGGACTCCGCACGCCTGCCGCCGAGATGTTTCCCAGCCGCAGAATGCTGGAATACGCAAGGGATTTAGGCATTCCGCTGACGGTTGGATCGGACGCTCACCAGCCGGAAAGACTAGGTCAATACTTGGATCAAGCCTACGCCGCACTCAAGGAAGCGGGATTTACGCAGCTTGCGACATTTAATTGTCGAAAATTAGTGATGATTGATTTTTGAAATATCGTAAATTCCATGTATAATATAGAAGATCAAACAAGCTTTGTCGAATGATCCGACAAGGACGAGTACTAGTTCCGTAAAATTAATTGGTTTTAACGCTCAGGAGGGTATCATGTTAAGCGACAAGGTGCGTATTTTTTCGGGTTCGTCTAATCCGGTATTGGCTCAGAAAATCAGTGCAGAGCTTGGTCTGACGCTAGGCGCGATCAAGATGTCCCGTTTCAAAAGCGGTGAGATTTACGTGCACTATGAGGAAACGATTCGGAATTGCGACGTTTTCCTCGTACAATCATTCTCGCATCCGATCAACGAGCATTTTGTCGAATTGCTTGTTATGATTGATGCGGCGAAGCGTGCGTCCGCGAGAACGGTCAACATCATCATGCCGTATTACGGTTATGCGCGTCAGGAACGCAAAGCAGCACCGCGGGAGCCGATCTCAGCGAAAATGCTGGCGGATGTGCTCACGACTGTTGGAGCGAACCGCGTAATCACAATCGACCTCCATGCTCCAGCTATTCAAGGCTTCTTCAATATTCCGGTCGATCATATGACTGCGCTTGATCTTATTAGCGATTACTTGAAGTCGAAAAACATCAAGAACCCGGTTGTCGTTTCGCCGGATGCAGGACGTGCCTCAACTGCCGAGAAGCTTGCGAACTACTTGGATACATCGTTTGCGATTATGATTAAGAAACGCCCTGCGCACAATGAATCGGTTATTACACACGTTATCGGGGATGTCGAAGGTCAGACGCCAATCATTATCGAGGATCTGATCGACACGGGCTCTACGATTGTAAACGTTGTGGAGGGCTTGAAGGAGCGCGGCGCTGAAGATGTATACGTATGCGCAACGCACCCGTTATTCTCCGGCTCGGCCATTGAGCGTTTGGATCATCCCAATATTAAAGAAGTTATCGTTACAGACTCGATCAGTTTGCCGGAATCAACGCCGGAACGCTTCAAAGTGCTTTCCGTTGCCCCTCTGCTTGCAGAAGCAACGCGCATCATTTTGGAGGGCGGCTCCATCAGTACCTTGTTCAAAAGCAATGGCGTATAAGCGCTCATTCTGAATGCTGAGCACATGAATTGAATAGCAATGACGCGGGAAATCGCGGGCGGCGTAATTGCTGTCCGCGATTTTGCCACATATTCTTTCATGTTCTCACGTGTATGGCTATGGTATAATCGTAGAAAATCGGAAGTAACGGGAGGTGCCTTGCCAGTGAAGGAGAAGAAACGTGTTGCCGTAGATCAACAGACGAAAGTCATACCGGTTCAATGGGACGCGACGTTTTTTTTCGAACGTGCGGTTCGGTCACTAGATCGATTCCATTATGACAAGGCACTTAAATATTTTCGTCGCGCCGTGGAATACGAACCGGAAAATCCGGTAAACCATTGCAATATGGCCGGCATTCTTTCTGAAATGGGCAATTATGAGGAGTCGAACCGGATTTTGGGCTGGATTGTGGATGAGCTTGATCCGACGATGACGGAATGCCATTTCTATATGGCGAACAATTTTGCCAATATGGAGCAATATGAAGCGGCCGAGAGCTCGCTTATTCGATATTTAGAAGAGGACTCGGAAGGACAGTTTCTCGATGAAGCGGAGGATATGATGGATCTTCTGCATTACGAGCTTGAACGGCCTACGCGTCTGACGAATATTAAATCGCGCGAGGGCATGGTCGAGCATGATTTGGCTCGCACCTTGCTGGAAGAAGGCAAATTCACGGAGGCTGTGCGCATTTTAGAGAAAATTATTGAAAGCCAGCCTGATTTCCTTGCTGCGCGCAATAATTTGGCCTTGGCCTATTATTATATGGGTATGTTCGATAAGGCGATGGATACGATTCATGAAGTGCTGGAGCTTGAAGCGGGCAACCTGCATGCGCTTTGCAACCTTGCTATTTTCTATCAGCACAAGAATGACGAGCAAAGCCTGCGGCCCCTTGTGGAGCTGCTTGCGAAGACGGTGCCGTTCCACCAGGAGCATGTGTTTAAACTGGCAACCACTATGGGCATCTTAGGAGAGCATGGGGCTGCATACAAGCATTTCATCCGTCTTCTCAAAGATTCCGAGCTGACGCAGGACCCTAGTTTGTACCATTATGCGGCTGTTGCGGCATGTAATATCGGACGCTTGCAAGAAGCGGAGCGGCTGTGGAAGCAGACGATAAAGCTGGATCCGAAATCGGGCATTCCTCATTATTATATGGAGCAGCTTGAGCTTGTACGCAGCGGGGAGCAGACGGCATCCATCAGCTATCATTACCATCTGCCGTTTGAAGAGCAGTTCAAGCTATGGGAAAAGTCCTCGGACGGCATTCCCGATCATCTCAAGCGCGACCCGCTTGTTCGTTCCTCCTTTTTCTGGGCGCTGCGCCATGGCGACCAGCACACGAAGCTGCAGGTCATTCAGGCGTTAGGCATGATTGCCGACAGCGAGGTAAAGGACGTGCTGCAATCATTTTTGATGGAGCGCGATGAGGATGATTATTTAAAGAGGATTGCGATCTTCGTGCTTCGTACGATGGGTGTCCAAGAGCCGCTGCATATCGTGCTTGAAGGGAAAGAAACGGTCATTGAACCGAATCGCGTACCTTCTAGGCTTCCGGTCTGGGAGGATAAATGGCAGGCTGTTGTCGAATCGGCGCTTGGACGCATGAGCAAGCAATACGATTTGGTCCAGCAGCATGATTTGATGACCTTATGGGTAGAGTTCTTGTCACGCATTTACCCGGACGTTCCGAAGCTGGCAAAGCCCGAGGGCTGGGCAGCTGCGTTAGAATATTTGACAGCTAAGATGCATCGGCGATCCATTTCGTACCATGAGGTTTCGGTACGGTACGGGACTTCGATTGCTACTGTAAGCAAGAACGTTAAGTTCATTGACGAGGTTTGCGGCATCAAAGACAAGATGAAGTCGATGAGCTCCGTCTTTTTCAAACAGGAATTGCAGGACGAATAAACTTTTACGAGGTGAATGTCGATGTACAAATCCATTATTATAGGTACCGGCCCTGCCGGACTTACAGCAGCAATTTACTTGGCACGCGCCAACATGAATCCGTTGATTATTGAAGGCCCCGAGCCGGGCGGACAATTGACGACAACGACGGAAGTCGAGAACTTTCCTGGTTTCCCAGAAGGCATCATGGGCCCTGAGCTTATGGAAAACATGCGTAAGCAAGCGGAGCGCTTTGGCGCTAAGTTTATTACCGGTTGGGTAAACAGCGTGGACATGTCGGAACGTCCTTTCAAGCTTCAAGTAGAAGGCCACGGAGAATTGGTTGGCGAGAGCATTATCATCTCTACGGGTGCATCGGCTAGATACCTGGGCATTCCGGGCGAGAAAGAAAACGTCGGAAAAGGCGTAAGCACTTGCGCAACATGCGACGGATTCTTCTTCCGCGGCAAGAAAATCATCGTTGTCGGCGGCGGCGACTCGGCTATGGAGGAAGCAAGCTTTCTTACGCGCTTCGCAACCAACGTTGAGCTGGTTAATCGCCGTGACGAGCTGCGCGCTTCCAAGATTATGCAGGACCGTGCACGCGAAAACGAGAAAATTAGCTGGAGCCTAAACCGTACACCGGTTGAAGTGGTTGCTACCGGCATGGGTGTTACGGGCCTTAAAGTCCGCGACAACGCAACGGGCGAAGAAGATGTTATCGAGACAGACGGTATCTTTATCGCAATCGGCCATACGCCGAACACGAAATTCCTTGCCGGCCAAATCGATACGGACGATCACGGTTATATTCTCGTGAAGCCGGGCACAACCGAAACAAACGTACCGGGAGTATTCGCTTGCGGCGATGTGCAGGACAGCAAATACCGCCAGGCGATTACGGCAGCGGGCAGCGGATGCATGGCAGCGCTGGATTGCGAAAGATTCCTGGAAGGCGCAGTGACGCATGATTGGAGCAAATCGCTTTAATACTTGGCGAGGAGCATCATAAGATAGAGAAAGGGGCTATACCAGCAGAGCGATATGCTTGACGGTATAGCCTTTTCGATAGCCGGAATCGGCACATTTACCAGTATTCAGCTATCTTGACCAGAGGATAAAGGTCGCTTATAGTGTTACAGAGAAGATTAACATATTGATGAGGTGGACTAGTGATGTCTGAAAAGATTTACGTTGGAGTCGATGTCGGCGGAACTGCTATTAAAGTAGGCATTTGCAATGCGGATGGACAATTGCTCCGGACGTATGAGGGGCCGACGGAAGCGAGTAAAGGAACGGACACTATCCTTCAAAATATTGCAAAATATTCAAAGCAAATCGTAGCCGAATCGGATTATGATTGGGAGCAGGTTGACGGGGTAGGCGTTGGTATTGCAGGCTTCCTGGATATTCCGAACGGAATCGTAAAATTTGCGCCGAACCTGAAGATTGAGAACGTTAATCTGAAAGGTTATTTGGAGCAAGAACTGAACAAGACCGTTAAAGTTAACAATGACGCAAATGTGGCGGCACTAGGCGAAGCTTGGGGCGGAGCAGGCAAAGGCATCGCGCACTGCGTATGCTATACGCTCGGAACCGGCGTAGGCGGCGGCATTATCATAGAGGGTAAAATCGTTGAGGGCTATATGGGCATGGCGGGCGAGCTGGGCCATATGGCGATTGTGCCTGATCTTGAAGCGATCCAATGCGGATGCGGCAAAATGGGCTGCTTGGAAACGGTATCTTCGGCGACCGGCATTATTCGCATGGCTAAGGATGCGGTGGAACGCGGTGACCGCACTTCGCTCTCGATGGTAGAAGACATTATGGCGAAGGATGTTCTTGATGCAGCGAAAGCGGGCGATGAAGTAGCGACCCGTATCGTGAACCGTGCCGCTTATTATTTGGGTAAATCCATGGCGATGATTGCGATCATCTTGAATCCGCAATATTTTATCATCGGCGGCGGCGTATCGAAAGCGGGAGATTTCTTATTCGACCAAATTCGCGAAGTATTTGAGAAATACACGCAGGAGCAAGCGAAGGAAAATGTAAAAATCGTGGCAGCAACGCTTGGCAACAATGCGGGCGTAGTCGGTGCGGCTGGACTTATTCTAAGAGGTTAATTTTATTCGAAAATTATTAACGAAGAGACTTTGCTAACGCAAAGTCTAAGCATATCCTTACGAAGTGACTTTGCTAACGCAAAGTCTAAGCATATCCTTACGAAGTGACTTTGCTAACGCAAAGTCTAAGCATATCCTTACGAAGTGACTTTGCTAACGCAAAGTCTTTAGGAGGTTTGATCATGGAAACGGCAGCAACAGTAGCGAAGCTTGTCATTATAACCGGGATGTCTGGCGCGGGCAAAACCATTGCTGTCCAAAGCCTGGAGGACCTCGGTTTCTTCTGCGTCGATAATTTACCGCCCGTTCTAATCCCTAAATTTGCGGAGCTGATCGAACAATCGAACGGCAAAATCGGCAATGTGGCGCTGGTTATTGATTTGCGCGGAAGAGAATTTTTTACGGCGCTCTCGGAATCGCTGGCTTATATCAAGGAGCATTATACGATAAGCTGCGAAATCTTATTTTTGGATGCTACGGACGGCGTGCTTGTACAGCGTTATAAGGAGAGCCGCCGCCGCCATCCCCTTGCTCCGGAAGGAATGCCGCTCGAGGGTATCAAGAATGAACGCCGCCTGCTTGAAGATTTGAAAGGCTGGGCCTCTCAGGTTATCGATACGAGCATCTTGAAGCCGGCTCATTTGAAGGAACGGATTATTTCACATTTTACGAATCTCGAGCAAAATAATCTATCGATTAACGTGACCTCGTTCGGATTTAAATATGGGATTCCCATCGATGCGGATTTGATTTACGACGTTCGTTTCTTGCCTAACCCGCATTATATCGAGCATCTTCGCCCAAATACCGGCCAAACTCCCGAAGTATACGAATATGTAATGAAGTGGCCTGAAACACAGCAGTTCCTGACAAAGCTGTTAGACATGCTGCAATTCCTTATTCCGCTCTATCGCAAGGAAGGGAAAAGCCAGGTAGTTATCGGTATTGGCTGCACCGGCGGGAAGCATCGTTCCGTTGCCATAGCTGAATATTTGGGACGCATGCTCGGCAGCAGCGATACGGAACGTGTGCGTGTCAGCCATCGCGATGCCGAACGTGACAAGCATTGACGGGGTGAGAGAATGCAAAGTAGGCATAAGATACTAAGAAGACCGAAGATCGTTGTCATTGGCGGCGGTACAGGTCTCTCTGTCATGCTGCGAGGGCTTAAAGAGAAGCCGCTCGATATTACGGCTATTGTTACGGTTGCCGACGATGGAGGCAGTTCCGGCATTTTACGCAATGAGCTTCAAATTCCTCCTCCAGGCGATATTCGCAACGTGCTTATGGCGCTTGCCGATGCGGAGCCGCTTTTGACAGAGGTATTGCAGTACCGTTTCAAAACCGTGCCGGGTTTAGCCGGACATAGTCTTGGTAATCTTATGCTGGCGGCCATGACGGATATATCCGGCGACTTTGTTACGGGTATCCGCGAGCTAAGCCGCGTTCTCGCCGTTCGGGGGCGGGTGCTTCCCGCAGCGGGCAAAGCGATTGTGCTAAAGGCTGAAATGGCCGATGGAACGATTGTTACCGGCGAATCCATGATTCCGAAGGCCGGCAAGGTAATTAAGCGTGTGTTTTTGGAACCGCTGAATGTGGAACCGCTGCAAGAGGCTGTAGAAGCCATCGAGCAGGCCGACGCAATCTTAATTGGGCCTGGCAGCTTGTATACCAGTATTATTCCGAATTTGCTCGTTCCGAAGCTGGCGAACGCCATCGTGGAATCCGAGGCGGTAAAACTTTTTGTCTGTAATGTTATGACGCAGCCAGGCGAAACCGATAATTATTCGGTAGGGGATCATTTGGATGCCATTCATGCGCATATCGGCCATCATTTGTTTGATTACGTAATTGTGAACGACGGCGAGATTCCGCCCCAAATCGAGAGCAAGTATGCGGAGATGGGTGCGAAAGCCGTTCATTTGGATTTGGATGCGGTAACGCAAAAGGGCTATGAGGTCATTGCGGACCGGCTTGTTTTATTCCGTACTTTTCTGAGGCATGACGCCGAACGCTTAAGCCATCATATTTATAAACTGGTCGAGAACTGGATGTTACGAAAGAGGTGATACACAATGTCATTTGCGGCGCAAACAAAGAAAGAGCTGACACTAATCGAGGCGGACAACTGTTGTGAGAGAGCGGAATTATCCGCGCTTATACGGATGAATGGTTCGGTTAGCGTATCGAGCCGCAAAGTCGTTTTGGACATCTCAACGGAAAATGCCGCGATTGCCAGAAGAATTTACTCCCTGCTCAAAAAACATTATGAAATACACGTGGAGCTGCTCGTCCGCAAGAAGATGAGGCTTAAGAAAAATAATGTCTATATCGTCCGTATCCCGGCAGGGGTGCAGGAGATACTGAGTGAGCTCAAGATTGTATCCGAAGGTTTTATGTTCAACCTTGGCATTGACAAGGAAATGATTCGCAAGCCCTGCTGCAAGCGTTCGTATTTGCGTGGGGCGTTTCTCGCGGGAGGCTCGGTCAACAATCCGGAGGGATCTTCGTATCATTTGGAGATTTCCTCGATGTACCAAGAGCACTGCGAGGCTTTGGTTGACCTTGCGAACAAATTTGATCTAAACGCTAGATGCATTGAACGGAAAAAGGGTTTTATCTTCTATATCAAAGAGGGCGAGAAAATTATCGAGTTCCTCAATATTATTGGCGCGCATCAAGCCTTATTCAAGTTTGAAGATGTTCGAATCATGCGCGACATGCGCAATTCAGTCAACCGGATCGTGAACTGCGAAACGGCGAATCTGAATAAAACAATCGGAGCGGCAGTCCGGCAGATTGAGAATATCAAGCTGCTGCAGCGAGAAGTGGGTCTGGAGAGCTTGCCTGAGAAGCTGAAGGAAGTAGCTGAAATTAGGCTCCAGCATCCGGATATGAATCTGACAGAAGTCGGCGAAATGCTCGGAGGAAAGGTCAGCAAGTCAGGCGTAAACCATCGTTTGCGCAAAATTGACGAACTTGCGGAAAAAATCCGTGGGGTATGAACTTTCATCCTAGTGTATCAGCTGGTATAATGATATAATAATTCAAAATGGCTTTATTTATGAAGATAAGAATGCAAAGCGAACAAGCAATTGCATTTTTGTCTTTGACCGGGAAAAGAGCTTTTGCAGCCAGTAGACGGCGATAGAGCCGTATAAGCTTGTGCCGCATGCTAATGCTTAAGTAAAATATAGGGGGTATGGTTTCCATGACAAGGCTTCCGGTTGTTGTTCGTCTTAAGACAGGACTACATGCAAGACCAGCAGCATTATTCGTACAAGAAGCGAACAAATTTTCCTCCGAAGTATTTGTAGAGAAAGACGACAAAAAAGTGAATGCTAAATCCATAATGGGGATTATGAGCTTGGCAATCAGCTCGGGCACTGAAGTATCCATAAGTGCTGAGGGTTCGGATGCAGAACAGGCTGTAAACGCTTTAGTCGCTTTGGTAAGCAAAGAAGAGCTGGAAAACCAATAATTCATCAAAATTAAATAAAAGCCGTCCTAGGTCTGATGACCGAGGAAGGCTTTTTTTAATGTGAAGACCAATAACAAAGAAGAACGTATGTCCTATTTTATGAACATGAATTTCTCCTGCTAATTCGAATTGCGTACAGCCGCATTAAAAAAACGGGGCTATCCCTTAGGTCCATGCAGACCAGTAGGGATAGCCCCGTTCTGTAAAATGAAAGATCTCTTGCTATTAAGCGAGCTTCTCAATAACTTTATCGACAAGGCCGTATTCTTTGGCTTCAACTGCGCTCATGAAGTAATCGCGGTCCGTATCCTTCTCGATGCGCTCAAGCGATTGACCGCTGCGCTCTGCGAGAATGCCGTTCAGCTTGTCGCGCATACCGATAATGCGCTTCGCGCGAATAGCGATATCGCTGGCTTGGCCTTCCGCGCCGCCTAGCGGCTGGTGAATCATGACTTCGCTGTTCGGAAGCGCATAACGTTTGCCGATAGCGCCTGCGGTAAGCAAGAAAGCTCCCATGGAAGCAGCCATGCCGACACAGATCGTAGATACATCCGGTTTAATGTATTGCATCGTATCATAAATAGCCATGCCTGCCGTAATCGAACCGCCTGGGCTGTTAATATAAAGTGAGATGTCTTTCTCTGGGTCGTCTGCCGCCAGGAAAAGCAATTGAGCGATGATGGAGTTGGCCACCACGTCATTTACACCGGATCCTAGAAAAATAATGCGGTCTTTCAATAGGCGAGAGTAAATATCATACGCACGCTCACCTCGATTGTTTTGCTCAATAACCATAGGAACGAAATTCATATCCAACGTAAGCCCCCTCCTTGAAAAAACAATGAATGGTTAAATCGTATTCTCATAATAACGGATGAAAAAGCAAAAGTCAAAGATAGTCAAACAAGTCCTGTCATGCCTTTCGGGAGATCAAATTAAAACGGTGTTAGTTGGCGCTTTGAAAGGAAAATACAGTGCTGTCCGGGTCATATTTCTGAGGCTGAGGGTGGAAGTTTACCGTAAAGAATCTTCTTTCGCGGAAGCACAAAAAAACCGCCCCATGTATAGGAACGGTTAGTCTGTATCATTATAGGTGTTGCAAGCCTTAATGGCTGAAATGTCGTAGTGGCGCGCCCGCAAGGAATCGAACCTAGATCTCAGCCTTCGGAGGGCTGCGTCATATCCATTGGACCACGGGCGCATTTGAAAATTGTCGCAAAAATTATTATATGATATTCAGGGTTTTAAAGCAAGGGGTAATCAAAAATTAAATTTGTTAAAAATGTGTCGGAAACCGTTTTCAAAACAAAAACGACTATTGCTACAAATGAAAATTTCCGATAAACTAAAGGTGGGACTTGAAACGATACCGCGGGACGTAATAGGTCCAACGTGTTTGAAGCGAATACGCTATAGGCCGATGGAGTGAAGGATGAGAGATGCGTCAGATCGTTGAACTGCAGCAGCAGCTTGTACCGGATCTGCTCGACGTCATGAAGAAACGGTATTCGATTTTGCATCGGGTGATGCTGTCGGATTTAATCGGGCGCCGAACGTTGGCGTCGGCATTATCGATGACGGAGCGGATGCTTCGGGCGGAGACCGATTTTCTGAAATCGCAGGGGCTGCTCGAGATTCATTCGGGGGGCATGCGGATTAGCGATTCAGGCAAGCTTTTATTAGAGCAGCTTGAGCCATTCTACAAGACGATGTTCGGACTTTCCGAGCTGGAAGAAACGATACGCAGCCATTACGGGTTAACGCAGGTCGTTATTGTCGCCGGCGATTCGGAGATTTCTGCTCAGACAAAACGTGAGCTTGGCCGCGCAGGCAGCCAGGTGCTGATCAAAGTTATGCAGCCAAACGATGTCGTGGCAGTAACGGGCGGAACAACCATTGCGCAAATATCGAATCAACTGATGAGTTCCTCGCAGCTTAAGACGAACTGGTTCGTACCGGCTAGAGGCGGTCTTGGAGAGAGCCTGGACTATCAAGCGAATACAATTGCTTCGATGATGGCCAAACGCACAGGAGCGCAGTACAGGCTTCTACACGTGCCTGATCATCTCGGCGAGGAAGCGTTCGCGTCCATTATGCAGGAACCGAATATTAAGGAAATCGTGGATGTCATCCGCAGTGCTCGCATCGTTGTACACGGAATCGGAGATGCTATGGTCATGGCGAGACGCCGGCGTTTGGATCGTGAGATCATTGACGCTATGGAAGCTGAAGGAGCTTTGGCGGAGTCGTTCGGATTTTATTTTGACCGCAAAGGCGCTGTCGTGCACAAAATGCAAACGGTAGGGTTACGGCTCGAGGATATTGTGAAGACTGAAGTTGTTATAGGCGTTGCAGGCGGTAAGAGCAAGGGCGAGGCTATAGCGGCGATTATGCGGTTTGGTCACAATGACGTACTCGTTACCGATGAAGCGGCTGCACTTGAAATCGTCGCGTTGATCGAGCAGGAGAAGGATTAAGCTTTTAACGGAATTGAAGGAATCATGATGATTTGCAAGTGGCCTTCGGCCGCGCGCAAAACATCTTGAAATATATTTTAATATCTTTTAAAAACGCTTAGGAGGAAATAAAAAATGGTTAAAGTTGGTATTAATGGTTTTGGTCGCATCGGCCGTAACGTATTCCGCGCAGCACTGAACAACCCTGATGTTCAAATCGTGGCAGTAAACGATCTTACGGATACTGCAACACTGGCACATCTTCTGAAATACGATACTACACACGGTCAACTTGACGGTACTGTTGAAGCAAAAGAAGGCGCGCTTATCGTAAACGGCCGCGAAATCAAAGTATTCGCAGAGCGTAACCCTGCTGACCTTCCTTGGGGATCTGTTGGCGTTGAAATCGTAGTTGAATCAACTGGTATTTTCACAGCGAAAGAAAAAGCTGAGCTTCACTTGCAAGGCGGCGCTAAAAAAGTTATCATTTCCGCTCCGGCAACGAACGAAGATATTACAGTGGTTATCGGCGTTAACGAAGATAAATACGACGCTGCGGCACATACCATTATTTCCAACGCTTCTTGCACAACGAACTGCCTAGCACCATTCGCAAAAGTATTGAACGACAAATTCGGAATCGTTAAAGGTATGATGACTACTATTCACTCCTACACAAACGATCAATCCGTGCTTGACGTTCCTCACAAAGACTTGCGCCGTGCTCGCGCAGCTGCTGAGAACATCATTCCTTCCTCCACTGGCGCTGCAAAAGCTGTAGCACTTGTTCTTCCTGAGCTTAAAGGTAAATTGAACGGTATGGCAATGCGCGTTCCTACGCCAAACGTATCCGTAACTGACCTTGTTGCTGAGCTTAAAGTTAACGTAACAGTAGAAGAAGTTAATGCAGCATTGAAAGAAGCTTCTGAAGGTCCACTTAAAGGCATCTTGAACTACAACGAATTGCCGCTTGTATCGAGCGACTACAATAGCGACCCTGCTTCTTCCACAATCGATGGTCTTTCGACTATGGTTGTTGAAGGAAACATGGTTAAAGTTATTTCATGGTACGACAACGAGTGGGGTTACTCGAACCGCGTAGTTGATCTTGCTGCTTACATCGCAAGCAAAGGTCTGTAAGCAAAGAAGGCGGACGGACCCGCGGCTTTCGCGCATGCGGAGCACAGGTCTTTGATTTGCGGCTTCTAGGAGACGTAAATCATGGGGGCGTTTCTTCTTTGAAGGAACGCCCTTCTTTTTTTTGTGGTTCAACAGCCATCCTTTCCATAACACATTTTCGGGAGGTTTCATTGATGAATAAGAAAAGTGTACGTGATGTAGCAGAGCTAGCTGGTAAACGGGTATTTGTTCGCGTTGATTTCAACGTGCCGCTTGAGGATGGTAAGATTACGGATGACAAGCGTATTCGTGAAACGCTTCCTACGATTAACTTCCTAATCGAAAAAGGCGCAAAAGTGATTCTTGCAAGCCATCTTGGCCGTCCGAACGGTCAAGTGGTAGAAGAACTTCGCCACACGGCTTCCGCAGCGCGTTTGTCCGAGCTTCTTGGCAAGCAAGTAACAAAAGCGGATGAAGCTATCGGCGAAGCAGTTGAAGCACAGGTTGCCGCTTTGAACAACGGCGATGTATTGCTTCTTGAAAACGTTCGTTTCTACGAAGGCGAAGAGAAAAACGATCCGGAACTCGCTAAAGCATTCGCTAAGCTCGCTGACCTGTTCGTTAACGACGCTTTCGGCGCCGCTCACCGCGCTCACGCTTCAACAGAGGGCATCGCGCATATCCTGCCAGCCGTATCGGGTCTGCTTATGGAGAGAGAGCTTGAAGTATTAGGCAAAGCGTTGAACAACCCGGAGCGTCCTTTCACAGCTATCGTTGGCGGTTCAAAAGTAAAAGATAAAATCGCGGTTATCGATAAAATGCTAGAAATTGCCGACAACGTTCTTATCGGCGGCGGCTTGTCTTATACATTCTTTAAAGCGCAAGGCCATGAAATCGGCAAATCGCTCGTGGATAACAGCAAGCTGGATTTGGCGCTTGAGTTCATGGAGAAAGCAAAAAAACTCGGCAAAAACTTCTTGATCCCGGTAGATATCGTTGTTACTGACGATTTCAGCGCGAACGCTAACACGCAAATCGTAGACGTTGACAGCATTCCTGCTGATTGGGAAGGCATTGACATCGGTCCGAAAACACGCGAGCTTTATGCTGATGTTATCAAAAACTCGAAATTGGTTGTATGGAACGGACCAATGGGCGTATTTGAAATCGAGCCTTTCTCCCACGGTACAATAGCAGTTGCTAACGCATGCGCAGAGACAACTGGCTACTCCGTAATCGGCGGCGGCGACTCTGCTGCGGCAGCTGAAAAATTCGGCCTTGCCGACAAAATGGATTTCATCTCGACAGGCGGCGGCGCTTCCCTAGAGTTTATGGAAGGCAAAGTGCTTCCAGGCGTTGTAGCTCTTAACGATAAATAATAGATTTTACAAAAATAAAATAAAATGATATGAGGAGGATTACGCATGAGCAACAGAAAACCGATTATCGCAGGTAACTGGAAAATGTTCAAAACGGTATCCGAAGCTGTAACATTTTTCTCCGAAATTAAAGGCAAGGCTGAGGTTGACGGTGTAGAGAGCGTGATTTGCGCGCCATACACGACGCTTCCCGCGCTTGTTGAAGCAGCAAAAGGCACTACGATCGCAATCGGTGCGCAAAACGTCCACTTTGAAGACAACGGTGCATTCACGGGTGAAATCAGCGGCGTAATGCTGAAGGATCTTGGCGTGAAATACGTGATTATCGGCCACTCCGAGCGTCGCGCTTATTTTGCGGAAACGGATGAGATCGTCAACAAGAAGGTTCATGCTTCCTTCAAAAACGGCCTGCTTCCTATCGTTTGCGTAGGCGAGAAGCTGGAAGAGCGTGAAGCTGGACAAACGAAGGACGTATGCAAAGTGCAAACGGAAGCGGCTTTCCAAGGCGTATCCGCGGCACAAGCAGCTGAAATCGTTATCGCATACGAGCCAATCTGGGCAATCGGAACAGGCAAATCTTCTACTTCCGAGGACGCACAGGACGTTATCGGATACATCCGCGGCGTGGTTGCAGGTCTTTATGACCAAGCGACTGCAGATGCGGTTCGCATCCAATACGGCGGCAGCGTGAAGCCTAACAACGTTGCTGAATACATGGGTCAAGCGGACATCGACGGCGCACTTGTCGGCGGCGCGAGCCTTGAGCCTGCATCCTATATCGCACTGGTCGAGGGGGCCAAGTAAGATGGCTGCACCAAAACCTGTTGCGCTCATTATTCTCGACGGCTTCGGCTTGCGCGATGATGTTACAGGCAACGCCGTTGCACAAGCTAATAAACCAAATTACGACCGTTATTGGTCGACATATCCGCATACGACACTAACGGCATCCGGCGAAGCGGTTGGATTGCCGGAAGGCCAAATGGGCAACTCCGAGGTTGGCCACTTGAATATCGGCGCGGGCCGTATCGTATATCAGGATTTAACCCGTATCAGCAAATCAATCCGCGACGGCGAGTTTTACGAGAATGAAACCATTCTTGGCGCTGTCCGCCATGTGAAAACAAACAGCAAGAAGCTTCATCTGTACGGCTTGCTTTCGGACGGCGGCGTGCACAGCCATATTGAGCATTTGTTCGCTTTGCTGGATCTAGCGAAGAAGGAAGAGCTCGAGGATGTTTACATCCATGCATTCTTGGACGGACGCGATGTGTCTCCGGACAGCGCGAAAGGTTACCTCGAACGCCTGCAGGCGAAGATCGAAGAGGTTGGCGTAGGCCGTATCGCAACGGTTCAAGGCCGTTATTATGCGATGGACCGCGACAAACGCTGGGAGCGTACTGAGAAGTCTTACCGCGCAATGGTTTACGGCGAAGGCCCTCAATATTACGATCCGATTCAAGCAGTAGTTGAATCCTACGAGAAATCGGTTTATGATGAATTCGTTATGCCAACGGTTATTGTGGATGGAGAAAACAAGCCTGTCGGTCTTGTAGAATCCGAGGACGCCGTTATTTTCTTCAATTTCCGTCCTGACCGCGCGATTCAATTGTCGCAGGTATTCACAAACGAGGACTTCCGAGGCTTTGACCGCGGCGTGAGTCACCCGGTTAATCTGTATTTCGTTTGTTTGACGTTGTTCAGTGAAACCGTAGGCGGATTCGTTGCGTATTCACCAAAGAACCTTGATAATACGCTGGGCGAAGTACTCGTGCAAAACAACAAGACACAGCTGCGCACTGCAGAAACCGAAAAGTATCCGCATGTTACGTTTTTCTTCAGCGGCGGACGCGACCATGAGCTTCCTGGCGAAACCCGCGTGCTTATTAATTCCCCTAAGGTCGCAACATACGACCTGAAGCCGGAAATGAGCGCTTACGAGCTTGCCGAGTCCACGGTACGCGAAATTGAATCAGACAAGCATGACGCGATTATCCTAAACTTCGCTAACCCTGATATGGTAGGCCACTCCGGCATGCTGGAGCCTACGATTAAAGCGGTTGAAGCGACGGACGAATGCCTTGGCAAAGTAGTGGAAGCGGTACTGGCCAAAGGCGGCGTTTGCATCATCACGGCTGACCATGGTAATGCTGATATGGTATTTGACGAGAATGGCCGTCCGTTTACGGCGCATACGACGAATCCTGTTCCGCTTATCGTAACGAAAGCAGGCGAGACTCTTCGCGAGGGTGGCATTCTTGCCGACATCGCACCGACGCTTCTTGATCTTCTGGAACTGGCTAAGCCGACTGAAATGACAGGCGTTACTTTAATCAACAAGCGTTAAAAATAAAACTTTAAAAGGAGTGTTTTCTCACATGTCAATTATCGTTGATGTATATGCACGCGAAGTGCTTGATTCCCGCGGGAATCCAACTGTAGAAGTAGAGGTTTCCCTAGAGTCCGGCGGCAAAGGCCGCGCAATCGTTCCATCCGGCGCTTCCACCGGCGCATACGAGGCTGTTGAGCTTCGCGACGGCGACAAATCCCGTTACCTAGGTAAAGGCGTTCTGAAAGCCGTTGAAAATGTTAACACTGAAATCGCTCCTGAAATCATCGGTTTGGATGCTCTTGACCAAGTAGCAATCGACCGTAAAATGATCGAGCTTGACGGTACGCCTAACAAAGCTAAGCTGGGCGCTAACGCGATTCTAGCGGTATCGATGGCAGTCGCTCGCGCAGCTGCTGACGCGCTTGACGTGCCTCTTTACACTTACCTTGGCGGATTCAACGCTAAAGTGCTTCCTGTTCCAATGATGAACATCATCAACGGCGGCGAGCACGCTGACAACAACATCGACGTTCAAGAATTCATGGTTCTTCCTGTCGGTGCTGAAAGCTTCAAAGAAGCTCTTCGTATCGGTGCTGAAATCTTCCACAACCTGAAAGCTGTATTGCATGACAAAGGTCTTAACACAGCTGTTGGCGACGAAGGCGGCTTCGCTCCTAACCTTGGTTCAAACGAAGAAGCAATTACAACAATCATCTCCGCTATCGAGCGCGCAGGCTACAAGCCAGGCGTTGACGTATTCCTCGGTATGGACGTTGCTTCCACTGAGTTCTTCAAAGACGGTAAATACGTGCTTGCAGGCGAAGGAAAATCGTTCACACCTGCTGAGTTCGTTGACCTTCTTGCTTCATGGGCTGACAAATACCCAATCATTACAATCGAAGATGGCTGCTCCGAAGACGATTGGGATGGTTGGAAATTGCTTACTGAGAAGCTTGGCGGTAAAGTACAGCTTGTTGGTGACGACCTGTTCGTTACGAACACTGAGCGCCTTGCTGACGGTATCGACAAAGGCGTGGGCAACTCGATCCTGGTTAAAGTTAACCAAATCGGTTCGCTTACTGAAACTTTCGATGCAATCGAAATGGCAAAACGCGCAGGCTACACAGCTGTTATCTCTCACCGTTCAGGCGAGAGTGAAGACAGCACAATCGCTGATATCGCTGTAGCGACAAACGCTGGCCAAATCAAAACAGGCGCACCGTCCCGTACGGACCGCGTTGCAAAATACAACCAATTGCTTCGCATTGAAGACCAATTGGGTTCAACGGCTCAATATGCTGGCAAATCAGCATTCTATAACTTGAAAAACTTCAAATAAGACGCATTTAGCGGCTTATGGAGAAGGGTATGCCCACTCGGGCATGCCCTTCTTTTTTTTGGCGAATAGCCCGTCTACGCATATGGGACATAATAATCATGAAAAGTATCATGCGACTAGGCGGTGTATGAAGTGGCAAAACCGGGTATTGGCATTCAAATGTATTCACTTAGGGATCAGACCGAAATTGATTTCCTGGGCACGCTCGAGAAAGCAGCCAAAATAGGTTACACAGCTGTCGAATTTGCTGGTTATTTCAAAACGCCGGCTAAGGAGTTGAAAAGTAAGCTGGAGGAGCTCGGGCTAAAAGCTCCCTCTGTCCATGTTCCTTTAAACTTTAGCGATTCCAAGCATATGGAGTCGGATTTTGCCGGACAAATCGAATATGCCAAGGAGCTTGGCGTGTCCTACATTATTACGCCTTGGGCACCGCTCCCGGAACTGCCAACGATGGACAACGTGAAGTACTTAATTGATGTGTTTACGAAATGCGCGCAGCAAGTAAGGGCTGCCGGCATGCAGTATGGGTATCACAATCATGAGTTCGAATTTAAATTAGTGGAAAAAAAGCCTATTATTGATCACCTATTGTCGGGCATGCCGACAGAGCTTATGATCATGGAATTCGATCTGGGTTGGCTCCACGTGGCGGGATATAAGCCTGCTGACTACTTGAGGAAATACAAAGGCCGCATTCCGGTAGTCCATTTGAAGGATTTCAACAAAGGGCTGAAAGATGCGGAAATCGGCAAAGGAGAAGTTGGCTATTCACAGCTTCTAAGCGAACTCGAGCCGGCAGGCGTAGACTTTATGTTTGTGGAACAGGAGCAGTTCGAATCGAGCTCGCTTGATAGCGCAGCCAATAATTATCAATTTTTAAAAGAACACGGGTTTGCATAAAAGGCTGTGCCATGGGGTTGTACTATTGTATTTTGTGCCCAGCTATGGTACACTCGATTTACGTGTTTTTACGGAGCTCCTATGCTGGAGGTGGAATGAATGGATATCTTATTGAAGATCGTGCTCGTTATATTTTCTGTCGGCCTGATTGCTGTAGTATTGCTGCAAAAGGGTAAGAGTGCAGGCTTGTCCGGAGCGATTACGGGCGGCGCTGAGCACCTGTTCGGCAAACAGAAAGCGCGCGGTTTGGATTTGTTCTTGCAGCGTTTGACAGTAGTTCTGGCAGCTGGCTTCTTCATATTAGCGCTTGTTGTATCTTACTTCGTAAAACAATAACGAACACACACGCAGAAAGCGAGGATATTCCTCGCTTTTTTTGTATTTTCATCATAATCACGGATGCGCGGCTTCCATTTCGTGTATACTACATGGTATATGATAATCTATCAACCTGTGGCAAGCGAAGCTAGTATCATGAGCAGGTTTATGAGGAGAATAAATACTAATGGCCAACTACGAGCAGGAATTGCTTGATTTTATGAAAGAAACGGCTTATAAGCCGATGACTTACCAAGAGCTTGAGAAGCATTTTGGCATTGAGGGCGCAGTGGAATTCAAGGAATTCCTTAAGCTGCTGAACAAGCTGGAGGATGAGGGGAAAATCATCCGCACGCCTAATGACCATTACGGAGTTCCGGAACGAATGAACTTGCTGCGCGGGAAGCTTCAGTCACATGCGAAGGGCTTCGGCTTCTTGATTCCGGATGAGAAAGACCATGGCGACGTATATCTTCATGCGAATGATTTGAAGAGCGCAATGAACGGGGATATTATTCTCGTTCGGGTCACTTCAAGGAGCGAGCATGGCGGACGGATGGAGGGCGAGGTAGTCCGGATCGTCGAGCGCGCCGTCACGCAAATCGTCGGAACATTTGAGGATCATGAGGTTTATGCTTTCGTTGTGCCGGATGACAAACGGATCAACCGTGATATTTTCATACCTAAGGGCGGCTATCAAGGGGCTGTTTCTGGCCAGAAGGTCGTCGTAAAAATTGTATCGTATCCCGAAGGGCGTTCTGCGGCCGAAGGGGAAATTGTCGAAATTTTAGGACATAAGAACGATCCGGGCGTCGACATTTTGTCGATTATCCGCAAGCATCAGCTGCCGGAGGGTTTTCCCGACGAAGTCATGGCTGAGGCGGAGGCAGCGCCGGATTCGATCACGGATGAAGAAATCGTGCAGCAGGGCAGGCGAGATCTGCGCGGAGAGGTCATTGTTACCATCGACGGCGAGGATGCAAAGGATCTTGATGATGCCGTGCACGTGAAGCGGCTGGAGAACGGCAACTATTTGCTAGGCGTGCATATTGCCGACGTGGGCTACTATGTTACAGAAAACTCAGAGCTTGACCAAGAGGCCTACCGCAGGGGCTGCAGCGTTTATTTGGTCGACCGCGTGATTCCGATGCTTCCGCATCGTTTGTCGAATGGGATCTGCTCACTTAATCCGAAGGTTGATCGTCTGACGCTTTCATGCGAGATGGAGTTT
Source organism: Paenibacillus sp. LPE1-1-1.1 (assembly GCF_040676435.1). Taxonomy (NCBI): domain Bacteria; kingdom Bacillati; phylum Bacillota; class Bacilli; order Caryophanales; family Paenibacillaceae; genus Paenibacillus; species Paenibacillus sp. LPE1-1-1.1. The sequence continues at coordinate 35,754 of NZ_JBEGHY010000034.1, forward strand.
GACGCGGAGACGCTGAAGCGTGTTCGTCATGATGTATTTACGAGCGTCATCCGTACCAAAGAGCGAATGACCTATACGAATGTGAAAAAAGTATTGACGGCAACAGAGGAAGAACCGCAAACCGAACTCAAGGAACGTTATGCGGATCTGCTGGACATGTTCGGCCTTATGGAGGACTTGGCGATGCGCCTTCGTTCCAAACGGATGAAGCGCGGCTCGATTGATTTTGATTTCCAGGAATCGAAGGTCATCGTGGATGAGAACGGCAAAGCGATTGATATCATCAAGCGTGAGCGTTCGGTAGCTGAGCAAATCATTGAAGAGTTTATGCTTGTAGCGAATGAAACGGTAGCCGAGCATTTCCATTGGCTGCGCGTTCCATTCCTTTATCGGATCCATGAGGATCCGTCGCAGGAGAAGCTGCTGAATTTCGTGCAGTTCGCAGCGAACTTCGGTTATGCCGTGAAGGGCAAGGGCAATTCGATCCATCCCAAAGCGCTGCAGACCTTACTTGAAGATATCCGCGGCACGAAGGAGGCAACCGTCATTTCGACGGTCATGCTCCGCTCCATGAAGCAAGCCAAATATGATGCGGAGAGCCTAGGACATTTTGGGCTTGCGGCAGAGTTTTATTCCCATTTCACATCGCCGATACGCCGTTATCCCGATTTGGTCATTCACCGCGTAATCCGCGAGGTGCTGAATGGCGGGGGCCAATTGACGGAGGCTCGTCATGAAGCGTTGACGGCGCGCATGCCGGATATTGCGCAGCATTCGTCGGAGCGCGAGCGGGTGGCGGTCGATGCGGAGCGCGATACGGAGCAGCTGAAGAAATGCGAATACATGCTCGATAAAGTCGGCGAGGAATTCGAAGGGATCATTAGCAGCGTAACGAGCTTCGGTATGTTTATCGAGCTGGATAATTCGGTTGAAGGCTTGATTCGTCTGAGCGACATGTCGGATGACTACTACAATTTCCATGAGCAGCATATGATCTTAGTCGGCGAACGGACATCTAAAATATACCGGATCGGCGATGAAGTGAAGATACGCGTTACTCGCGTAAGCATGACGGAGCACACGATCGACTTCGAGCTTGTGGATATGAAGCCGCGCAGCGGCAAAGGCATTCCAAGCAGCTTTGGTGGTGAGCGCGGCGGCAAAAAACGCGGCGGCTTCGGCGATCGCGCCGGAAGCGTCGATCGCGGGCGCGGCGGTAAAGAACGAGGCGGATCGAGCGAAGGCGGCCGCGGAGGAAAAGGCGACGGAGCAGGCGCGGGCGGAAGAGGACGCGGTGGAGCTAGTGAAGGAAACCGCGGCGGACGCGGCGGCGCGGCTGGCCAAGGCGGAGCGGGCGAGAGCAAGCGCGGCGGAAAAGGCCGCGGTGGCAAAGGCGGCGGACGCGGATATGGCGGCGGCGAGGATCGCAGCGTAGTCGGCATTGTCGAGCAAGCCAATCCGTGGCGGATCGATGCGCCTGACAGCGGCCGCGGCGGCAAGCGGCGCGGCCGGGGCGACGGCGAAGCCGGAGCCGGCGTGAACGACGGCGGGAATTCGCCGGCGGGGCGCGGGCCGGGGCAAGAGGCGGATATGCCGCCGGGCCAAGGCAGGGAGCAGTCGCGCGGAAGCGGAAGCGGCTCGCGGACGGATATGTGGGGCTTGCCCATCCGCGGCGGCGGCGGGCCAGGCGGCAATGGCCGAGGCGGAGCCGCCGGGAAACGGCGGAGCGAGGGCAGCGGTGAGGCGGCGAGGCGGAAAAATACGTCGCCGAGCGGTGTGTTTAATGGCGAGCGGAGTGCGGATGCGGTAAGCGCGGAAGGCAGCGACGCTCCAGTGAAGAGCAAGCGGAAGAAGAAAAACGGAGGCGGCGGAAACGCAACGGCTGCGTTTGTTCGCAAAAATCGCAAGTAAAAAACAGGGGCGGCGATTTCCGATCTATGGTATAAATGGGAGTCGCCGTGTTCTGGGCAATTTGGGAAAATATATTTAAGATCCTCGCTTGCTTTTTAATTCTGGGTATAGTACACTCAAATCAATCGATAATATGAACCTGAATTCACATATTGAAAAGGGTGTCATTATAGTCATGAAACCCTTTCCAATGTGTGAATTTTTTGTTTAAAGACAAACCAGGCGCATATTAATATTATTTTTTTGGAGGTTTTTACACATGCAACAAGGTACAGTTAAATGGTTTAACGCAGAAAAAGGTTTCGGCTTTATCGAAGTTGAAGGCGGCAACGATGTATTCGTACATTTCTCCGCAATCACTGGCGAAGGCTTCAAAACTCTTGAAGAAGGACAACGCGTAGAATTTAACGTTGTTCAAGGCAACCGTGGACCACAAGCAGAAAACGTTGTAAAGCTGTAGTAGCTTACGAACGTTGATAAAGCCGCCTTTAACCCTATGGGTTGAAGGCGGTTTTTTTGTATGTAAATAAGCTTGTGTTTTATTGAATAGAGGTTGTTTATTAGCGGTTTTGATCTAGAATTTGACGTGCTGTCCGGACAAGTGAGCCATCGATCGGGGCCGTGACTCCGCCGTTTCTTACACCTGTTCCAAGGTGTACGGCTTGTGATTTTGTAGCAGCCATGAAAGCCGGCAAGGAGGCGATGGAAATTCCACTTCCTGGCATGATAGTTATAGCATGTCCATAACTTTGTTCATTCAACCTGATGATTTGATCGACGGCATCAAGCACGCTTGGTTTTCCCCCTGAGGTGAGCAGCCATTTAATTTGCGGGTATTTCATTAGCGTTGACAATGCCTCTTCCTGATCGGCAATCTCATCGAAAGCACGGTGAAAAGTGACAGGAAGATCTCCCGCTGCATCCAGCAGACGTTCTAAAGCTTCGGTATCGATTTTTCCGTCTGTGCGGAGTGTTCCTAGAACGAAAGCATGAATGCCTAAGCGTCGCATATTTTCCATATACGCAATCATGCCACGCAAATCAGCTTCATCGTACACAAAAGATTGGCTGTGAGGCCGCACCATGACATGTACGGGAGTGGTTTTGGGAAAAGGCGTGCTGTTTGATTGTTCGAGTCGTTTAAGGGCTTCAACTACCGTAATGGTTATGTCTTTCGCCGGACTTAAACCGCCTTGATCAAAGGCGGAGATAAGCTCTATGCGGTCCGCGCCGTGCAATGAGGCTGTAACCGCTTCATCGGCTGTCATAGCAATGATTTCGAGCAGCATGGGAATTCTCCTTTTTTGGCAGGGCACGAGAGAAGTTAGCTTAACCGCCGCCTTGATTTCCGTTCATAAAGTTGTTACAATGAACACCAGAATACGTGCACCACTATTTTAGCTTAAATAAGTCGAGGTGACTAGCATGGGTAAGAAAAGTGACGGCAAGCAGCTCGCCCAGAACAAGAAGGCTTCCCATGACTATTTCATTGAGGAAACGTTCGAAGCGGGCATGGTGCTGCTCGGTACAGAAATCAAATCGCTCCGCAACGGCAGGGCGAACATCAGTGACGCTTTTGCAACGATTCGTAACGGCGAGTTGTTCATCAACAATATGCACATTAGCCCATTCGAACAAGGGAATATGCATAATCCTACCGATCCAACGCGTGCTCGTAAGCTTTTGATGCACAAGTCTCAGATTCACAAGCTTTTGGGCTTGTCGAAGCAAGAAGGATATGCCATTGTTCCTTTGAAGATTTATGTGCGCAATGGTTACGCGAAGCTGTTGATTGGTCTGGGTAAAGGTAAGAAGCAATACGATAAGCGGGATACGGCGGCTAAGCGTGACGCTCAGCGCGATATCCAGCGTGCCTTGCGCGAGAAACAGAAGGTCGCTCGATAAACTGTTATTTCCATGGAAGCAAGCATCCATTACTGCCAATAACAAATATGCACGGACGCTGCTCATTCGTGTTATACTAAAGCAGTAGCAACGGCAAGACAAACAAAGTAAGTAACGAAGCAAGTGCATTCGTGCTAGACAATCGGAACGGCCTGCCAGATGATTAGTCTGACGGTGACTGCTCCTTAATCCTAAAGCTTCAATCGAGCTAAACGTTAGTGCCGAACCTATGTGGAACTGCAGCTAACCGTTTATGCAAAATTGGGGGCGTTTATGGATTCGACGGGGATTGTACGAGCGCGGGTTGCGGGTAGCAGGGAGTCGTCTGCTTCATCAACGCTAAAGCCTATTAAACGGCAAACAACAAACAAACTACGCTTTCGCAGCCTAAGAAACTGTGTGCGTGCTTCTACCCAGCATCGTCCATGTGACTGGATTAGGGGCTAACAAGTAGTGGAATACGCTGTCTCATCTCCGCCTGCGGTGAGCTGAAGAAGACAATCAGGCTGACCCAAAGTATAGCCGGTTACGGGGCGATACTCGGGTGACATCAAAACTGTGACTACACCCGTAGAAGCCTGTGTGGCGTGATCTTCGGACAGGGGTTCAAATCCCCTCGCCTCCACCATCATTAACACCATCCGCGTGAGGATGGTGTTTTTGTTTTTTAAAGTGCTTGAAAGATAATTTGCTCCTGTAGCATTTCATTTAACGGCGATTATGTAGAATGAAACTGAAAAAGTCTTTCCCTTATTCGTTCCAATTGATCAAATCGATCTCTAGGAACGTTTCAAGAAAAGAAGGTAAGACAACATGATGGAAAGTGGTGAAATAACCGTAAAAGGGGGAGATTGAAACTGAAATGGAGGAGCCCTGCGATTCAGAAATTTCCTTTTAATAGTATCCTGAAGCATGTAATTTGGCATTGATATTTGAAATTGAAGTTATCATTTGAAGTTGTAATTGGAGTTGAATGAAAGTCGAAGCTACAGTTCTAAAGCTTCCTTAGTAATCTTTTTGATATCAACAGGGCAATTGGAGCTTTCCTTAACGATGTCAGGTAAAACATGCTTTAAAAAATAATCAACGCAATGCAGCTTTATTTTTTTGATTTTGATAAGCGCTTCGCGATACATGACTACAAATTCTTTCTCCCTGTTGCCTCTTTGCAATTCAGTAAGTGCCTCGTACACTTGATCAAGTTTATCAGCCACTTCAAGAATGAGACCTTCGACGGAATCGTCCTTGCCTTCACGCAGTTGTCTGCGGAAAATAGACTTGAACTCTTCTGGAATGTTCTCCTCTATAAAAAGAGCAATCATGCCCTCCTCTACCTGCTGCAGCATACCTCGCAGTTCTAGCGAATAGTGTTTAACAGGTGTCTTAATATCTCCTATAAATATTTCACCATAATCATGGCTGCTCGTAATCTCGTATAACTTCTTCCAATCTATCGTGACGCCATTGCTTTCCTCAATATCCGCCAATGTTTTAGCGTATTGTACAACCTTCCAGGAATGAGCGGCAACGCTGTGCTCTTCAAATTTAAACTTACCGGGACAACGAATAATACGTTCGAGATCATTAAGTGATTGGAAATACGTATGAATCCCCATGGCATGCAATTCCCTTCCTTAATCAATTTATTATGTGATGCATTACAGTTAGTATAAAGATTATTTGTTAGTGGATGATTAATTAAATTAGGTAATATAAGGAAGAGAAAAACCCGACTGCGTTAGGTAGGGGTTTTGCTTTGCCTCGATATTAACTTCTATATGAGCTCACTCTTGGTGGATGATCTCCTTTTCTATTAATTCTACGAAAAAATATACTAATGGTCTTGATGAGTTTGTCCATACCATTTGAATTTGTTTTCATAGAATAGATTATCCCTAGTAAAAGGAGTGAAGCAAAATGCCAAAAAGAAGCAGTGGTAATCGTTCTGGTGGTAATCGTTCTGGTGGTAATCGTACTGGAGGAAACCGTTCGGGAGGAAACCGTACTGGAGGAAATCGCACGGGAGGAAATCGCTCTGGTGGAAACAGCGTCGGAGGAAGTTCAGCAGCAGCATTCCTTCGCAGCCTAGCCCCAGGCACACCCAACGTGAATATTCAATTTGACGGCGGTGGTGTCAGTGGAGTTTTCGTTGGAACTTTTCAAGGAACAGATGGTAGAGGAAACTTTTTATTTACCAACTTAGCCAGCCGGACGACTAACGTCGTTCTTCCTGGTATAACAAGAATTGCTGCTGATCAAATCAATGCCGCAAGCATCTAATGTTTGCCAAATAGAGCATCCCTGCATATAAGCAGGTGATGCTCTATTTGCTTTAAAGCCCAACTCGGATTAGAGAGGGACATTGCAGATGCTTATTTATAGTAGGATGTCGTCAAGGGGATGAAGATGCTCCCGCCGTCCTTGAGGTCTGAGTGTACAAAGAGAGTTTCAACGCCGCTAATGTCAATCTCGAACGTTTTTAATCCCTCTGCCACATCAATCGTATCGATTTCAAGCTTAACATCGGTATCACTATCTTGGACGAAGAATTCCTTGATATCTTCGCCTACTGCAGCTACCTGAAGGTACAATTTTTGATATTTTCCCTTAGGATAAAGCATAAATCCGCTTGAACGGTTTCCGTCGGCGTTATTGAAGAAAACGTCTTTATAGTCTTTGCCATTATAACTCGTTAACTGGGGATCCTTAGTCCGAAAATTGCTGTCGAAACCATCAGCAATCGAGACGCCAACCCCTTTTTCGCCGAGAAAGATGGTATTGGTTTTATTATCATATTCTATTGCAACGCCGAGCGCTTTAGACATTGCACGTACTGGAAGATATGTACTGCCGTTATAGGAGATTGGTGCCATAACCGCACCTTTGTCGTTTTGCGGTTGAAACGGTTTTCCATTCACCTGAAATTTCATGGAAAGATTTAAAAATGCTTTAATCTGCTGCAGATTTGAGCCCGCATATACACCAGCGCTGGTACTCATTAGTAAAATACCAGCGGCTCCAGCCGCAATCCATTTCTTCTTCATGTAGCACTCTCCCAAGGATAATTTTAGTATAATTGGTAATTATCTGAATTTATTGTACATAAAAACCAAGTATAAGAGTATAGTCTGAAAGCCTCACGAGGAGGCTGCTGAATAAAAGCTTTGTATTCCCATATATGATAAGGAATAGAACCCCGACCTCTAGAGATCGGGGTTTTTGCTGTCTTATAGGCTCCATCTAGATCTAAACTGAGCCGGCTCACACCCTTGAGAGTTGAAGAGTGGGGGTCTTCTGAAGCTTTCGCCCGGCTTTTGCGGTGAAAACAGGTTTTAATGCTAAGGAGCGAATGAGCTCCTTTTGCGTGAACGGCTTTTTTCTGCCCCATTGCCGGACTCGAACCATAAAGGGGCTTTCAGGATTTTTCATATGATAGAAGCCCGGCAACCGCATGACTCTTGATAGATTCGTGATCATGGGATCCGAGCCGAACTTTTGGGCTAAAGCTTTTTGGATAGGAACGAAACGGTTTATGGATCCGCCTTGAAGGACCCAATAGATGTGATACCCGTTTTTTGTTTCGATGATCATCGTATTCTTAATGCGTCTCTTATGTTTTGTCATAAACTCTTTTTTCAAAGCAGCGACTCTCTCTTTGGTTCGCAGGGCTAAAAGATGGTATTGACCTTGTTTATTTCTCTTAATTGTAATGGATAGCAGCTTCTCTGAAGGATCGGATTGGAGTGATTTCATCCTCTCCTGGACTTGATCTTCGGTGTGTAAATGCTCCGAAATCTTATTGAGGTCAACATCGATGAATTGTGCTCTAATTTTCTTGAAATCGCTTTTCCTTGTTTCGCGGTAGTTAATCTCCATAAAAACCGCATACCCTTTTATATTTTGGCTGAATACATGGATTAGATAGTTGTTTTTGGAAAAGAGGGTGATTCGAGGCGCGAGTCTTTCAAGTAGATATAGAGGTTTATGCAGCGCCATCGCTGGATAATTGGAAGAATGGCTATAAGCCTGGTTTTTGTGCTCAGCGTCATGGACTAAGGTGAAATGCAGTTGTTCGTCCTTCTTGCAGCCAAGTTTTCTTATGAAATGACGTGCGTGGCTGGAATACCTTTGCGTCATTGAACCACATCCCCTCCTATGCTTGCGATACACGTTGGATTTATTTCTAACCAATCATATTCGGGAAAGCTGCGACAAGTGTAAACGACGGTACCCATTTTTCTTTCTGACATTTGTCATAGGCACTTTGTGACATCCCGCACTAATTGAATCCACGGGCAAGGGAACTGAAGCGTAATTATATGTCGGAAGCGACTGGAAGCTTGGAGCCAAAGGATCGAAGCGATTGCCATTGCGCGCTGAAAGGGATGGTTAGAATAAGCAAGCCCCCGCCGCGAAGGCGAGGGCTTATTCATCATTCATGCAGCCGGCATGGTGGAGTGCGGTTTAAGATAACCATGTATCACAGCTATTGCCTTTGCTGAACCTTAACTCCCTTAATCAGAAGCCAAAAAGCTAACGATAGTTCTCCGACCACACCAGGTATGGCTACAATCAGCAAAAATACCGTTTGGTAGTCGGAGTAGTTGGGCAGAAGAAAATGTGCAATACTATCGGTTAGATATCCGGCAGCCGATAGGACCAAGAAGATTCCAATCAGCTTTGGCAAATAGCCTCTAGACTTGATGATTAAATAACCCGCGACCAATAAATGAAGTCCGAAAAATACCAATCCAATAAGCCATCCATTGTTGAATGCATCAATCAGTAACATCGCCTGAGCGTGTAACTGCTCTGTCGTGAAGACCGTTAAGTATTCAGCGCCGCTTAGAAGCTGCAGAACATTCAAAAAATGATGCAAGGCCATTCCAAAGACCGCGGTGTATACCAGCCTAAACAATGCCGCGAGCAATGCAAGATTCTTATTAACGGGTTTGAGCAGAACATAAAGTGCCCAAGTTACCAGTACATCGAGAATAAGCACGAGGACAAAGCATAAAAATCCACTCCGAAACAATATCTCATTGGTTATGATGTTATTAGCCGTCGTTGCGGCATCATCCGCTACAATAAGACCTTCAAGAACGGTGAAATTAGAGAACATGGCAAGTATGGCCATAAGCAGAAGCCCGAAGCCAGCTATTCTGGCATAATAAAGCGGTGAATTTGCGGCTTCGGTGTTAAGGTTTGTCATTTCTAACCCCTCCTAATTTTCCTCAAAAGAGAATACCTCTTCCAACGTTAAGCCAAAGACGCGAGCTATACGAAAGGCCAGTTCCAGGGATGGCGAGTAATTTCCTTTCTCGATTGCAACGATGGTTTGCCGAGTTACTCCCGCTTTATCTGCTAATTGCTGCTGGGTCATTTCATCATGGTTAAAGCGCAAGGTCCGAATGTTATTGCTAATATGCCATTTGCCCATCTTAGATACCTCTCCGATAAAGATACAGCTGCGTAATGTTTCCAACCAACTCCGACAATAACCCTGAACCAATAAGCAGGATGAACATGACATAAGGCGGTTGATCCATGACCAGCGGTATCATGGATAGAAGAAAACCGATGATAAATACATAATGGGAATTTCTCGTGGATTTCAAATAAATCAATCGGTCCAGCTCATCCGTAATGAGTGGTTCTTTTTCTTTTGTTGCGATGGTGTTAATTATGCTGAATACGATATGGATGATCACTTTCGCTATGATCGACACCGGAATTAAGATGAGGATGAAGGCTCCCCAGAAGCGGTATTCATTCGATGTATGAAAGCTCCCTTCTTGGTACTTATGAAACACATACAGACTATACATGGTGAAAATCAGCAAAGTGGATAGTAAAGATACAAGGTTTCTCTTTTCTTGAAACGACATTATCATCTTTCCTTTTCTGCTAATTTTTATAAAAAAGTAAATGATTGTATACACAGTGTATTGGAAACTATACTTAGTGTCAAGTATACTTTACATCAAAATGCAAAAGAGGGCTGTGGTTCCAGCCCGTACTTCTATTTAGCAATTGGAATACATGCTCTTATAATAACGAGGATCGCCTGATGGCTAAGAGCGGTTTCATGTCCTTCCATACTTTACGCATCAATTTCCAATCGGAGAGGGATTGGCCGGACTCGGGCCTCAACAGCGTTTGATGAATTTGCAGAATGCGGTATTTCACCCCGTTTGCTGTATTCAGCCGGGTTGACCAGGTAGGGATGAGGTTGGATTCCGTCACGGCAACCCTTCCGTCGGTTTCTTTTTTGACCGTTAATTGCAGGACGACGCCGCAGTTGGTTGCTGGATTACGGTAGAGGCGGGTAGAGATGAAATTGCCAAGTGAGTAGATAGCAAAGCGATCGTCCTTGGTGGCAAAGGCCGGTTGAATGACATGCGGATGATGGCCGAGAATGATATGCGCACCGTTAGCCAGCAGCAAATTCACCAAGCGTTGTGAATGCTTCAAAGGGATATGGCGGCACTCTTTTCCAATGTGGAGGCAGACCACGACAACATCAACAAGGCTGGCGAGCCTGCGTACATGCTCGGCGGTTTTCTTATGATTCGAGGGATCGATTTGGTTGACCATCCATGCTTTATCCGAAGGCAAGGGGATTTTATTCGTTCCTTTCGAATAGCTGGCGATTCCCACCTTGATGCCTTTTACGTCCAGAATCAGATGGTTCTCGGCTCCGGGATCGGATGAGTACGTACCGGTGTGTGCAAGCCCGTGGCCATCTAGAACCTCCAGCGTGCGGACAAGGCCTTTCGTGCCGCGATCCATGCAATGGTTGTTGGCCGTAGTCAAGACGTGAAAGCCCGATTCTTTTAAGGCGGGGGCCAATTCGTCGGGGCAATTAAACATCGTAAAGCCTGTGCGAGGATTCGACTGCGTATAACGGGCTTCCGACCCTGCGAGCGGCGTCTCCAGATTGCCAATTACGAGATCGGCTTGTGTGAACAAAGGATTGACATTTTGAAACACGGATTCAAATGAATAGCTGTTTTTATTCAAATGTTTGGCTGATTTCAGGAGAGGGCCTATCATCAAAATATCTCCGGTGGCGGCAAGCTTGAATTCTGTGGACAAGGCAGTTGTATCCTTTCCCAATAAAGGTTTTGCCTCATTTTATGATGAGCCGGTATACCAGGTGCTTAGCCCCTAAGAGATGAAAGGGCAGTCAAATTGGTCATACAACCAAATCGTTCTTTATTTTCTTAACATAAAATATAACGCGGCAATATGAAAAGAAGACATTATGCGTTTTAGGGGGCAGTATTTTGGGGCAAATAATCAAGCGGCAAAGGCCCGTCATCGCGGTTACCGGAAGTGCCGGCAAGACGACTACCAAAGAAATGATTGCAGCTGTACTGCAAAGGCGTTGGAAAATTTTCAAATCACCCCGCAATAATAATGCTCCGAGCGCGACAAGAAGGCATGCCAGGATGCTTCGTCCTTTTTACCGGGCTGTGGTGCTAGAGTACGGGATGCAGTTTTATGGAAACATCAAAAGGCATTGTCAGTATTTACAACCGAGTATCGGAGTGATTACGAATGTAGGCAGGGCTCACGTAGGCAACTTTGGCGGTCGCATTAGCGGGGTAGCCAAGGCAAAATCGGAGATGATCCGTTACATGAAGCCGAGTGGTACATTATTGTTGAACGCAGACGATCCTTCTTCCGCATTGCTCCATACCAAAGGGTTCAAAGGTAAAATCATTACGGTAGGCATACGGAATAAAGCGGATTTAAAAGCCACTCATGTCCATTATAAAAATGGCGGGATGAGCTTCAAAGTAGAGCTGGACGGCGCTCAGCATTCCTTTTATATTCCTATTCTCGGAGAGCATAATATTTACAACGCCCTGTTTGCCGTAGCGATTGCCCATGGCTTGGGAATTTCGACGCAGCAAATTCAAGTCGGGCTAAAAACGTTTGAGCGATCGAAGAGCCGGTTAGTCGTCCATCGTCTGGGCAGAAACGTAAAGGTCATCGATGATGCTTACAGCTCGAACCCTGATGCAACCAAAGCGGCTATCGATGTGTTATCGACCATTGGAACGAATACGAGAATAGCGGTACTCGGTTCTATGCTTGAATTAGGCAAGCATACATCCAAGGGCCATCAAGAGGTCGGAAGGTATGCCGCCGCTAAAAATGTCAGTCATCTGTATACGCTGGGCGGTACAGCGAAGCAGATTGCGGTCGGCGCCAGGGGAGCGGGTTTTCCTGCGAATAGGATAAAGAGCTTCGCAAGCAAGCAACAGCTGCAAAAGGCTTTGCTGCGAAAGCTGGAACCGGGCACGACGATTTTGATCAAGGGGTCAAACCGACTTCGCATGAGTTCGGTGGCAAAGTACTTGAAACGTAACGCGGGAAAGAGAAAATAACGATAGATTACTCCTTAGCGGCTTGTGAAACAGCGTGCTTCCTTGCGAAGCCGCGGATCACAGGCCTTTTTTCATTGCAAATTTCAGGTTCTTCTAAAGTTGAACGTGAACAAACTCATGCTATAATACCCTCTAAGAAAACACGGAAGACGAGAAGCCGATTGCGGGGCGAGGGAGACATCATGAACAAAGTCATTTTATTTCTGCGGCACAATTTTCTGGACCGAACGATCATGCGCACGATACTGATATCGTACCTGCTTGTTAATGTGCTTTTATTGCTGCTGCTGGGCTATTTGTCCATTCGGGATTCCACGAAAATGATTACCGATGAAATCGTAAACTCCAGCAATAAGGTCATGGAACAGGCGGCGCTCGGCCTTAGCTTTAATCTGGAGGAATCGAAGCGTTCGCTCGTCATGCTTGCCGGGAACTATTCGGTGATCACGATGATGAAGGAGCATCATACGATTGGCATCCGAAACAGGCTTCAGCATGAACGGAATATCGCGGAAATCGCACAGGGCGTAAGCTCTTATCAGACGTTAATCAGCGACGTTCTCATGCTGGGCAAGACCGGTTATATCAATAATTTGGATGGGAGAAAAACGCTGCAATGGGATTATCCATTTCAGTCGAAGGATTGGGTCAAAGAAACGTTCCAGACGAATCCGCAGGGCAGCTTTTTCAGCATCGGCGTACACAAACAAGACTATTACCTCTCTACAAATATTACACGTTATAATCAGCCGGCATTATCGGTTGTTTTACAGGTTAAGGGCTACCAGGGCCAAACGCTTGGAGCCGTTATCGGGAATTTGGATCTTAGCAAAATTAACGGCATGTTCGAGCAAAGCACCTACCAAAATAAAGGCAGCATTTTTCTAATTGACGAGAATCGCCGAATAATCGTTCACAAGGATAGCAGCCAGATTGGCCAAACCTTGAAATTTCCGGACGAAGAGAAGCTGTATGAGCAGCCTTCGGGCCATTTTAAAGAAACGGTTAACGGCATTGAAACATTGGTCATCTTTCAGCCTACGGCCGTCAGCGGTTGGAAAATGCTCTCGACCGTCCCGATGTCAGACATTACGGGTCAATCGCAGCCGCTTAAATCGAATCTTGGCCGCATTCTTTATTTATGCCTAATCGCCAATACGCTGATCAGCCTGCTTATTACGCTCCGCATATCGCTGCCGGTGAGAAGGCTGCTTGCCGCGCTGGACCGTATGGGCGAGGACGATTCGCTGTACGTAAAACCCCGCGATTACCGCTACCGGGAGCTTAATCATATTGGGAACAAATTCAAAGACCTGATGGGCCGCATTGACCTGCTGATCAAGCAAAACTATTTAACCCAAATCAGTCTGAAGGAAGAGGAGCTTAAGACGCTCCAAGCGCAGATTAATCCGCATTTTCTATTTAATACGCTGCAGCAGCTGCAGACGGAAATCGTATGCGGAAATACGGAAGAGTCTAACCACATCGTCTTGTCGCTCAGCAACCTGTTCCGGTATTCCATGAAACGCTCAGAGGAGGAAGTCGAGCTGGAGCGGGAGATGAGCAACGTATCCGACTATTTATATATACTCAACAAGAAATACAATGACGGCATTGCCGTTTCCTTCCTCATTCCGAACCGTGAGGTACTTCGCTGTAAGATTCCGAAGCTGACGCTTCAGCCTATCGTGGAAAACTCTATTCGTCATGGCTTTGGCGATCATATCAGGGAGGGCGCGATTCAGATTAAAGCCGTTGCCGGACGCAAAGGGCTGCTGATCGTGATCGTGGATAATGGACAAGGCATTGCCAGCACTCAGGTGGATACACTGAACCGGCATATCAACAGTCCGACTCAGAAGACGGATAATATTGGTTTATACAATGTGAGTCAGCGCATAAAGCTGAAATATGGAACTGAATATGGGATCCGCATTCGCAGCAGACAAACGGCGGGCACGAAGATTTCGATTTTGCTGCCGCTTATTTATTGAACCGATAAGGCCTCAACGAAGGGAGACAAATTTATGAAGCTGCTAATCGCGGACGATCAACAATCGCTCCATACTTTTTTGGATAAAATGATGGACTGGGAGTCGCTTGGCATCACGGAAATCAAGCATGCTTTCGATGGACGGGAAGCGGCAGAATTGGCTGAGCGTTTTTTGCCGGATCTGCTCATTATTGATATTCAAATGCCTCATTTAAACGGAATTGAGGCATTAAAGCAGCTGCAGCGGCTGCCTCACAAACCGAAAGCCATTATATTAAGCGCTTATGATGAATTTGAATATGCCCGTGAAGCGCTCCGCCTGAGCGTATCGCAATATTTGCTTAAGCCGGTCGATACTAATCTGCTGAAAGCGGCGGTTAAGGAACTCATCGAAGAGACGCAAAGCGAACACGAGAAAAAACTGGAGGCTGTGATTGCGGGCTTGCTGAGGCAAGATTCTTTGCATGAAGAATGGCTGACGGCTGCCCAGTCGGCATTTCAAACGTTAGGTATACATCGTTATTCCGTGTTGACGCTGACAGGCGAGACTTTGAACAAGGAGGCGTTGGCATCCGTCTTTAAACAGCTTGAGCCTTCCCTCAAATCCGTTATATGCCAACTGAATAAGCAGAACTGTGCAGCACTGTTGGGCCTATCGGTTAAGGAGCAGGCTGACCGGCTGCCGCTACTTGGCGAAAGAATAGAAGCTGCATGGCAAGCCTTACAGCCGGAAAGCCATATAAGGATAGGGTGCAGTGCGGCTGGCGAGAAGCCTGAGCAGCTGCAGCAGCTGCTTATTCAGAGTAAACAAGCGGCTGCTAACGGCTTTTATGCATCTGCATCGAATTCCTTCTATTCGCAATCAGAGCCGCAGCCCGCGGAGCAATGGACGCTGCTGCACTATCAGCAATTTGATAAGGCGTTCGAGGAGAAGTTTTCGCTAGTCTTCTCGCAAGAAGCACTGAAGGAGCTTGTTGACAGCCTTTTTCGTGTGTTTAGAAAGTTGAAGCTGGATCCCGACAAGGTGTATAGCTTATGCGTGCACTATTTAACAATAGCCGAACAGCTGATGAGACGTTCAAAACGGCTCGTTGCCGAATATGAAACGATTACGCTGGACAGGCTGAGAAAATACGGCTCGGCAGATAAGCTGGAGGAGTACTTTCATTCACATATTGCCAGTATGATTCAACAGTCAGACCCTGCCGCCGACCGGACAGAGGAAACGATCAGTAGAATCAAAACGCATGTTGAGCTGCATTACGCGGAGGATTTATCGCTTCAGTCCGTCGCTAATGCCTTTGGCCTCGACAAGTATCAGCTAAGCCGGATATACAAGCAGCAATTTGGAATCAACTACTGGCAGTATGTGACGCAGATTCGGATGGACAAGGCCGCTGAGCTGCTTGCCGGCACGAATTTGAAAAATAGCGCGATTGCAGAGATGACGGGTTTTGTGGATGAAAGCCATTTTAGCAAAACCTTTAAAAAGCATAATGGGGTTTCTCCAAAGGAGTTTCGGGCGGGCAAGCAAGCCCCCTCCTCTATGTAAGCATGCAACAATGTACAATAAATCACGCAACGATGTAAATTCCCGAGCCCCCGGTAAAGCGTTATCATAATGGTGAAAGTGCTTACAAAAAATGAAATACAGGGGGAACACAGCATGCGTAAATCAAGCTACATGCTTCTGATTGCAATGATGGCCGTTACACTTATTCTGTCCGCTTGCGGCGGAAACGGGAACAATGGCAACCAAGCCGGCAGTGCAGACGGCGAGGGAACGGGTTCAGAGAAAAAGATAAAACTAAGCCTGCTTTCGTGGAACAACGAAACCGAAATGAAGCCGGTTATTGACGGCTTTACGGCAAAGTACCCGAATATCACGATCGATTTCCAGACGGCGCCGCCGGTTAAGGATTATATCGCCAAGCTGCAAACGATGCTGCTTTCCAATTCGGCGACGGATGTATTTATTATGGCAGCGGAAAATCGGAATGAGCTAATCGACGGCGGCTATGCGCTTGATCTAACAGACCAAGCATTTATGTCGAAAATGACCGATGCGAGCAAAGGCATGTTTACCCGCGATGGCAAAACGTATGCCTTCTCCCAAGCCGGTTGGGTAGGCGGCATTTATTACAATAAAGATTTGTTTGCTAAGGTCGGCGTAACGACGGAGCCAAAAACCTGGCAGGAATTTATCGACCTTTGCATCAAGCTGAAGGATGCGGGCATTGTGCCTCTCTATGATAACGCAGGCGATATTTCTACCATTCAAGGCGCATTGGTTGCCAGCATGACCTTGTCGAAGGATCCGGAATATGATACCAAGCTGTTTGCGGGCGAAGCTGCTTTTGCCGACGGATGGGCAGAGCCGCTGAAGCTCTGGAAGGAAGGCTTGGTCGATAATCAAATCATCACTTCAAACATGATCGGCCTTACCGGCGACCAAATGGTTAATGAATTTGCGGTAGGCAACGTGGCGATGATTCAAGGCGGACCATGGAATATTCCGGCAATCGAGAAAGCGAATCCGGAATTGCAGTTCAGCATGATGGCGGTTCCCGGCGCTGGGGAAGGACAGGAATATTATGCAGGCGCTCCAAACGTAGGTTTTGCGGTTAATAGCAAATCCGAAAATCAAGATGCGGCCATCAAGTTCGTTGAATACCTGTCTACGCGGGAAGGCTTGCAGCAATTTGAACAGGGGACTGGCCAAATCATTACGATTCCCGGCTACGAGAGCAAGGTGCATCCCGCTCTAGAGAATGCATACAAAGACGGCTTGCTTGCAGGGAAATTTTATCTTCCGATGGTTTCTTGGCCTAGGCATCAGGAAGCTTTGAGAAATCAGTTGGTCGTTTCCGTTCAGGATTTGCTTGTTGGCAAAGGAACGGTAGAGGACGTAACAAAGGCGATGGATCAAAAGCTTAAAGAGATGGAAAGCAAATAAAAAGAGACGGTAAGCGGCAGAGAGGGGCAATCCCCTCCTGCTGTTTTACAAAGGAGGGAGCATACGGGATGAAACTGCTGAGATCTTTCCAATACCAAGTTTTTCTCATACCGATTTTACTTTTTTATACGATATTTACGATTTACCCGCTTATCAAATCATTCATTTTTAGCTTGACGGACTTTAACGGTTATTCCAAAGATTACGATTTCGTAGGGTTAACGAATTATATTAAAATTTTCAAGGATGCCGCTATCGTATCGGGTATATCCTATACCTTGCTTTTTGCCATATCGACAACGATTCTGACCACGCTGCTTGCCATTGTGCTTGCTTTAGTGCTGGATCGGAATTTTTATACAAAAAATATTCATCGTGCCATCTTCTTTTTTCCGTCCATTCCGAGCGGTCTTATCCTGGCTTACGTATGGGGCTTCATCCTGTCGCCAATCGGATCAGGCGTGTTGAACAGCGTGCTCCATGATTGGTTTGGCGCCGGTCCGCAGCCTTGGCTGTCCGAGCCTATGCTTGCCAAGCTTTCCACCATTCTCGTTGCGGTATGGGCAGGAGCAGGGTGGCATGCCGTTCTCTATCTGGCATTCCTGCAGGGCATCTCCAAGGATTATTACGAGGCGGCTTCGATTGACGGAGCGACACGCTGGCAGCAAATTCGCAATATTACGCTGCCGCTGCTTGCTCCGGCTATGACGATTAGCGTCATGCTGCTCTTAACGGGAGGGCTTAAAGTATTCGAAATTCCGTTTGCGCTTACGAAGGGCGGACCGGGCTTCGAGACGCATACGATTACGCAGGTTATCGTACTGCGCGGCATCTCCGAGGTGCAGTTCGGACTGGCTTCAGCCATGTCCATCGTCTTCTTCCTTATTGTGCTGGCGCTCACCTATTTCCAAGTGACTGTCATGCAGCGCCGAGAGGAGAAAATGCAATGACCGAAACGAACCGCAAAAATTGGCTGCTTGATATTTTGATGCTGCCTGTCGGGCTCATTACGTTTTTCCCTTTTTACTTAATCATCGTGAACACCTTAAAGACGCCGGCTCAAACCGCGATGAATCCCATGAGCTTTCCGACAACGCTTAATTTCGATAATTATGTCCGCGTGTTTAAAGAGGTACCGCTTCTGCAGAGCTTTGGTAACAGCTTGCTCATCACGGTCGTTTCCGTGTTGCTTATGGTGCTTATCGGGGCGATGGCTGCTTATCCCGTTGTGTTCAATCCGGGGAAAACCAATAAAATCATTATGGGTTATTTGCTCGCCGGATTCCTGATTCCGTTCCAAACGACGCTTATTCCGCTCTTTGAGCTGATGACGCAGTTTCAACTTATTGATAAGCTGTACGGGCTGATGTTTATTTATATGGGAGGCTCGGTTTTCGTCTTCTTTCTGATGATGGGTTATATGAAGACCATACCGAAGGAGCTGCCCGAAGCGGCCATTATTGACGGCTGTACGATCTGGGGCATCTTCTGGCGAATCATTTTTCCGCTGCTCAAGCCAATAACGGTCACGGCTATTATTTATCAGACGATGTGGGTATGGAATGATTTTCTTGCACCGATGCTGTTCCTCAATTCATCTGATAATGCCACGCTCGTCCTGCAGGTTTACAAAGCAAAGGGTGAGTTCGCAGTCGATTGGCCATTGTTCATGACATTGACGGTTATCGTCCTTATTCCGATCTTTATTTTCTTTATTCTCATGCAAAAGCAAATTGTAAAAGGCATTGTCGGCGGCGCTGTGAAGGGTTAAGCGCAGCTTAATCTATTCTAGTCTCGCTGCGCTGCCGTCTTGCCGGCACGCTGGAATGAATACTAAATCTAGGGAGACGATGATAATCATGAACGCACCTTTATTTCGAGATCCGATCTATGACGGCGCCGCCGATCCGGTCGTCATATGGAACCGCGAGGCCAAAGAGTGGTGGATGATCTATACGAATCGCAGGGCAACATCGGAAGGACCAAAATTCGCTTGGGTGCACGGAACCGATTTGGGCGTGGCCTCTTCGCGTGATGGCGGGAAATCCTGGCTGTACCGGGGCACGATTCAGGGGCTGGACATTGAATGGGGCCGCAATACGTTCTGGGCGCCGGAAATTTACTGGCATGACGGCCTGTACCATATGTATGTCAGCTACATTCAAGGCGTGCCGGTTGATTGGCCTGACCATCGCCGCGATATTATGCATTATACGAGCACGAATTTGCTCGACTGGACCTTCCACTCCAAGCTTGCGTTAAGCTCAAGCCGGGTCATCGATTCCTGTATCCACGAGCTGCCAGGCGGCGGCTTCCGCATGTGGTACAAGGATGAAGACAATCATTCCTTTACTTATGCGGCAGACAGCAAGGATTTGTTCGAGTGGAACGTGGTCGGTCCGGTTATTACGGGCCGCGGCCATGAAGGACCGAATGTGTTTTGGTTAAAAGGCGCCTATTGGATGGTCGTAGACGAGTGGAGAGGGCAGGGCGTGTACCGGTCCGAGGATTTGGATACCTGGGAGCGCAACGGCCTCATTCTGGATCAGCCGGGAACGCGCGAGGATGACGGCACCATCGGGCTGCATGCCGACGTAGTTGTGCAAGGCGAAAGCGCTTATATTTTCTATTTTACGCATCCTGGCAGAGCCGGCGCGCTTGACCAAGAAGGACAAGAGAAACGCTATGAAAGCAAGCGCTCTTCCGTGCAAGCTGCAAGATTGGATGTCATTGACGGCGTGCTGGTATGCGATCGCAACGAGCCATTCGAGCTCAGCTTATTGCCAGAAGAATAACCGTGATATTCAAAAAAAGACAAGCTAACGGATGTAATATCCTTGGCTTGTCTTTTTTTCATGTATGGTGGAGGATACCTGCTCCGCTTTCCTAACCGGCACCCGTTTGTATAGCTCGAATCATTTTTTGCATAAAATCAAAGCTATCCTCTAGTTCTTTGTTTGTCTCCAGGAGCGTGCATTCCGCGGAAATCATTCCCGTATAGTTTATTGCTCGCAGCGTCTCGGTAAACCTTTTATAGGGATACGTTCCCGTCCCGGGCGCCAGCCTTCCGGTATCCGCAATATGGATGTGGGCAATCCAATCTTTATATTCCATTAAAGCTTCCAGCGGTTCATTATCTTCGTCCATATGATAAAAATCCGCCAGCACTTGCACAATCGGGCTGTTGATTTGTTCCACTAGCTGCACAGCGTCGTGCACGCTGTTGATGAAATTGGATTCCTTGCGGTTTAGCGGTTCAAGCGCCAAAGTAACGCCATTTCCGGACCATTCCTCCGCAATCCATCGCAGTGCTTCCAGCATTTGCTCTTCCGCTCGCGGTCTCTCCCAGTTCTCCGGAATCGTACGCTGCCTGCCGCTGCCCAGCACGACTACCTTGGCGCCGATATGGCTTGCTGCCTGGCCTGCCCTACGCACATATTGGTGAATCCGCTCCCGATCCGCTTGGGGGCCGACCACCATCATACCTTGCGGAAAGAACAGGTTCATGGCCTGTACCTTTATCGGAGAGTCCAAATACTGCGGCAGCTTCTCCCGTAGAGCTTGATCGTCCTCAAGCGGCAGGGAAGATAAGGGGCATTCGATATAATCGAAACCTTTGCTTGCCAGCAGACCCGCCTGTTCGATGCCCATGCACCAGCCTATTTTATTCAAAGCCTATACCTCCTAAGCAGCGATTTGAAAATTGATTTCATTGTACAAAGAGGATGAATCAAATAAAATGGTTACAAGTATGGTTTGATGGCTGTGAGTAATCCATAGTAAGGAATGGTTGCCGATGCTGGATCGAAATATCATGGACGCGTTAATCGAAGATGTCGAGCTGAGGTTCAACAACAGCGGGTATTCCGATCATGAAATGGGATGGTCAGAGAGCAAGAGGCACCCGGACTATGATTTGTGGTATGTGACAAGCGGTGAAATCACGATTGACTACCAGGGCGGGAAATCCACGGCCCGTGAAGGCGATATCGTATTCTTCAATCCCGGTGTTGCTTATTCCGCCTATTGTTTAGATGCGCCCTGCAGCCATATTTTCACCCATTTTGATTTCCAATTAGGACAGCGGGTCCATTTTTTGAACGATTTCGATTTAATGGGCGTGATTCCTCATCATAATTTTAAGACGGAGGGGCCTTTATTTCGCAGCACCTTCGACGCCTACAAAAATAAAGAACCGATGTCAGCATTGATGCTGAAAGGCTGCTTTCTCTTACTTCTCGCAAAACTATTGGCCATTCCAAAAGAGAACTCCCCAGCCGCCAAGACGCCCGTCGAACGGATGGTGCATTACGCCAAGCTGAAGCCGGTGCTTCAATATATCGACGAGCATATCGGAGAATCGATTCCGGCTGCGCTTTTGGCTGAAATGATCCATATGTCACCTAAGTATTTCTATGCATTTTTCAAAACCAATATCGGATTAACGCCGCAAAGCTACATCACCAAAATGAGGATGAACCGAGCCCGGGAACTGCTTATGGACAGAAAGCTGACGGTCAAAGAAATCGCTTATGAGCTAGGCTTTTCCGATCCCTATACGTTTTCAAAAATATTTAAACGCTTTCATAAAATCCCCCCTTCGCGATTTTCCGATCACACGTAGGATCGTGTTTGATCCTACATAATCAGCAAAAAATAGCCTTGGCCGACTAACGGCCAAGGCTATTTGCATACGAGCGAATCGGAGCCGGTTCGCGATTAGTGACCTGCCATCATCGCCGGGTCCGGATTGTCCCCGCCGGCGGTTACGTCTTCTTCCTGCTGCTTCGGTTTACGCAGAAGGAGCGTCAGTGCGACACCCGCGGTCGTGAGGCACGCGGACAGGAAGAATGTGTCGCCGTAACCCGCGACGACGGCGTTCAGCGGATTTGCGTCCGCTCCCGCGCTTGCGGCGCGGGAAGTGATTTGCGACGTCAGATAACCCGTTAGGCCCGCGACCGCGAACGAGACGACGACTTGCTGAGCTGCTGTTGTCAGCGGTGTAACGCGGCTCACCAGACGGCGAGGCGCAGAGTTCAGGACATGCGTGTTGAGCGGCATCATGGAGAAACCCATGCCGAGACCCATGATGCAGATGCACAGGATGATAACCCACAGCGAGGTATCCACCGCTATGCGGGACAAGATGAACAGGGAAACGGATACGACGGCAAGACCGGCGAAGGCGAGCGGACGCGCGCCGATCTTGTCGAACAACCGGCCGCTGATCGGCATGCCGATTGCCGCGCAAAGCGCATAAGGCATCAGGATCCAGCCCGTTTCAAGCGCGGTGTAGTGCATGACGCCTTGCAGGTACAGCGGCACGATCAGCATTGCGCCGAACAGCGCAAGCTGTACGATCCACGTCAAGATGATGCTGCGTGTAAAATCGGACGACTTGAACACTTTCAGCTCCAGCAGCGGCTGCTTCTGTGCCAGTTCCACGAAAATGAAGAGGATGAGCGCAATGCCGCCGACGGTCAAGCCCGTGATCGTCGAAGCCGAGGACCAACTGGTGCCGCCTTCGCTTACGCCGTAAGCCAGCATGGAGAAGGCGATCGGCGCGAGGCACATGCCGATGAGGTCCAGATGCGGCGCCGCATCGCGGCCCGATTTCGGCAAATATTTATACCCGAGAATGAAGGCGATAATGCCGATCGGCAGATTGATGATGAAAATCCAGTGCCAGCTGACAGAATCGACCAGCCAGCCGGATAGCACCGGACCGAACGCCGGCGCAATCAGCATTGGGATGCCGAGTAAGCCCATGATGGATCCGCGGCGCTCTGGAGGCGCGAGCTTGAACACCATGGTCATCCCGATCGGGCCCACCATGCCGCCGCCTAAGCCTTGAATGATGCGGTAAATGATCAGCTGTTCCGGCGTTTGCGCGATGCCGCACAGCACGGAGCCGATCGTGAACAGGGCGATCGTAATCATGAAAATTTGCTTAGAGCCGAATTTATCGGTCATCCAGCCTGCAAGCGGGATAACGGCGGATAAAGCGAGCGTATAGCCGGTGACGGTCCATTGGATCGTCTTCAGATCGGTGTCGAAGTATTCAACGAGTTTCGGAATGGCATTATTGACGACGGTGCTGTCCAGAATAACCATGATCATGGCGACGATAATCGCCATGAGCGGCGGCAGAATGGCTTTCAGCGAGAAGTCGTCCCCGCCCGCTGCCACCGGTTTTGTTTGCTTAGGAGCTGACATAGATCCCTGCTTTCTGCTCAACGAGCTGTGTATTCGTCAATATGTCGCTTTCTCGTACAAATTCGCAGGCAATGCCTGCACGAACGGCGACCAATCGCCCGTCGTGTAAAGATGAAGCCGGTGCATGGCCCGCGTACACGCCGTATAAAGAAGCTTGCGTTCGTTGTCCCGACCGTAAGCTTCGGGCGAAGCATCGTAGACCAAGACTGCATCGAACTCGACACCCTTGGCGAGATACACGGGAATGACCATCACTCCTTTTTCAAAGCCAAGCGTCTCCTTCGTAATGAGCCGTAGAGCTTCGCCTCCATGAATCCGTAACGATTCATGGGCCTCCCGGCTTTCGGCTGCGGTCTTCGTAATGACCGCGATGGAATCGAAGCCCTCGGCCATGAGCGCCGCGATGTCTGCCAGAATTTGCGCATCACGCGTCTCCCCACCGTCCAGTCTCGTCAAAAGGGGCTTTTGGCCTCCTCTTTCAAACGGTGCAATTTCTTCCCCGCCTGGAAGCATCGATTTCGCGAATTCAACAATCTCCCTGGTTGAACGATAACTGCGTACAAGGCAGACAAGGCTTGTTTCGGCTTCGCCGAAAAGGCGAACCAGCGGCGAATCGGCTGCGGCCAAACTTGTAGACTGCATGAAGATCGCTTGCCCGAAATCGCCGAGCACCGTCATCCGGGCACGGGGAAACAGCTTTTTAAGATATTCATATTGAAACGATGAATAATCCTGGCCCTCATCAACGAAGACATACCGGATTTCCGTGTTCGTCCGGACGCCTTCGATCAGTTCTTTTACATACAAATACGGTGTCGCATCCTCGTGGAACAACTCGTTCCGGAGCAGCTTTTCTTTGGTTTGCCTGCATATTTCAGGCCACAGCGGGGGGATGACGGCCCCATTCGTTTTCTCCTGATAAGCGGCTTCACCCTCAAACAATTGACCATATATGCTTTTGACATCTATAAACGAGAATTTCTTTACACCTTTCCTTAGCGGTTTAAAGCTTTCATTCACGATCCTTCGGCGGAGCAGATCTTCTTCCCTCATGGCGAAGTCAAAGTCGCCTTCATCTTCCCGGCGCTTGTTGTTCATTTTCTCGCGAACTGCGGCATATTGTTCCGCAACGTCGAATACTTCTCTCTCTTTATGCAGCATTTCGAAGACTTCCGCATACTGCTCGGTGTCGAGATAATTCAACTCATCCTGTACCCAAGGCGCTTCCCGTTCCATGCGTTCCAGCACAGCCAGTTCATTCAGCAGCCATTCTTGCAAGAGAACGATACGATTGAGCAGCGGCAGGGAACGGTCATAACCGTAAAATTTCGCTCTCATTCGCTCCGCGGTAATCAAATCGCGGTCCCGAAGCCGAATACCGTTGAATTGCATGCCTTCCCGTCCTAACCACATTCCATAGTTATGCAGGGCTTGCAGGAAAGCATCGGAAGTTTTATACTCGATCCCCTGAAGACGAGCCTCATACTCCGGCGCTCCTTGTGCGGTCAGTACATATTCGATCTGATCAAAGGGATCCTCCGGCCGTAACGAGGAACCTAGCCAATAGTCGAGATATTCTTGAAAAGTCGTCTGCTGCATATTCTCTTCACCGAGCTCCGGAAGGACGGTGGAGATATAGCTGGTAAACATCGGATTCGGTGAGAAAAGAACGATCTGGTCAGCCCTGATCGTCTGGCGGTGTTTGTACAGCAAGTACGCCACCCGCTGCAATGCCGCGGAAGTCTTACCGCTGCCGGCCGCCCCTTGTACGATAAGCATCCGGCTTTTATCATTGCGGATGATGGTGTTTTGTTCCTTCTGGATGGTTGCCACGATACTCTTCATTTGCGAGTCCGCACCTTTGCCGAGCACTTGCTGCAGCAATTCGTCTCCGATCGTTTCATTCGCGTCAAACATGTTGCGGATTTGCCCGTTTTGAATCTGAAACTGCCGTTTGAGCTCCATCGTCCCTTCGATTCTTCCGGCCGGCGTGACATAAGACGCCAGGCCCGGGGAGTAGTCGTAGTACAGGCTCGCGATTGGCGTACGCCAGTCATAGACCAGAAAGCTCAATTCGTCTTCGTCGATGAAGGAAGATACGCCGATATAGATCCGCTCGCTGAGGTCCAGGCCATCCTCCTGGAAATCGATGCGTCCGAAATAAGGAGACGGGAGCAGGCGGTTCATATTTTTCCATTGCTGCGTCAACAGCTTGTGGCCGCGCTCCCGTTCGGCCAATATCGCGGACTGCTGGTTAATCGTGTAGAAGGTTTCTTCGAAATCTTCGTACGTGCTTGTGTTGATCGTAACTTCTTCCCAAAACCGCTTGCGGATGTCCGCAGCCTGATCGCTCAGTCCGGCAACCTCCGGCTCCAGTTCGGCAATTCTCGCCCGCAGCTTATTCCTGACCCGTTCCAGCCGCTCTTGTTCCTGCCGCCAATCCTTCGCTTCCATCTCTCCTGAGCACACTCCTTTTTCCGTTTTCTGGCATAAAAAAGAGCATTGACAAATTAAAGTGCCAGGTGTACAATTAAATTAGGGATAAAACTAGATACACTATTTATTTTAATTTGTCAATACGCTATCGATTATATCATAGCGTTATTTTGCATTCAATTTATTTTTTTGTTGTTACCTCCGGTAGAGCTGAACAGTGACCCGGACTGTGAACAGTTTAAACAAACCACCGCGGAGTTATGCCGCCAGGAGATGACCCTTGAATCCATCAGGGGTCATCTTTTTTTATATCTTAGGCGTTACGACCCGCGGCGGATTTTACGATTCGCGAAGCACGGCCCCAACCCCCAACCTCAAAGGCGGGGTTTTTTGTCGTTTTTTAATAAGCGGTCGTCGGGTATGCGATCGGCTGCGTATCCACGCTCAGTGAATCTTCAGACTCGTTTCAGGGTTGGCTCAGCTTTGTTTGATATTTTGTAAATAGTCCAAATGAAGATGACTGACGCCGAGATAGGCAACGGGGCAGCAGCCTAAAGTAAAACCTATCCGGATATTAGGGAGGATATAGTTATGAAAAAGAAGTTTATGCGCACAAAGCTGGCAATCGCGTTAATGAGTTGAATCGCGGTCGAGCAAAGCTGCGGCATGCTTAGCCAGTACTACGCCAAAAAAAGCGACCTTTCGAGGTCGCTTTTTTTGGCGTAATTTCATGATGCTCCGGATACAGGCGATACGCATTTCAGCAGAAACAATCTGGCGAAGCGGGCGGCTGTTCTTTGCCCGTAAGGGGCGGCAGCTTAGTATCCTCCATCGCTGACAAGGCATGCGTCGCATGGCTGAGAACGGCGCCGGCCCGGGTGGAAGCGGCAACGAGCACGGCTTCGAATATTTCTTCGCGCGTTCCTCCCATGTCCACATATCTCTTCACATGCACATCAATGCAGTAGGGGCATCCCGTGACATGGGCAACGGCTATGGCAATGAGCTCCTTCGTTTTTAACGGCAGTATCTCCGAGGAATGGTAAATTTCCTTTTCAAAAGCTAAAAAAGCGGCAGCAGCTTGCGGAGAAAGCTTCATGAGCTCGGGAATGCGATTCAGATTCGAACGGTCATAATAATGATTCATCAATATCCTCTCCCTTTTATCCTTATGGATCTGAATTAATCTTAGGCGTTTTTGGGAGAAGGCTCAGTGATAATGTCACATATGTTTTTCTAAAACGGTTTTCAAAATCCCGGGATTTAAAATAGAGATTTGACCTCTGCTAAGCGCTATGGCCTCCTTATTCGCAAAGTCTTTCAAGATTCGGCTTACCACCTCGCGGGAAGTGCCTAATTCGACGGCTAATTGCTCATGGGTAATGCGTAGGGTTGAAGGAAGCGGCAAAGCGGAATGAGAAATCAGGTAATCCGCAATGCGATAGGGTACGGGGTTAAAAGCGACGTTTTCTAGAAGCCCGGTAACGCGGGTCATTCGTTCAATAATCTGTTTGTAAATGAATTGTCTGATCATTTTAAAGTCGGCCATCCAGTCTCGAAATTGTTCGACAGGAAAGAGAAGCACGTCCGTTTCGGCTTCGATTGATATGTTAGCTTCGTATTCCGTTTCTCCCAGGATGCTTGCCATCATCAGTACGCAGCATTCGCCGCTTTGAACGCGGTACAAGGTGATTTCCCTGCCCGAAGGGCTGATTTTGTATACTCGAATCGATCCGCCGACAATAAACATGGCATGCTGAAAAATATGCCCTTCGCGAATGGCATGCGGCGTCGCGGGTGTGACAGTAACGAGCTCGGCGGATTTCCACTGGTCATGGGGTACGCAGGAGAAACAGGGAAATAAGCGGATAGCTCGATCAATTTGGGCTGTATTCATCGTTAAACTCCTTCTGCACAAGATGCAACAAGTTTGCCGTCCGCGTACGATCTAATCTATTCGATAAGAAATTATACTATTTTTCCTGATATGGCAAGTCAGGTAGAGGGTATTTAATGACAAAATAATAATATTGTCATTTGACAGTTGTTTTATGTCATCATATAATCAAAGCAACAAGTAAACGAGAGCAAACGAACGAGTGGCATACCTATGGCCTAGGCAGAGATTATTTTCATTATTCGGAAGGATAACTACCAAATCTAAAAGACGAACAGGCGGGAAAAAACATGGAAAACAAATTGGCAGGCAAAGTTGCGTTGGTAACTGGGGCATCAAGAGGCATAGGCCAGAAGATTGCGGAGGAGCTGGCGCGGCAAGGAGCAAAGGTTGTCATAAACTATGCGAGCAGCCCGGGTAAGGCGGAAGAGGTCGCAGCGGGCATCAAAGCGCAAGGCGGCGAAGCCGTTGCCATTCAAGCGGATATCGGCAAGGTAGCGGAAGTAGAGCAGCTGTTCCGCAAAACGCTGGAGGCTTACGGACAAGTCGACATTTTGGTTAACAATGCGGGTGTCATGATTACCAAGCCGTTACTCCAAACGACGGAAGAGGATTTCGATAAGCAGTTTGACATTAACGTCAAAGGGACATTTTTCGCGATCCAGCAGGCGGCTATTCATATGAAGGAGAACGGGCGCATTGTTAACTTTTCCACATCGGTAACGGGTCAAATGTTTCCCGCATACAGCTCGTACGCCGGTACCAAAGGCGCCGTGGAACAATTCACTCGCCAGCTGGCCAAAGAGCTTGGACCCAAAGGGATCACGATTAATGCCGTTGCGCCAGGCCCAGTGAATACGGAGCTTTTCACCGTTGGAAAGTCGGAGGAGCAAATAACAGCGATCGGTAATATGAATTCATTCGGGCGCCTGGGCGAACCGGAAGACATTTCGAGAGTCGTTCTGTTCTTGGCGAGCGCGGAATCGCAGTGGGTAACCGGCCAGACGATTCGTGTGAACGGCGGATTTATTTAAGCCATAACCGTCTTGTAAACTTAACGCAATGGTTGATCTGTATTGCAAAATATAATTTTTGCTATAATGAAAAGACCGATAGGAGGGGAAATGGGTAATCGAATTTGGATTTATTTTAGAAGCGATTACTCCTTCAAATGACGACAAATGATATGCCATTGACGAAAGAAATGATTTTAGACGCGGCTGAACAGGTGCTTCGGCGTTATGGGCCTGATAAAACCTCGGTCATAGATATTGCCAAGGTGCTTCAAGTCAGCCATGGTACGTTATATCGGCATTTTGCCAGCAAAGCCTCGCTGCGGGAAGCCGTCACGGAGAGATGGCTTCAATATAGTATAGCTGCCCCTTTAGAAGAAATCGCAGGCAGGAGGGACGGCAGCCCGGTCGAGCGCCTTCGCTTGTGGCTGGTGACGCTTATTCATGCTAAGCGCAAATTTGCCGTGGAGGATGCAGAGATGTTCGGCATGTATGCAGCGGTTACGGTGATAGAAGTGGATATGATTGCCGCCCATGTTAACCGTCTTATTCGGCAGATTGCGCAAATCATCGAACAAGGGATGGCGAACCGCGAGTTTAAACCTGGACAATCGGCGGTTCATGCGAAAGCGATATTTTTGGCAACCTCACGCTTCCATCATCCTGCACATGCCAAGGAATGGTCATTAGAGACGATAGACGATGATTTTGAAGCGGTTTGGCAGCTGCTGCTCACAGGTCTTGCTTAATGGGACTGAGGGATAAGGAAGGATTGCAATGAAGCAGCCTAGCTAAAAGCAGGCGATTGGGGGCATCCTGAATGAATGTATTTTTATTGAATCCGGGTCTTCATGGAGCCAAGCATATCCCCGTTTTTCTAAAAGAGAATTATGTGGGCTTTGCCTGGCCGGGTATTGGGGATTTGGAGCATGTAAGCGGCCCGGAATGGCAGAAGCAAGCGGTACAAGCTTATAAGGCTGAGGGGCAAACGCTGCTTGAGATTTTAGAGGAGATCGGGAGCTTGGTCTATGGCATGCAGGATGGGGATTATCTGTTCGTAACGGATGGTGATTATGTTCATCTTGGGGATCTTGGCGACTATTTTTATGTGGAGAGTCAAGAGGCTGACGAGGAAAGCCTCAATCATCGCCGCGGCGTGACTTGGCTGAAGAGCGTGCCGAAGGCGGAGGTTCATCCCGAGCTGAAGTCATTTCTTAATCGCGGGGCGAAGATCGCGATGCTCGAACCATCCGTATCGCAGGAGCAATTGGAGTATTGGATGACAAACTCCGCCAAACCAAGACCGGAGGCGGCGATATCGGTCCTGGTCGACGAAGAGACGATTGCGAGAGCGCTCGATTTATTAAAGGAAGCGATGAGCAGCGGAGATGCAGATCGAAGGGAACGGGCCGCGATAGCCATTCTCCAGTTCGCAAAAGCATAAATAATAAATACGGCATCAAAAATAAAAAGAAGAGCGCCGCGAAGGGTGCTCTTCTTTATTGCGTCAGGTACAGTCGTTACAAATCGAACGGTCCTGGGCCGTCAGTCAAATATTTCTCCGTCAAGATCGACAACAGCTGTATGCCTACCTCATTATGACCGCCCTCGGGAATGATGAGATCGGCATATTTTTTGGATGGCTCGATAAATGCTTCATGCATCGGCTTCACGGTATTCAGGTATTGGTCATGCACGGACTGAATGGTCCGCCCGCGTTCCTCGATATCCCGCAGCACGCGGCGCAGAATACGCACATCGGGATCTGTATCGACAAATACCTTAATATCGAGTACCTGCCGGATGCTTTCCTCGGACAGCACATGAAGTCCTTCAAGAATAACGATTTTATTCGGCTTAAGCTCTACCGTTTGATCGGAGGAGCGGGCATGGACGGTAAAATCATAGACCGGAGCGTAAGCCGTTTGGCCTGCTTTGAGCAATAGAAGATCGTTTGCGAGAAGCTCGATATCAAAAGCGAGCGGATGATCGTAATTAATCAGCTCGCGTTCGGCAAAGCTGAGATGCGTAGGATTTTTATAATAATTATCCTGGGATATGAACGTTACTTTATCCGAGCCTAGACGGTCAATAACGGAGCGGGCAACCGTTGTTTTGCCGGATCCTGTGCCGCCGGCGATTCCAATAATAAGCATGGCGCTAAGATAAACCTCCCTATGATGTTGCCTGTGCAATTTTAGTATTGTAGCATAGCATTCACATAATTTCATCTCGGCAGTACAAATATTTCTATTTTTCAGAAGGAGGCATCCTGATGGACCATGAAGCCAATCCAACCAGCGGGAAAGAGCCGTTAAATTCCGGTAATGAGCTTCAGCTTGCCATGTTCGGCATGGGGTGTTTTTGGAGCCCGGAAGCCTTGTTCGGGCATTTGCCGGGTGTCATGAAAACCCGCGTCGGTTATGCGGGCGGCACAACCGCCAATCCGACTTACCGTCAAATGGGTGATCACACGGAAACGGTTCAAGTGGAATTTGACCCCGGCCGCATCGCCTTTGAAGATATATTGAACGTGTTTTGGGACAGCCATAACCCGGTTAATATTAATGATTATAAAGGGCGGCAATACATGTCGCTGCTGCTTTATTTCGATGAACGGCAAAATGACACGATACGGCATGTTCTGCAAAACAGGAAGGAGCAGGGCAAGGCCGAACCGGCGACGGAGGTTGTTCCCGCGGCTCCCTTTACCCTTGCGGAGGATAAGCATCAAAAGTATTATCTCAAAAGATTTCCCGATGCGATCGAAAAACTAAGCACCCTTTACCCGACGGAGACGGATTTGCGAAACTCTACCTTGGCCGCGCGTTTGAACGGATTGGCTAAGGGATATACGAGCTTGGAACGCATTTTGGAGGAAATTTATCAGTGGTCATTCGAACACCGCGAGCAGCAGCTCTTGATCGATCTGATCAAAAAAATAAGGTGGTAGAAGTACCTGCGGAGCGTTAAGAAGGATAGAGGGTTATTTCCTATTTATGGTTTATAGAGTTAAAATGAAATAGACAAGCAATAACTCAATTGGAAGGAGTGTTGATCATGAAATATCGGAGACTGGGAAGCACGGATCTGGAAGTATCGGTAATCGGTCTTGGAACCTGGCAGTTTGGAGGCGAGTGGGGGAGAGAGTATACGCAGGAGGAAGCGGATGCGGTTCTCGACAAAGGCCGAGAGCTCGGCATTAATCTGATCGATACTGCGGAATGTTATGGCGATCATCTCTCGGAGTCCCTCATCGGAGATTATATCAGCCGCCGCAACCGGGAAGATTGGATCATTGCGACTAAGTTCGGCCATCATTTCCATGAGCGCTTCACGCGCAACGATGTCTTTGACGCGCAAGGCGTTGTAGCGCAGCTGGATGCTTCGCTGAAGGCGCTGAAAACGGAATACATCGATCTTTATCAATTCCATTCGGGTCCGGATCAGGCGTTTGACAACGATGAGCTGTGGACTACGCTGGATAAGCAAATCGCGGCGGGCAAAATCCGTTTCCTAGGCACCTCAATCGGCAGCAATGACAATCTTCATCAAACCGAGGCATCCTCCAAGGTAAATTCGAGAGCCATTCAGGTTGTATATAACCGGCTCGATCGCGCTCCGGAGGAGCGGGTATTCCCTTCGTGCCAGAAGCAAGATCTGGGCGTATTGGCACGCGTTCCTTTGGCGAGCGGCTACCTAAGCGGAAAATATAAGCCGGGAGCTGTTTTTGGCGATAACGATGTGCGTCACCGGCACGATAAGGAAAGCACGCGCCTGCGACTGCTGGAGGTGGAGCATATTCAGCGGGAAGAGGTTCCGAAAGGCGTCACGATGGCCAGCTGGGCGCTCGCATGGTGCTTAAAGCATCATGCGGTAACGGCGGTCATTCCCGGCTGCAAGGATCCCGAGCAGGTTGAAGCGAATGCGAAAGCGGCAGAGCTGGTTACGGAGCCCCATCCGCAGGACATCACCCGTTAGGACAGCGAAGCGGAAAACGGTAGGTTTCATAAAAAACGGCGGCCTGGGACGGAGTTAACCGACCCAGGCTGCCGTTTTATTATTGCATTTTGACCAGTTACAGCACGATAACATCCTCGCGGTATTTCTCGAAATCAGATACGCGGCATTCCAGCTTCATTCGCGTGCCTTCCGGTTCGTACTCCGTCGCTTCGACATGGGCATGCTCGTTAAAATAAGCGACAAGACGCCCCTGGCTAAACGGAATCAACAGCTCGCATTTCATATAATCATCGAAGATATGATCGCGGATCACCTGAATCAGCTCATCCAAACCGCTTTTGTTCCTCGCCGACAAATAGACATTGTTGTCCGAGACCGCTGGGTAAGGATGCTCCGTCAAGTCGCATTTATTGTAGGCGTAGATTGTCGGAATATCGTAAGCGCGCAGCTCTTTCAAGGTCTCATTCGTCACGGAAACGAGCTGCTCATATTCATCATGGGAGTAATCGACGACATGAACCAGCAGATCGGCTTCGGCTACTTCCTCCAGGGTAGAGCGAAAGGCTTTCACAAGATGGTGGGGGAGCTGGCTTACGAAGCCGACGGTATCCGTCAGCAGAAAAGATTTTTTGTCCGGCAGATCAATGCTTCTAACCGAGGTCTCGAGCGTCGCAAACAGCATATCCTGCGCGAACACCTGCTTCGTTGTCTCGGGATTGTATTTCTCGAGCAAAGCGTTCATCAAGCTGGATTTTCCCGTATTGGTATACCCAACGAGACAGACGACGGGCACCTCGTTCTTTTGCCGCTGCTTCCGCTGAATCTGGCGCCTTGCCACAAGCTTATCCAGCTCTGCCTGCAAAGCGGTTATTCTTTCCTCGATCCGTCTCCGGTCGAGCTCGAGCTTCGTCTCGCCGGCGCCTCTGTTCTTGAGGCCGGCGCCGCCGCCCTGCCGTCCGAGCGATGCGCGCAGGCCGACAAGCCGGGGCAGCATATATTGAAGCCTGGCGACTTCGACCTGCAGCTGGGCTTCTCTTGTTTTGGCGCGTTCCGCAAAGATATCCAAGATCAGAATCGTCCGGTCAATGACCGTCCTCTCCAATGCGGCCTCCAAATTTCGGATTTGGGAGGGAGACAGCTCATCGTTGAAAATAACGACCTGCGCGTCATGCGCTTCGAGCAGCGCAAGCAGCTCTTGAATTTTACCGGTCCCGATATAATGGGAAGGATTTATGCGGGCAGCCTTTTGGCTCAGCTCGTCGGCCACCTCGATATAACAGGCGGCCGCCAGGTTGCGGAGCTCCTCCATGGAGTAGGCAAAATCCGTTTGATTTTGAAGCTGAACGCCCACGATGACCGCTTTTTGCTTCGGTTGTTCCATTATTCATCATCCTCTAAGGTTTTTTATTATACAAAAAAACACAGGCAGCGCCGCCTGTGTTTACCGTTATAGGTAAGAGGATATCAGAATAATCCATAAGGAACAAATTCCCTTATTCGATGGACCGATGGTCTACCTAAGGTATGCGAAGCGGAGCCGTCATGAAAAGAGGGGACCAAGCCCATCCGACACAAAAAGCTGCAGCTATCCGTTTCTATACACTTATGGAGTTCCCGTTCTAAAGGTGTATACGCGAAAAGGAATCTTCCGATCCCTGACGCCGTATACGAGATGCTATGGGTTACCTTCAAAATGGCAGACCTATCCTGAGTCCTCTGCACACAGGCAGAGCTTTGGCGCTATTCAATTAGCAGCTGCGCAAAGACCTAACTCGGATAAAGTCTATCACACGTAACCCTCCGTTCCAGTAAATTAGCACCAGTGTAGCACAACACCGTATCCTGCGGCAAGTCGCAAAATACCATAGCCTACGACTGGCTAAAGTCATGCCGCAGGGTAAAGAGCTCCTTCAGCGCTTCCGTGGAAAGCTCCGTAATCCAGCCCTCGGAGCTGGAAATCACATTTTCGCTAAGCTGCTGCTTATTCTCGAGCATCTCGTCGATCCGCTCTTCCAGCGTGCCAAGCGAAATAAATTTATGCACCTGCACGTCGCGGGTCTGCCCCATGCGGTACGCGCGGTCCGTCGCTTGGTTCTCGACCGCCGGGTTCCACCAGCGGTCAAAATGGAAGACATGATTAGCCGCGGTCAGATTAAGGCCGACACCCCCGGCTTTGATCGACAAAATAAACACGTTAGGCTGCTCGTCGGGCGGCAGCGTATTCGATTGGAATTTATCGATCATGCGGTCGCGCGCCAGCTTGGAGGTACTGCCGTTCAAGTAGAGGACAGGCTCCTGCAGCTCCTGCTGCAGCACGGACTGAAGCAGCTGCCCCATGCCGATATACTGCGTGAAGATCAGGCAGCGCTCGCCTTCTTCGCGCAGTTCCTTCACCATCGCGAGCAGGCGCTCGAGCTTAGCGGATCGGTTAATAAGCGGTTCGGTATCCAAAGGAACGCCGTCCGCGGCAGGCATGTCCGGGATCGGCTCCTTCGACAGCAGCATCGGATGGTCGCAAATTTGCTTAAGCTGCATAATCGAGGACAGGATGGCGCCTTTTCGTTCGATGCCTTCGAGTTTCTGCATACGATCCATGAGCTGGTTGACGGTTTGGTTATAGAGCGCACCCTGTTCGGCTGTCAGATGGATATAGGTCTTCATTTCGTTTTTGTCCGGCAGATCCAGCTGGATCGCCGGGTCTTTCTTCTTGCGGCGGAGCATAAACGGCTTCACCAGCTTTTGCAAATCGGCCGTGCGCTTCTTGTCCTGCTCTTTCTCGATCGGATTGCTGAACCGGTGCTGAAAACCGTGGGCCGTTCCGAGAAATCCGGGATTCATAAAATCGTAAATGGACCAAAGCTCCGACAGCCGGTTCTCGATCGGCGTTCCGGTTAAGGCAATGCGATGCTTGGCCGAGAAGCTGCGCACCGCCGCGGATTGTTTGGTTTGCGCGTTTTTAATATTCTGGGCTTCATCCAAGCAAATCGCCCCCCAGGTGAATTCCTGCAGCAGCTCCTGATCAAGCGTCGCGGTTGCGAACGAGGTCAGAATGACGTCTGCCTGCGCGGCTGCCGCGTGAAAGGCTTCGCCTTCCAGGCGTTTGCTGCCATAGTGAAGCATAACGCTCAGCGACGGCGCAAACCTGCTGATCTCCTTCTGCCAGTTGCCTAGAACCGAGGTTGGGCAGACGATGAGCGCAGCAGTTTGGTCCTCGCTATTTGCGGCGCTTTCTTTCAGGTTCAATAAATATGCGATCAGCTGGACGGTTTTGCCGAGTCCCATATCATCGGCAAGACAAGCGCCTAGCCCGAAGCGCCTCAGAAACGACAGCCAGGCATAGCCTTCATGCTGATAGTTGCGCAGCTCGGCTTTTAGGCCGGCCGGTACGGGAAGAAGCGGCCATTCCGACCGCTGGCTGAGCTGGCTGACGAGCTTCATCAGATGCTCGTTCAGCTCGACCTCCAGCTGGATGCGCTGTTCCTGCTCGGCATCCTGCCCGGCCTGTTCATCTTCCGGACTGCCGCCGCTTCCGAGCAGGTGAAGCTGAAGCACGTCCTGGAAGGACAGGCCCTCAGAGCGGTCAATGCCCGACATCGCTTTGCGAATTTGCGCCAGCAGGGCGGGGTCGAGCGAAATCCACTGGCCGCGGAAGCGGACCAGCCGTTCATTGCGGACGACGAGCTCATTGAATTCGGATTCGGTGAGGTCGGTCTCGCCGATTGCGATGCGCCAATCAAAGTCGATCAGTGTATCCAATCCGAACAATGATTCGCCGGAGCTCTCCGCGCGCGAGCTGACTTTGGCGCGCAGCTTGGGCTTCTTGCGGCTGGCCGTTTCCCACCATGCGGGAAGAAGCACCTGCCAGCCTGCGTCTAACAGGCGAGGACTGTCTACGGCGAGGAAGCGCCAGGCGGCATCATTGCCGAGCGGAGCGTTTAGAATATCCCCGAGGGGACCGGCGAACCGCTCAGGCGATAAGCAGGCCCGCAGGCGCTCCAGCCAGCTGGCTGACCGCTCGCGGACGGGGCCGGACCAAGAAGCGGGCCAAGAGCCAAAGGCTTCGCCAGACTCCGACAGTCTCACATTCGTAAGCACCGCCTGATCGAGCTTGTCCTGCAAAATAAGCTTAAGCTGCCAAGGCGCCTCCATCTCCGCCGGCTCCACGAGCTGCAGCATGGGACGGAAGGGGGCTTGATCGGCCTTCCATCCGATTGAGATCAACCAGGCTTGAGCATCCATCCCCGCAGCAGCCGCATGGTCCTTGGCAAATAGGAGCGGATATTCCCTCCGTAAATCGGCTGACGCCGTTTCCGTCCCGTAATGGACATCGAATACGGCCGCGGAGAAAGCGGCTTGCAGGCCGTTCAGGAAACCGGAATCCGCATCTAAGGCAGAAGCTTCGGCTTGAATCTGCTTATGCAGCGCGGGGCTGTCCCACGTCCATTGCAGCTTGCCGGACCGGAAAGCGGAGAAGCTGGGCATATGATGCTTGGCTTCGATTTCAGCCGCCAGCAGGGGTGCCAGTTTAACCAGCGGCCCGGCTTGCTCTCCCCATAGCCATGAAATGTGCTCAAGCCTCTTATTTTCGGCAAAAAACGGAATGACCTGCTCGGCAGGAAGCAGCACGAGCTCGAGCCCTGGCACCTGCTGGAGCTCCAGCTCCGTTCCATAGAAGGAAGCCTCATGCCAGGCAAACAAGCTGTGCTTTAAGCTGATGCCGCTTAAGTAATCATCCGTGTGGTTAACCCCGTATAGAAGGGCATCGCCATGCGTCGTTAAATTTACGTGTACCGTGAAGGATTTTATATGATAGCTCATGGAATTAGCTTTCCTTTCCGAAGCTCCTCTTGCAAAGCGCGAAGCCGGCTATGTCGTGAAGCGAAGGCAGCGATAAACGTCTCCCACCGTTCCTCGTCCTTTCTTTTTTTATACAGTTTAGCGAGCCGTTTCAGCAGCTTGACCGCAGATTTATAACCGCCTCTGTTTTTGAGCAGCACATAGGATTCCGCGGCTTGATGGTAGAAAGGAAGCAGCAGCTCGGGCGCATGCTTCTCAATGGGCGCAAAAACGCCGACGCGGTACGCGAAAGGATCGGTCCCCGTGCTGAGCTGGTAGTCCATCCATTGCTGCCATTTGCCATGCATGAGCAGTTTTTGCTCGTAAATGGACGGCGACAGCCGGAAAAGAGGTCCCCACATTTGCTGCTCGGCATGGGGAATATGCGAAATGACCCCGTCCCAATAGCCATAAAAGATTTCCAAGCTGTTGGGCTTCTGCCGCTCCATTAGCGGCGCCGTTTCTGCAAGCCATTCCAATAGGCGCTGCCACTCTCCTGCTTCGGCCATCGCGGACAAAAGCGGAAAGAGGTCGCTGCTGCGGAGCCCAAAGCCGCTGTTTATTTCGGCCAGCAAGGCCAATGCTTCCTGATCCCGGCGGAGAAAGAAGTTCATCCAAGCTTGGGCTAGCAGCCAGGGGCGGCGGGAGAGAGCGGAGCTAAGCAGGCTAGGAGCCTCATTCAGATGCTGAAGCTCCTCGAGATATAGCTGCGGTTGAGATTGATTGGGTCCAATCCAGCAATGCCAAAGCCCAAAATACGAGTCGCTGAAATAAGCCTTGTCTCCTGTCTCTATCAGCATTTGCCTTCTTAAGAAGGAGAGCGTCTCGGTCAGGAGCTGGCGGTCGACCGTACCTTCTGCCGTTTCAGGCTTATTTTGCAAAATGCCGGTGATCTTCAGCTGCACCTCGGAAATCGCGGTATGCGTGTGAAAACCGATAAAAGCGCCCGGCCGCAGTGCCTGGTTCGGAGCAAGATGGAGCAGCAGCAAGAGGATATGAAGATGCGCA
Organism: Paenibacillus sp. LPE1-1-1.1; assembly: GCF_040676435.1. Taxonomy (NCBI): domain Bacteria; kingdom Bacillati; phylum Bacillota; class Bacilli; order Caryophanales; family Paenibacillaceae; genus Paenibacillus; species Paenibacillus sp. LPE1-1-1.1. Next base: position 74,287 of record NZ_JBEGHY010000034.1, read on the forward strand.
TGCAGCTCGAAAAAGCGGTCGCGCTCGGGCGCAAGCCCGGGTTTTATTTGATGAATGGCTGCAAGGGCAGCCTGTACAAAGGCAGCGTTCCGGATATGATCGGACAAAATCGCGGTGCGCGAGCCGAAAAGGGCGTGCCACTCCGCGATGTTCATGGTTTCGATTGATTTTATCAAGAAGAAGTCTCCCGTACGAATAAGGTCTATTTGCGAATCAGCTTATTATATCATTTATCCGGCTCTGCGATTTCTATTGTTTTGATGTCTTTTGTATTCTTGATTATGATATATTAAGGGTGAAATAAGCTTAAATGGTACAAAAGCTAACATTATATCATAACCAATTATTGGGGGAAAACAGGATGGAATATTTAAAGGATTTGCTGCTGAATATTTTCATTATTTGTTCTCCGTTAGCTTTGTACTACTATATCTACAAAATCAAGAACAACAAGCTCTTGTATCGCTTCTGTTTATATGTCCTCTTCTCGCTCGCCATCATCACGACGATGTCGTTTCCGATCAATTTAAACGGATTAATCTACGATTTCCGGTCGATTCCATTGGCGATCGGTTCCTTATTAGGCGGCGTCCAGGTTTCTTTTTTCCTGTATGCCACTCTTCTTCTGTGCCGTTCTTTTCTAAACAGCCCCAATGAATGGTTATACGTCATTTCGATATTGCCGAGTTTTGTCCTCTTCGTTTACTTATCCAAAAGCTACAGCTCGCTGACTTTAACGCAAAAAATAACCGCAGCGGTCCTTTATTGCACGCTTATTAAGCTGTTGACCTTTACCATCTACCTTTCTTATACGGGACAAATAGAGCTGCTTGTAAATAGACCATGGGACACGCTGCAAACGTATGTTTTGCAAGGTTTCATTGCCGGGGTATGCGTGTATGTAATCGAAATGATGCATCGTTTTTTTATCATGCAAGAGGAGATCGCGAGAAGCGAGAAGATGAAAATTGTCGGCGATATGGCGGCTTCCGTTGCGCATGAAATCCGAAATCCGCTTACCACCATAAAAGGCTTTGTTCAGCTTTTCGCTACGGCTGATCTCGATAAAGACAAGAAGAAGCTCTATCAAAAAATATGCTTAGAGGAATTAGACCGCGCGGAGTCGATTATTGCGGACTACCTCTCGCTCGCCAAGCCGGATCCGGAGGTCGTTGAAGCGATTGATGTCCATCAGGAAATGCATTATTTAGCGAACGTGCTCATGACTTACGCGAATTACAACAATATTCAAATTCAAGTGATGACAGAGGAAGAGCAAGCTTTTCATATTCAGGGGGACAGGTATAAATTTCGTCAGGCATTGGTCAACATCGGCAAAAATGCCATTGAATCGATGCAAAGCGGTGGCCTGTTGGAGCTGAAAACGATTATCCGCGATCAACATGCTTGGGTGATCTTGAGCGATAATGGGAGCGGAATGTCTTCTGATCAGATAAAGAGGCTGGGGACGCCATATTATTCAACAAAGGAAAAAGGGACGGGACTTGGAACGATGGTTTCTTTCGGGATTATAAAGAAAATGAACGGTAAAATCACGGTGAAGAGCGAGCCTGGAGCGGGAACGGAGTTCAATCTTATTTTTCCGAAGGCGAATTGACGCCTCGTCATTTATTATTTTATTTCTCCTAAATTTTTATCGGGTTAAGTTATGCGGCTGTTCGTGGTATAATAAAGCGATGCAGTCAATAACGATCATTGACTATGATAAAGGAGTCGGAAATATGCAGGTAGTATTTGAAGACTGGGATCTAAAGGTGAAGAAGACGTTTAATGCGACGAGCAAGCAGGAGGTATTAACGGTTACCGAAGCCGGAGATCTTTTAGGCCTATCAAAGGATCAGATGAAGGTATACGTGCTAAAGCACAACCTGACGAAAGTTGCGATTAACCGCAGCGTCCACAGATATCTATTACTGAAAAGCGAAATAGATGAGATTATAAGCAAAGCTTAATCTTTCGATAAACCACAGCCCTGTAGAGGGTTGTGGTTTTTTGTTGTCCTTATAAACGGATTTTTTTACATATTTCCAGCTGTAACAGTGAAAAGTACTAAAAGGTAAATAAATGAATGAGAAACGGAGCTGTTCAAAATGACGACTATAGGCGTTTTAGCCGTTTCTATTTTGGCATCGCTGCTTATTGCTCTCTTGGATATGGATATATATAAAGAAAATTTTGGAACTGCGCTCGGTAAGCAGTCGTTGAATGATAATGGCTGGCCGACCTATCTCATGATCGCAGCAGCCTTTATTGTGGCATTATTTCGGGATTTGCGAGGGCTAAAACGTGCTCGGGTCCGTAAAAGGCCACGGATCGCAAGCGGTGAACGCTCAGCAATAGGAACAAGCGATGACGAATAAAATGTCGGGGTTTCAAATCTATAGCCTCATGATGGTTTTGCTGTTAGGGACGTCCATTATCTTTGGGACACCTAAGGTGGTGCCGGATGTTTGGCTGGTTCCCCTCATTACGGTCCTTCCAGCGATCCTGTTGTTTCTATTCTATACGGTTCTGGTTTCCGCTGAGTCGCAGAGAAGCCTGTATGCTCTTCTCGTCAACGCATGGGGAAAAGTGATCGGAAAATCACTCGTACTCTGTTACAGCGTATATTTTCTTTATATTGCGGCCCGTAACATTCGGGATATGCTGGAGCTGGTCATGACGACCCTGTTACGTAAAACCCCGCAAGAGGTCGTTGTTGTACTGTTTGTGCTGATTATTGCTTATGCAGCCTTTGGCGGTGCACAGACATTAGGGCGATTATCGGAAGCCGTTATCGCGTTGTTACTTTTATTTTTTATTTGCATAGCTGCGCTCCTGCTTATGAGCGGGTCGCTTGAGTTGGAAAGAATGCTTCCTTTTTTGTCGAAAGGTTTTGTTCCCGTAATCAATACGAGCTTTTCAAGCTTATTATGGACGACTTATGGAGAATTGATCGTTTTCCTAGTGTTGTATCCGCGCATGATGGGAAAGCGTTCTTTCCGCAAAGCGGGAATGGCAGCGATTATATCCGCAGGCGTTATTTTGTGCCTCTCCGATCTGCTTCAGATCTGGGCGATGGGAATGGAATACGAGAAGTATTCCACGTTTCCTTTACTGGATGCAGCAAGGCTCATTAATGTTTCGGATTTTATAAACCGTATGGACGCCTTGGTCGCGTTGATCATCATTGTTGTCGTTTTTCTGAAATGTGCTGTTTTTTTATATGCGGGAACCAAAGGGGTTTGGGTTATCTTCGGGAAGGCAAGCAAAACATACATCTATCCTCTGGCCTTGTTGATTGGGGCCATGTCGTTAATGGTTACACACAGCTTTGCCGAGCACACGGAGGAAGGGCTTCATTTGGTTATCCGCTGCCTGCATATTCCGTTTCAGTTTGTCATTCCGCTTATTACGGGTTTATTGATTTGGATTCGTTCCAGGCGAAAGAGAGGCGAAAGCGGGTGAACTTAACAAATAATGCCTTACAGAGTGATTCGAAAAACATGTCTATACAGTCGCTCGAACATGTACGCTCCTATTTAACGCATGTCTTCGGTGATACGGAGGATCTCGAGGTAGTGCCGATTCGGGTTGGCGAAACCGTTGGACTGCTCTGCTATTTGGAAACGATGACAAGCGTCCCCTTTATCATGGACAACATCGTAAGACCGGTATCCCATAGCAATATGAGCCCGGTGCTTGGCAGCGCTGCTATGCTGGAGGAAATGAGAGAGAAGTATTATGGCGGGCTGTCTGCCATTTTTATAAACGATTTAAAGGAGCTCGCGCAAAAACTGACCACCGGGCATGCAGGATTAGCATTAGAGGGAGCTGCCGTCATGCTCATGCTTGACGTGAAGAAGCTGGATGCCAGATCCGTCGCTGAGCCAACCACACAAACCGTTGTGAGAGGGCCAAAGGACGGATTTACGGAATCAGCGGATACGAATATGAGCTTAATTCGAAGGCGTCTGATCAATGAGCAGCTGCGCTTTGAAAAATACACAGTGGGTGATAAATCGCAAACCCCCGTTTATTTAGCCTATTTGGAGGGAGCAGTAGATTCTGAGGTGCTTCGAAAGATCAGAACGAAACTGCAAACGAACGACATGTCCAGCGTACTTGATTCCGGAAATTTAGTAGAGCTGCTTAGACCGATCCGCTTCTCCTTGTTCCCAACCGTTTACAGCAGCGAGCGGCCGGATGCGGTTTGCACTGCAATTATGGAGGCGAAGGCCGCCATTATCGTAAACGGCAGTCCGTTTGTTTTGGTGGTTCCGGCAGTCATGAACGATTTCTTTAAGTCACCGGAGGATCACTACCAATGGTTTGCTTTTGGCACCTTTACGCGTTTATTGCGCTACTTAGCTTTCTTCTTCTCGCTATTCGTCCCGTCCCTCTATATAGCGATAACGACCTTTCATGCCGAATTGGTACCCACGGTGCTGTTAACAAGCATTGTGGGGCAGCGGGAAGGCGTCCCCTTTCCAGCGGTTATCGAAATTTTATTGATGGAAATCACGTTTGAAATTTTGCGTGAGGCAGGCACCCGGATGCCCCGGGTCGTTGGCCAAGCAATCTCCATTGTGGGAGCTTTAGTACTCGGTGAAGCAGCCGTTCAAGCGGGCATTGTCTCCAATATCAACGTGATCGTTGTATCCTTAACCGCGATTTCAGGCTTTGTTGCTCCCGTCTATACCTTTGGCGCCAATGTTCGGCTTTTGCGATTTGGTTTTATTTTTCTAGCTGCACTGCTTGGTTTCTATGGGGTCATATTAGGCGCTGTATTTCTGTTGATTCATTTGGTCAGATTGCATTCCTTCGGGGTTGCTTATCTTTCTCCGTTTGTTCCTTTTCGTTTAGGCCGACAAAAGGATGCGCTATTGGTTTTTCAAACCCCTTTGCCAAATGAGGAAAATGGGAGGGGGAAACCGTGAATAAAGCGAGTAGGTTCTTTCTTTGCCTTATGCTGTCGGTTAATTCTCTTGCTTTGTCCGGCTGTTGGGATAATACGGAGTTGAATAAGACCTCCCTGATTACCGGAGTGGCTTTGGAGCCGGGGCATAACGGGAAGCTGCGTCTAACCATTGAGACGATGATTGCCGGTCAATTAAATGAGAAAAAGGAATCGGTGCCTTCTGTTGTTCAGTCAATGGAGGGTAACACATTGGCTGAAATCGTTACGCGCTTTAACGAAAGTTTGGACCGGAACCTGCTCATCTCGCACGTTGGCGTAATTATCGTCGACGAACGGCTGGCCCGCCAAGGGCTTTCGTATATCTTGGACCCGTTGCAGCGGACAAGATACATCCGGGAGGATGTCTTAGTCTTGGTCTCGGAAGGTGTTCATGCTTCTCAAATCTTGAAGGTTCTTTATCCTCGAGGCGCGCAAACCTCGTCGAAGATTGTCTCCCAAGTAGAAAGCTACCGTGATTCATGGGGAGGAATTCCAGAATCCAGGTTGTATGATGTATCGCAAGCTATTCTTGCGGATGGAAGGGAGCTGACACTCGGTTCAATCTCGCTCAAAGGCCCCTTCAAGGATGCGAATTTGCTGGAAAGCATCAAGTCGGTTACGCCAAAGGCATCCGTCATTCTATCCGGAGCGGGGGTTTTCTCCGGGGACAAGCTGCTTGGCTTCATCACGCTTGAGGAGAGCAGGATGGTGCTAATGGCGCGGAACCAGGTGGAAGGAACCACTCTCTCTATTCCGGGCCATCGGCAAGATCTAACTGTTCGTCTTCTCGGTATTAAATCTGGTATTCATGCCTTCATGGATAAGGGGAAATTAAAGCTGCAGATTAATTTGGAGGGGAATGGCTTGATCGGGAGCGTTGACGAGTCCATTGATATAACGCAGGTTTCCGGGTACGATCAGGTGGAGAAGCTCGCTTCCGAGTACCTGGAGGAGCAAATGACCGCTACAATCCAAAGTATCCAAAAAAGGTTTGGGGTGGATGTGTTTGGCTTTGGCGAGCAAATGTACCGTAAGCGGTATAAGCAATTTTTGCCGCTCGCGAGCAGATGGAATGAGATATTCGCAAACACGCCTGTAACCGTAAAAGCAAAGATTAAGCTTCGCCGCTCTGAGTTGAAGACGAACCATATCAAAAATGAGGGAATTGGGCCATAACCTGCTTACGCTTCGGCTGCCATGAAATGAATAGGGCGTTATTGGGAGGATACGGCAGGATGTTTTCGAACGGGTGGGGGTGGTTCCCCCTCAATCCGCCGTAGACGGAATTATTGGAAATAGCACAGCCTGACGCTGTTTTTCAATCGATTTAGTATTCGTTATACTTAAATAGACCGATTGGAAAACATAAGCTGGAGGGTGAATTTCATTGACTTACATGGACATGTTAGGACGTCGGAGTATTATTTTGAAACGGAATATTGGGGATTTGATCATTAAGGGAAACAAGCAAGGGCTAAGCTCGCAGGAGAGCAGCTTCTATCAAAGCATGCTGAAGGAATGGCATCAAAACGAGAATGAATTGAACTCTGCCAGGAAGCATTCCTGAGGCAGAGCCCACATAAACGGGCGGTCGTTTAAGCAGCTGGAGCTGTTTGGGCGGCCGCCCGTTTTGGTCGAGCGGCTGGGCGGTCATTAGAGTGGTAGTGTGGGATCGAGCAAGAGTGGGAGCAGCTGTGTTGTCGTTTGTTCAACGCCCATGCGTAAGCGACGAGGCTGCGTTGTAGTTAGTGCAACGTAGAGCAGAACCAAGCTCGAGCAATAGGCCGCGTTGCAGTTTGTGCAACGTATAGCCGCGCCCCGCAAAGCGAGGGAAACTAGGCTACGTTGCAGTTTGTGCAACGTATTGCCCCGCCTCGCAAAGCGAGGGAAACTAGGCTACGTTGCAGTTTGTGCAACGTATATCCGCGCCCCACAAAGCGAGGGAAACTAGGCTACGTTGCAGTTAGTACAACGTAAACCCTCTCCAAACGCGGGTATCGATGCTACGTTGCAGTTTGTGCAGTAGAATGCCCGGATTAGTGCTCATTTACGGGTTGGAGGCTGATTCTGCTGTATTTTCTGCAACGTAGTCCAATAAATGTGTGTTATGTCAGCTTTCTATTGTACTTTCTGCAATGTAATTTGAAGATAGTGAGACGGTTACTGAGCAATAGTGTGGCAGTGGGAGATAGTTCGAGAGTGGGAGTGACTATGTAATAGTTATTGCAATGCCAAGCGCGATCAATAGGCTGCGTTGTACTTTGTACAACGAAAACCCCTCGAAACGCGAGTATCGATGCTACGTTACGTTTGTGCAATAGAATGCCCGGATTAGTGCTCATTTTAGGGTTGGAGGCTGATTCTGCTGTATTTTCTGCAACGTAGTCAAATAAATGTGTGTGATGTCAGCTTTCTATTGTACTTTCTGCACTGTAATTTGAAGATAGTGAGACGGTTACTGAGCAATAGTGTGGCAGTGGGAGATAGTTCGAGAGTGGGAGTGACTGCGTTAAAGTATGTATACCGCCCAAACGAAAGCGACGAGGCTGCAACGCAGTTTGTGCGACGTAAAGCCGAACCAAGCGCGATCAACTAGGCTATGTTGTAGTTTGTATCACGTAGAGCCCCGCAAAGCGAGAGTAGTTAGGCTACGTTGCAGTTAGTGCAACGTAAACCCTCTCGAAACGCGAGTATAGATGCTACGTTGCAGTTTGTGCAATAGAATGCCCGGATAAGTGCTCCATTTCTTAATGGAGGCTGTTTCTGCTGTATTTTCTGCAGCGTAGCCCAATAAATGTGTGTGATGTCAGCTTTCTATTGTACTTTCTGCAATGTAATTTGAAAATAGTGAGACGTTTTCTGAGCAAGAGTGGCAGAGGGAGATAGTTCGAGAGTGGAAGTGAGAGCGTTAAAGTTTGTATAATGCCCAAACGAAAGCGACGAGGCTGCATTGCAGTTAATGCAACGTGAAGCCGAACCCAGCGCGATCAACTAGGCTATGTTGTAGTTTGTATCTCGTAGAGCCCCACAAAGCGAGAGTAGTTAGGCTACGTTGTACTTTGTGCAACGTAAACCCTCTCGAAACGAGAGTATAGATGCTACGTTGCAGTTTGTGCAATAGAATGCCCGGATAAGTGCTCAATTTCTTAATGGAGGCTGTTTCTGCTGTATTTTCTGCAGCGTAGCCCAATAAATTTGTGTGATGTCAGCTTTCTATTGTACTTTCTGCAATGTAATTTGATGATAGTGAGGACGTTTTCTGAGCAAGAGTGGCAGAGGGAGATAGTTCGAGAGTGGGAGTGGCGCTTTGGATCACATGCTTTTTAAATAACCTTTTTACCGAGCAATCAAACAAAGATTAAAATATAAGGTATAATACATAGATGTTGATAGTTGGCAGTAAAAGATAAACGGAGGTTTCTGGTTATGTTAGCGGTGGAAAGAGCGGCGTACCTCACGATAGAAGACGGTCCTGCCGAGGATTTTATGCAAAAAATCAATTATTTGAATGCAAACGGCATTCGTGCGATTTGGTTTTGTCTTGGCGAGGCGTTAGAGAAAAATTTGGAAGCGGCATTATATGCTATCCAATCGGGCCATGTAATCGGAAATCGAGGTTACGGCCTTGCGGACTTCTCAACGATTTCCTTGATGGACGCGCGAGGACAGATTGAGCGAACGGACCGTCTGATAGATGACCTTTATGCAAGAACGGATATCGCCAGGCCGATCAAAGTGTTTCGTTTTCCTTTTATGCAGGACGATATGAATCAGGAGCATTTTGCCGGCATTCAGCTTGCGCTGGAGCAGCTTGGATATCAACAGCCTGCTTTTGAAAACATTCATTACGCGCCGCAGGACGAAGCAAGCCTGAAGCAGGGTCTACATGTGATATGCACGCAGGATACGTTCGATTTGGGATTGGAAGCCTCTTCAAGCGAAGGAAGCAGGCCGTTTGGTTCTGCGGGTAATGAAATAATTTTGATTCACGATTGGATCTCGGTTGCCCCGTTCAAAGTGCTCCTGGACAGTTTGTTAAAGAAGGGGATTGGCTTTCTGCTTCCGAGGGAAATGAAACAGCCTGCCGCCGCGTTCTAATTTCATCCGATGCCAAAAATAAACCGGGCGAAGCCCATCGCAATGTGAACATCGCGGTGTGCCTCGCCCGGTTTTTCGTTGCAAATAAAAATTCTTAAGTTTTCACCTATTAATGTGCTTATCTTATCTATTTCCGCAAAATGAGCTTAAACCGCCAAAGGACGGCGAAGCTTCTTAGGCTTGAAAACGCCGACTCGGATCAGTAAACGAATTTACGCTGCGCCCAGTAACTGAATAAAAATAACACAGCCTCCGTAAGCAGCTTGGCTACCAGCAAAGGCACGCCGATGCGCTCATTGAATACATGCATAAGGCCATAATTCAATAATAAAATGAGGATGACGAGCGCGAAATATTTTGGCATGGAGGTGCGGATGGCGGAGGGCTTATCTCTGTCAAATACGAACCTCTTGTTCATCGTGTAGTTAAAGATGGAGCTCGTCAGCCTTGCACCGAGTACAGCGAGCAGGAGGCTTGAACTGAAGAAATGAATCAGCGCAAGCAGCAAAATATCAATCAACGCAGATGACAAAGAGGAGATGCTGAACTTAAGAAATGGGGCATAGATTCTGGCGGAATCGATGATCGGCCTAAAATGAGATGATTTATTATGATCAAGATAGACGGTATCAATGGGCACCTCATGAAAGGAGTAGCCTGCCGCCGGCGCTTCGAGCAGCAGGTTCATCTCATATTCGAAACGCTCGCCCGGAATTCGGCACAGCCAGTCCAGCATATCGGCGGAATAGCCGCGCAGCCCGGTCTGCGTATCATAAATGCGCTTGCCGGTCGCAAAAGTATAGACCAGCCTCGTGGCTGTATTGCCGAAGCGGCTCCGGAACGGCACCTTGCCCGTAAAGCGTCTGCAGCCGAGTACGATAGGATGATTATGCTCCTCTATGCTGCTGGCAATTCTCATAATATCCTGCGGGAGATGCTGTCCGTCGCTGTCTGCGCATACGATGCCGTCGGTTACGCCCTTTTGCATAAAATAGTGGAAACCGGATTTCAAGGCATGTCCTTTTCCTTTATTTTCGTTATGCGTGATGACCGTGCAGCCCAATTCTCTAGCGGAAATAAACAGCTGGCTGTAGGCTTCTCCGCTTCCGTCATCGACAACGATGATGGGAAATGAGCCGATCTCCCTTAACTGCTGGATGAGAAAAAGGAGCCGCTCGTCCGGTTCGTAGGAGGGAATTAATATATTCATGGCGGTTAGCCTCCTTTGTAAAGGTTAAAAATACTTGTTATTCCGCAATGTAAAGGATGTCGCTGACACCGCGCTCCTGCTGTTTGCCTTGCGGGTTGTTGACGACTCTGCCCATGAAGTACATGGTGGAGGAGCCGCCGCCATCGAGATTGTAAGCTTCGGTTGCGCCTAGATCTTTAAATACCTGGGCAAATTCGGATAAGGTCATCCCTTTGCTGTAATTTTCCTTGCGTCCGTCAACGACGATGAAAACGTAGTGATTAGGAGCAATCATCCCAATGCCTGTGCGGGGATTAGAGCCCTGAATGGAGCGATTCCCGAAATTCGTGTCGATGACGACCTTGTCGAAATCGTTGACGACGGTTCCATCCTTCACGAGAATGGGACCAAAGGAATACGTCTGCGTTACGCCTTCCGCGAGCAGGTCCGAGGAGGAAAGCTGCTCTTCGTTATACGATTTCATGGTGCCGTCAGAGAGCAGCGCTAAGGCGTCGCGAGTAGGCTCATCCCGGTATAACGTGCCGTTTCGGATAATGACGCCATCGTCGCGAAAGCCATAATAATCACCATTGATAGCAAAAATGGCATTGTTTGCTGCCGCGATGGTCGACGTGTTTTCGGTTATATTTCGTCCGAATGCATTTTTAGCAAAAGCGGATTGCAGCAGATTCGCTTGTTCCAGCTGAACATCCGCGACGTAATAAGTGATTTTATCGCTTCCAGAGCCCGTTTCCACTTTACTAATTTGAATCGTCGTATCCTCGCTGCTGTAATTCCAATCATCCTGCTCCACTTGTTCGGTATCGCTTGCGGAGTTATTTGCTGCAGCGACGGGTGTTTCCTCGGCAGTAATCTTTACTTCAACATGCTCGATGAGATAACGGTCGGCAAGCGAGTACAGCACGCCGCCGAAGAGGAGAAGCAGCAGGGTAAGCATCAGCCAGATTTTTTTCTTTTTCGTCAGATTTATAATGTTGATCAGCTCCTAAAAAGGGAATAATGAAGTGTGGGGCTCGTGCTAAGCCTCATTCGAATATTGCTATTGTCTTATCGTAACGTTAAGAAGATATGAAGCAGGACTGAACGTTTACTGAAAGCCTTGAAGCTAGGAAGAGGAGAGCGGAGGCGGACCTTTGCGCGAGCTGCTTTAAATAGGGGGAATAATTGCGCAATTTATTGGAAAAATAGGCATGACAATGCCTCGTAAGTATGCGTATATGAAAGGATAGTGCCGATGAATGCAAGAATGCAGCAACTAGAGGACAGGCTGGCCGACCAGCATCACAAAGACTTGTTTCTTCAAACGAAGCATACGCTTCAGGCCATTGACGATCTTGCTGATCATCACAGGAGATTCCAGTCCATGCAGGCAATTAGCGGCGTCAAAATCGTAGGCGCGGAAGAGGCTGTGTTCTATGACACGTTGACGCAGGCAAAGGAAGAAATCGTAGCTACGTTAGAAAAGACGCTTAATGATCTTGAACACAAAGGCGATAAACATTACGATAAAAATTTTAATGACGGCGTGGAGTAGTCTGCACTTGTCCCAGCTTCAAAAAAAAAGAGAGCACCTTAAGGGGTGCTCTCTTTTGATGCGGTCGAATAGTTGGTTTTCATTAATCATAACAAGCCAAAGCGAATAGAATAAGAACGGGATTATGCCTGACTTAAGCCGACAACGAAACAAAGTAAGCGCTTTATGCGTTTATATAAACAAGAAGGTTTCTAGGAGAGAGAGGGGTTATCTGAGATGCGCTTAATTCCTGCAGAAAGAAGTGCCAATTGGTGGCTTTTGGCCGGAGCGTCCTCGTTGTTATTCAGCGTTTTGTTATGGATTATTCGTTTTCTTGTACTTGGTCAGCCGTTCACTGGCATGCAGGCTTTCCGTTTTATGGTGCTTGCTATCGTATTATCCTTTTTATTTAGTTTTATGGGCTGGTTAGGGGCGAAAAAGCTATGGCTGCTTTCAAACCTCGGGACGGTCATAGGTTTTCTGTTAATGGCTATTTATTCGCAGGATGTGACAGGCTGGGAGGACTTAGCCAGCTTCGTTATCTTTCTAGAAGCGGTGGCGGCAGGTTTTATTTTAGGCTTGATAGTTGAAGGAGTTTTCCTCGTTATGAGGCTGGCAAAAAAATAAAACCAATCGTTTGAAGGCACAGCGCAGGGAAAAGAGAGGCCGTTGAATAAACGGACGTCAGCAGGATGGCGGTCTTCGGACCGCCACCGATATACTAACTTGTACAGGATGCTCAGTGTTTTTTCTGGTATTCCACCGGCGTCATGCCGGTATGCTCTTTGAAGACGCGGCAAAAATATTTCGAATCCGCATAGCCGACCCGCGCGCTAATCTCGAAGGCTTTGAGCTCGCCGGAGAGCAGCAGCTCCTTGGCCCGGGCGACTCTTGTTTCCTTTAAGTGCGCCGTAAAGGTTTTGCCGGTCTCCCGGTTGACTAGGGTGCTTAAATATTCCGGCGTAATATTGAGGGCTGCCGCTGCTTCCTCAAGCGAAATCCCTTGGGAATAACGCTCACGCACCATGTGCAGCGCTTTGTTTACGAGCAAGCCGTACATTTCCGCCGCCGGGCCATCGGACGATGCTTTGGCGGCTACCGCGAGCAGGGCCTGCTGCAGCCCCTGCCGCGTCCGCGCTTTGCTTACGGCAAGCAGCAGTTCTTTATCGCCTTGATAATCGGATCCGCATTGCTCGAGCTGTCCGCGGACATGAAGCACCGAGGAGGCGAAGCGGTAACAAGCCTCAAGAATGTCCTGCGGGCGATGTCTCTCGCGGAAGCATTCGTCCAGGAACTGGCGGGCCGTTTCGGCAATCATGCCTTTATCTGCTCCGCTGATTGCTTTTTTCGCCTTAATTTCAAGCGAGATGGGGTATTGCAGCGGCATGCATTCCCGCTCGGCGGAAGCAATATCCTCTAGAGGGATGCGGTTGCCGATAACGATTGCCCAGAACGGGAGTTCAAAGAGATCGCCGAGGCCCTCGGGCAGCATTGACAGCCGCTCTACCGTTCGCCATATCCATACGATGTCGTTTAAGCCGCCGGCGCGAAGGACGGCGTCGGTATCCTCCATCAGCCGATCGGCAAATGCCGGTCGGCTTTTTCCATCCCAAGCTTCAGTCTGGCCGAGTAATATGCTTGAGCCGTCCGCTGCACGTTCCAATAGCAACGCGGCTTCAGGAGAAGTACTTTTGATGGCATCGTGCAAAAGCTGCCAGGTTTGCTGCAGGCTATGCTCATCGGCTGCGCCGGGATGGATGGCAGCCGCCCATAGGGGACGCTCAGGCATAAGCTTGACGCGGGAGCTGTCCCGGATGTCGGTCCGTTCCGCTCCGAACAGCTTCTCCATAACGATAGTCTGATGGAGCTGCCGCAGGGTCTGCTTCAGATCATCGGCGGTGATGGGCTTCATTAAATACTCGCTGGCACCGAGCCGGACGGCTTGCCGCGCATATTCGAATTCGGAATGGCCGGAGAGGATGACCAGCTTTGCCCCATTCCGGCTTCGTTTGAGCTCCTCGAGCATCTCGAGGCCGTTCATGACCGGCATTTGAACATCAAGAATAACGATATCCGGCTGGAGCCGAAGGATGAGAGCCAACCCTTCACGGCCGTCCTCTGCTTCGCCGACCACCTCGTAATCGCTGCTTAGCTTCCCAATGAGCCGGATAATGCCTGCCCGCGTCTTTCTTTCGTCTTCGACAACGATGATTCTCATGCTTTAATCCTCCTTATTCAGCTCCAGCGGAAGCTGCAGCGTGACAACGGTCCCGCGGCCAAGCTCGCTTTGTATGCCCCATGATGCTCTGCCGCCGTAATAGATACGGAGGCGGTCGAACGTATTTCGAATGCCGAGTCCGCTACCGGAAATACTTTCAGAGGAAGCATGATATTCACCATTGACCAGAAGCAGGTTGTTATCGGCGGACATTCCTTTGCCGTTGTCTTCGATGCGGATGATAAAGAAATCTTTATTTTCACGATATAAGGAAATGCCGAGCTTGCCCCCCGACGTGATGCCCGAGAAGGCATGAACGATCGAGTTTTCGATAAAAGGCTGGAGCAGCAGCTTGTGCATGCCGACATCCAGCAGCTCCGGCTCGCATTCGATTTCGCATTCGAACGCATCGTCGAACCGGTGCTTCTGCAGAAATACATATTGGCGCAGCCATTCCAGCTCGTCACGCACGGTGACCGTCGCGGTGCTGGCATTGATGCTGTAGCGCAAAATTTGGGCGAGGCTCTTCAGCATGCGGCTGATATCATGCTCGTCTTTCTCAATGGCCATCCAATTAATCGAATCCAGCGTGTTATATAGAAAATGAGGGTTGATTTGCGCTTCCAGCGCACGGATCTCCGCTTCCTTCTGCTTTCGGTTTGCTTGGGTCGTCTCGCCCATCAGCCGGTTGACGTTAGCCATCATTTTATTGAAATTCGTTGCAATAATAGAAATTTCATCTTTGCTTAGCTCTTCGACCTGTACGTTAAGGCGGCCGCGCTGGGCGGATTGCATCGCCTTGACGACCTTGCGAATGGAATCGGTCAATCTGTCGGAAAAGTAGTAAATCATCACGCTGGAGAGGAGAATCGCAAGCAGGCCTGCAATCCAGCCGAGCCGCTGCATCTTGTACATTTCCTCGAACAAATCTATCTGCTCGGTCAAATTGACAATGGACCAGCCGTTGACCTTCTCTTTATAGCTGTTGAGGATCGGCGCCTTCATGGGAATTTGCTCAACCGTCTTGCCGATCATCGATTTGTCGAGCGCCGACACGACGGCTCCGCTGCCGTCCACGAGCACGTTGTAGCTGCGAATGTTTGGCGGCGTAAGCGAAGTCGCATGGTTTAGCACCGATTCATACAGCGTAATGACAAGGACGCCGACGCCGTTTGTGTTGCCTGGCTGCAAATTCGTGATTTTGCGGGCGATATGAAAGACGTAGGACTCATTGTTATGAATGGATTGAACGGCTTCCGGGCTTGTTATGACGCTCTCATTTTCTCTGGTCATTGCTTGCTTATACAGCTCCAGCTGAAGAGCCTCTTCTCCTGTCGGCCACAAGCCGTTAAGGGCTTCCGATTCCTTGTCGAAGGAGATGACCTGCCCGGTCGGCATAAGCACCGAAATGCTGCGGATACCTTGCTTCGTGTACGCGTAATGGATTAATTTATCCTGCAAATCATAGAGCAGCATCGCTTTGTCGGGATCGTCGTGAATGATCCGGTTAACGAGCAAGAAGACGTCCGCGTCCGTAAATAACTGAAACACCAAATCCCTGTACGAGGACAGGGTGGAGTCTAGGCTTTTGGCTGTTTGCATTAAATTGATCTGCACGAGCTCATCTATTTTGTTTTGCATGGCTTTGCCGGTTTGGTAGTTCGTAAACGCTTGCAAAATGAGCAGCGGGAGTATGCTGGCAACAAGGAAGGCCGCAATCAGCTTGGTCCGAAAGCTCATTCCCCGCGTGAAAAGACGATTCATTTCATCACCTGTATCTCTCTATGGGATGCGGCTTTGGCGATTTCCGCTGTTATCATTGTAGCATAACCGCCGCGCCGTGAGCATTCTGGAGCGCGCCGCTCCCGTTCGTTCGCAAAGGGGATAGAAGGCAATAGGCGGCTGGTTCGCCTCAAGTTGTGTCCAGCAGCCGAAGGGCTGCGATCAGCCCTTCACGGCGCCGGCCGTTACGCCGCCGACGATATATTTTTGCGTGAAGAAATATAGAATAATGACCGGTATCATTGCGAGCAGGACGCCGGCAAACGCCAAATGAAGCTGAGTCGTATACTCGCCGAAGAACCTAACCTGCGTGAGCGGCAGCGTAGTGACCGCCTCCTTCTGCACGATGACCATCGATACGACAAAGTCATTCCAAGCACCGAGCGTTCCGAGCACAAGCACGGTCATCGTCACGGGCTTGAGAAGAGGGAAGACGATTCCGAAAAATATCCGGTATTTCGAGGCACCGTCGATCATCGCCGCTTCTTCCAGCTCCCGAGGCACCGTCTTGATGAAACCGGTATACAGAAATATATTGTAGCCGATACCGACGCCGAGCAGCGCCAGCACCAGTCCAGGCAGCGTGTTGAGCAATCCAAGATCCAGCCAAGTTTTGTACAGAGGGAACATGATAGCTTGAAAGGGCATCATAATGGAAGCGACGAACATGTAAAATAAAATGCGATAAAGCCTGCTGGTGCTTCGTGCGATGGCATAAGCGGCCATCGAGCAGACGAGAATGGTCAGCACGACGCAGGATATGGAGACGATTAGACTGTTTTTGCTTGCGTTGAAAAAATTCGAGGCTTCAATCGCCTCGGTGAAATTTGACCATGCAATCGTATGCGGCGGCAGCAGCGGATTCGTGTTGGCAGCGTCGATCGGCGATTTAATGGCATACATAACGACCAAATAAAAGGGAAAGAGCCCGATTAAAGCAGCTAAAACAAGAAAAATAATTTTGCAGGCATGCAGCGCTTTTTCTCTTTTTGAAATTCTCGTATTCAATATTCTACCTCCCGTTTGCGCAAAATCGACGTAAGGATGACGGTCGCGCCCATGACGAAAATAAACATGACAAGACCTGCCATCTGGCCGTATCCGGCTTTATTGAACGGAAATACATACTGATATACGTATTGGGCAATGGTCTGGGTGGATCTGCCCGGCCCGCCCACCGCGAACACATAATCGAACATTCTCAGCCCGTTGCCGATCCACAGCGGGATACAGTACGTGAAGGCCGGGGCAAGCAGCGGCAGCGTCACGGAGAAGAATTGCCGTGCCGGCGAGGCGCCGTCAATCGTCGAAGATTCGTAAACATCCTTCGGAATGGTTTGAAGGCCCGCATAATAAATGACCATGGCAAGCCCGACCTCTTTCCAAGAGGCCATTAGAATGACGCCCCACATGGCCGTCTTTTCGTTGCCCATCAGTCCGGAAATATGAAGGACGCTTGGAAACACCGTACCGTAGACATAGCTGAAAATATAAGCCGTGAGCACAAGGCTCATAATAACCGGCATAAACAGCGCGCTCTTAATAAAATTTTCACCCTTGAATTTGGATACAAGCATAACGGCGAGCAGCAGGCCGAAGACGTTGCAGAACAGCGTGTAGAACACCGTATACTGCAGCGTGTTGCCCATGATCTGCAGCAGATCCGTATCAGAAAAGAGCAGCTTGAGATTGCGCAGTCCGACATACTCATAGGTCGGCGAAATTCCGTTCCAGTTCGTAAAAGCAATATTGGCGCCTTTCGCGAACGGAATTAGAATGGCGAGACAGAAGAGCAGCAACGCAGGAAGGACGAAGGTAAACTTCACCAACTCGTCGCGATAGATTCGTTTCATAAACTCAACTCCAGTTCTAAGATGGAGCGGCCTTTCCTCCCTGGGAAGGGGAAGAAAAGCCGCATGTGATCAAGCTTATTGGGTAACTGAGCTAACCCATTTTCCGAGCTTTCTCGAATTCCTTATCCAAATTATTTAGTACCTCGTCAGGCTTGCGGTCGGCAGGGTTTTTCTGCATCATGTATTGTCCGAGCAGGCGCCATGTAATTTCATCCCACTGTGCATAGAAGGTAGGCTCTGCGCCGTTGTTAATGATTTTGCCAGTCTGGTACAGCTTCTGGAAGTCCGCGGCCATGGAATCCTGCGTCGCCGGCTTCAGATCCGGATTAAGCGCGCTGATCGTTTGAACGCCGTCGGCCCAAATTTGTCCGCCTTCTTCCGATGCCATGAACTCGAAGAACTGAAGCATTTCCTCTTTATTCTTGCTGTTCGCGGCAGGCAGGAAAGTATTGTCCGTGCCGTGGGTCATGACATTGTCTTCCGCATTATCGTAGGCCGGGAAGGTGAAGACGCCGAAATTACCCTCTGGATTGTACTGGCGGATCGTACCGATGGCGAAGCTGCCGATTACGGTCATTGCGGCTTTGCCCGTTGCAAAATATTGCAGTGATTTCTCATAGTCGATATCTCTGTAATCTTCATTTAGATAAGGCATCATCGTCGATACGCGGTCGAGCAGTCCGCGAATGTCCTGCAGATCCGTCCATTTCTTCTCGCCCGAAATTAACTGGGCAGGGAAGCTGGGATTGCGTTTTAATGTGCTGCCGAAAATATCCGGGTAAAGGTAGCTGATGTAGGATACGCCTTGCTGGAAAGCGCCGGCAAACGGCGTAATGCCCTTGGCCTTCAACTGCTCGCAGGCGGCGACGAATTCGGTCCATGTCATCGGAACCGCAACGCCGGCTTGCTCGAACAAATCTTTGTTATAGATGACGCCGTTTGTCATGAGATCAAGCGGCAATCCGTAGACGCGCTCTTTGTAGGAAACATTCGGAATGTACGTTTTGTTGATCTTTTGCGCGAAGCTCTCATCGGTAATGTCCATAAATACGCCTGATTCTAGAAAATCGATCATGGTATTAGGGCGGCCGAACATAATATCCGGCACGTCGCCGCCGGCGATTTTCATTTTGAGCGCGTCGTTGTACTTGTCGGATGCAACGATCTCAATATTGAACTTGATGTTTGGGTGCTTCGCCGAAAAGGCTTCTGTCATTTTTTCGAATGCTTCAACCTTCGGTTTCTCAATCATGAAATGCATGACGTTCAGTGTGACATCCTTCGCTGCGTCTTCTGCTGCGTTCTTGCTGCCGTTGCTTTCGTTTGTCTTTTCCTCATTGTTGGCGGAACCGCATGCGGACAAAATACCGAATGCGAGCATAAGCGCCAAAGCAGTAACCAACCATTTTTTCATAGGACCCCTCCTGGGTGAGCTTTATCATTACCGGCCACTCGGCCGGCGATTGGAACAGTTCAATCATATCCAATTGAAAGCGCTTTATAAATTCTAATAATTTAAAATAGGGTGGACAGATTTCAACTTAAATATTTAAATAGCATGACGAAGGGTGGCAGAGTGGCTGGGGATACACACATTTTACAGAGATGGCGGCACTTAATCTACCATAAAGTTTGATTTAAGAGGCTTGTCTTGATCGAAATCTCTAAGATGAAAAGATAGATCGATGGCATTTCGATCTGCTCCTCAGGAGATGATATAAAAAACAAATAAAAGCGGCAGCTTGGACATAATTTTTGTCCGCAGCTGCCGCTTTCTCTTTATGATAATTATCCGTCTGGCCCTGCAGAGGCGACGGCAAGCTCAAATTGATGTGCGATTTCCCTTATTTCTTCTTCTGTAAAACCACCCGTAATACTTGCAAAGCCCCTTGAATTGTGTGGAAAATATTAGGTGAAGCAATCAAATGGCCATTCAAATAGATGGATAAGGTTTGCCCGCTGAGCTCGGTCGTGATTTTCCCCCAGTTTTCGGCTTCTTTAAACTTGAAAGAGAGAATGAACCCGGCATCCAACCGGATCGTCATACCGTCCCAAAAAAGCAACAAACTAAAAAAGTGCCCAACCTTGCAATGCAGCAAATTTGGGCACTTTCGTATTTCTATATTAGAATCTTGATACTAATAAAACCATCTTTGTGCAATCATCGCTTTCAAATCTCGGTTCTTTTCCGCCATCGTCCTTATCCCTTCGTATCGCTTTTTTAATAATCCCCTTCTCCGAAAACAGGTTTTGAAGAAGCGGCCTTGCTGATAGATTAATTATATTTATACATCTCCACTTTAAGAGCAGCTGGTTTTCGACCTACCGAAACCATATAAGCAGCTTCATCACCGTTCAATACTCTACCTCTAATCCATTGATCATTCATAAACTCGCCTTCCTCGATTTGAATATAGCCGATCTTATCCGTTTCTCCCGATTTCGGAAGAAATTCCACCGAGAACCCGATTCCCGCGAATAGAAACTCATCCTCGTTAACCTCGATAACCAGCCCTCCTGAAACTGGCTTGCCGTCCTCCTGCCGTTTATAGGTAAGCTTCACATCATATTTCGAGAAAGTCAGCAAGCATCCACTATTATGGTGCTGCAGGAAACCGGTCATTTTCCCAGTACCCCGATACCGGTTAATAATACCCATCATATTGCCGAGCAATCTATAGCTTTCGGCTAGATATGGTCCGGTACCGTTTAGGATGAAGGCCGACATATCGATATTAAGTGCTATCATGATTCCGAAATCCGGCCCGTCTTCATTTGTCGCTGTAGCAAGAAAATCCTCAATACCGAACGGGGCAAAGCATAGTGCATTATGCTTTCCGATTGCGTAAAATACGTTCGTTGCCGACACCATATCTCTTCTTGCTTCCGGAATGAAGAGAGGATTGCCGTCTGCCGTATATTCTTCGCAAACCTCAGCAAAATTAGGTAAATAAATATCTGGCGCATACAGACAGATGGTCGGAGCAGCGTGCTTCCATATTTTCATAACCTTCGCAATTGGACCGCCGCTCGGATAAGTGCCAGCCTTCCAAGGGTATTGCTCCAGCCATGCGTTAACAAACATTGGCAGCGGATACGCTTCCGAACCGGATTTAGCTATTTTTTCTATAGCGGAAGCATAGTGATAGGCCATGAAATTTTCAGCGGCTGCTTCACCAAATACCTCTCTCCAGTTACCGTTATTACTATATAGGGCAGCAAGGCCCGAAGGAATAACCTCTTCAAATTGCTTGTTAGCCTTATCCGAGTAATCTCTTTCCGCGCCCAGAAAACCAATTTCGTTCTCGATCTGCATCATAATGACGGTTTGCTCCTCCCCGTCTATTTCCTTCAAATGCTTCATCAGAGAATGAAACGCGGTGGCGTCCGCTTCAACGGCTGCGCCGCACAGCGGTGAAATCGTATCCGATGCCGCTCCGCCCGGATAACGCGCTCTGAAATAGGATTGATAATCTTTTTTTACCCAGGAAGGTGCATAAGTAGATCGACCATTTTTCCACAACCCGAACCATAGCAGGACAAGTCTTACGCCTTCTTCTCTTGCCTGCTCGATAATACCGTCAACCAGAGCAAAGTCATACTGACCTTGAACGGGCTCCATTAGTTCCCAAAAAACGGGCGCGATCACGGTATTCAAATGCAAGCCTCGTAAATTCGGCCAAACTTTCGTCTTCATATATTCGAGACTGGACGAACTGGAGTTATGAATCTCACCGCTTAAAGCGATATAGGGTGCTCCGTCCACGTACAAAGTTGTTAATCCATCCTCATTTTTGAGATAGGGTAATTGCTTCATTTAATCTACACCTCGCTATTATTGTCATACTAGTTCGAAACTTGCGGATTTGACCTCTGTGGAACTTGTTCCGATATGCAGCTTAAAAGTACCTGGTTCTGCTTTAGATCAAATCCGCCGTGTAATACTTCAAATCCTCCTCCGAAATAAGGAAGTTGACTTCCTTGCGCTCGTTTAGCTTGCCTAGCGTAGCCGGCACAATGGTATGCCAAATTCCGAGCATCAAGTATTCTCCTTTGAACGAGAGCCCCGTCCAGTAGTCCGGGGCTCATCTTTTTTATTTACTCGATTTCGCCCATTCATCCAGCTGTTTTTGCTTTTCAGCTATAATTTTTTCGATTCCTGCTGATTTCAGCTTCGAAATAAATTCAGGAAGCGATTTACTCGGATCCAACATGCCAGTTTCAAGTGCGAGACGGAATTCCTGACTGACAGCTGTCACAGCTGCAAACTCCGTTTTTACCGGGTTAACATCAAATATAAATCCTAAAGCTTTGGATTTTAACGCCGAAAAATTGAATTCGTCCATTTGACTCCAAATGTCAGGGTTTTCGCCTTCAAAGGTGTAAGAAAGAAATTGGTTACCAAACAACCAGCCCATGAACAAATTGTATCCGCTGTTCGTCCCGTCGACGCCTTGTGGAAATTTGATAACGTTATCCGATACTTTCTCGAAATGCTTGCCTTCGATTCCCCAATCGAATAGATTTACGATTTCTTTATCCGTATACATAAGATTTAAAAATTGCATCGCTTTAGCAGCATTATTGCTGCTGCCTGGAATTCCCCACATAATGCCAGTAATAGAAGTTGTTGTAGCAACAGGCTGTGTAAGCGGAACGGATACAACGGCAACGCCGTTCTTTGATTCCTGTTCATCAAACCCAGGCTTTGTATTTGCCAAGTAGCCGAAGCCACGATTCGATTTCAATAGATCGAACTGACTGTCTTTATTCGTCGCTGCATCCTTTAGGATGTATCCTGCTTTGTACCAGCTATGAATTTTGTTCAATAGCTCTGCGTATTCGGGCATTTCGTACAAATTGACGACCTTCAAACCATTATCGAAATTTGGTAATACACCGAACGAATCTCCCAAGTTATCATAAGTAATATAGCTGTCTGCGATCGTTCTTCCAACTGCGGCTGGTATAAGAGGTGCCATGGTTGGTTCGCTTTCTTTAATCGTCTTCAAAACCGCTTCCACATCATCTAACGATTTAATGGACGTAATATCTATTTTATATTTATCGACCATGTCCTTCCTCATCGTAAACGAATAAGTCGTTGCGAGATCGCGGTTCGAAGGGACTCCGTAAGTGCCTCCGTCTATTTTACTGGCAGATAAATAAGCAGGATCGAATACTTTCTTGATCCCTTGGCCATGCTCTTCAATCAATTTATCCAGCGCCGTCAATTGGCCCTTGGCCACCTTTAGTGGATACGTATTGCCGGACAGCATCATAAGATCAATCTTCTCGCCACTTGTCAGCATCAGATTCGTCTGCTGATCCCAAGCGCCGAAATTAATCGGAGTCAGCTTGACAGTAGTGTTAATCTTCTCCAAAGCCAATTTGCTGATTTGATCTTGAACAGCTTGCAGATCGGTCGGCACACCGCCAAAAATAGGAAATACAATATTTAGCTCGTAAGGCTTCTCTCCTCCGCTTCCAGAATTGCTTGCCGTTTCACCATTGCTGTCTCCATTTGAAGAACATGCGGACAGCACTATCATGCAAAGAACCATTAATGCGGACAACCACTTCATTTTCTGAACCATCGTGAATCCCCCATTTCATTGTGTATGGTATAACCAGCGATTTGTTAGCGGTTGCATTCCGATTTCGTTGAACCTCGCTGGCTTGTGTAGCCATTATATAATCATGCTTTCAAGCACTCTGCTCTGAGCTCGACCTCTCATTTGCACCATATCGACTTTGTCCTCGTTCCCTCGGATCAAAAAGCAATTATCCTTTTACCGCTCCGATCGTAATTCCTTTAATGAAGTACTTCTGGAAAAAAGGATAAGCAATCAATATTGGAATAGCACCCACTACGGCAATTGCCATACGTACTGACGTGCTTGGCAGCTGCTGTGCTGAACCGCTAGCTCTCGAGTCCGCCATCCCACTCGATAAAAACTGTATGTCCGTCAGTATTCGGTTCAAAATGTTTTGAATGCTGAACAGCTGCGGATCTGTCAAATAAACAAGCCCATTAAACCAGTCGTTCCAATAGGCGATGGTCTGGAATAATCCGATGGTGGCCATTATTGGCATCGAGAGCGGAATGACAATAGAAAAAAAAGTCCTGAACTCTCCAGCTCCATCGATATTGGCAGACTCGATAACCGGCAGCGGAATGGAGGTCATGAAAAACGTCCGCATGAGCAGTACATTAAATCCATTCATTAGCAGCCCTGGAATAATCAGCGCCCAAATCGTGTTTTTCATATCAAAATATTGCGTGTAGATTAGGTATGTCGGAACTAGACCTCCATTGAATAGTAGTGTGAAGAAAACGAAGAAGGCTAGCGGATTCTTTATCGGGAAGTCTCCCCTGGACATCGGATAGGCAAGCAGGGATGTAATCGCTAAACTAGTCGCCGTGCCTGTCAGCGTAATAAATATCGTTATTCCGTATGCCCTAAAAATTTCTTCAGATGCTTTCCCTAAATATTCATAAGCGGTAAAGCTCCACTCCTGCGGAAAAAACGAATACCCATTGCTAAGGATAGATTGCTCGCTCGTCAATGAGGATACGACCAGCAGCAGGAACGGAATAAGACATGCACCCGAAATGATGATCATCGTAATATGGCCAACCGATTGGATCGTCCGATTTTCTGCATTCATAAATGTTAAGCTCCTCTCTAGAACAAAGCGTTATCACTGTTGATTTTGTGAACGACATAATTGGAAATTAGAACTAATACAAAACCGACAATCGATTGGTAAACGCCTGCAGCAGACGACATCCCAATATCACCAAGCTGCATCAAGCCGCGGTAGACATAGGTGTCAATAACGTTTGTTGTGCTGTTCAATGCACCGGCGTTGAGCGGAACCTGATAGAACAAGCCGAAGTCAGAATAGAAAATGCGCCCGATCGCCAGCAGCGTCATCATCGTAATAACCGGCATTATTAGAGGGATCGTTATCATCAAGATTTGCTTCCATTTGGAAGCCCCGTCGAGCGTAGCTGCTTCAAAATACTCCTGATCGATGCCGATTATTGCAGCCAAGTAAACAACGCACAGAAATCCTGCACTTTTCCAAACATGGATAACGGTTAAAATAAATGGCCAATATTGCGATTCAGTGTACCAAGAAATTTCGTTTAGACCGAGCATTGGAAGAATCGTTTTGTTCATAAATCCAGTTTCAGCGCTTAATAAAGCGAATGCAAGATAGCTGACAATGACCATGGAAATAAGATGCGGCAGCAAAATAATGCTCTGATAAAACCTCGACAGAAATCGATTTCGAATTTCATTGAGCAGAATAGCGATGCCTAGAGCTACAATTAAATTAATAATGATAAATGCGGTGTTGTACAAGATCGTATTTCTCGTAATGATGAAGGCATCGCTTGTCTTAAACAAATACTCAAAATTTTTAAAGCCGACCCATTCACTGCCCAATATGCCCTTCGAAAAATTAACATCCTTGAAGGCGATTACGATTCCGAACATTGGTAAATAGTTGTTGATGATCAAATACAAAATACCCGGCAGCGTCATCAAGATTAGCGGCATATATTTCTTTAGTTTCATGTTTTTTTTCTTCACGCTGATCTGCTTCTCTTGTGCCCTCATGACCTGTGTCATCGAACAATCCTCCCTTTCCTCAACTCACTTGTTGTATATTCTCTATAGTAATGCGAATGGAACAAGCTAACTGCTCCGTGCTCGACCTTTCATTTGCCTGATTTCGACCAATAAGTATTCGATTTAAATAAAAAAAAACGACCGGAAGGTACGGTCGGCTTTTTGTTTACATATAGGACTACGTGAGAGACTTAAGCCTATATTCTAACGGATTCATCCCGGTATGCTTCTTAAATCTCCTCGAAAAGTGCGACAGATTCGAATAACCGACGCTTACAGCTACCCTGCTGACTGGCATCTCCGTTTTCAGCAGCAACGATTCCGCAAGTTTTAGACGCTCCAACACAAGCAATTCCGTTACGGACATTCCTTTCTCTCTCTTGCATAAGCGATCAAGATAATCCGGATTTAAATACACCTGCTGGGCGATCTCTTCCCTGGTTAATGGCATGTCCAGATGCTGCGTGATAAATGCCATGATATGCTCTATCACACTAAGATTCGGGTCCTTTTCTTTCTTTAATGCTGATATCGTTTCCGTGAAGCCGGAAATCCATGCGAGGAAATCAGGAATCGATCGCGTTGCATTCTCGGACAGTTCCACCAGTTTGACATCTCCGAAAAAAGATTGAAAAGGGGCACCTTCCTGTCTCATCATATAGTACTGAGTCTGTGTAATAAATTGCTGAAAAAGATACAAGGCGCTCGCGTCAAGCTCGAAAGCATGTGCAAGATTCACCAAGTAACGCTCCGCTTCCATCACGATTTTTTGCTGTGAGCCTTCACGCAGCAGCACCGTCCACATCTGCTGGTCCGGTTTTCGGATCGCCGAGCTAATGCGTAGCGGCTCGCTACCAAGTCTCATAACTTTATTATTATGTGCCACGTTATTCCTCTGGGTAACGATCAGCTCATCAACTAGCTCAGGAAGCTGGTTCACATAAACCTGCCCTCCAATATAACAGGTGAGATCACAGAAGAAGTAACTGCGGCAAGCTGTGATATATTGCTCGCAAAGACGGTTTAGCTCTTGTTCCTTATAGTTAGCTTCATCAAAAGATATTATTGCGAGCAGAGATCCTCTTGTAAAAGGAATAACTTGGATTACGGAAGACTCGCTCTTCATCATCTCTTCAGCCGTGTTCTTTAACGCATATTCCAATATGCGTTCATCGCGTTGATTGATGGGCTTGTGCCATCTCTGAATATGAATAAGCACAGGCACGAATTTATCTAAAGCACAAAACGGTATACTGCGTTCCGTCGCAATTTTTTCGATATGAGAAGCTTGCAAAGAAATAGAACGATTCAATACATCAATCCAAAATCGCTCCATCAATATGGATTGATGACGGAACCACTTCTCGCCCAGGTTGACGGTTTCTTTATCTTTAATAATTTTATCTACTGCCTTCGCTACCACTATCTCAAGCTCCTCATATGGAAGGGGCTTCAATATATAATCCAAGCTGCCGAGCTTCATCGCCCGTTTGGCGAAATGAAAGTCAGCATGGCAAGTCATAATAATTGATTCCGTTGTCTCCGAATGTTCCCTCACCCAATCAAGCAGATCCAATCCGCTTCCTTGCGGCATTTCGATATCACATAGCATAATATCAACGGCCGTACCTTCGAAGATCTCCTTCGCTTGTCGAATGTTGAATGCTGTGTACACACCCGTAATACCCAGCTTAGACCAATTAATATCGGATATAAGACTGTCAATTACAATACTCTCGTCATCTACGATTAGCAGATTCATCCATTATCCACCTTCTTCAAGTTGTTTTGTTCGAGCGGCAAATGAATTTCAATGATGGCTCCGGAAGGATTTCCATTATAAAATATGATATCTGCTTGTCCCTCATATAGAAGATAAAGCCTCTGTTGAATATTACGAATGCCAATATGCTCGCCCTGATCGTCTCGAATCGGTTCGTTTCCTCTAAGCCGTTGAAGCATTTCCTGAGAAAAGCCTTCTCCCGTATCTCTAATTTCAATATGCACTCTCGATGCTCCCCCGCTATGATCCATCCGAATGTCAATGAACAAATATACGGGTGTATCCAATGTTACGGCATGCTTAATCGTATTTTCCACAAACGACTGGATAAGAAGAGGCGGGACAAAAACATCCGCAACGTTGTCATGAACTTCAATGGACGGAATAAGTCCAGTTGGCGACCGTAGTTCCTGAATTCGTAAATAATTCCGTACATGCTTCAGCTCATCCTGGAGCGGCACGACCGATAGATTGCTTCTGAACATATATCTGAAATATTGAACCAAGCAGAGTGTTATCTCCTCGATCACCTTCGTCTTACCCGAACGGGCAAGCGTATAAATGATATTTAGTGAATTCATAAAAAAATGAGGATTGATTTGTAACTGCAGATGCTGCAGCTCTGCTTTTTGCTTATTGATCTGTTCTTCATAAACGCTAATACGCAGTTCCTCGATCTGAGTCATCATATTATTAAACGAATTGTTTACAACCAGATACTCGTCACTTGTACGGTAAGGTTGTATGCGAATGTTCAAGTTCCCTTCTCCAATCAACTTCATTGCTGAGATGATTCGGTTGAGCGGACGCAGGACCGTTTTGCGCAGCATAATGAGGAAAACTGGCAGCAGTAAGATCGATCCCAGAGAGATTAAAGTGGCAATTTGCTGCAAATAAGGCAAGTTTTCTAATATTTGTTCATCTGGAATGAGCGCTAACAAGCTGAAATTCCCCTTCATTGAGCGCTCGCCTACGACCAGAAAACGATTTTTATCACCGGACATATAATAACTTTCGAAGCCTCGATTCAAATTGACTCGATTCTCATTTACAAGCTCCGCATGAATCGTCGGTATACCTTTATCCGTCACCATCAAAGAAACGCCTTTCTCACCGAGATTTATTAGCTTTAAAGGCATCAGCAACTGATTGATATCTACCCATGCACCTACATAGGAATGTTCAGTAGCTAGTATACGTAACAAATAATATTCATCACCAAGTTTTTGCACACTCCAATCTTTGGAAAGCTGATCAGTTGAATTAAGGTAATTCTTTAAATAATTACGCACCGCTTCTCTCTGATTATAAGAAGCGCTTAGGTTAATGCCTTCCAGCAAATCATCCTTTCCCATATATATAAACAAAGAGTCAATCGTTTTATAGACCAGCACATCATCGGACAATTTTCTGGACAGCCGGATTTGACTTAACAGTTCCTCTTTCGGAGAACGATTGTCCGACATGTTCTGCAAATCCAGATTGGTAGCCGCAAGACTGATTAAATAATTATCAACATCATCAAGGCGGTCATCGATCTGTCCCATATAGAGGGATATCAAATTTTTATTCGATTGTGCAACCTGGTCCCTAACGACGTCAATGGCATAAAAGGTGTTGTATAGCAACAAGGCAAGTATGGGCAAAATAATAGCCATGACCAAAGCTGTCAACTTGAAGCGTAAGGAATTCCTCGATATATGTGGCAACAGAGCATTCACGGTAAGGACCTCCCAGAAAGCATTTATGTCCATTTTATTAATCATTCTATATTATATTATCCTTAAATCACTACTCCAAACTCTACTTATCATTTGCTTCTGGACGACTTTATTAAAGACGTGCTTTTACTCGCTAACTTGACCAACGAGACATAAGATATGCCTATCTGGATGAAATGGATGACTACTATATCTTTAATTATTTCTTTCGGCTTAATCGTGTACACCTTAATCAACTTTGGTTGGTAAGAAAGGAGGGGAATACGGTGTTTCATAAGAATTTGTCAGAGTTGGGATGGGAAAAAGTCAAGATGAGGCCGTTGCATAGACTGATTCTCGTAGACGAATGGATTGAATTAATTCAGTGTTAGATATTGGTCCTGGACCAGGCGTATTTACTCAACGTTACGGGAAAGTCGTTGGCAGTACAGAAAAGGTAACAACACTGGAAAAATCGGAAGAAGCAATTGCGCATTTAACAGAGGAATTAAACAACCGGTAAATGGAATAGAAAGACGTAATCACCGTTACAAGGATCTCGTTATAAAATTGTACCGACTGGTCACGTACTCTTCGAATTGTATTCGTTCCTTTTTCAGTTAGCTCAAGAATAACTTCACGGCGATTATTCTCATTTAATTCCCTTGATACAAATCCTTTGCTTTCACCATTATGCTTGGTGAATAAAGCCAGGTTATGAAGATAATCAATGCTAGAAGCAGATGTAACTTTTCCATTCATTTTCCCCCGTTATGAGTCATATGCAGCTGCTCCATTTTTAGAAAAGGGATACAGTATAACCATAATAAAATGAATGTAATAGATGGTATACTAGGATACATATGTAATTTGCTAACGGAGAGGAATGGGTTGCAATGAGCTAAGAATTAGTAAACGCACGTTGTTGAGGCTAACGGGTGGCCATAGTTCAACACCGCGGAAAAGCTTTCGGCAAAATTACAATATGGAGGCAATGAAATGAGTCAACGCTATCGAATTACAAGAGCATTACAGGAAAATGGAGATTCGGTCCAAACCATATCTTTGGAAGAGTGCAAACGATATTTCGCTTCCCAACCTGATTTTTCTTATACATCAGTTTTTACGGTGACAGGCTCGACCAGCATGTCCATTGAGGGAGATTTCTTCATGTGGAGCTATGGTGATGCGAATATCCCATTCCGCTATTATCAAGGAGATGTTTACGTTTCCGGCACCAATGAAGCCGTGATTCCCAAGATGTTTGAGGTTGCGAGTGAATTAGAGGCGGATGTGTTGGAAGGGTAATTTTTTTCTATCCATGTACAAGATGTCCTGGTTGAATGGATAAACAAATGAGGCTCCCCGCAAGGGAAGCCTTTATCCGGCGCATGCATCCTATGAACTGACAATGGTTTATGGAGACTTTTAAATAACTAAAAACTTAGGTAGAAAAAATAAAACCGGCAGTCCGGGACATGATTTTCATGTCCCGGACTGCCGATTCTTTTTTATTGGATCCGTTAAAAAATGCTTATTAATACGGCGATGGCTGCCCAGGGTATCTAGGTGCTTCTACTTCATTTTCCATATATGTTTTGTGGCAGTACATATGTGAGATACGCGGAATATAGACGGTTGAACCAGGCTGCATTTGTTGTGGATTTATGTGTGGGTTAGCTTCCTCAAGAATAGGGAGAGGCATGTTATACATATGAGCGACCTTTTCCATGGTATCCCCTGCTTGGGTTTGGTGCTGGGCATAATACATGTCGTTACGGTCTCCTTCGCCATCCTCCCGGAAAAAAGGAAAGAAAAACGGAGAAAAGAAGAAAAACGGGAATAAAAAACGCCGTGGAAAAAATGGATGAGGGATCGGTCGGAAAGGCCGGCGAAATCCAGGTCCGCCTTGGGGAATAAATGCACGATTCATAATAAACCTCCAATTGTGTATGGTCATTTGACTATATAA
The DNA here is from genome assembly GCF_040676435.1 of Paenibacillus sp. LPE1-1-1.1. Classification (NCBI taxonomy): domain Bacteria; kingdom Bacillati; phylum Bacillota; class Bacilli; order Caryophanales; family Paenibacillaceae; genus Paenibacillus; species Paenibacillus sp. LPE1-1-1.1. The sequence goes on from NZ_JBEGHY010000034.1 coordinate 105,022, forward strand.
ATTATGAACGAAAGAAAAAATGGTGCCTATTGCTCCATAATTTAGGCTTGTTCGGTTATGCCGAGAAGTTATTAATGCGGGGCTTGAAGTTTAAAATACCAAGGGCGGATAGAAGAAAAAGCGTATTTTAGAAGCATGAAGTGAATCAAAGTTGGTTAATGGTGGTAAGGTATCAATAAAAACTGTACCTCAGGAGGAGCACATGGAGTCTAAACTAGAGCGACAAGGTCTATTGGCACTAATCAAGAAGGGTAATAAATCTTCCGCAATTGCAATGATAGGCAACGCGATTATTGCGGCTATCAAAGCATTCGCAGCAGCGTTCAGCGGCAGCGGCGCTATGTTCGCTTCTGCCATGCATTCATTTGCGGATGCGATCAATCAGGGGTTCGTTTTTGTGGGAAGCATTCTCTCCGAGAAGAGACCTACGCCGCGGTTTCCAACCGGATTTGGACGTGTTATCAATATTTTTTGCATGATTGCCGTTATCGTCGTTACCATTATGGCTTATGAAACCATACATGAAGGTTGGCATTTATTTCGCCATCCCGTTGAAAATGAAGGCATTTGGCTTAATATTGCTGTATTAATCGTGAACTTGGTCGTGGACGGTTTTATTTTAATAAAAGCGATGAAAGAAATTTTGCATGAAGCAAAAGTCGAAGCGCATGGGTTTCAGCTTTTTCCGACAGCTTTTAAAAACGTAGGCCGTTCAGCACCGGCCACACGATTGGTCTTTTATGAGGATATCGTAGCCGTTACGGGTGCGGTCCTAGCGATGATTGCGGTCATCGTTGTCTCTTTAACTGCATTCGACCAGATGGATGGCGTCGTAACGATGCTGATTGGGCTGTTAATGGTTGGTGTCGCTTTCCGGGTGGGATACGACAACATGATTGGTCTTATCGGCGTTTCCGCTCCGAAGGAGATCGAAGATAAGGTTTCCCGAATCATTTTCTCCGAGCCGCTCGTTACGGATATTTACCAAATGCGTATTTTGCAAGAAGGGCGTTATTATCATGTAGAAGCGTTGCTGGAGCTAAAGGCGGGATTATCGCTTGCAGATGCAGATGACATTAAGTTTAAAATGCGAGACACGCTTCTCAGGGACACGAATATTACGGATGCTATTTTAGGCATTATCGAGGATGACGGGGTAAAAAGCTGGGTTCCAGTAGATAAGCGCTAGCAACAAAACCGCCAAAGTTTTTGGCGGTTTTTTAGAGTGAGTTTTACCCAAGAGAACCAAATAGAAGGCTCCTCATATGTTTCATGCGTCTCGTACATGAAATTTCGTAAAGTGGTAAAACTACGATCCGTATAAATGTCCGTTGTTGGAGGAGGGCAGTATAAGCTCTTCTTTTTCCAATTACAAAAGTTAACGTTGACGTTAACTGTCACTCGGAGTATGCTTATTTTATTAGATCACGGAGGTGCGGCGAATTGCATTTGCTTAAAATTGAAGAGGTAGCGAAACGTACGGGCTTAACCAAACGAGCCATACGCTACTATGAGGATATCGGCCTGATTTCTGCGCCTGAAAGAACGCAGGGCAACATACGGCTGTATTCGGAGGACGATATTGCGAAGATTAATAAAATAATTTTGGCGAAAGAGGTACTTGGCTTCTCGCTTGCCGAGCTGCAGCAGTACATGGAGTTTCAGACGGCGATCGAGCAGCAAAAGAGCGAATACCATACGACAGAGGACCTTGAAGCGCGCAAATCAAAGTTGATCGATATGGCTAAGATTTTGCAGAAGGAAAAAGCGATGATCGACACGAAAATCTCGCGCATGGAGCAATTCAAAGAAGAGCTGACCGGATATGAGACTCGTATAAGGATGGCCCTCGACAAACTACAGGATTAGGAGCGTAAAAGTGGATACCTCGCAAAAAGCAGCAACAACGTCATTTTGGACCGTTATGGTTGCCGTGTTTTTCGGTAATTTTATGGCCTCGTTGAGTACAACTACGATCAATGTGGCATTGCCTATTTTTATGGATGATTTTCATGCCAGCTTGAATACCGTGCAGTGGATGTTATCGGGCTTTATGATGGCTACGGGCATTATTGCCCCGATTATTGGTTTTATGGGAGACAAATGGAGCTACAAAAGGCTTTATGTCTTTGCTCTGGCCGGCTTTACTTTAACTTCCGTGCTCTGTACCTTTGCTTGGAGCATCGAATCGCTTATCGTGTTCCGTATTCTCCAAGGCTTCTTCAGCGGTATTATTATGCCGACTACGATGACGATTATCTATCAAACGATCGATAAACCGAGGCAAGCCGTCGCTGTAAGCTTTTGGAGCGTATCGGCCATGTTAGCTCCGGCGCTTGGTCCGACTATCGGCGGTTGGCTTGCTGAAATTTTCGGTTGGAAATCCTTGTTCCTTTTGAATGTTCCCATTGGTATTATCGCTGTAATTGTAGCCGCCAAATTTATTCCTAACTACCGTTTAAGCAGCGGCATTAAACTCGACTGGATCGGCTTCGGCGCGGTTCTCGTGGGGACCAGCGCGTTATTGGTTGCTTTTAGCGAAGCGCATAGCTGGGGCTGGGCAGGCTGGCAGACGCTAGGCATGATTGCGGCGGGCATCGTTGTTCTCGCGTATTTTGTAAGAAGGACGCTGCGGGTCAGCAATCCCTTGCTCAATTTGCGCGTACTGAAAATTCCGCGGTTTACGTACGGCTTGATCGTAAACTGCTGCATCACGATATCCCTTTATGCCGGCACGCTGCTGGTTCCGATTTTCATGCAAAATATTAAAGGGGAGTCGAGCTTCGCAACCGGTCTCGTCATGCTGCCCGGCACGCTGGCGATGGTGCTGGTTTCGCTTGCGGCAGGCAGGCTTTATGGCAAAATCGGCCCTTCGCGCTTAATCTTTATCGGACTGATTCTTATGGGAGTAGCGACATGGGAGCTTAGTCATGCGAACGTTGCCACGAGCGCTTTATTTATCACGGTATGGGTTGCGATTCGTTACATGGGTATCGGCTTTAGCAATATGCCGGTGACGAATGCGGCGATGTCCGCGGTTCCGAGCGTGAACTCGGGCCATGCGTCGGCGGTGATGAATTGGATTAGGCAAGGAACCTCGGCGCTGTCGATCAGCTTGTTCAGCTCGATCCTATCGGCGCAGACGATTGCCCATTTGGCGGTGGGGAATGTGTCCCAGACGGCTGCATTGTCATTTAGCATACAGGACGTCTTTCATGTGGGGACGATGATTATCATCGTTTCTTTACCGCTCACCTTGCTGCTTCGCAAACCGAAAGCAGTTGCGACGCCATAAAAAAGAGCGCCCATCACGGCGCTCTTTCTGTCTGTATTCACGATTAAAATACCTGTGCGCCTTCAAGGGCTACCTTGATTTTTCCGTTCATTTCCAGTACCTTCACCTTTACTTTGCGGCCCGGCTGATACTGATGGATATTGACCATGAAAATGACGGTCTTAATGATGGTGCGATAGGGCTCCGCATGCTCTCTGGGAATCGTAAGGCCTATAAAAACCTCGGGATGACCGTTAATTTCGGTGTTGGTTTGCCGAATAGAGCTTACGGTCGCATCAAAAGGTACACCGTTCTTTAAAATATGTTTGATTTCCCGATTATCCTGGAACGACTGCCGAATAACGATGAAGGCGAGCAGGAAAAGAGGCAAGGAAATAAGAATAACGACCACTAATGTGATGCTCTCGCCTGTACTCACGCAAATCACCAACTTTCATGGAACATAATGACATTCGCCATGCTGCATTTACATATTATTAATTCTATGGAAAGCATAGCATAGTGAATGCATTAAGAAAATATTTCCAAGGTCTTATTCGCGAATAGGTACTTTAGCAGCTGTTATTGCCCAATTAAAGGAATGGCGTTCTTTTTACGAAGCTTTGAGCCAGGTGGTCGGCATGTAAATCCTTGTCGTTTTTTTTGTATTTTTCAAGCACGTCGATGATGTAATCGTTATTCGGATCGTTGGATCGGAAAATAAATTGCTCAGGATTCTCGATATGTACATCATGCCCGCACTGCTTCAGGCATGCTTCATAATCCTGAAAGGTAGGCTGCGTATTCTCTTCCAGATAGATCAGGCCGGTCAGCAGCTTCGTTTCCGTGCCGTGAATAATTTTGAAATGGACCGTATGTTCCTTTTTCATTGCAATTCCTCCCGTACTTCCAGATGAATGATTGTTATTATTATAATATGTTCCAAAAGCGATGCAAAAGCATGCCTATTGTGAAAGCTTCTTGAAGATCCGGCAAAATCGAACAAAAGCTGCACCGTCATCGGACGGTGCAGCTTTTGTGATTTTTCCGTATATTTTTAAACCACCGTCACCTTGATCAGGTTGGTTGCGCCGGCTTGGCCGATCGGTACGCCAGCGGAAAGTACGATAATGTCGCCTGTGTCGATAAGCCCAGTCAGCTTCGCATTGCGCGTAGCGGATTCGAACATATCGTCGGTAGTGGTAACGGCATCGCCCTTCACCGGAATAACGCCGGAGAGCAAGCAAATTTTCGGCAGCACATGATCATGCTGGGTAATCGCGATAATCGGCGCTTTCGGACGGTATTTGGATACCATGCGCGCCGTAAAGCCGCTTTCCGTCGACGTAAGGATCGCTCTGGCATTAAGCTCAAGCGAGGAGCTCACAACGCCTTGGCTGATCACCTCGGTAATGTTTGTGCTTTGCTGTGCTCTTCTCTTATCGAACTGCTCTTTGTAATCGATCATGGATTCGGCTTTTTTCGCGATAGAAGCCATGGTCTGTACGGAAGCGATCGGATATTTACCGGCTGCAGTCTCGCCGGAGAGCATGACCACGTCCGCTCCTTGGATAACGGCATTGGCTACGTCGCTCACCTCTGCTCTCGTTGGACGCGGGTTAACCTGCATCGACTCCAGCATATGGGTAGCAACGATAACCGGCTTGCCTACAAGGTTGCATTTGTTGATCATTTCGCGCTGCATCATCGGTACATCCTCAATCGGCACCTCTACGCCAAGATCGCCGCGCGCGACCATGATGCCGTCGGACGCCTCGATAATCGCATCGAGATTGAGCATGCCCTCTTCATTCTCGATTTTGGAAATGATTTGTACATGGCTCGCGTTTGCTTCTTCCAGGATGTTGCGGATTTCCAAAATATCCTCCGCTTTGCGCACGAAGGAAGCGGCAATGATCTCCACATTATGCTTAATGCCGAAATGGATGTGCACGACATCGCGTTCCGTTACGCCTGGCAGCGTCGTTTTGATACCTGGCAGGTTAACGCCTTTGCGCGGCTTCAGCGTACCGCCGCTGATGATTTTACAACGGATGTCAGCTCCGTCTACGGACAGCACCGTAAGATCGACGAGCCCATCGTCGATAAGGATTCGGTCGCCTGGTTTTACGACCAAAGGCAGCTCTTTATAGTTAACAGGCAGACGGGCCGCATCGCCCAGTACATCCTCAGTGGTTAGAATGAGCTCCTCGCCGATCACAAGCTCGCAAGAAGCTTCCTTCAGCTTGCCGATCCGCACCTCAGGGCCTTTAATGTCCATCATAATCGGCACGAAAGTGTTTAGCTCGCGCGCAGCCTGCCGTATATTATTCATTCGCATGACGTGATCTTCTAATTCGCCGTGAGCCATATTCAGTCTACCAACGGTCATTCCTGCCTGGATCATTTCTTTTATCGTCGAAACGGAGTCGCAAGCGGGACCCATTGTACAAATAATTTTTGTTTTTAGCATGTTGTAGGCCTCCTCGTTTTTTTCATTGTAACGCGGAAGGTCGAAACGTGATGAGAACTATAGTACAATAGATGTACAATAGTACAGCGATAAGGGGCGTTCATTATGCTGGCAATTTTGGATGTGCATCAGGACAACGGGGCGGGCTGGTACGAGGAGGGAGAAGGGCGAAAGTTCACCTTTCATCTTTTGCTGGTCACCTATGGGAAATGTGTATATTGGGTGAACGAGGAGAAGGTCATTTTGGAAAAAGGCGATATGCTCCTCATACCGGGCCATGTCCCGTTCTATGGCAAAAGCATTCCCACGGTCGTGCACACAAAGTACGTGATCAACTTTAGAAAAACCGCAGCAGAGTGCGGACTTCCGCTTCTGCATCTGCAAGAGCCGCTGAGGCGGAGGCTGGGCTGCTTTGAGGTCATACAGGAGCGGCTTCGGGCGCTTTTGACGCAATATAAGGAGCGGCCGGCCTATTACGAATTAATGGCGGAAGCACTGCTGACGGAAGCTTTGATTTTCATCAATCAAGAGTCGGACCGGGGGATCATTTCCTCCGAGAAGCATCGGCGGGTGGACAGCATGAAGCAGTATATTTCGACGCATTACCGCGAGAAGGTGACGAAGGAGGAGCTTGGCGATGTCATCAACACGACGCCTAATTACGCGGCAACGCTGTTCAAAGCCGTCACCAATCAAACCATCAGCGAATATGTTCATAATCAACGGATGAAAACGGCGGTTTACATGCTGACGGAATCGCAGCTGATGATCAGTGAGATCGCCGACTATTTGGGCTACAATGACGTTTCTTATTTTTATCGCATTTTCAAACGCAGCACGGGAAGCTCGCCATCGGATTTTTTGCATGAGCGTTCTTCAACGGTTTAAAGCGGGGATTGGCTGCGGTTGACTAATTAGCGAGTTCGATTTACAATTTACCCAGAAATAGGCTTTGACCAAAGACATGGTTATCAATACGGGCTGTCCAGAGAGAGAGGCGATTGCTGAGAGCCTCCCCAGTAACCGATTGTTTAATTACCCCTTTGCAGCCGTGCTGTTGAACCCGCAGTTTGATTATGCGGTTGTAAATCGTACCGTTTCATCCCCGTTACCGGATGCTCAATAAGGATCTTGCATGAGCTAAATGTCTGGCGGTCAGCCAGCAGCATAGAACAGCAGATCGAATGAGGGTGGAACCACGAGCTGAACGCACTCGTCCCTTGGTGGGAGAGATGTGTTTTTTTTGCGTTCAATCCATTCGATCGGAGGCTGCATAATGAGTATTGCAATAACATTACCAGATGGAACAGTGAAGGAGTATCCCCGAGGCACGACCATGGAGCAAATCGCGCAATCGCTCAGTATCGGCCTAGCCAAGAAGGCTGTCGCCGGCAAATGGAACGGTAAGCTCGTCGGATTGGGCGAGGCGATTCATGCAAACGGCGAGGTGGAGATCGTGACGCTTGACGGAGCAGACGGGCTGGAGATTTACAGGCATAGCACAGCCCATGTCATGGCACAAGCGGTGAAGCGGATTTATGGGAACAAGGCAGTGAAGCTGGGAATCGGCCCGGTCATTGAAGACGGCTTCTATTATGACATCGATATCGAAAAGCCGTTATCCCTTGACGATCTTGCAGCAATAGAAGCGGAAATGAGCCGAATCATTCAAGAAGACCTGCCGATTCGGCGCCGCGAAGCGAGCCGCGAGGAAGCGGCTGCGTTTTTTGCGCAGCAGGAAGAGCCGCTCAAGCTGGAGCTTATCCGCGATTTGCCGGAGGAAGCGGTCATTACGCTCTATGAGCAAGGGGAGTTTGTTGATCTTTGCCGAGGTCCGCATTTGCCGTCCACTGGACGCATCAAGGCGTTTAAGCTGCAAAATGTTGCTGGGGCTTATTGGCGCGGAAATTCCGACAATAAAATGCTGCAGCGGATATACGGTACGTCTTTTCCGAAGAAAGCGCAGCTGGAGGAGCATCTTCATCTGCTTGAGGAAGCGAAGAAACGCGATCACCGCAAGCTCGGCAAAGAGCTTGGGCTCTTCATGTTCTCCGAGGAAGCGCCGGGCATGCCGTTCTATTTGCCTAACGGCATGACTGTCCGCACGGAGCTGGAGAATCTGATCCGCGAGCTTCAGCGGCAGCGGGATTATGAGGAAGTACGTACGCCCTTCATGATGAACAGGCGGTTATGGGAGCAATCGGGACACTGGGACCACTACAAAGACAACATGTATTTCACGGATGTTGACGATACGCCTTATGCGCTCAAACCGATGAACTGTCCAGGGCATATGCTTATTTTCAAAAACAGCCTGCATTCCTACAGGGAGCTGCCGATCCGCATGTCGGAATTCGGCCAGGTGCACCGGCATGAGTATTCGGGGGCACTGAACGGGATGATGCGTGTCCGTACATTCTGCCAGGACGATGCTCATATCTTCGTCAGACCGGATCAAATCGAAGAGGAGATCAGCCGGGCCATCGCGCTAATTGACCATATTTACAAGGTTTTTGGCTTCGAGTTCAAAATCGAGCTGTCGACAAGGCCGGAGGATTCCATGGGCTCGGAGGAGCTTTGGCATGAGGCGGAGCATTCGCTGCGCAGCGTGCTGGACAGCCGCAATATTCAATATCGCGTGAATGAGGGCGACGGCGCTTTTTATGGTCCGAAAATCGACTTCCACATTCTCGATGCTCTTAAGCGAAGCTGGCAATGCGGGACGATTCAGCTGGACTTTCAAATGCCGGAGAAGTTTGATTTGTCCTATATCGGCGAGGACAATCAGAAGCATCGTCCCGTCGTCATCCACCGCGCGGTTTACGGATCGATTGACCGCTTTATCGGGATTTTGACAGAGCATTTCTCGGGTGCGTTTCCGCTCTGGCTGGCTCCAATCCAGGTGAAGCTGCTGCCTGTGTCGGAGAAGTATATCGACTATGCATTACAGGTAAAGCAAGAGCTGGCCGAAGCAGGCATTCGCGCGCAGGTCGATGGGCGGAATGAGAAGCTGGGCTATAAGATTCGCGAAGCCGGATTGGAGAAGGTCCCTTACATGCTGGTACTCGGCGAGAACGAGAAAAATACGGGCACGGCCGCCGTCCGGAAAAGGGGCGGGGGAGACCTTGGTTCGGAATCCATCCGTGAAATCATACGGCGGTTAAAGGAAGAGATTTCGATAAAGTCATAAGCAAATAATAAGAAGAGGCTATGTTCATTTTCATCATGACATAGCCTTTCTTAAAATATAAGAAAGTATAAATTTCATTCTTATACTATGCTTATATTTCAACGCGAAACGATCTTTTGCCGCAATGACGGCGTCAGCCGTTTACGCTTGTGGGCTGGTCATTCATGGAAGCGTTAGTATTCTAATTACAAATAAATACGTTGACAGAATGCTGAAATTTAATCTATAGTAATTTCATCGGAATTATATACTATTGAGCTGATTAGACGACTAAAAGCTCTTATTTTACGGAACGGCGGCGCAGGAGGCCGTTTTCTGTAGAGTAAGGGCTTTTCTTTGTTCTTAACCGTTCATGGGCTGTAAAAAAACCATCAAGCAGGAGGAAATGAAAATGAAGCAAAAATTCGTGTTGATTGTGCTGACACTGGTATTATCAGCCGCACTTGCGGCATGCAGCAGCAAACCAGCCTCCACTGAAGCAGAAGGAGATGGAGAGAAGGCGAAGCTGAAGGTAGGAATATCGGCGGGCGTAGAGGAGGAGATCTGGAAGCAAGTGCAGGAGGTCGCGGCAAAGGATGGCCTTGAAATCGAGCTGGTCGTATTCAACGACTATGTACAGCCCAATAAGGTGCTGGCTGAAGGCGAGTTAGACGCCAATGCGTTCCAGCATGAGCCCTATCTCGATCAATTCAAGAAGGATAACAATCTTGATATCGTAAAGATCGCCAATACGCTTAATTTTCCGATCGGCTTCTATTCCGAGAAAATTAAAGAGGTTTCCGAAATCAAGGAAGGTGACGTTATCGGTTTGCCTAATGATCCGACGAATGGCGCCAGAGCATTAATTCTGTTCGAAAATGCAGGCCTTATCAAGCTGAAGGAAGGCGTGGGCATCAAAGCGACCGTACGCGATATCGCGGAAAATAAGCTCAATTTGAAATTCGAGGAGCTCGACGCGGCGTTTATTCCGAAAGCGCTTGGCGATTTGACGGCGGCGGTCATTAACACCAATTATGCGGTGGAAGCAGGCTTCGTGCCGACAAAGGACGCTATTTTTATCGAGCCTAAGGATTCTCCTTGGGTTAACATTATCGCGGTAAGAACAGAAGACAAGGATAAACCGGTGTTCCAACGGCTGATTAAGGCGTATCATTCCGATCAGGTTAAGAAATTCGTGGAAGAAAAATACGGTACTTATATTGTTGCATCTTGGTAACTGGATAAAAGCTTAGGTCTCTTCTTAGATGAAGGGACCTTTTTAACATTTTAGCAGAGGCGGCGGTTTTGGAGTGATCTGGATCGAGAACGTAAGCAAAACGTATCAACAGGGCAAGCAGGAAGTCCATGCGGTAAAAGACGCTAATCTTCATATCCGCAAAGGAGAAATATTCGGTATTATCGGCTACAGCGGCGCAGGAAAGAGCTCGTTGCTGCGGTGCATCAACTATTTGGAGCGGCCTTCCGCAGGTACGGTAAGGGTGAACGGAACGGAGCTGGCAGCGCTGAACGAGCAGCAGCTTCGAATGATGCGGCGTAAAATCGGCATGATTTTTCAAAACTTCAATTTGCTGATGTCGAGTACCGTTTATCAAAATATTGCATCGCCGCTCGTGCTGGCAGGCCTTCCAAAAAAACAAATCGAAGCGAGGGTAAATGAGTTATTGTCGCTCGTTGGCCTGGAGGAGAAGAGAGGGGCGTTTCCCGCTCAATTGTCGGGAGGCCAGAAGCAGCGCGTGGCTATTGCAAGAGCGCTTGCCAATGAACCGGAAATTTTATTATGCGATGAGGCAACATCGGCGCTAGATCCGCAAACGACCGATTCGATATTGAACCTGCTGCTCGACATTCACCGTGCGTATGGGATTACGATCGTGCTCATTACCCATGAGATGAATGTTGTGAAAAAAATCTGTGATCGCGTCGCCGTCATGGAGGATGGCGTCATAGTGGAGCAAGGCACCATTCTGGAGCTGTTTACAAATCCGCGCACGGATACGACAAAAAATTTTACAAAAAGCGTGTTTGATATCGATTTGCCGCCGGAGCTGCTTGAAAGAGGGGGGCGCCAAGCTGGCGAAGGGCAGCTGCTTCGCATTTCATTCGTCGGGGAAACGGTAAGCGAGCCGATTCTAGCGGACTTAACGCTGCGCTACCAGCTGCGGCCAAGTATTCTGTACGGGAATATTACAAAAATAAAAGACACCGTGTTAGGCTTCCTCATTATCTGCCTGCCTGGCAATTCGGGGGTCATCCAGCAAGGAATTGCGTATATGATTCAAAACGGCATGCAGGTGGAGGTGCTTGATCATGCTGGATAGCTTCTTAGACAGCCTAATTGAAAATCGCGTGCTTTATACGGAGGCTCTGGGAGAAACGGCAGCCATGGTAGGCTGGTCACTGTTCTTCTCGACCTTAATCGGATTATTTCTCGGCATCTGCTTAGTCGTGCTGCGCCCAAACCATATCTACGCCAGCCTTACGCTGTACCATTTGCTCAACACGGTCATAAACATCCTTCGCTCCGTCCCTTTTATTATTATATTAATTGCTATTATTCCGATTACGAAATGGATTGTGCATACGACAATAGGGGTAAAAGGAGCTATCGTGCCGCTTGTATTCTATACGGCGCCTTATATTGCGAGACTGATCGAATCGGCCTTGCTCGAAGTGAATCCCGGTGTCATTGAGGCTTTTCAAGCGATGGGCGCATCAAGGCGGCAAATCATTTGGAAGGTCATTCTGAAGGAGGCGAGACCAGGCATCGTGCTCAGTCTGACCATTGCCACAATCGGCTTGATTGGAGCGACTGCGATGGCAGGCGTCATGGGGGCCGGCGGTCTCGGGGATGTGGCCATCCGATACGGGTACCAGCGCTGGGAGCCCGATGTCATGTACGTATGCGTCATTATTCTTATTTTACTCGTGCAGCTGATGCAATCCATCGGGAATTGGGTTTCAAAAAAACTGCGAAAGCATTAAACAGACGCATATCGGCATCAAAAGAGACTGTTCCGACAGGAATTTACCCTTCTGTCGGGACAGTCTTTTTGAGTTTGGCCGGGTCAGCTTCCTTGGAGCCTGCTTGCCGTTTGCGCAGCAGGAAGGCGAGCGGCAATGCGGATAAAATGCACACACAGGAGATGAAAAAGGCATCATTGATGCTCATTGTATAAGCCTTTGGAAAAACCTCCTCCCCCTCACCGATGCGGGCTTGATGAACGGCAAGCCTTGCATAGAACAAAGAGGTAAACAAGCCTAAAGCCATCGAACTGAAAATTTGTCTGAGCCAATTAATGAGCGCAGAGGCATGGCCGCTCAGCTCTTTGGGGATGGCCATCATTCCCGCATTGGTAACGGGAGTTAGGGCCAGGCCGGTTCCGGTATTGCGGATCGCAATGATGACCATAATCGTCAGCAGGCTTGTGCTGAGCTGCAAACGGCTGAACAGATAGGTTGTGGCAATGAGAATAACGCAGCCCGCAATAGTAAGCGCAGCGGGCCCGAGCTTATTGTAATAGCGACCCGAGAAGAAGGTTGCGCAGGTCAGGCATGCCGCCCCCGGCAAAAACAAAAGAGCGATATGGAACGAGCTAAGGGCATGAATTTCTGCTAAGTAAAGAGGGATGAAATAAATACCCGAATACAGCGCAACGGAGAGAATGAGCGATATGACCAGGCTTACCGCAAACGTTGGATTGCGGAACAGACGCAGCTGCAGCAGGGGCGAATCCGAGCGCAGCTGATGGATGACGAACAGAGCGGCGCAGGCAAGGCCTGTGACCAGGCATACCCAAAAAGCGGCGGAATGCCAGCCCCATGCGTATATGTTTCCAAACAGCAGCAATAGCGAAAGGCTGCCTGCAGCGGCCAGCACAAGTCCCGTGCGGTCCAACTTGGTATTTTTATTGACTGGACTGGATGGAAGGATTCGAATACCGATGATGAAAGCCAGCATCCCTATCGGTACGGTTACAAGAAAGATCCAATGCCAATTATAGCCCTGCAGCCAGCCGCTTACGGAAGGAGCGAGCGCCGTTCCGAGTATGGTTGAAAACGACCAGATACTCACTGCCATCGGCTGCTTTTCAGCTGGGACGGTCCGATAAATAAAGGCTAAGGATACCGGCTGGATGAGTCCGCAGAACAAGCCCTGCAAGATGCGAAATGCAATGAGCGCATAAATATTCCAAGACAGCGCGCAAAGCAAGGAAGTGACTGTAATCCCAAGCAGGCATGATAAAAAAACCTTTTTTCCGCCGAAACGATTTTCCGCATAGCCGGCGGCAGGAGCGATAACGCCGCATGCAAGTGAAAACCCGGTAACGATCCACTGCACCCTCCCAAGATCGGTATGAAAAATGCCCATAAAACCCGGCAAGGATACGTTAAGCGAAACAACATGGTACATGCCTACAAAAGAACCGAAAAAGAGGGTCGCCAGAGCAGGCCAGAACGAAGATTTAGCAAAAAAGGGCTTATTTAATTTCTCGGCCAGTCCGGCTAACAAGCGTACGCCTCCTTTGAATCTTAATGGAATACCCGTTGCATTAACCGCAAAAAGGCATAAAGGCATTATAACATAGAGGAATAATTGGTTATTATTGAATATTTGTATTAAACGATCAAACATTTTTAATAGTAGAGACGTATGCCCATACCGAGGGAATAATCACAGAACAACGAAACACATGCCGAAGCAGCTTCATATGATGAAGGGGATAGATCCATATACCGACTGGCATGAGAAGAGATGGAATGTCTTAGGAGGGACTGCGGATGGCTGTGTATAAAAATATTCATGAGCTGATTGGCAATACACCCCTGGTTGAGCTTACGGGTTATACCCTTCCGCAAGGCGTAAAGCTTTACGCCAAGCTAGAGTACAAAAATCCGGGCGGGAGCGTCAAGGACCGGCTCGGCATTGAGCTGTTGAATCACGCGTTCGCGACCGGGCAGCTCGCGCCTGGAGGAACCATTATAGAGGCTACGGCCGGCAATACGGGAATTGGACTCGCCCTTGCGGCAATCGGGCGCGGCATATCCGCCATATTTGTCGTGCCTAGCAAGTTTAGCACCGAGAAGCAGCAGCTCATGCGGGCACTCGGCGCGCAAATCGTAAATACGCCAACGGAGCTGGGGATAACCGGCGCGGTCCAGAAGGCGGAAGAGCTGTTGAAGGAAATACCGGGCTCTTACTCGCCTAGGCAATTTTCTAATGAGGCTAACCCGGTAACCTATTATAAAACGCTGGGGCCGGAGCTGTGGCATGAATTGAATGGCGCCATTGACGTATTTGTGGCAGGCGCAGGCTCTGGCGGTACCTTTATGGGAACGGCGCAATACTTGAAGGAGAAAAATCCGGCTGTAAAAACGGTTATTGTCGAGCCGGAGGGCTCCATACTCGGCGGCGGAATGCCAGGACCCCATCGCACGGAAGGCATTGGCGTGGAGAAGCTGGCGCCATTTATGGATCGCTCGTATTTCGATGCCATTCACACCATATCGGATGATCATGCTTTTGCAAGGGTGAAGGAGCTGGCGCAGCTGGAAGGCATGCTTGTCGGCAGTTCATCGGGCGCTGCGCTGCATGCGGCGTTGCTGGAGGCGGAGCTTGCCGCGCCGGGCAGCCGGATCGTGACCATATTTCCGGATGGCAGCGAACGGTATTTAAGCAAACAGATTTATAGCGGGGGTGCTTAGGCTGAGGCGAAAAACAAAGCTTATCCATGGAGGCATTCCATTTGATCCGCATACGGGTGCGGTCAGCGTTCCGATTTATCAGGTCAGCACCTATAAGCAGGACGATATCGGCGTTCATAAAGGCTACGAATACTCCAGGACCGGCAATCCGACGCGCCATGCACTGGAGCAGTATATTGCCGATTTGGAGGAAGGTGCAAGAGGTTTTGCATTCAGCTCGGGGATGGCTGCCATCCATGCCGTATTTTCGTTGCTGAGCGCAGGCGACCATATTATTTTGACCGACGACGTGTACGGGGGAACGTACCGAATCGTCACGAAGGTGCTGAACCGGCTAGGCATTGAAGCAACCTTTGCAGATACGACGAGCCTGGAGGAAACGGAAAAGGCACTCCGGCCCAATACCAAAGCGCTGTTTGTAGAAACGCCGACGAATCCGCTGCTTAAGGTTACGGATATCGCGGCGGCGGCCGTATGGGCCAAAAGCAAGCAGCTGCTCTTTATCGTAGATAATACGTTTAGTACGCCCTATTGGCAGACGCCGCTTGCGCTCGGCGCGGATATCGTACTCCATTCGGCGACGAAGTACATTGGCGGACACAGCGACGTGGTTGCGGGTCTGGCCGTCGTGAAAAACGATAAGCTGGGCGAAGAACTGCATTTTGTGCAAAATGCGATCGGCGGCGTGCTTGCTCCGCAGGATTCCTGGCTGCTCATCCGCGGCTTAAAGACGCTGGGTCTGCGAATGGAAGCCCATGAGGAAAATGCGCGGGCGATCGTCGCTTATTTATCGGGGCAGCCGACCATTCAGAGCATTCATTATCCCGGCTTGCCGAACCACCCGCAGCATGAACTGGCCAAACGGCAGGCAAGAGGATTCGGGGGCATTATTTCGTTTGATGTGGGGAGCGGGGAGAAGGCATCCGAGGTCATCGGCAAGCTGAAATATTTCACGCTTGCGGAAAGCCTGGGCGCCGTAGAAAGCCTGATTTCCGTTCCCGCGCGAATGACGCATGCTTCGATCCCTAAAGAAAGGAGAGCATTACTCGGTATTACCGATGGACTAATCCGTATTTCGGTAGGTATTGAGGATAGCGAGGACCTGCTTGAGGACTTGGAGCAGAGCTTAAATTAGCACCGCATACCCGAATTGCCCTCATCAAGTTAAGATTGGATTAAGGATCATTTTGTCCGCAACTTATATCGTCCTGGTCACGTTAGTAGAGTATAATAAAATGACTGACGAAAAAAAGGATGGTAGACCAATGACCTTAAAACAATTGCTGAACAGAAAAATAGCCGTGGCCTCACTCACGACAGCCGTGCTTCTAAGCGCCTTAGCTCCGGGAGGAATTTCATACAGCGCTGCAGGTAATCCGTCTGCCCCTCTTCAATTTCAAATCGGCAGCAATAAATCGATAGATTATCGCGGAGAGCATACGTTAGCTGCAGCTCCATATGTCACAAACGGCGTCACTATGGTTCCTGTAAGGGCTTTGGCCGAGGGTTTGCAAGCAGCCATCCATTTGGATGCGGCAACGAAAAAAATTACATTAAGCCGCGACGGATTAACCGTAAGCTTGACGATCAACAGCGATGCGGTAGTTGGCAGTTACGTTAAAAATATAAAGCTGCCTGCAAAAGTGGCCGTTGTAAAAGGCACAACCTTTGTGCCGGCAAAAATCGTAGCGCAGCTGCTTGGGGCGGAAACGGCCTGGGACGCGAAGAAAAAAATTATTTCGATGCAAACGAGCGAGTCCGGATTATCTTACCATTATACGTTTGATCAAGGCGAAGAAGGCTGGAAGGGCTCTTTTGCCGACCTGCCTGTAGACTATAATGCGTATATCTATGATTTGAAATTCGCAAGAGAATTGCTGCCTACCGCAAAAAACAAAACAAACTACGGTTTAAAGCTTAGCGGAGTGAATCGCAGCGACGACTTGTTTATGTTCGTTACGAAGAAAATCGAAGGTCTCGAACCGCATACCATGTACCAAGCATCTTTATCCTTCCAGCTTTATACGGACCAAGCCGGCGGGATGATGGGAGTGGGCGGCGCGCCTGGCGAAGCGGTAAGCATCAAAGCAGGCTTCGTAAGCAAAGAGCCTAGAACCTTGCAATCGGACACCGAGGGACATATGTATTACCGCATGAATATTGATAAGGGAAACCAGAAAATGGAAAGCGATGATATGAAAATCGTCGGAAATATGGTACAGCCGAATAGCTCGCTAAAAGGTTTCCAGCCGGTAGCGATGCAATACGGCACAACTCTCCAATCCAACGAGCAAGGCGAGATTTATGTCATTGTCGGGAGTGACTCCGGCTATGAGGGACTGACGACCTTTTATCTCGATGATATGAAGGTCAAGCTTTTGCTGAAAGAATAATGCAAAGATCGCTTGCTAAGCGAATGCTTAATGGTTCCGTACCGTTAAGCATCGCTTTTTTTGTTGGGAAAATACCGTATTCTCGACAATCTGAATACAAAATTGCTGGAATTCGGCAATTATAAGCGATTTTTAATAAATATGGGAAGGATTGTGAGGAGTTAAGCTAGAATATTGGATAATGTCCAACAATATGGAAGCAGGCGTTTCGGAAAGGTTAATTGGTAGAACAACATGATAAATAATAATCTGGTCATCAATTCACATAATCAATGCCGGTTGCGTGGCCTAAATCCGGACGCGCTCCCTGAATATACAGAATGGTTGTCAAGCGAGGAGCTGGAAACCCGTCGCACAATCTACAAAGACGTGATCAGGGTTATCAGCGTATTTGTAGATAAATTTTTATCCTCTGTTTCCGGTGATCCTTTCTTCGTCGCGATCACGGATAACAAAGGGTATATTCTTGAATTTAAGGGAAACCCCTCTATTATAAGCAAGGTGAGGCAGTTGGGGATTACGGAGGGTGTCCGGTTCTCGGAAGAGCTGAGCACGAATTCGGTTGATCTGTGCTTGCGGAACAAGCTTCCCGTTCAGCTCGTAGGAGAGGATCATTTCCATAAAGTCTTGCACCAGCTTGCATGTTATACGGCCCCTATTCACGCGGAAGACAACGGCCAGATGCTAGGAACTCTTTCGCTTATGACCGACATCCAATCCGCTCATCCCCATTTGCTTGCCCTCTTATGCACAATCGTCGATTCGATTGAGCGCGAGCTTTTGTTGATCAAACATAATACTCAGCTTCAAATCCTGAACCAGGTGCTGCTCGAGACGAATTATTACGGCGTTATTATTACTGATGCCAGGGGTAGCATTCTAGAAATAAATGATAACAGCGCTTTAATACTCGGAAAGTCCATCCATGAGAAGCGTCTTTTCGCAGGTACAAGCGTTTTTGCCATGGGCAGGATTGGATCCTATTTTGAACGGGTTATCTTGCACGGTAAGTCATGCGTAGGCGAAGAAATTTCGATTACGGTAGCGGACAAGCTGAATTATTACATGCTTGATGTCGTGCCTATCTACGACAATGAGCAGCTTATTAGGGTGGTCGGCAGCCTAAGAGACATTACCCAAATGAAGATGGCTGAAGAGCTGCTGCGCAATAGCGAGAAGCTGGGATTTGCCGGTCAGCTTGCGGGAAGCATTGCGCATGAAATTCGCAACCCGATGACTACGGTAAAGGGCATACTGCAATTATCCAGCAAGACAACCAACCCGCATTATTACAACCTCATGATGTCGGAGCTGGAGCGAATGAACGCTATTGTGGGCGAGTTTTTAATATTAGGAAGACCGCAGGCGTTACAATATAAAGATGAAGAATGCGCCATTATTCTGCAAGAGGTTTTATCCGTTTTAGAAATGCAATTCGAGATGAACGGGATTGTCATTCGCAGCGAGTTTATGGAAGCGACGACGATTCTATGTGACCGTGACCAAGTGAAGCAAGTGTTTTTGAATATTTTGAAAAACGCTTTGGAAGCTTTGCCCTTCGGAGGAGAGGTCATTGTTCGGCTGGATGTCATCGATCGTTACCAGCGGATCCGGTTTATAGATAACGGCGTTGGCATGACGGAAGAAGTAAAGCAGCGCATCGGCCAGCCCTTCCATACGACAAGACGTGACGGGAACGGGCTCGGAATGATGATGGTGGATAAAATCGTTGCCTCGCACGAAGGGCGCTTGGTCGTATCCAGCGAATTGGGCATAGGGACAAGCGTTGAGGTTTGGTTTCCTGCTTCATAAAAGAACAGACGGCTCTAATCGGCATACAGCTGACGGGCCGTCTTTTTTTCTGCTTTCCTCCGATTAATTGTAACCGGAAATTTGCGCATCGACCTTAGCTATAATACTCGACGTTTGCTGCTCATAGTCATATGTTTTTTGCTTTTGCTCATTAATCAGCTTGATATAGGCAAGCATTCTTGCCAAAGAACCGGAGGTTGCTGCCGCATCTCCTTTTTTCACCGCTTGGTTCAAAAGAGAGGTTTCGGTTGTAAAGTATTTTTTTGTAGTGCTGACGGAGCTTTTGGAGGCTTTTATTTTCACTTTAATTGAATCAATGCCGCCCAATTGATCGCGAAGCTTCTTTATCGACTTCGCCGTATTCGCTTTCGCCTCTTTTAACGCAGCTTCCTTGCTGCGAATATCCAGCTTGGCAAGCTGAACGGCTGCTTTCGCGGTTTCGACCTGCGGCTTCAATAAGCTTGTTGCGAATTTATCCTTAAATGATTTTGCGATGATTAGCTGCTGATTCAATGAATCGTAGAGTCTGAATAAAGGCTCATACTTTTTCTTTGCTTGCGCGACGGCGGACTCCAGTTGAAGCAGCTTGTTCGCGTCAATCTCCTTTATCCGTTTACGGGTAGCAAGCACAGCCTCCTCGTTTTGGTAATGAAGCTTGTCTATGCGGCTATCCCAGTCGAGGGTCAGCTTCTGCACGCTCTGCAGCTCAGCATACTGCGAGGTTAACTTGGCTGCTGTCGTTTTGTCTGCGGCGCCTTTCATTTTGTCGAAAGCTGTCTTGGCAGTAGCGCTAAATTCAAACGATGCGGCAGAAATGACGGACGGAGCTGCGAGCAGGAACAAGAAGACGAGACCGAAAACGGTTAACCTTGAAGCAATTTTCATGAACAATAAAGCCTCCTTTGGTTACGGCAAAATACGCAAAAAAAGCACCTGCAAGATAGGCGATATACGCCTTCTCTTACGGGTGCTTCCATCGTAAGCCGTTCCTATTTAGTTGCTTCCATTAATATACAGGAAGCTTCCGAATACAGTCAAGCGCGGATGTCCTGCAGGGCAGCGGGCTTTGCATACCCATCAGGCGTTTTGCCGATAATGGATTTGAAATCCTTGATGAAATGCGACTGGTCGTAAAATCCAAGATCAGCAGACAGCTTAAGCGTGTCATGCTCTCTGCCGGTATCCATAGCCTCTGCCGCATTTTGCAGCCGATACAGCTTGATCACCCACTTCGGGCTTATGCCGACATATTGGTTGAATAAACGCTGCAGCTTTCGTTTGTTAAGATGAAAAGTATCGCAAATTTGCTCCACCTTAGCCAGCTCCCGGTCTATCTTTATCCGATCGATAATCTGATTGATGAGTATAATCGTCTTGTCCTGCGGCGGAAGATGCTTGATGAACAAAGCCTCGGTAAGCGCGATCCTGTCCGCGGGGTCGGCCGCCGACCTTAGCTGCTGCTCATAATCGGCTGCATCCGCGCCAAAAATCTCTTCTAGAGCTAGCGATTGATCCGTCAGATTGGAGAGCGCCGTGCGTATAAAGGGATAAAAACCGCCGGGATGAAATTTAACGCCGAACACTTGTCCTTTGCCTTCGATTCTCTTCGTATACATACGGCTGGAAACGCCATAAATGCCGCTTCTATGGTCCTCCATCACCAAATTGACGCATGGATTAGGGACCACGTCCTGAAGATAAGGAGGCTGGCCGGTCAAATCCCAGCTCACGACCCAATAATGCTTAACAAAATGCTGGAGCTTTTCTGATGGGGCGTAGCGGCGCAGCTGGAATTTTTTCTCGCCTTCGCTTAGCTGAAGTATACCCATGCTGCGATTTTGCGTTGGATTTGGCATCTATAAATCTCTCCTATTGATCGATTTGTCGCGTTTTTACAATACCAGCCAGTTGGACAACGTTATACTAAGCAAAGAAAGCGCCAGCTGCTATCAGCTGCAAATCCTATATTTGTTAATGAGAAGGAGTGTTTCGCATGGAGTTCAAATATGAGTTCTATATCGGTGCAGCGCCCGAGAAGGTGTGGGCAGCGTTTATATCGCCGGAAGGCACGAGGGCTACTTTTTTTGGCTGCGTCATTGATTCTACCTTTGAAGAAGGCTCTTCCTTCCGCTATGTCGGCCCGGGTAAGGATGGTGATGAGACGGTGCATATTTATGGTACTATTTTAGCATATGAGGAGAATAAAATAATTAGCTTTTTAGAGCATCCGGGTCCATCTTACCGCCCCAATCATGCGGAGCTGGAATCGACCATTACCTTTACGCTCGAGCCTGTCGGAGAAACGACCAAGCTTGTCCTGACCAATAACCAATTTACCGAGAACCACCCGGGATTGGAAACGGTCGACAGCCAGTGGTGGATGATCCTAAGCAATTTGAAAACGTATATCGAGACAGGCAAGGGTTTAGCGTTTGGCTGGTAATTTCATTCGGTTTTGTAAGAGCTTCAGCTGCTGCTGAAGCTCTTTTTTTGCTGGTTGAAGGGAGTAAAGATTTCTTTTCCGGTCCCGTTTCTTTATACTGTAAAAAAGGACAGGCGTAATACGTCTGCGACAACGGACAGGAGAGAGAGCAGAATGAGCTATAAAATTGTTTTTTTCGATATTGACGGCACGTTGATCAACGAACAAAAGGAAATTCCGGCCGATACGGTCAAAGCGATTGCGGAGCTGAAGGAAAGCGGCGTTGAGCCGGTCATTGCCACGGGACGCGCGCCTTATTTCATTAAACCGCTTGCCGAGCAGCTTGGCATTGAATCGTTCGTTTGTTTGAACGGGGGATATGTCGTTTACAAAGGCGTACCGCTTTATAAACGCGAGATTGAAAAGCATCGCTTGGAAGCGCTCGTTAAGGTTGCTGCCGAGCATAATCACGGGCTTGTTTTTGAAGGCGAACATAACTTCTTCTCGGATAAAGAGGATCATCCTTTTATTATAGAATCGGTTAACTCATTGAAGGTTGATTTGCCCGGTTTCAATCCGGAGTTTTGGAAAACGGATGGCATTTATCAAGTCTTCCTTCACTGCGAGAGCCATGAAGAGCATCTTTATGAGGGTCTGCATTCCGAATTAAAGCTGATTCGCTGGCATCCGCAGGCAATTGACGTCCTTCCGGCTGGAGGCTCAAAGGCACAGGGAATCGAAGCGCTGCTCGATAAGCTGGGCCTGACGCCTGCCGATGCCGTTGCATTCGGAGACGGCCTAAATGACAAAGAAATGCTGGAGACAGTTGGTTTCGGCATTGCTATGGGCAACTCGCATCCCGAGCTGCTGCCCTTTGCCGATTTTGTGACGACGCATGTAGACGAGCAGGGCATACGTAACGGCCTTGTGGAAGCGGGTCTTTTAGAGCGTTAAGCAGCAGGCATGGATTGTGTGTAAATGTGCAAAAAATTTTAAGTAAAAAGCTGACGCCATACGCTGTGGTGTCAGCTTTTTTTATCCAACGGAAAGCAGATTTCAAATTCTAATGTTTCCGTGCTACAATGTTTATTGGAATTATTATCCAAACAAATCTTGTGAAACATCGGCAGTCTAGGACGTTAGTATCTAGTCCAAGGCTGCCGATTGTAGTTTAACAAGTCAGCATATGACTTGATTCCCCTTGGAAAACGTAGAGGTATCGTAATAATTTAGTTAGGAAAGGCGGTTGCTTGCGAATGGATAATAAAGCGGAAAATACAAGCTTGCCAGGCTATGTACTGCGCGCAGCGATAACGGAGGCGGGCTACGAGGAAGGCAAGTCGACCATTCGCCATATTTTGCTGGAGGTAGCGCCGGGAGAGCTCGTGGGATTGATTGGTCCGAACGGAGCGGGCAAGAGCACGACGATCAAAACGATTCTCGGCTTAATGGCGCATGTGAACGGAGAGATTGTGCTAGGCGGAAAAAATAAACGTTATGCCTATGTGCCGGAGCAACCGGTATTTTATGAGTATATGACGTTGTGGGAACATCTGCATTTGGCGGCCTCGGCATTTGGAATCGAAGAGCGGCAGTTTGCAGGCAAAGCGGATGAGCTTCTGGAGCGTTTTCGCTTGCTCGAAGAAAAGCATCATTACCCTGCGCATTTCTCCAAGGGGATGCAGCAAAAGCTGATGCTGATCATTGCTTTTCTGCTGGAACCGGATGTTTATATTGTGGACGAACCCTTCGTCGGGCTTGATCCGCGGGCCACGACAGATTTTCTAAAGCTGCTGGAGGGCGAGCGGGAGCGCGGGGCAGGCGTACTTATGAGCACGCATGTGCTGGACACCGCTGAACGTATCTGCAATCGTTTTGTTCTCATTAATAATGGCTCAGTCGTATCGCGGGGCAGCTTGGAGCAAGTGAGGAACGATGCAGGCTGCGCGGAGAACGCGACATTGTTCGAGTGCTTTCACGCATTGACCTAGGGGGCGGAACAGGATGATGACACCGCGTCAATTATTTTGGATACGATTGAAGCGCAATCAAAAAGAGCAGCTCCGCGCTTGGCTAAGCGTACTCGACTGGACGGTATGGCTTTATATGCTTATTCCGGGACTAATTATTGGCGGCGGTCTATACCGCGAGGCATTGCTGGAAATGCCAGAGTGGGCCGTCAAGCTGCCTTGGGCCGAGTTATATCCGGTTATACTGCTTATTCTATTGTTCGTGGGACAGATTCGAATTTTTGTGGAGGAGGCTGACCGGTTATTTCTGCTGCAGCGGCCGGAATGGCTGCAGACGTTAAAGCGCTGCGGTATCGCCTACACATTAGGAAAGAAAGTAATCGTAATGGCCATACCTTATCTGCTGCTGCTGCCTTTCTTAATCAAGGCGGAGGGACTATCGCGGCTGCAGCTTGGATTAGCCTTTGGCTTTACGGTAGTGACGGGGATGATTATGGCGCTCAGCATACAGCTGCTTAATGGCAGGCTAAAGGGCTGGCGAAAGCGATCGTTTGAAGTATTGACCACGCTGGCGTTTATTGCGATCTATCTGATTCCGATGATTGCTTGGGCGAGAAGCGTTGGGATGCTGAGCGTCTCCTTGGCTGCGGGCACAGTCGTTTTATTCTTGCTGATTCGTCTCGGCCTGCGAACGCCAATTCAATTTGAGGCGGAAGTAAAAACAGAGAACGCTTCGCGCCTGCGCAGCACGGAGCTGTTAATGAGCCAGGTTATTGAATCGAAGCCGATTATTCGCGTGAAAAGGCCGTACTTGTTCCGGTATTCCCAGCGAATATTCCGAAAGTCCGATGCAGGGACGATGCTGGCGGAAATGAGGCTGAAAGCCTTCTTGCGGGGCATGACGCATATTCGCGTCTGGCTTGGCTTTATTTCAGCGGCTGTGTATGCGGTATCGCTTGTCCCCGGACCGATTGCGGCTTTTCTAGTGGTTGCTTTAACGGTAATAGGAATGACTTGGCTGCAGCTTCAGTGGAAGCAATGGTTTGCGGAAGCGTTTATCACGCAATTCCCTTGGGGACGGCATGCTGCCCAAAAAGGGGCTGTGCTCTCGCGGTTTTGGCTGCTATTGCCGCCGATTCTCGTTTGGTCCGCTATTGCAGGCCATAAACTCGCAGGCGTCGCCGGTTCCTTTGCAGCCGCATTAATTTGCGCCGCCGCATGGGCAGCCGTGAGCGGGTACGGCAGGTCAAGCAAGAAGATGGATTCCGCGTTGTAATGGAACCTATGTTCTTCAGAAAGATTGCACTTTGATGACCAGGCGTTATCCGGATACCCCCAGAAACCCTATCACTTTGCCGTATTGTTTACATACAGCTGCAGCTAAGAAAACAATACGAAGGTGGTAAACGAATTGAATCAGAGAAGAAGAACGGGATCAAAAAGAAATACCTTCATTGCTAAGAGCGCTTTAATCGGCATGCTTGCGTTAGGCGTTGGGACAGGCAGCGTACTAGCTTCCGGGGAGGAGTCAGCTCCGGTATCTTCTGCCACGGTGGCAGCAGAAGCACCGGTTGTGACGGAGGTTACGGAAAGCACGGAAAAAACGCCAAACCTATTGCCGGGTGATTTCTTTTATTTTATAAAATCCATATACGAAAACATCAGATTGTCGATTACGGCTGACAATGTGAAAGAGGCCGGCTTGCTCGCGGAATTTGCACAGGAGCGCCTTTCCGAAGCGGCTGCCTTGCACGCTAACGGAGAAACGGAAAAGTCGGAACAGGCCCTTCAAAAATCTTTTGAGAACCAGCAGGTTGCCATAGAACTGGTCGCTTCTGAAGCGGAAGAAGAAAACGAGGGTGAAGATTTGCAACAGGCGTCTGAGGTGAAATCCGACCTGCAGCATAATATTTTAGCTCTTACCTCCGCGCTGGAAAAGGTTAAGAACCCGCAAGCTCAGAAATCGCTTTTGAAAAATATCATAAAGTCTTTCGGCAAGTTGGAGAAAAAACTCGCCAAGCTTGAAAACAAGGCTTCCGAAGAGCCAACTTCAGCGTCCATAACGGAGCAGGATGCGGTTACTTCCGGTGAAGGAACGGCAACCGCTGCGACCACTGTAACCACTTCCATTGAAAGCGCAGCGGAGCAAAAGACGGTTTTTGACAAGCAAACGAAGCCGGAGAAGGCTGCAACGGTCAAGACAGCGGAAGTGAAGGAAGCAAAGATTAAAGAAGCTAAAAATAAAGAAGCAAAAATTAAAGAAGCGAAGATTAAGGAAACAAAGACTAAGGAAATAAAACCAGAAAAGCAAGAAAAGCAAACGGTAGAGCAGCAGGACCATAAAAACAACCGCAGCGAAAAAAGCCATACTGGCAAGTAAATCTGAAGAGCTCTCCTTTAGGTGAAGGTTCATGGCATGCTCATTGGGGTAAGTAAGTATAGACCCAAGGTTTGATCGGAAGAGGGTTTGTCGATCACTTTCAAGGAGGTGCAAGCAGCCATGAGCACAGACAGGGACCTGTATGGCGCGGTTGAAGAGGAAATTAGGGCGCAAAAGCAAGGTAACAGCTATATTTTAACAACGACAAAGGGTACCATCGGGAAAATTACTTATACGCTAGTTGACGTGAATACGTGGGTCATTGACCATACGTACGTGGATGGCGAGTACCGCGGGCGGGATTTAGGAAAGCAATTGCTTGATTTCGTTGTCGATGAGGCTAGGGAAAAGGGAAGAAAAATTATTCCTTCCTGTTCGTATGTTTTGGCGCAATTCAAGCGGCATTCCGCGTATGAGGATGTATGGGAGAAAACGAATACGGAGTACTCCGATACGTATAGCTCGGACGGGATGGGTACCGCAAGCGGGAATATGCCTAAATAATAGACAATAAGCTTAGAAGAGAGCCGCAAACGATGGTTTGCGGCTCTCTTCTTTGTGTATACGTATCGTATTGATAAAGGCGCGCGGTAAATGCGATCTTCTTTTTTCTTATTTTTTCAGCTCCGTATAAATAACTAAACGCTCTTCATGCGTCTTGGCTTCGTCGTTAAATTCCCCCGTGCAGGTAATTAAATTCAAATGGCTTTGATAGGAAAAGCCGAAAATATCCTCAAGCGGCGCCTCCTCCCGGTGGTAACGCTGCTTATCCATAACGAGAAAACGTGCGGGTGGTTCCTTCTTTATCCGACACGATTACTTCATAACCGGCCTTAAGGCGGTCCAGCTTATAAAATACGGCAGGTCCCGTTAAGCTGTCCACATGTCCAGCCATGGGTTAAACACTCCTCTTCGTTTTTGTATCTTGCCTAGTAACACGAAGAGAAGTCGTTGTTGGATCACTACTCACAAAAATTTTTTTTGCACGTACAATAACCCAATAGATGCTGGATGAAAGGGAGGAACATCAGGGTGATACTTGTATCGGGCAGTCCGGTGTTTACGATGGACCCGCTGACGCTGACAGAGCTGGAGAGAAGGATGCTGCGGGCGAAGCAGAACAGCCAGGTCGTTTATCGATACCCGTCCGTTGACGCGCTGGAATTTGAGCTCAAAATGCGAACGCATATCGTTGAGGCGGCCAAAGCGCTTTATGCCAGCGGCGTAAGCTTTGCAACCTTCGAGGGGTCCAAATGCAATGAGGAATACTGGACGCGTACGGAAAACGGCGGGTTCCAGCTGAGAGGGGGCGTGCTGCCGTCTGTCGGAATCAACGATATTTTTGAAAATGGGCACTTGTACGGCTTTGAATGCGCAGGCGCAATCATCATTATTCTGTATAAAGCCGTGCTTGATACCGTTGGCGATGCGGTATTTAACGCTTATTTCAAAAACCTGTTTCTACGGTCTTGGCAGTATGACCGCGATTTGAACTTAATAACGACCTATAATAAAAATGAAGCGTATCCGGGCGACGTGCTGTATTTCAAAAACCCCGAGAATGATCCGGAAACACCCGAGTGGCAGGGGGAGAATGTCATCATGCTGGATACTGACTTATACTTCGGACACGGCATCGGCATTGAATCCGGGCAGGAGATTATTAACGCGTTGAATCGGATGAGAAAAGAGAACAGCACCATATCCGCTTATTTGCAGGACTTGGTCGTACATCCCGACTTCGAATACTTGCGGGGACTTTCGATGAGGGACGCTTGGTGGGAAGAGAGAAGCGCGACTGAGGAAATCGGAATCGCGGGGAGAATCGGATCAGGTACAATAAGATATTAAACAAAGCGGCAAGGTCGAATTTGTGCAATAAGCATCTGTAGGTGAGGCGGGTACCGCTTCAATTACGGGTGTTTTGCCTGCCCTCTTGATTAGTCATATCCTTTTCAAAGATAGGGTGAAATGGTATAACTTGAGTAGTTTATACATACTGGAGAGGTGAATATGAATAAAATTAGCAAGATTGCATTAACGGCTATTATTGTGTTTTTATGTGGTATAGCTCCAGTTTACGGAGATACGGCTTCCAATGAAAATATGCAGGTCATCGTCAATGGAGCGAAGCTTCCAAATGCCAAAGCGATGATAAAGAACGGTGAAACCTTGCTGCCATTTCGTGCATTTATTGAAGGGCTTGGCGGCAAAGTGGGCAGTGACCCGGAAACAGACGCACTGATTGGCGAACTGAACGGAGAGACGCTGAAGGTATGGGCTGGGGAAAATATAATGGAGTACCAACAGAGAGGCTACTATTTATCAAGCCCGGTTAGAATTATTCAGAACCGGACATACTTGCCGATTCGGTCCGCAGCAGAAGTACTTGGTTACGAGGTGGTTTTCGAGAAGAAGAGCCGAACGGTTACTCTGACGAAATACGGCTTTGGACAGGATAAAAGTATCGTGCGGCTTCTGAAAGGTTATATGGAACGCAGCCTGGAGCAGCCGTTGCAGGATATTTTTATTGATGGTTATGAGGAGCTTATTTATTTGGATGAACAACTGTACGAGGGGTATGGTCCTTATCAAAGCTTTGAAACATGGGTTGGGGTAATCGAATATCCTTCAAACACGAGAGCGGTTGTCACCGCGGGCTACCGTTCAGAAACGCAGGTGCTGCATGAATCCGTTGAAACCGAATTTTCTCTAATTAAGGTCGGTACCGTTTGGAAAATATACAAGGTTAATCCTATACATTTTCAAATGGAGCTGCCGGGTGATGTGGACAATACGGTTAAAGAGCTAGAGGAGAATAAGCCTGCAGCCGTGCAGAATGTTTTACGTGATTTACATGCTTATTTTAAAGCGATGAATGAAGAGAATTATGACCAGGCTATCTCGTTTACATCACCTTTGTATATAGCGTATTGGAACAGCAGAGCACAGGAATGGTATACATATGAAAAGATTTTAAAAACCCGGTTTGAGATTACTACGACTAAGGAAGAACTGCTAGAAACGAGAGTTGTCTATATGGATGATTCCTATGCCGCTGTTCATGCGCGAATTCTTTACAGTGAACAGCTGGACGGGGAGGAGGAAGTAGAAGAGCCTTATGAATACGAAGTCATCATCAGTATGGATTTAATCGATGGTATAAGGTGGACCTACAATAGCGAGCTTAATATTAATAGTGATTATTAATTTGAACATTTGCAGGGAGAAAGTCGATGAGAATGCATGTATTAGTCGTGGATGATGATCCATCTATTCGTGAGCTGCTGCGGTTTGTGCTGCGGAAGGACGGGTATGTCGTGCTTGAAGCGGAAAATGGACAAGCTGCATCTGGGCTGCTGGAGAATGAGCAGGTCCATTTGGCAGTCGTAGATATTATGATGCCGGGGAAAGATGGTTTCGAACTTTGCCAGGAGATTAGGCTTCATTATGATATTCCGGTCATCATGCTGACAGCGAGGGCCGAGATGGAGGATAAGGAGAAGGGCTTCGATGCCGGAACGGATGATTATATCGTAAAGCCGTTTGAGCCGAAGGAGCTGCTCTTCCGTATGAAAGCTTTGCTGCGCAGATATCGGCTTGTGTCCTCGGAGATCATTCAGCTGGGCAGCGTTGTCATCGACCGAAGAGGCTATGAGATTAAAATAGGCGAAGCCATTCTTACGCTGCCGCTGCGCGAATTTGAGCTGTTATCCCAATTAGCCAGCCATCCGGGCCGTATTTATACGCGCGAGCAGCTGATTCAGCTGATATGGAGCGCGGACTTTCAGGGCGACAGCCGCACTGTCGATGTTCATATCAAAAGGCTGCGCGAGCGTTTTGCAGACCGGCAGGACGACTTCACCATCACGACGATTCGGGGTCTTGGCTATAAGCTGGAGGTGCGTGAAGGATGAAATCGTTATATGTGCGTATTGTTTTCACGTTTGTAATGGTCGCGATGATCAGCGGCCTGCTGGGGTTGCTGTTAACGAGCTTGTACTATCAATATAAGCAGCAATCCGGCAATGAGCAAAAGATGCTCGCAACCGCGCAAAGCATTCGCGATCAATATGAGCAGAATCCGCAATTGGATCTGGATACTTATTTGGCGCATACGGCTAAGCTTGGTTACCAGATTTATTATGTAAATAGGGACGGGATGGGACGAATTTACGGTTCGCCATTCAAGCATGGACAGCTGAACGAGCAGCAAATAAAGGCTGTTCGAGACGGAGAAGTATACCTCGGCATGGAGAAACAGAAGGACCGGCTTCAGCTGTTCTCCTATTTTAAAAATAGTATCCTGAATACGGTTGGTTTGCCTATTCAGACGGATGAGGGCGAAGCGGCCTTATTTATTCGGCCGGATCTGCAGCAGCAGATTGGAGAGGTTCGCATTATTGCCGGCATCCTAATCGGCATGACTTTTGTGATTAGTCTCGTGCTAATCATTATTTTATCGCGGCTGATCGTTAAACCGGTTAATGAGCTGACGAGAGCGACCCAGCAGATGGTTGCCGGTAATTTTGATGCGGACCTTCAGCTCTCAAGAGGGGATGAAATAGGTGAGCTGGCTCGCAATTTCTCGGCGATGACGCTTGCGATCAAGCAGCTGGACCAGATGCGCCAAGAATTTGTGGCTAATGTGTCGCATGAATTTCAAACGCCGCTAACTTCGATGCAGGGCTTGGCACGGGCTGTGCTCGATAAGGAGACCACGCCGGAGCAAACGGATAGCTATCTAGCCATAATCGAAATGGAAAGCAAGCGCCTATCAGGCTTAAGCAAGCAGCTGTTGATGCTGGCAGCGCTGGATAAAGAGAGCAAGCCGCTGCATAAAACGGCTTTTCGTTTGGATGAACAAATTCGCCAAATCTTAATTACGCTGGAATGGCAATGGACGGAAAAGTCTCTCGAGTTGGAGCTTGAATTGCCCGACACGGTCGTTCATGCGGATCAGCAGCTGCTTTATGAGGTATGGTTGAACCTCATTGCCAATAGCATTAAGTTTTCGCAACCGGGAGAAGCCATTTCTATATCCATCGCAGAATCGGATGTTATTGAAGTAAAGATTAGCGATAAGGGAATCGGCATTCCAGAGGTGGATCTCCCGTATATTTTTGACCGTTTTTATAAGGCGGATAAAGCTCGGAGTCACAAGTCGGCAGGCAGTGGACTCGGGCTCTCGATCGTGCAAAAAATAGTGGCTCTCCATCAAGGGAGCATCACGGTTTACAGCCAGCCTGAAGAGGGTACCTCGGTTATCGTAACGTTTCCGCGTTTGTAATGTTCTGTTCATCGTTCGTTCATCTTCCTGTTCGATAATGCGGGAGAAGGACAGAACAGGAGGACAAGAACATGAATGTAAAGCCGTTGCAAAAGGTAATTCAATATGTGTGCAGCCCGCGCGGAGCCAAAATAAGTTTGCTTTGCTGGGTGCTGCTTGCGATTGCGCTCAGCCTGGCAGCTCCGGGCGCGAAGGAGTATGCGATAAGTGCGGGGGAAGGCAATGCCGGCGGCAGTAATTCAGCTGCGCAAGCGCAGCGTTTGCTGGATGAGCAATTTTCCTCCTCGGACGGGATGCCGGTGCTGCTCGTGTTCCATAACGAACAAGCAATCACAGCCGAGCATCGAAAGAGCATCTCGCTGCTCAGCGAGTGGCTTGCCTCGGATTCAAAGCCTGTACAGGTGGATAAAGCAATGCCTTTCCATGACATGCCAGAGCCTGTGCAAGTCAAGCAGCTATCCGAGGACCGGACGACGCTGCTGCTGCCTGTTTCGCTGAAGGTACACACGGAATCGGATCAGGTGCTGACAACATTGGAGGCGATAAGAGAGAATTGGGAGCGTTTTGGGACTGCAGAGGTTCGGCTTGAGCTGACCGGGCCGGCTGCGATTGCCGCTGACACGCTTACGCTCTTTCGGAATGCGGATATGGTGCTGATGTTCTCCACGGTTATTCTTATTCTTATTTTGCTCATCGTGATCTACCGTTCGCCGCTGCTCGCGATTATACCGCTAGCGGCTGCAGGCCTTGTTTATGCGGTTGTGGACCGCTTGATCGGACTCGCGGGCAAAGCGGGCTTGTTCGTTATCGATAAGCAATCATTATCGATTATGATGATCCTGTTATTCGCCGTGATCACCGATTATTGCTTATTCGTATTTTCACGCTACCGCGAGGAGCTGCTCCAAGCTGAAAGCAAGCACCAGGCGATGGGAGCGGCCATGAAGTATGTTGCGGAACCTATTTTATTCAGCGGGGGGACCATTCTTCTGGCTATGCTGGCTTTGTTTGCTGCAACCTTTCAGCCTTATAGGGGCTTTGCGCCGGTATTCTCGGCTGCGGTGGCCGTTATTTTGCTGGCTGGCCTTACGCTCGTACCCGCTGTATTTGCCCTGCTTGGCCGCAAAGCTTTCTGGCCCTTCGTACCGAAAGCGCAGACACAGTCTTTGGAAACCAGGACGCGCACTCGCTTATGGACACGCGCTGGAAGCTTTGTTACGAGTAAGCCGAAGCGGGTTGCGGGAATTCTGCTCGTGCTGCTGCTGTTAGCGGCATGTAACAGCATGGGGGTCAGCTTTTCCTTTAATCTCATGGAATCTTTTCCTGAGAAGCTGGCTTCACGCCAAGGATTTGAGCTGTTGGAGCAGCATTATCCGCCGGGGGAGCTGGCCCCCGTTACACTGCTCGTAAACAATGGAGCTGATATTGAAGCAGATAGCTCCTTCGCGAATAACCTGCATGCCTTGACGGAAAAAATGAAAGGACAAGGAAGCATAGCTTCCGTAAATCCGGATGTGCTTCTTGGAGAGCCATTGCCTGCAGAGGCCATATCGAAGGATATGCGCACGGCGCGGCTTCAGCTGATATTACGAACGAATCCCTATGAGAATAAGGCGCTGGATACGGTAGAGCAGTGGAAGAAGGACAGCAGCTCGTTACTCCGCGAGAGCGGTTTTGACCCTTCGCTCCAATCGCTGCAGTTCGCCGGTCAGACAGCGGCGCAGGTTGATGTGCGGGCAATGAACAAGCAGGATATGGCGGTTGTGTTCACGCTTATTATTCTCTTCATCACCATAATGCTCGCTTGGCAAACGGGCTCGGTAAAGCTCGCCTTCTATATGATGATTACGATTTTGTTATCATACGCGGCGACGCTGGGTATGAGCTGGGGCGTGTTCCACGGTCTGCTTGGTTATGAATCAATCAGCTATCGGCTGCCGATGTACAGCTTTGTCTTTATGGTTGCCTTGGGCGTCGATTATAATATTATGCTCGTCTCGCGCGTACAGGAGGAAGCGGCTCGCCATCCATGGCGAAAGGCGGTTCAGCTTGCGGTGGCGTCGACGGGCAGCGTCATCTCATCAGCAGGAATCATTCTTGCGGCGACGTTTGCCGTGCTGATGACGCAGCCGCTGCAGGAGCTGTTTCTCTTCGGCTTTATGATGGCAGCGGGCATTTTACTGGATACATTTCTCGTTAGAGGGATGCTGCTGCCTGCATTAATGAGCTTACTTACCCATAAAAACAAGAATGAAGCATCCTAGCGGGTGCTCTATTCTTGTTTTTAGACCCTGGAATCCAAAGGACGCGCAAGAATCAACGGGAGAAAAAAACTTGTTTGATGGACCTTTTGTTAGTCTTGGTGTGTTTAACGGGATTTTCTACTGTTAAAATAAGCGATATGACGTTCGGGCATGAATTAACAGGATTTGTTACCGTTAATTCAGTCCGGTTCCCGTTGAGACGGTGGTTTGGCCGAAATTAAAGGGAATTTTTCCTGTTAAATTTGGCTGTAATGCTATCTGGACCAAATTAACGGGAGAATTTCCAGTTAATTTTGAAGGGACAAACGAAATGAGGATGAACAATATGGATAACAATGAGAACGAACAAAAGGAATGAACAAAAGGAATGAACAAAAGAGAGAAGCCGTGCAGCGGACGTAGGGAGTACTTCGCAAATAGGGGGTGGCTCGCGGCAATAAGGCCGTGGCCATCCTTTTTTACGCTTAAGAAACCATGTCGCAATCCGCACAAAAAACTGCTACTGTAGAAGATGATCCCTTTCGTTTTGGGAACAGCATAACTCAATGTTTATGGGTGCTAATCGGTATTGTGCGATAAGTTAATCATTTCAAAAACATGGGAAGTCGTTGTAGTCCAAGTCCTAAAAATGGGTACTGAATGGAGGAGTTTGCATGACATCCTTTAAAGCGCTAGTGATCAATCAAATAAATGGCCAAGTCGTTGGTGAAACGAAGCTTATGGAGGCAGCGGATCTGCCAGAGGGCGAGCTGCTCATTCAGGTATCGTATTCCAGCGTAAACTACAAGGATGCGTTAGCTTGTTTGGCAAACGGCGGAGTAGTAAAGAGCTATCCGTTTATTCCGGGCATTGATTTGGCCGGTACCATCGTTACCAGTGAAGATGAGCGGTTTCAGCCAGGAGATCAGGTTGTTGTGACGGGCTATGGATTGGGAGTCAGCCATTTTGGCGGTTATAGCGAGTTTGCAAGAGTGCCGGCAGAGTGGGCGCTTAAGCTGCCTCCAGGGTTAACGATGAAAGAGGCGATGATACTGGGAACAGCAGGTTTTACGGCGGCATTGTCCATCTATGAGCTGCAGCAAAACGGTGTGCGCCCGGAGGATGGTCCTATTCTCGTAACGGGGGCAACGGGCGGCGTTGGCAGCGTGGCTGCCGCGATTGCGGCCAAGCTCGGCTACGAGGTGGCGGCAAGCACCGGCAAGCCGGACAAGCACGCGTATTTGCATGGGCTGGGCGTTAAGCGAATCCTCTCCAGAGAAGAGCTGGCGGCAGGCACGAAGCGGGCGCTGGACAAGCAGCTTTGGGCAGGGGCCATCGACTGTGTCGGAGGCGAGACGCTTGCTGGACTGCTGCCGCAAATGCAATACGGCGGCGTGGTCGCGGCGAGCGGCCTAACAGGCGGCTCTGAGCTTTCGCTTACGGTATTTCCGTTTATTATCAGAGGAGTCCGGCTCATCGGCATTGATTCGGTTATGGTTGGCATGGAGAAGCGGAGCAAGGTTTGGGAGCTGATAGCAGGTTCTTATAAGCCGCAATTCCTAAATGAATTATGCAACGAAATTGGGCTGGAGCAGGTGATGGAGCAGACGGCGTTGTTTTTGAAGGGACAGTCCAAGGGCAGGACGGTCGTGAGGTTATAAAAGAAGTTGTAGAGGAAAGGATTAGAGAAGGATAGCTTTTGGTTTTTTTGCGGCATTATACGTTTTATTGCCCGTTGCAAAGGCTGACTTCGGAAGCGGAATTTGTTACAGCACCAGACACGATTTTGTCGCCATCTTCTCCTTTATCCGCAAATGTCGCAGCTTGTCCGACATAATCGTAATCTAATGTAAGTCACGGTTTACCAAGCGCTGTTTTCGAATATAGTCTAGCTGTGGACATTTGCGGGGAGCCATGCCGTAGCCGAAAAGAACGATAAGGTTTTTGGAGGCAGATTACTTACTTGTGTTTTTTGTGCTTCAGCGGCCATTAGAAGTGAACTAATAGATCATCGATTTCAGACGCCGCTTGATCCAAGCCATCCTTAACGGTCAATTCTCCCAAAAATATTTTTCTTAAATACATCGTATACACTTCATCGATTTTGCTCCAATTTTTGACCGGCGGGCGCAAAAAAGTATTATTCATAGATTCCAAATAAGCATTAAGGTAAGACTCCCTACCAACGGTTAGAGCGTCAACAGCCTCCCTATTGGTCGGAATTAGTCCAGCCCGCGACATGACAAGCTGCGCATCCTTTCCCGTCATCCATTTCATAAAAGCCCATGCTTCATCCCGTTTTTTGTTGCCCTTCATAATAACCAAATTTTCGCCGCCAATAATTGAAGCGAGGCCATTGCTCCGTGGAAACGGTACGGGAAGAGACTGTTGAAGGGCGCGATCCAAATCTGCAGGATTCAATAAGCCGTAGAACCAGGGTGCTTCATCTGTCATAAGCAGCTCTCCGCTCCGTACCCCGGCCCAGTTGTCTACGTTATTGATTAACACCGAGATGTCAATCTGTCCATCTCTGTAAAGAGAGGCCAGCTGCTCCACAGCCCGGATTGTCTCTTTGCTGTTTAAAAATCCGGAAGCTTTGCTGAAATCCCCGTTCATAAAAGCCCCTCCAAGGCTATAAAGGTATGGAAGAGTATCCCAAGCCTCCAGTCCTCCAAGTCCGATCGTATAACGTTGTTTCCTTGCAAGCTCCAGAACTTCTTCCATCGTGCCCGGCGGCTCTGAATAACCCGCGCGTTCAAGCAGCTCTCTGTTAAAGATAAGCGCTGTCGTATACAGGTTGAGCGGCAAGCTGTAGTATTGGTTCTGATAGAAACCTACGCTCATTGTTTTACGATGAAGAGTATTTTGTATGTTTTCGAAGCCCGAAAACCCGTTTAACGGTTCAAGAAGCCCTTTACATGAAAACTCGGGTACCCAGGAGATATCCATTCTAACTACGTCAGGACCGCGGTTAGAGGAAGCACGTACTATTAAGTTGTTTTTTAGTTCGTTATTGTTAGCTAGGTTTATGGATCTGACTCTTATGGCTGGGTTCTCCCGTTCAAAAGCCGGGATCAGCTCTTGATCCAGCAGCCAGGTTTCTTTATCATTATAGGTGTGCCAAAAAGTAATTTCCGTTGTTTCGTTACCGTGAAGCATTTGAACGTTCTTTGGATCGGAGATTACGGACTGGCTTCCGCAACCGGCTGTCCATACTAGAAGCAGTAATAAAGATGCCCAGCGGCTGGCCATTACGAAATCCTCCTTTATGAACCAATTTTGAATTCTGGTGTTTGGTGCTTATCCCTGTATTCCATTGGAGTAATACCGGTCACCTTTTTGAACACCTTACTGAAATACTTTACGTCTTTGAAACCCGCAGCGCACGCTACATCGTAAACTCTGCCATCATTGTGCGCCAATAGCTTCTTTGCTTCCCGAATCCGCAGCTCGATCAAATAATCGATAAAATTCCGATCGGTTTGTTTTTTGAATAAAAGACTGAAGTAGCTTTTGCTGAGATGAACGAAATCCGCCACGCTCTGAAGAGTCAGGTTCTCGGTATAATGGGCTGCTATATATTCCAGCGCCTTCGTGATCAACTGTCCGCCATAGCCGTTATCGGTCAGCTTTGGTATAAAGGACTTTTCCATTTCCTCCAACTGACAAGCCAATATGGAAGCCAATTGCGCCAATGTCTCCGCCTGATTCAGCATTTCATAACGCTCAGCGAGCAGTGTCTCATCGTTTGTATGCAGCTTATTAACACCTTCAAGTAAGCTGAACGCCTCATGCTTGACTTGTTCCGGACTCAAGGCCCCCTCCTTCCAGCGTTTAAGCGCAAACTCAACTGCGAATGAAACCGGATCACCAGCATGAATCATTTCGAAAATAGGTGTCCAATCATAAGATGGATCTGCGACCGTATACGTATTTTCACGATTGTTCTGTAATTCGCTCATGCGATACAGACCGCCCAGCCCATCGAAAAATCGCCTCTGGCAGGCCGAGCGGCTGTCAGCAAATCCCTTAAGAATGTTATACACTCCTTGCTCTATCGCAAATCCGGCTGAAATTGAAATTTTCCATTTCGTCTCCAATAATTGCTTCCACTGACCGAGCTGCCGTTCAACTTCTGCATCATTATTGGGAAAGATAAGAAACAAGCTGTTTTCGGCCACCAGCAGTGCTGTTCCTTCCTCCACCAACTCATACAACTTTTCCTGCAATTCCTCTAGCATTAGCTGCACATACAGAAAGCCGTCATTTTCTCTCCATTCCTCCGCGGCATCCAGCATAAAATAGACGCAGACATAAGACATTTCCAGCCATGCTGGGACCCAAGCGGTTGATGAAGGCGAGGACTGTTCTTGCACGATCAATCTCTTAATCTCCTGTTCAACTATTTTTCTTTCCCTGTAGAGAGCTCCCTGTTGAAAATGATACCGTTCGGAATCTTTCCTCCGTTCTTCCTCAAGCATGGAGATACAACGCCGAAGGACGGCAAGAAGATCATCCCGATTTAAGGTTAGCTTTAATAAATAATCGACAGCGCCCAGCTGAAGCCCTTCCTTTACATATTCAAAGTCGCTGTAGTTACTGATCAGAATCACTTTGATCCAAGGGTAACGTTCTATCGATTGCTTCATAAGTTGAATACCGTTAATCAAAGGCATTTTGATATCCGTAATAAGAATATCGACTGAACCGCTTTCCAGAGCAGCCAGTGCTTCTGCACCGTTGGCGTAATGGTCTTCTACCGACAATCCTTCCTCTTCCCAATCGACAAAGGCACTAATTCCGTTTCGGATGACAGGCTCATCATCTACGATCATAACTCTATACATCGTATCCCCCCCCCAATCTGCTCGTTGTTTGCGGCGGTTTGTATGAGTTTTTTTAACAAAATGCGTACTGTCGTTCCTTGCCCCGGCTCGCTTGTGATCGACCATTCCCAATCTCGTGCATAATAAAGACGCAGTGTGTCATAAATATGGCGCAGACCGATCCCGATTTCCCCTTTTGCGATAGCAGCATCTGGATCATTCAATTCCTTCAGCTTTTCATCCCCGATGCCTAGACCGTCATCATTTACGAGAAATTCCAAAACTCCATCACGGCTGCGGATACTAATCGAAATGGTACCGTCCGTATTTTTCGGAACGATCCCGTGGAAAATCGCGTTTTCCACCACAGGCTGCAGCAGCATGCGGGGGATGATGATCTTCTCTGTGCCCGCTTGAACGTCCATCTCCAAATGGAATGTTTTTTCGTAGCGAATCTCAAGGATGACCAGGTACTTTCGAACAATTTCCAGCTCCTCTTCCACCGATATCATGTTCCCGCTTTTAGACATATTAGCCTCCAAAAGATGGTTCAGCGCCGACAAAACATCCGAAGCGCGATCATTTTGATTCGATTGAATAAGCCACCGCAGTGTGCTAAGCGTGTTATAGAGAAAGTGTGGATGAACTCGGTGAATGACAGCGCGAAGTTCAGCATGATACTTCTCGCTTTGCTCATTTTCCACCTGCTGCATCAGATGCTCGATTTCGTGAAGCATTTTGTTAAAATGCTTGCTCAAAAAGCCGATTTCATCTGAGGAACGAATATCTGTCCTTACTTTTAGGTCTCCTTTTTGAACGAGCAGCATGCTGCGGGTAAGCTGTTGTACAGGCCTCGTCACCCCTCTGGCAATAAAAAAACCAATGCCAATGGCAAGCAATGAGAAAACGGCGGAAGACACCAATATCCAGTTCTGAAGACTGTTCAACTGACCGCTGATTTCATGGACCGGAACTGTCCCTACAATCATCCAGCCGTTACTAAGAAGCTGCTTAACCCCGTAATAGGTTGTTCCATTCATGTCAAATTCAAATTCCATCGCGTCATCACCCACAATCTGGCTGTACAACCCGGGATTGTCTACGACCTTGTTGATCGCACTGAGATCGGAATCGATCATGATCTTTCCTTCGGAGTCCACAACAAAAAACTTACCCGTCCTCCCGAGATTCAACTGCTCAATCGTGCCCAGAATGGAGCGCCCGTCCAACTGAACCTGAACCATCCCTATGTTATTCAAATTGTTTATATCCTTTAGGACTCTTCCTACAGGCAGAACCAAGTCCGTATTGACGCCTCCGCCGCTGAAACGGTCATACTGGATCCCCTGCCAAACCAATTCTCCGTTTTTTCGTTTGGCTGCCTTCACCCATTCCTGATCGGAAAGCTGTATATCCTTAAGTTTTGACTCTGAAAAAGTGCCGCTTCCCCAGCCTCTTCCATTCTCTTTCAGCACATAAACGATTTTGACGAAGGAGTTGGAATAGACAATGTTGTTCAGCAGCGTATTAATTGATCGGGAATCCAAGCTCTCCTTGTAGGAGGGCTTGCTATTTGCGTGTAAAGCAACGCTCTGAATGTTCAGATCACTGGAAATAAAATCGGAGGTGTCGATTCCAACATTAAAAATGAAAGATAGCGATTCCGCCGTTTGTTTAGCCATTTGAACGCTGGACTCCCTAACATTTTTCTTGAGGATGGAGTCGGACACCCAGTAGAATGACAAGCTTGTAAATATAGTAGGGATTAATATGACGAGCAGCAGCACTAGTATGATTTTGGCGGTAAAGCGGTTTGATAACCGGAATATTCGTACCATTGCGACTCTCCTAATTCGTTTCTTATCTAAATAGTGTACAAGATGAGATAGACTATACCAATGTCATTTATAGGTAAATCCTTGCTTTATGC
Source organism: Paenibacillus sp. LPE1-1-1.1 (assembly GCF_040676435.1). Taxonomy (NCBI): domain Bacteria; kingdom Bacillati; phylum Bacillota; class Bacilli; order Caryophanales; family Paenibacillaceae; genus Paenibacillus; species Paenibacillus sp. LPE1-1-1.1. The sequence goes on from NZ_JBEGHY010000034.1 coordinate 144,928, forward strand.
CTGTGCCAAACGCTAAAGTGTATTATTTTAACGTAAGAGAATAATATTTTACACCCTGCATTAATTTATAAAATTTGGAAAAATAAAATGCTTTGAAGTAAAAAACAATCAATATTTCGAAAAACAGCGGGATAGGGTGTCCAATATTACGATATGAATTTAAAAAAAAGGTTGACCCTATCAAGTTAATGAGATCAAAGTTGACAGTCCCTGATTCAATAGAACTATGAAGATTTGGATTTAATCCATTATTTTAGCAAAAATGGCTGCTCTCAGCCATCGCGGGCGGAAAAGCAAAAACAAGCCTAAATTAAGATACGTCGCTATTTTAGCTCTATTTGCAGATCTGTTTTGCAAGCCTTTCCCTCTATATTTGTGACCTATCAAGCGATCTCATAGGAGGCATTGCCCATTGTTCATGCTGCTTTTAGTTGCTAACTTTGTAGTGGGCACCGCAGTTTATGAATTTAATCGGAGTGGGAGAGAGAAAGGTATGAGAAAAAAAATGAAGTCCATGAGCAAGTCGAAAAAATTGGCGCAAGCCATCCTGTGTTTAAGTTTGCTGACGGGAACTGCAGCGGGCGTGTTTCCAACCGACGTAGCTTTTGCCGAAACGCAGCCTGAAGCAGACACCCCGTTAAACAAGCAAAATCTGAAGTCATTATCCGTATCATCATTAGAAGCACTGGAAAATGGAGTAAAGTTAGATTTAGGCGATTACCAAGGCTTTATCCGCCTCTTTTCTGACGACATGGCGAAAATCTCCGTTTTGAAAAAAGGCGAAGACGAATTTGTCTCCCCCGGAATTGCAAAGAAAAATTGGAAGACCCCTCGCTTTAAAACAAGTGAGACGAATACCGAGTTCACGCTAACTACTGACGAAATGACAGTCAAAGTTAATAAACGTCCGTTTGGAATCAAATTTTTGGACAAGCAGGGCAATGTCATCAACGAAGACGCGGCACAAGGCGTAGGCTATGAAGACGGAAAGCCGTATGTTTTCAAGAAAACCGACAAGGAAGAAAACTTCTATGGATTCGGCGAGCAGTCCGGCGGGCTGAACAAACGCGGAAAAAGCCTTGGCATGTGGAATACAGACGCTTATTCCTACAATAAAGATACAAAATATTTGTATACGTCCATTCCTTTTTTCCTCGGATTAAAAAATAAAAGAGCATACGGCATTTTCTTTGACAATACGAATCGCTCTTACTATGAAATGGCAAGTGAAAACGACGACTATTATTACTTCTATGCCAACGGCGGGAAACTTACGTATTACTTTATCAACGGTCCGGAAATCGGAGATGTTATCGATAAATATACGGAGCTTACGGGAAAATCGGAAACGCCTCCGATGTGGTCTCTAGGCTTCCATCAAAGTAAATGGGGATATACACCCGAAGAGCTGGTCAATGTTGCGAATACTTACCGTGAGAAACAAATCCCGCTGGATACGATGCATTTAGACATCGACTACATGGATGGCTACAGAGTATTCACGTGGAACGAGCAATACAAACAAGCGCTCAAAACATTAAAGGGACAAGGCTTCCACGCGATTACAATCAATGACCCGGCTGTCAAACAGGATGACAACTATCGTATATACCAAGAAGGAGTAAAACGTGATTTCTGGGCAAAAAATCCTGACGGCTCCACTTTCATCGGTGAAGTATGGCCGGGACCTTCCGCTTTCCCAAACTTCTTGAAGAAGGATGTGCGTGAATGGTGGGCCGACAGTCTCGGTACTTTGCTAAATGAAGGGGTTGACGGCATTTGGAATGACATGAATGAACCTGCTGTATTTAACGGTCCCTTCCATACGATGCCGCTTGACGTCGTGTTTGAAGGTGATAACGGAGAGAAGAAACTGCATACGGAATACCACAATCTGTATGGACACGATGAGGCCGAAGCAACTTATCAAGCATTTGCGAAGCATAAACCGAATACAAGACCGTTTGTATTAACACGGGATATGTATGCTGGAACTCAGCGCTATGCGGCACTTTGGACCGGGGATAACGTAAGTAATTGGGAGCATTTGCAAATGTCGATTCCGATGAACGCCAATGTCGGTTTGTCCGGAGTTCCGTTTGTCGGAAATGATATCGGCGGCTTTGCCAAATCGCCTGGCAATGTTCCGACCCCCGAATTGTTTGCGAGATGGATCGAGGTCGGCGCCTTCCTGCCGTTTGCCCGCGACCATTACGATAACAGCGCGAAGTCCGGTCTCGGAAGCGGACAAGAGCCATGGCAATTCGGGGAAGAAGTTGAGGATATTAGCCGGAAGTACATTTCAATGCGTTATGAGCTGATGCCTTACTTATACAATCAATTTAAGAAATCGGCCGATAATGGACAACCGGTTCAACAACCGCTTGTTTATCAATTCCAAAACGATACGAAAACATACAATATCGAGGACCAATTCATGTTCGGCGATTCGTTGATGCTTGCTCCTGTAGTGCAACAAGGCCAAACGAGCCGTCAAGTGTACCTGCCGGCTGGCAACGACTGGGTAGATTATTGGACAGGAAAAGAGTTTGACGGCAATCAAACGATAACCGTAAATGCCGATCTTGCCATGTTGCCGATCTTCGTGAAAGCAGATTCGATCATCCCTCGTCAGGAAGTCGAACAACATACGGATGAGAAGAAGCTGGAAAACTTGATTCTCGACTCTTACTTGAATAAAAAAGCAAGCTACAGCTTCTACGAGGACGATGCTAAAACATTGGATTACAAACAAGGTGAGTTCAATGTTACTGAATTTCATTTAGAAAATAAAGGAAACCAAATCACGTTTGAGCAAGACAAAAAAACACAAAACTATCAATCTGACATTAAGTCCTACACGCTTAAGCTGCATAATGCTGAAGAGCCGAAAAAAGTAAAATCCTCTAAAAACAATTATGATAAAGTTGGCAGCGCCGAGGAACTGAACAAACAAGAAAGAGGCTATTATTTCGATTCAGGAGAGAAAGTTCTATATGTCAAAATCCCTGTAAACGAAAGCCGTAAGGTGACGATTCAATAATACAAAAAAACGGGTTGAGGTCTCTTAGGCTTCAACCCGTTTTGTTACAAGAAAGCGTCAGCCCTTCTTCAAACGGCGGCGTGCGTGAAACTGCTTGTATTGAAAATAGATGGTGCAGCCAATGCAATAGCCGAGGATGGCGCCAAGAGCGGCAGCCCCCATCATGCCTGCGAATATATAGCCTGCTGTAGACCAGCCGAGTGCAAAGCTAAGCAACGACAAGGTGAGAAAGCCTACGCCAAGGGAGTTGTTAAAGCGCTGCAGCTCGGCTGCTTCCGTTTGCGCGGAAGGGAGCAAACGCGTAAGAAAAGGACGGGCAGCGAGAATGAATAGATTTGTTGTTGGACCAAAGACCAATCCGACGATTTGAATAATGAACAACGCCGCGATGAGCCAGGGCAGCTGCAGGCTTAATGCAAGGAGGAGAACGATAACGATACCCGTCTGATTGCTGCGAACGTAAGGAATCGGAATTTCCTTCATGTTAAAAACCTACTTTCCTTATTGGATTTACTTAATTTAATAGTAGTGAATTACCGCGCAATTAGCAATATTTAAACTATTATGTCATTTAAAATATTTGGCTGACGCAGTTTCATTTATCCTTGCGCAGGATACTGAATTTAATGCTATCATTATGAGCAGTGGGCAATAATAAGCCTAACTCCTTTTAGTTGAAACGGGGGGCTGTGCAATGACTACAGGAAGCCATTCGCAAAACAACGTAGATCGTTTCTCCGGATTTGAAAATGATTATGATCAGCATCGGCCTAAGGCACCGAAAGCAGTTATCGATATTTTAACAAGCTACCTCGGCCGGAAACCCGATGCGGTGGCTGATGTCGGCTGCGGCACAGGCTTGTCCTCCTTTGTATGGCTTGGACATGCCGGGCGAATTATTGGTTTTGAGCCCAATGACGATATGAGGAGCAAGGCGGTTTCCCATTTATCGAAGTTAACTAATGCGGAGCCTATTTCTTTCGTCAAAGGCTACTCGGATAAGCTGGCTTTGGAGCCGGAGAGCGTCGATGTGGTTACCTGCTCGCAATCCTTCCATTGGATGGAGCCGGTCAGCACGCTTCGCGAGTTTGCGCGGGTTCTAAAGCCCGAAGGCATATTTGCAGCCTATGATTGCGACTGGCCTCCTACGCTGCATTGGTCGGTTGAAGCGGAATACAAACGGCTCATCGACCGTTCCGAGGAAATTATCGGGAACTATATCGCGGAGAAGGACCGGGCAAGCAAACGCGACAAGGAGCAGCATTTAGCCCATATCGCGGGCAGCGGATTGTTCCGCTTCTCGAAGGAAATCGTATTTCATAATATAGAGACCTGCGATGCGCAGCGCTATATTGGCCTGGCGCTCAGTCAAGGCGGCATTCAAACGGTATTTAAGCTGGGCTCAACCGGCCTTGAGGAGCAGATTCGGCAGTTCCGGGGCTGCGTTGAAAATTATTTTGCAGGCAGAACGTTGGATATTAGGTTCAGCTACCGGATGAGAATCGGCGTGAAATAAATCCTTTATTAGGATAAGTCGGCTATAAAACAAATAAGCAAGCTGTTAACGCCTTTAAGGCAAAGACAGCTTGCTTATTTTTTGTTTCTTTTGGGGGAGAGGGGGGGACTATGGCTTAGTGAATATTCCGCTCTTCAACATAAACAATCGATTGTGCGTAAAGGATTTCATGGCCAACCTCCGTGCTTAATAAGTGATAACGGCTTCAATCGCAGCTGCTTCTATTGTTTAAGAAATAGGTAGACGGCAAAACCGATGGCTGCGGCGGCTAAACCGATCGCTGCCGTGCCAGACAGAATGCGGAAAAATAATTCCCACTTATCTCTTTTTATGCCTCGAATGTCCTGTTCCTCGTTCCCCTGCGTCTCTTGCGTTACAAAATGATCCTGACGGGGCTTAATGGCGGATCACCTTCTTTCTTCATTACTTTTGCGGATTTTGCTTATAGACGACTAAAATGGTGCTTCTCTGATACGTATTGCCGGAAGTGGCTGTCTTGATCATGGAACCGTAACAAATGTTAATGACTTGGTCGTCATCCAGCTCCGCCAAAAAGTCGTTTGCTCTTTTTTCGGCAAAAACCGTATCCGTATCGATAAACTCTTTTACCTGAATCATGCTGTTTCACCCCGCTTTCCGAATAGACAGATAGGCATCCCGCCTTGGTAGCGGAATGCCTGCCCACGTCCACCATAGCACTGGGGGATGTGGGTGTCAATCTGAATAAATAACCCAACCTCTGCCTGTGGAATTAGTCGTATGGAGTCGGAATTATGCAAGTTAATGTAAGTTTATATAACATATAGATACTTTAATATAGTAAGGAACAAAGTCAAAATCTGAGCAAAATCAAGCAAAAGCTTGTTGTATACGCTTTAATGATCAATTTTATGTTTGTTAGATTATATTACATGTAATAGAATGTGGAAGTAGTTAGAGAGAAATATATAACATTGGAGGAGAAAAACATGACACAGATTGTAAAGAGAGAGTTAGCTAAGAAGGTTCTTGTTCCATTGCTGGTGCTTTCGCTATTAGCGGCAATGGTTGGGGTAATGGCAAGTAACAGCTTTGTACGCGCAGAGGAAGCGCCTCAGCTGCCCACCTTTAATATTCCGGCTCTTTCATCTGAGCACCAGGCATCCAGCCTGCCTAATGTTATTGTTGTCGCAACCGGGGGCACGCTTGCGGGAAAAGCGAGAAACGATGATCCTACCAATTTTCAAAACTATGCAGCGGGTACATATCTGATGTCGGATTTGGTTGCTCAGCTTCCTAAAAAGGATAAAATAGCCGATGTCTCCACCTTCCAATTCGGAAATAAGGGTTCAGGCGGCTACACCATTAAAGAGCTTTATGATTTGTCGCTGGCTGTTGACGCCGCTCTAAAAATTTATGACAGCGCGGTTGTTACGACGGGTACCGATACCATGGAGGAAATTGCTTATTTCCTTGATCTTACGGTACGCAGCGAGAAGCCGGTCGTTGTAACGGGCGCAATGAGACCGTGGGATGTTATTGGTACGGACGGACCTGCTAATCTTTATCAAGCCATAAAGGTTGCCGGCAGCAGCAAGACAAAATGGTTCGGTACCGTGGTTATGCTGAATGATGTCATTTATGCGGCTCGTGAGGTAACGAAAACAAATGCACACCGCAATGATACTTTTGACGCTCCTATGTTTGGCGCTCTAGGTTATGTAGACGATCCTGCTGTACGCATTTACCGTGCTCCTGCAAGAGCGGCTAAAGCAGGTACGCCGGCTTGGTCATCCCCGTTTGATCTCAAAACCATCTCTAAGGACAGCCTTCCGCTTGTTGAAATCGTATATAGCTACCAAGAGGCAGGCGGCGGTTCTATTCGCGGGTTGGTTGAGGACGGCGCAAAAGGTATCGTAACGGCAGGCACGGGGGCAGGCGGCATATCGTCGCAGCTGAGCGCAGCCCGTACGGCGGCAATTAGGGATAAGGGCGTAGTATTCGTATCGACAACGAGAACTGGCTCCGGTACGATCTATGACAGCGGAAGCGGAAGCGTTATTGGCGGCGATAACCTCAATGCGGCGCATGCCCGCATGATGCTGCTGCTATCCCTTGCATTTACAAATGATGTGAGCCAAATTAGAAGCTGGTTTACGACCTTCGGTACACAGGATGTTGAAATATCAGTGGATGAAAATACCGTGCTGAGCACTTCGGTTGAAGAACCGATTGTTGAGCCTGTCGTAACGGAGCCTGCAGTTACTGAGCCTACTCCGACTACAGAGCCTGTGGTTACCGAGCCTACGCCGACTACGGAGCCGGTTACTACGGAACCTACGCCTGAAACAGCACCGGTGATGCCATAATTTTGGGGAGGAGTACGGTTATGACCATAATAAGCCAATCAAAATTAACGAAGAAGATTTTCGTTCCTCTCCTCATTGTGGCCCTTCTCGGCACGGTTCTGACGGGTTATGCCCATTCGGTTCGTGCAGAGGTAGCGGCGCCGGTGCTGCCGACCTTTGATATTCCGGCATTGTCTGAGGAGCATAAAGCCTCGGCGCTGCCCAATGTCATTGTTGTGGCGACAGGCGGCACATTAGCCGGGCAAGTGAGAAATAGCGATCCTACCAATTTTCAAAACTATGCAGCGGGCACCTACAAAATAGCGGATATGGTTGCCGAGCTCCCAAGAAAAGATAAAATAGCCGATGTCTCCACCTTTCAATTCGGGAACAAGGGGTCAGGCGGCTACACGATGAAAGAGCTTTATGATTTATCGCTTGCCGTAGACGCGGCTCTTGCGGTCTATGACAGCGCGGTTGTAACGACGGGTACCGACACGATGGAGGAGATTGCTTACTTTCTCGATTTGACGGTGCAAAGCGAAAAGCCTGTCGTCGTAACGGGGGCAATGAGGCCATGGGATGCGATTGGCACTGATGGTCCGGCCAACCTTTATCAGGCGATTAAGGTAGCTGGCAGCGGCAAAACCAAATGGTACGGCACGGTCGTCATGCTGAATGACGTCATTCATGCGGCTCGCGAGGTAACGAAAAGCAATGCGCATCGCATGGATACGTTTGAGACGCCTATGTTTGGCGCACTGGGCTACGTCGATGATCCGGCGGTACGCATTTACCGCCTAAATGCCCGGGCGTTAAAGGCAGGGCAAGCCGACTGGGCAACGCCGTTTAACTTAAAGACGATTTCGAAGGAGAGCCTGCCGAAGGTTGAGATCGTGTACAGCTACCAAGAAGCTGGCGGCGGCGCGATTCGGGCATCGGTTGAGGATGGCGCGAAAGGAATCGTGACGGCGGGCACGGGTGCGGCTGGGATTTCGTCGAAAATGAGCGCAGCACGCTCCGCGGCCATTAAAGATCATGGCGTCACATTCGTATCGACGACAAGAACGGGCTCCGGCACGATTACCGGCGGTGGCAGCGGCATTATCGCAGGGGATAACTTGAACCCGCAGCATGCCCGGATTATGCTGATGCTGTCGCTCGCATTTTCGAATGATTTTAATACAGTGAAGAACTGGTTTGAGACCGTGGGCACGCAAGACATTACGTTAGACGTAGCCGAGACCCCTACTACTCCTGGAGGAGACGGCGGATCTGGAGGATCTGGCGGTACTGAAACGAATTCGGGCCAGGTTATCATCGGAGCCGGCAGTGCGGGCACCTTAGGCCTGGATGACAGCGTCACGGTATCCGTTCCCGCAGGAGCGACAAAAGAACAAATGCAGCTGTCCATTACGAAGCTGACGGGCACGGGCGGCATTGTGGAACCAACAAGCCAGCTGGCATCGCCGATCTTCGAAATACTCAAAACCATATCGGCGAATTTCCTGGTTCCCGTCACCCTAACCTTTAAGTTTGATCCGGCACTCATTAAGGAAGGCAAAGTGGCCTCCGTATTCTATTATGATGAGATGAAGAAACAGTGGATCGAAATGGGCGGAACCGTGAGCGGCAGCAGCATTGAAGTGAAAACCGATCATTTTACAAAGTTTGCCGTGTTTGCGGTGGATAAAGCGGATGCAGCCTTTACGGATATTTCCGGACACTGGGCGGAGGCGGCCATTAAAGAGGCTGTTGCTTCCGGCATTGTAAAAGGCTATACGGACGGTACCTTTAAGCCGAATAACACCATTACGCGCGCGGAATTTTCCGTGATGCTGATGGGCGCGTTAAAAGCAGAGGGCGAGGGTGCGGCGCTTACCTTTACCGATCAAGCCCAAATTGCGGCTTGGGCGAAGGAAGCCGTCGCGCATGCAGTCAAAGCGGAAATTATTAGCGGATATCCAGACGGAACCTTCCGCCCGGGCGCTAATATTTTGAGAATGGAAATGGTGTCGATGATTGCAGGCGGAGCGGGGTTAACCGTGGATCCGAATGCAGTAACCAGCTTTGCCGATAACGATGATATTCCGGCATGGGCGATGGGGGCTGTAAAAGCAGTTAGCGACAAAGGCATCATTCAAGGGCGCACAGGCAATGTTTTCGCGCCAAAAGCTACGGCGTCGAGAGCGGATGCCATTACGGTAATTATGAACATGCTCAAAAAGTAAAATCAGGGTATGAATCTCCGGAAGGGCGGTTCCTTAAGGTCTGTGAAGACCTTAAGGAACCGCCTTTTTCTGCGCTGCGGCAATAAAGGGCCATTACATAGAAACCGAAAGCCCGGCTTGCCTGATAAGCTCCGCCGTCTCGGCCGGATGTGAAATGGGGAAATGGTGGCCGCGAGCAATCCGTTTCGTGGGAATTTGATCGTAAGCCTTTGGCAAGGAATACACCTGGTCATGTGTGCCCCAAATTATGCTGATTGGTTTGCTGTGCCAGCTTGCGGGTTGGAGCTTGAAGTGATTAGCCTTGGTCAATGCCGCAAGCGTATCGGCTAATGCCGCTCTGACCCGGGGAGAGCGAAGCTCGTTTCGTACGTATTGCATGTAGCCGGCCGGGATTTCCCCGACGCTCTCAAAGCAGCCTTGCGATAGGAGCTTATTGCGCAGCGTGTTAGCTGAAACCTTTGTTAGAAGCAAGCGATTCGCGCTTGGAATGCGGTAGCGGCCGTTCGCTTGATGAAATGCGGGTTGCAGCAGATGTACGGCGTGAATCCGTTCAGGAATCCGCTCCATAACCTGGGCTGCCAGCAGTGCGCCGTAAGAATGGCCGATTAAAGTAACGGGCTCCTCCTGTGAAAGGACGGCCGCGATGATCGCATGGACATGTCCCTCGATGACGTTTGCGTCATGGCGGTAATACGGTGTGCGTCCGAAGCCGGGTAAATCTGCAACCCACACGTTGTGCTCATGCAGCTCCGATGCAAGCGGGAGAAGGCAGTCTGCTCCGCTGAAGGTGCCGGGCAGCATCAGGACGGGATTGCCGCGGCCCGTCTTCTCCATTGTGGCGAGCGACCCACGTCTGCCGCGCGCGAAGCCTGTGTGATCGGGGCTTCCATGCGATAGGCGGTAATCCAAGTCGGATATGACATGGGGCAGAACGGAGGCGTTCACGGATGCCGGAAGGCTGTATTTTTGCTGGATTCGCCTTGCTGATACCGTGGGGAAATCCGTATTTACGATAAAGCTGAGCGACTGCTTGGGTATGCCTGCCTTACCGCCTAATGAAGTGCTGAACAGCTTGGTTAAAAAGGATAAGGAGACCGAACCGATGGGCGCGGGGACGCGGAGCTCCTTGTTAATGATTCGGATAAGCTCAGTCATGCTTGGGCTTTGGTCTTGCTCATCCAACAGATAGTAGGTTTCATTAACCGGCTGCCGTTCATTTGCTAATGCAGCGATGAAAGCTGCAGCGTGATCGACGTGAACGAGCGGAAGCCAATGCTTCCTGCCGCCGGGAACGGTGCCCATCAGCTTCCGTCTGGCGGATGCGATTAAAATGCCGAGCCCGCCGGTTTGTTCTGTATTTCCGGTAGCGGAATCGCCGATGACGACGCTGGGGTGCACGACGGAAAGAGAATAGCCAGATTCCTTGGCTTGCTTGCGTATATGGAGATCGGCGGTTATTTTCATGCGCTCATAAGGCGATTCATGCTCTAAAAGCTTCAATATTGCAGAGGGTTCATGCCAATTCTGATCGGTTACGGGACTTTTAAAGCCGACGATATGAATAAAATGGCGAAGAACGCCATTCTTATAAAGCTCGTCGGCGAGCTCCCCTAAATAAACGGCGGCATCTAGGAATACTTGCTTGGCAAGCTGTTCATCCAGCAAAATATCCATGGGGCCGCCTGCGTGAATAATGACGTCTGCGGCTTGAATGGCTTGCCGGTCGCTTGACGATAATCCGAGTCCCGGCTGCGTCAAATCGCCGCTAACAGCAGATAAGAAGCGGGATGTTTCTTCGCCTAGCTGCTTGACGAGCTTGGTATATCGGTTGCGTGATCGTACCAATGCCGTAATATGATGCCCTTGTGCCGCGAGCTGCCTAACAATGTGGGTACCGAGAAAACCTGTTCCGCCGGTAATGAAAATATGCGCCATATTGTTTTCACTCCTTAAAATAGTAATTAGTAATAGTAGTACTGAACGGTACTAATCGGTTCAAAAAAATTACTTTAGCATGGAAGCTAAAGCATGAAGCGATTGCTGCAATATTGTTGATTCCGGGTTGGCATGCTGCAGGAATAGCCCGCCTTCAACCGTAGATAAAATCAAGGCTGCCATTTGCCGCGGCGGCAGCTTGCTGCTGAATTCATTGGCTGCAATGCCCTCTGTAATCAGCTGTTCGAGAACCGTAAGCTGCCTGCTGAAAAAATGGCTGATTTGTTCGCGGACCTCCCCTGCTTCCTTGGGAGTTTGCGTATAAAGCGTCAGGAAGGGACAGCCGCCAAGGCAATCGGCGTCTTGTTCAATAAGCACCTGCATCAGCCTCATCAGCCGATCCGTAACAGGCTGTTCCGCCTGAGCGGCTATTTGGGCAATAAGCGCTTCGTATTGATCCGTCATTCGCTGGATAATCGTGGATAGTAGTTCCTCTTTGCTTTTAAAATAGTAGTAAATATTGGTCTTGGATACTTTGCTCTCCGCGACGATGTCATCCATGCTGGTTACAAGGTAGCCTTTGCTCAAAAAAAGGCTGGCTGCGGTTTGCAGCGCAATTTCTCGATTGGAAGTTTTTGTTTTAGTGTTCATATTAGTACTATATAGTTCTAAAATTCGGCTGTCAATTATTTATTAGCTGATAAGGGGGGATTTGGGGAATTCCATGCGGCAGTGCATGCAAACGGGGGAAGATTATATACTAAAATTTAGTTAGAATGGAGTGGGTGGTTCTACACTGCAGTTTCTGCAATGTAAGAGCGGATAAATGGCGGAATCGAAGCGTACGTTGTAGTTTCTGCAATGGGAGTGCCTATTTTCAAACGGTTAGGAGCAAGCGGAGGCTATTCTGCTGTAGTAAATGCACTGTAGCTGAAATGAAACGGCGGTTTCCGGAATTCTAATGTAGAAACTACAGTGTACCGGATGACTGCGACTGAGAAGATGCGCATATGCGGGAATACGAACACGAAAAACCCATGATCATGAAATACGACCATGGGGATCTGCACATATAACAAGTCTTAAGATATACCAAACGTCTTTCTGGCGTCAGAAAACCAGGTTACACAGGTGTGACCGCACATACTTAGCCCTTTAATACACGTCGTGGGTCTCTCCCCGTCAGTCGACGGAAGTGACTGCCTATGTGACCGCATCGCTTAAACCGTCCCCTTAATAAACGCCATGAGCCTCTTCCCACCAGCCGACGGAAATGACGGCAGGTGCGGTGCGGTTCATGGAGCTTGTTAACGTAAAGAGTATGGCTTTGCCGGGCCCGATAATCCAGTGGCCTGCTTTCTCGCTGGAAATGCTCGAGTAAGAGGGGATAACTCTGGTGGAGACGGGCACGGCGGCCAGCGCAGTCGTATCGAGACCGCTGCCAAATTGCACCTGTCCCCGGGGCAGCGGCGCCGGGGACAGGGCTAGGTTGGCTGTTGAGACCTCATGGGACTGCATTCCGCGCGTGGGCAAGCTTGAGCAGAAGCAAATTTGCGACACAAGATGATCATCCGACAGGTTGCTAAGTACATAAAGATCCAAATAAAGATTAACGCCGGAGTGTGGAGGGTTGACCAGCGCTCCCCAGGTCCGGTTTGAATCGTTTGGATTCAGCTGATCGGTCTCGCCCAAAAAATACTTTCCTTGCAGCGACTTATTCAGCGGATTCGTTAAATTGACCACGCTGACAGGGCCGTAGCCGTACATGGCTTCACCATCCTTTTTTGCAGCACGCTTATACTCCACCATATGACGGGATTCCGGTAACATGCCTGCGAATCCGAGTGAGAGCAAAGCGGTGCAAGGAATGGCTATTCCTTAGAGACGTGGCTGCCCCAAATCGCAATGCCTTCTGGGGAGAGCGCGCTGAAAGTCATGACATAGCTGAGTGTGCCTTCATTCCATTGGCGCAGCAGCGAGCCTTTATATAACATGCCGTCAATGGTCAGCTCAAGCGTAAGGTCGCCTGTGCTTTTCCAAGTGCCGCTAACGCTGCCGGAAATACTTCCGTCTTTGCCAAGGGCGATGAGACTGGCTTGTTTCACATCCGCTGTAATGTCCTTCCCGTGATTCACGTATTTATATTCGCCTGCGATTTCCTCTGCTTTGACAGGCTCGGCCGTTTCACCCGCATAACGATGGGGAGCAATCACAGGCCAGCCGTCCGTATTCATAAGCATTTGATGCACTCTCACCTCATGGCCTTCGCCGCGCGACGGGAAGCGGGTGTGGAAAATGATGAACATTTTGCCCGTCTCCGGATCGATATAAGTAGAATTATGGCCGGGTGATGCGTATCCCGTTCCGATATTCGCTATTTCTCCATCCACATTGTCCATTTGGAAGTTGCCCATGAGTTTTACTCCGTAAGGAGCGATAGAAACATCGTCGAACAGCGTACCGGCAGCGCCGAATGCGTTGATCATATCCTGGCTCTCGGCGTCAAGAAATGGACCGTCAGGCGTCTTCGAGCGTGCGACGCGGATGTTGTAGCCGCCAGTTGAGTCAAGCCCGCCATAGGAGAGGAACAGATAATAATAGTCGGTTTCTTTGCTGTACATCATATACGGCGCTTCGATGCGGCTGTGGTTGTTGCCAAGCAGCCGTTTGCCGTAGCCTTGGCCGGGATGGGGCAGGCCGGTTTTCGGATCCATTTTCATAATGAAAATTCCGCCGGAGTAAGAGCCGTACACCATCCAGAGAACGCCGTCTTTGTCGTAAAATAAATTAGGGTCCACTACGTTAGGATGAATCGTCGCATCGTATACGGTACCATCCTCGCTCGCTTCATTCCACATGCCGGATTTCAAAATCGTACCCTTATTCGTATAAGGGCCCTCTACATGATCCGCAACCGCATAGCCGAGCACGGAACGAGGGGAATCGCCTTTGCACATGCTGTAGTACATATAAAATTTGCCGTCCGGCAGCTGGATGACGTCGCCCGCCCAGAAGGTATCGGTCTCTGCCCATGCAAGCTCCTCGCCCATCTCCGTCAACACATCGGGAATGATCGGATTTCCTTCATAAACGCTCGAGTTGAGCTGCTCCCAGGACATCAGGTCTTTAGACTTCGCGACAGCCAGATGGGAGCCGAAAATGTAAAAGGTATCTTCGACTTTAATAATGGATGGATCATGTACGGACGCATCGGCAAACGCGGGTTCTTCCGTTGTAACCGCTTCCGAATTTGCTTGGCCGGAAGTTTCGGATGAAGCCGCAGGCTGCGCGCTCTCCGCGTTTTTCGCCGCGTTTTCGGCATTGCCGCCGCTGCATGCGCCCATAAAGGCCATCAAGCATACGGTGAGCAAAATAATCGTTGGTTTCCTCAAAATCGTTAATCCCCCTTGATTGCCTTAGATGGTTATACATTTATTAACCGATTAATAAATTTATTATATTATAGGACATAAAAAAAGAGAAGGGCTATGCCCTTCCCTCTTTTATTTTGTTTTTGTCGGCTCTTCAAAAGTCATGCCAAGCGTGTCTACCGTTACTTTTTTCATGGAAATCGGGTTATCCGGGCGATCGTTAGCGCCTTTCGCCTGATTAACGATTTCGTCGACGGCTTCCATGCCTTCCGTTACTTTGCCGAAAGCGGCATATTCATTATCCAGCGACGGAGCATCGGCTACCATAATGAAAAACTGCGAGCCGGCTGTGTCCGGATCGTTGGTGCGGGCCATAGAAAGTATTCCGCGCGTATGCTTCAGCTTGTTCTCGAAGCCGTTGCTGTTGAACTCGCCGGGAATGCTGTAGCCCGGTCCGCCCGTGCCGGTTCCGTCAGGATCTCCGCCTTGAATCATAAAGCCTGGAATAACGCGGTGAAAAATGACGCCGTCATAGAAGCTTTTATTAATAAGGGAAATAAAGTTGTTTACGGAATTCGGAGCAACCTCCGGGTAAAGCTCCAGCTTAATGATTTTGTCGTTGCTCAGCTGAATCGTTACGACAGGATGCTTGTCCGGACCTAAAAGGGCAGGGCCGTCCTCGACAGGCGCTTCCGTAGGCGTTGTCGTGTTTGCGGTACCGCCGTTCGAACCGGTCGTTTCGCCGTTATTCGGAGTTTTGGTTCCGCCGCAGCCTGCTACAACGATTAAAATAAGGGAAAGGAGCAGCATCATTCCGAGGCGTTTGTTTTTCAAAAGCATGTTCAATATCCTCCCTGTATTTGCGAATGGAAACAGGCTATTGCCGACAGAAGAAGACGGCCGCCGTTTAGCATTGTCCAATTTGTATAATAGCATATTGCTCGAATTAATTGCGAATATCTTACGCCGGCATGGAGACGATGCGGTCATTGAGCTAGCTTCAATTCTGATTAATAGGCCTAATAATCAACCTAACAAAATAACAAATCATACAATTGAAAATCATTTTAAACCTATAAAAGCTAGTACAGACCATTTTTTTCTGTAGTATCAGACGATATACTAGAAATTAAGCGCTTACATATATCAGTCATAAGCAATAACAAAAATAACAAAATTACAGGAGGCTTAGAATGAAGAAAATACGTAAGTGGATAGCTGGGGTCATTGCGCCTGTACTTGTCTTATCGGCTGCCATGCCTGCTTTTGCTCAAACAGCGGCGGCGGATGTTCAAGGGCACTGGGCACAAACGGCCATTGAGAGATGGCAGGACAACAGGGTCGTGAAAGGATACAAAGACGGCTCCTTTGGACCGAATAAGAGTATCACGCGTGCGGAGCTGGTCACGATTATTAATGCAGTGCTGGGATTCAAAGCCCAATCCGGGCAGCCGTTTTCAGACGTAGAGGCATCGGCATGGTACGCGAAATCCGTTTCGGCGGCCCGCGCGGCGGGCTACTATGAAGGATTTCCTTCGAATAAGGCCAAGGCGATGGATGCCGTCACCCGGCAGGACGCGGTAGTTCTTCTGGCGAAGGCTTTTCAGCTAAATGGAATTGGGAGCGCTTCCTTTAAGGATGAGGACGAGATAGCCGGCTATGCAAAAGCGGCGGTCGGAGCCCTATCAGGTGTGTTAAACGGTTATACGGATGGTTCCTTTAAACCGAAAGGCCAATTGACGAGGGCCGAGCTTGTGGCGGTCATTGATAAGCTTGTTGCAGGGTACTACCCGCAAGCAGGCGAATTTGCAGGTACGTCCGCGGCGGGCAGTGTCGTTGTCGGCGGGGCTGGTGTCGTGCTGAAGGACATGACGATCTCCGGCAATTTGTATTTGACGTCTGCCATAGGCGATGGCGATGCGAAGCTCGAGAATGTTACCGTTAAAGGTAAAACATTCGTATGGGGCGGGGGCGTAAACAGCGTGACGGTCGATCATTCAACGTTGGCGGAAGTAGAGGTTAACCGGGAGGAAGGTCCTGTTCGCGTCCTTTTCAGCAACGGCTCAACCGCGCAGCACGTAGCGGCGGACAGCGAATTTACGCTGGAGCTAGACGCAGGCGCGCGTATTGACGGCCTTACGTTAAATGCTGGCGCAAGCGGTACGCTGCTGAAAGGCCAGGGCGATGTAAAAAAAGCCTCTATACTGGCTGACGGCGTCAAGCTGAACGGGAGCGAGCTCAAAAAAGGCGAGGCAGCGATAAAAAATGGCGTCGTTGAAGCGGCTTCGGCAGGGCCTGGCTCAGGCAGCAGCGGCAGCGCGGAGCGGGTAGAGAACTTGGTCGATCCGGATGCCACGGACTATACGAAATCCTTGTTTGCTTATTTGGATGATGTACGCGGACAGCAGGTGCTGTTCGGCCACCAGCACGCGACGACGGAGGGCTTATCCTTTACGAACGCGACAGGGACGCAGTCCGATGTCAAAAACGCGGTCGGCGATTATCCGGCGGTATTCGGCTGGGATACGCTTAGCTTGGAGGGCAAAGAAAAGCCGGGTGTGTTTAATGATTACGAGCAAAGCAGAATCAATCTCATCGCCAAAATGAAAGAAGCGCATGAGCTCGGCGGTATCGTTACGTTAAGCGCCCATATGCCCAACTTCGTAACGGGCGGGAGCTTTAATGATACGGCAGGCTCGGTCGTTCAGCATATTTTGCCGGGCGGCGACAAGAATGGGGACTATAACGCCTTTCTCGATCAAATCGCTTTGCTTGCGGGCAATTTAAAGGATGATGACGGTAAGCTGATTCCGATGCTGTTCCGTCCCTTCCATGAACAGAACGGCGGCTGGTTCTGGTGGGGCGCCAAAACGACCACGACGAGCGAGTACGTCGAAATATACCGGTATACGGTTGAATATTTGCGCGACCAGAAGGATGTGCACTCCTTGTTGTACGTTTATTCGCCAAACGGTACCTTTGCCGGCAGCGAAGCCAACTATTTAACGACTTATCCCGGCGACGACTACGTAGATATCCTTGGCATGGATCAATACGATAATCAGCAAAATCCAGGGAGCGAGACATTTTTAAATTTATTGGTTGATGATTTGGCGATGATCTCGAAGCTGGCGGATGCGAAGGGGAAAATTGCGACGTTCTCCGAATTCGGCTACAGTCCTCAGGGCATGCTGCAGCAAGGGAATTTGGACACGGCGTGGTTTACGAGAATGCTGAACGCGATCAAATCCGATCCGGACGCAAAGCGGATTTCTTACATGCAGACCTGGGCGAATTTCAGTGCAAACGGCAACTTATTTGTTCCTTATCGCAATGCACCGGAGCTGGGCGACCATGAACTGTTGAGCGATTTGGTTGCTTACTATAACGATTCGTATACCGCGTTTGCTGCGGAGGTCGGCGAAGTTTACGGCAAACAAATCAAAGCTGCGGCAGAGCAGCCATACCTTCATGTTGCAACTCCTGTTCATCAAAGCACGATAAAAGAAAACGTGACGCTCGTTCGTGCGCGGGTGCTGAACGAGTCCCCTTCCAAGGTTGTGTATATAGCAGAAGGCGGGACGGCCGAAGTGCCGATGAGCTTGGACGGCGATGGCTTTTATTCGGCAAGCTGGTCTCCTTCAGGCGAGCAAAACGGGAAGACGGCTACCATTACCGTAAAAGTTTATAAACAAAACGACGTAGTGCTGGAGCAATCGGTTTCCGTTTTTATCAAAGCCGATGAGATTATATTGAAGACATATACCTTTGACGATCGAATAAACGGTATTCAAAATAATGGCACATGGCCGGATACGATGTCTCTCGCGCTGGAGCATGAGAGCTTTAACGGGAGCGGCGCGCTTAAGCTGAATGTGACAGGCGCTGCGCAAAGCGACAGCTGGCAGGAATTTAAGCTGGAGCTGACGGATGCGGCGAACTCCGTGCCTCTTACTTCCGTTAATCGAGTGAAATTGGACGCCTGGATTCCGGTGTCGGCAGGCTCTGCCAATGCGAATGCAAGCTTGCGCACGGTCGTAATGCTTCCTCCGGATTGGTCGGATGCGGGGAAATACGGCATGCTGACATCGGAAGAAAAACTGGCTGACTTAGAGAAAGTAACGGTTAACGGCGTGGAATACGCGCGTTATTCCGCGGCGGTTGATATGAATGACGCAGTCAAGTCAGCCGAAGCAACGGGCCTTGCTTTATCGATTATCGGAAGCGGGCTGCAGTTTGACGGCCCCATTTATATCGATAATATTCAGTTAATCAACAGTTACTTTGAACCGCCTGTTATTCCGTCATTAGTGGATGATTTTGAGGGATATCAAGGCGTTAACGCCGCGCTGCAGGCGAAGTTCGTGAAAGCCGGCGGGGATTCGGTTGCAGTCAGCCTCGATCCTGCACATGAGAGCGGCGGCAATTACGCCATGAAATTCGATTATTCGTTAGCGGGCTCCGGATATGCCGGAATTACTAAAGGGCTTGGCGGCGCGGATTGGTCTGCGTTTAACAAGCTGAAATTTTGGATCGTCCCGGATGGCTCCAATCAGAAGCTTGTTATCCAGCTGAAGGTAGACGGCGTTTCTTATGAGGCGTATCCGTCTCTGGCAGGAACCGCTGGGGAATGGGTGACCCTTCACTTTAATGAATTTGCGGTTGCCCCTTGGGATACAGGCAACGCGGGCAAAAAAATCAACAAGCTCAGCCTGAAGAATGTGCAGGATTTCTCTATCTACGTGAACGCGGTATCGGGTGCAACGCTCAGCAGCAGCTTGTACTTTGATGATATCGAGGCCATAAATGACGGAACCGGCGGGGTGCCGAACGGGGGTGACGGAGCGGGAAGCGAGCCTTCGCCTGCGGGAACCCTGTACGACTTTGAGAGTGACACTTCGGGCTTTATCGTAGAAGCAAACGAAGCAAGCGCGGCTGCTCCGATTATTACGACGGATGCTGCAGCCGGCGGCACGCATTCGTTGAGCTCTTCCTTCAGCTTGGCGGGAACGGGTTTTGAGCTTACTAAGGTATCGGCGCTTGATGTATCCGCGGTCGATGACATAAGCGTAAAGGTGAAGCTGTCAGCGGGAACAGCCAACATGCGGTTATATATAAAGACCGGCACGAACTGGACCTGGTTCGATAGCGGTCCGGCCGTCAGCGTCGATTCGTCTGAATTCAAAACATTGACGATTCCGTTAAGCGGCGTACAAGGACGTGATGCCGTGAAGTCAATCGGCATTAAGATTGAGCCGACTAGCGGCTCCGGCACCGCAGCCGTCTACGTGGATGATATCACGCTCAGCGTAGATGCAACCTAACCAAACGAAGCCTAATAAGAAACCCCGGAGGAGATGGGCAAATGCCGATCTCCTCCGGGGTTTTGCCGTGCGCTAATAATTATAGCGCCGGAACGTCGCGTCGCTCTTTAGCGTGGCGGCGCTGGATGCATTGACGGCGGCGAGCTGCAGGACATAATTATAGTGGCGTATGAAATAACCCGGCTGGCTGTAGGACTCATAAGAGACCTTTGTATTATCGGCCCAGCCGGCAGTTTGGTTGAAGGTGGCATCGTTTTTGAATGCGCTGGTTCCTGCGTATTGCTGCAAAACAATTTGGTTGCTTGCATTGCGCACCAGATAATAGCCTGGTAGATTTATCGATTCAAAGGAGACGCTGGATGCACTAGCGAGTCCGGGTACGATGCGGAACTGGGAATCCAGCACGGGCGATACATTCTCATCGATGCGGGCCGCATAATTGTAATGGCGAACATAACGGGTGGCAAAGTTATGGGATTCAAGCCTGCTGTGGCCGGTTGCATCGGCTGTTGATGGACCGAGCAGGCGAATTTCATGCACGGTTGGCGTGTACCAGTTGTTCGGGTTGTTGAAGAGAACCGCGTTCACAAGATTAATGCGTACGTAACGGGCGGTGAAACGTACGGCATCCGTCGTAAAGCCGTAGCTGGTATTGCCTGTCCGGTCGATTGCCGAATAGTTGACGCCGTCGTTGCTCACCTCGATTTTGTATTTATAATAAGCCTCGGAGCCCTTGTACATAAACCATGAGATATCGACCTCGGTAATCGTCTTCGGAGCGCCAAAATCGACCTGCCACCAAGCGGGCCAAGTACTGCTTGACGCGATCCAGCTGGTCTGGGCATTGCCGTCATTTGCGTTGGCAGCGGATGAGCCGGAGACTGTCGAGCTGGCTGTCGCCGTTTTTCCCTGGGCGTGGTTGACTAAGGAGGGCAGTGTCACGGATCCGGTGGCCGCATCGATGCTCCAAGAGCTGTACCAATTCAGAGAAGCGGTCGCATTCGAATCGTTTAACGTAAGAGGCAGCCAAATGTAATGATGGTCGCCTAAATTAAGCGGATTCCAGCGGTCGCCCATATAAATATAAGAGGTCGTGCTGCTGCCGGTTATCGTTGCGATGCTGTGGATCTGCGAGCCGTAAGCGGCGGGATCGCCAAACGGCGACAGAGCTGACCACGACCCTGTCATTGAGCTCGCGGTAGCATAGCCGCCTTGGTTGGGATACCAGCCTGAGGCCTGCGAGGTGAATAAATAATACGTATTGTTTTTCTTCACGACGGCCGGGGCTTCGCGGTATCCATTTTCAAACACCCATCCAACAAAGGACTGGACATCGGTATAGCTGGCATTAAGCTGGAAGATCGCCATCGTATCGTTGGTGCCGCCGTTCTTCTTCGATGCCGTAATCAAATAGCCGGTGCCGTTCGTATCGACAAAGACGGTCATATCGCGCGATTCGTAATTGAGCGGACGGAAGCTTCCTTGATAGGTGAAATTGCCGTCCGGCGTGCTGCTTGTTGCTACGGCTACGCGGCCCAAGGAATAATCGGTGCCGTTCTCGTAGTGCATCCAAAGCACGTATTTGTTGGTTGCCGCATTGTAAATGACCTTTGGTCTTTCGATTTTACTGGAATTCAGCTCCGATGCGGAGTTTTTGGTCAATATGCTGTTGCCGAGCGTCCAGTTTTTCAAATCGGTAGAGGTGTATACGTTAACTCGGTCAAACTTCCAGTCCACCGCTTTTTCACCATACATGTAGTACGTCGAGCCGACCTTCAAAATATTGCCGCTGTGGGCGTCGATTGGATTTCCTGCCGTATCGAGCCACTCGGTTCCGTTTGTAATGCTGACGCTTGCTGCTTCTGCGTGCTCAGGGCTGACTCCCGCATACGTTAAAACCATAAGCAAGCACATGATGATCACTGAGGACAATCTTTTTGAAGCATTGCGCATTCTTCATTTCCCTCCCAATGAGATTAGATGATCCACCGCTGTATCCAGCATGCAGAAGGATCTCTACATGAAATTAGCTTTTATTGTAAACGCTTACAAGTGAAGAATGTTAACATTTGTGAAAAATAACAGCCTTAAAAAAGTGAATTATTTATTTTGGAAGGGAAACGGGTGAACGCGAGAAAATAAGCAGGGGATAAGCGGGATATAGCGAATATATTTTTGAGGTTATCATCCAACATGGACAGGAAGGGTTCGACCTATGGGCTTAGCATTAGCATGGATTGGTTTTTTGATTATCGATATATATTTTAATCTGGTTCCGCTGCTATATCCTCTTAATACGGTGTTATGGCTGATGTATGCATGTTTCTTTTTTGTATTAGCCCATCATGTAGCTATGCTGACAGGTCTGAAGGGGATTAGCGCTTTGGGCGTAAAGTCTCATTATGGCTGGAAAAGAAACCTGCGAATCGGCTTTTTATTCGGCGCAGGCATTTGGGCGGCGATGTACTTGCTATTATGGATATTTGGCGATTTTCAGGTTGAGGGAATAAAAAAAGCGCCTCAAGCTATTATTTTTATGGTAGAAGCGTTCGCGGGCATGTTTCTCGGTTCGCTGATCAATGATCTCATCGTGAGAGGTTATGTGTTCGCTCATCTCAAGGGGAAAATACGAAATATGAATTTGTTGCTGCTATCCGCATTTATTTATGCATGGGATGATGTCTGGTTAGTTGGCTTCAGCGTTCAAAACACCATTTTCTCCATTCTATTGGGCTTGACTCTCGGTTACGTGCTTCTCAGATCGGGTTCCATTTGGATGAACACGGGGATTCATATGGGCTTGAATGTGATGTATTGTATCGTTTACGGTATCCCGGGACGCGAGGCTGCGCAAGGACTGTTATTGACCGCGCCGGGGAATACCCACTCCTTTTTGCTCGAAAATGCCCATATCTTTGCGGCCATCCTGCTGCTGCTGGTCATCGTGCTGGCATATGGCCGTCTGCGAATAAATTCGACAGCTTAGAGAAAGAGCCAGTTGTTGACAGACTCCTCCGATAAAAATCATGGTTTAGCTGCTGCCAGGTATTGCGCGATCAGCTCCGGTTCGCTATAATCACTGTAA
Source organism: Paenibacillus sp. LPE1-1-1.1 (assembly GCF_040676435.1). Classification (NCBI taxonomy): domain Bacteria; kingdom Bacillati; phylum Bacillota; class Bacilli; order Caryophanales; family Paenibacillaceae; genus Paenibacillus; species Paenibacillus sp. LPE1-1-1.1. The sequence goes on from NZ_JBEGHY010000034.1 coordinate 167,760, forward strand.
TTCAGTCGAAGGGAATGGGTATCATGTACAAATTCCAATTGAATCAGCTTCATCATTTCATTAGGCGTTAGCACACCTGAACAACATTCAGGGTGGGCTAGCGCTTCTCGCGTTGGCCTCCCTGCAGCATACGATGCGCGCAGGACCAAGAGGTCCTGCGCGTTTTTTTATTCCATTAACCGAGAGGGGATTGATCGTGATGCAAAATGTGAAGGGGACCTATGACTATTTTGGCAAGGAACAGGCGCTCAGGAGTCAGCTCCAAGCGACGCTGCGGGAAAAGTTTGCGCTTTATGATTTTGATGAAATGGTGACTACCGAGCTGACCGAGCTCGGGTTTTTGACCTCTAAATATGCAGGCGGCGATGAAATCGTAAAGGAAATGTACCAGCTGACGGATAGGCGGAAACGACGATTAGGCTTGCGCTATGACTTAACGATACCTTTTGCCAAGGTGATGGCGCTAAATCCGGGCATAGAATTGCCTATGAAGCGCTATGAAATTGGAAAGGTGTTCCGTGATGGACCGGTTAAACGCGGGAGATTGCGGGAATTTTTGCAATGCGATGTCGATGTAGTCGGTGTAAAGGGGCCGGAGGCAGAGGCGGAGCTCATGCAGCTGGCGGTTGATGTGTTCCGGACGCTTGGAATAGGCATTCAGCTGAAATGGAATAACAGGCGGTTTCTGGGGGAGATACTGGAAGCTGTTCATATTTCCGCGGAGGATGCGTTGTCGGTCATGCTGACGATGGATAAGCTGGCCAAAATCGGCGAAGCTGGCGTAAGAGAAGAGCTCCTTCAGAAGAATTTGGCTGAAGACGCGATTGCTGCGATAGAAGAGCTTCTTGCGCTTAAGGAGCCGACCTTGGAGAAGCTGATGGATAAGTACGGTATTCGGAACAGCAGGGGTGCGCTGGAGGTGCAAGCCGTACACGAAATTTTATGCAAAATCGGACTGGGGCAGGCATGCGTGTTTGATCCCTTTCTATCGCGCGGGCTTTCGTTTTATTCGGGTACCGTTTATGAAATATTCGACGCATCGGGAGGCTACGCCTCAAGCCTGGGGGGCGGCGGTCGGTATGATGCTATTATTGGGCAGTTGATAGGCAGGGAGGAAACGGAATACAGTGCGGTAGGCTTGTCTTTTGGCGTGGAATCGATGATGGCGCTGCTCGGAGAGCGCTCCGCCGAGGCGGCTGCGGCGCCAGTTGTCCTCATCCCTATCGGAGTAACCGCGGCGGAACTGCTGCAAACGGCTGCCGAGCTGCGCGCAAGCGGGATTCGGGTGAAGCTCGATACGAGCGGGCGGAAGCTGAAAAATATTTTGGCTTCAGTTTCAAGCAGCGGAGCGAGATACGCGCTTCTGGCGGGAGAAACGGAATGGAAGTCGGGCAAGCTGCGCTTGAAGGATCTGGAGGAACGGACCGAGAGAGAAGTGGGCGTTGATGAAGCGATCTATTGGATTGAGAAGCAATTGGGTCTGCCCTATGAACAACTCTCGAGCAGGCTGCCTTAATCCTTCCTGCAAATAAAAAAGAATTATCACGAAAGAACGGGTTGACCAGAATAAGCAAAGAAACTTTACGCTACTATGCAGAAGTGAAGCTGCTTGAACCTGCTTACATTGATCCGAAAAACAGCCGGATGCGGGGGCATCTCTTATCCAGAAAAGAGCAGCCTAGAACTTAAAGGTTCTAGGCTGTTTGTCGTGTATTAAGCATGGGTAGGCGTCTTAAGCAGCTTCTGAATGTGGCTTTCGATTTTCTCGGGAGTATCTTTGGAGCCGAAGCGTTTCAGCACTTTTCCGTTTTGATCCACGAGAAATTTGGTGAAATTCCACTTGATTGCACGGGAGCCTAGAAAACCGCGCGCGTCATTCGTGAGGCGCCGGAACAGCGGGTGCGCAGTGCTGCCGTTCACATCGATTTTTGCGTAAAGCGGAAAGGATACGCCGAAATTGATCTCACAGGCTTCGGCGACTTGGCTGTCATCGCTCAGCTCTTGATTCGCGAACTGGGAGGATGGAAAGCCGAGTACCGAGAAACCTTGCTTGCTGTACGTATCATGAAGCTTTTGAAGACCCTTGAACTGGCCTGCGAAGCCGCATTTGGTTGCCGTGTTTACGATCAGCATGACCTTCCCCTTATAAGGCGCGAGGGTCTGTGCTTCTCCTCTGATCGTCTTCACTTCAATATCGTACAAGGACATGTTGGAAACCTCCAATAACCGATTTATATTTTTTATAATTTAATTGTAAACAATTTAAAATAGAGTGTCAATCGCAAAAAAAGAAGACTGCCCCAAAACGCGGGACAGCCCTCTCATTCTATTTCCCATCATTAATAAATAACGTCGAGAGCGCCGGATTGAATAAGCAAACGTTTGGAAACTTCCTCGTCATCCGTGTCGGCGGCCAGCAGGAAATATCCCTTTTCAATGGCATCGCCCGCCGTCTTGGCATGCCTACCTTGAATGCCGATATCCTGCAGGACATTTTCGTTGCGTGTATCGTTATCCAGATCAGCCGTCCCTGCCACGAAGCCGGTTGGGTTTGCGCCGACTACTCCTGACCCTCCGGCGACATATCCTCCGGATACAAGGGGAGCCGCTCCGATTGGAGACACGAATCTGTCGCCGCCCCGTTCCTGAGCTTCCCTGATGTCATAGACTTCATCAACGGGAATATCCGTTTGGCCGGACAGCAGCGGTGCGGCCTCTTTGTTTTTTACGACAATTTGAAGGTTTTGTTTATCCGTCCTCACTGCCTGAAACCTTTTGATCGCTTCCAAGACGCTTTCTTCCTTCTCGAAAATACCGATGGTCACCGTCATGGTGAGCCCTCCTCTCGATTCTTAGCCAATATGAGGTTACATTCCTTAATACCCTTCCCTCAAGGCTTTGAATCGAGAAGCGGGACCATAAGCGGATTCGTCCGGATTTGCCGATTGTTCAGCTGAGCTTAGCGTGACACGGCAAACCGTGAAACCTCGTTGATCTCGCTCAGCTCATCGGCTGTCAGCCGGAAGCGCATCGCCTTCACGTTCTGCTCGGCATGATGGATTTTCGAAGCTCCCGGGATGGCAAATACCGTCTCGCCATGCGCGTGAATAAGCCAATTGAGCGCGACCTGCGTCACGGTGGCATCATAGGAAACGGCAATCTGCTCCAGCAAATCGATGAGCGGCCTAGAACGGTTCATGCTCCTGGCTTGAAAAGCGGGACTCCATTTGCGGGGACCGCTGATCGCTTTGATAAGCGAAGGATCATAATGGAACTTCCCGCTTAATATGCCCTGCTCGAGCGGAGAAAAAGCGATAATGGCGCAGCCCAGCTCCTTGGCCGTTTCCAGAATGCCGTTTTGCTCGATGCGCCGATCCAGCAGGCTGTACTTCACCTGATTGGAAGCGAGCCGCAGACCATTCTCCCTCAAGACGCGATCGGCCTCGCGCATTTGTTTGGCGGAGAAATTACTAACGCCTACATGCCGGATCTTTCCGGCTGACGCCAGCTTGGCCATTTCCTTCATCTCGCTGCTTACGGTGGAGAGGGAGAAGGGCTGATGCACCTGATGCAGATGGATGGTCCGTCCCTCGAGCAGTCTCGAACGCTCGTTAATCGTGCTTCCTATGCTGCTCGCGGTGCGGAATAGCGGCCACCATTTGGTTGCGATATAAACGGGGGCGTCAGCTGGGAGCGTTTCCCTTAGCGCGCGGGCAAGGAGCTGCTCCGATTGGCCGTTTCCGTAAATCTCGGCCGTATCGAACCAATTGATTCCGCCTTCGTAGCTTGTTTTGACGATGTCATTTATAATGCTGCCTTGCAGAACGGGCCAAAACTTCCCGACGAGGCCTTTGCCGTTGCTGAACTGCCAGCAGCCGAGGCCGAGCGGGGATAATTGCAGCTTTGTCGGGCCAAAGGGCCGGAGAACGGTTGAAGTCATAGCTTGTTCCTCCTAAGCAGGTGATGGCGGATAGGGCTTTTGCCGCCTAGAGACACATCGAAAGCCGATTATGCTTACTATTCTTTAGCCGTGCTTTGCTGCATCTTGTGAAGGAACTGATGCATGAGCGTGAGCAGAGCAGCGCCGTCCTCCGAAGTGCCGTCAAGCTTGCAGGCCAGCTGGTTAGGGAAATCGAGGGCATGCTCCTTCAGGGCTCTGCCTTGCTCTGTCAGCTCTACCAGCACGCTTCTCTCGTCATTCCGATCCCGTGTGCGCGTAATATGCCCGGCCGCTTCAAGCTTCTTGAGCAGCGGCGTTAACGTACCTGAGTCGAGATAGAGCTTGTTGCCGAGCGCGGTTACCGTCACATGATCCTGCTCCCATAAAGCGAGCATCGTCACATACTGCGTGTAAGTAAGGTCTATTTTCTCCAGCATGGGCCGGTACAGCTTCGTAATTTCGCGGGAGCAGGCGTAGAAAGCGAAGCAGATTTGGTTATCGAGCTTTAAAATGTCGTTGCGATCCATGTTGTGATCCTCCGTTTGGAAGGTGATTTTTAATCGGATGGTGAAGCGGCTTGCTTGCTAAGTTTAACAAAATTAAATTGTGATAAATATAATATAGTGGAATGGACAACGGGCTGTCAATGAACCGGAATTCGGCTTATATTGAAGACAGGCGCCTAAATGTGCTATAGTTACAGCGTTTATTGGAGTAGAGGAGTGAGTGGGATGTCCCGTACAGCTGAAGAGGTTGCGGAATGGATGCTGAGTGAATTAAAGGAAAAAGGCATTCTGCATCAAAGCGCTGCCGTGGAGCATATTAGAAGCCAATTTGGCGAATCGTTTATCTATGTGAATGAACACGGCAATCAATCGATTGATAAAGAAGTGAAAAAAATATTCCGTAAGCTGCATAAGGGCAAGGCGGCTTGGGAAAGAGACGGCTTCTTCTGGGGCTGGAGTTAAATTAGCTTCAAAATAAATAGAAGGGCGTTATTTCGCTGAGTTGGCTGAGCCTATATCTCTTTTCAGCTAATAATGCCCCGTTCTATGGGATGGCGGTATGGATTACTGCATGCAGCCGATAATAAGGCCGGCGATCGCATATGAGATAAGGTGATAGCCTATCGTAATAAGATAGAGACCGAGCTTGTGGCCTTCGAATAAGTAATTCATCCCGATTTTCAGTGAAACGCTAATGCCGATCAACAGCCCGATGACCAGACCCGTCCAAATCGTTGACTCGTCAGAAAGCGTGAGCAGCAATGCCAGGATAAACGAGCCGCCGAGCGCGGTTAGCGCTGTTAACACGTAAGTCATGGCCCCGCCGCCTGAGATTTCGTTCTTGGATAAGTTCCGATGTTTCATCCATGCATTGCCGAGTAAAACTGGAGAGTACCATAAGAAACCAAGTACCATTGTTGTTACTGTAGCAATCAGAACCGCCACGTAATTAATTTCTGCAAAATCCACCATTTTCTATTTCCTCCCTTATGTCATACACTTCATCATCTTAACAGAAAAATACGGCTTCCGATGACCAGCGTCTAATTTTCGGCGAAGAACTTGACAAAAATAACTGTAACTATTAAACTTACAGTATGGAGTTGGCAACCAAGGCGTAATCAAAGGGAACTCAACGTAAGATCGGCAACTGCCGGTTGCGCTTGCTGCCTTAAATGTATTTAAAATTATCACAGTTGACGGGTAATCTAACTAATCGAGACAGGTGGTGTTGGAAGATGAAATTCAACATAAGCGACTGGGTGCAAGGGAAAACGAAAGACGGCGAGCTCATTCATGGATTTGTTGAAACGGTTGATATTTTGCAAGGGTTCGTGACCGTAAATGTTGTGAAATCGGATAATGAGGAAGTCATTGGGAAAATCGTTGCCGTAAGGTCGTCTTGGCTCAAAAACGTATCCGACATTACTTTAGATGATGCCCAGGTTTTTCAAAATTCAATCGACTTGGCATTAGATACTTGGGATGAGGAATGGTTTATGGAGCTTACAAACTCGCAGAAAGCCAGCGAAGCCGCGGGTAAAGCGGGAGACCGTTCGAAAGTGTATCCATTCCCTAAAAACCGGCTGGGACAATCCGCTTAACCATAAGCAGGCGTTCCGAGTCTTTAACCATAGCATGAAAAAAAGGATGATGCCTGCGTCTAAGCGGCTTCATCCTTTTTTGTCGTATTAGCTTAATTTCGAGCGGAGAGGAGGCGTCATTTGAGCTCTAAACCGATTTGGAGCGCCTTTGCGCGACTTACGAAATGTTCAGCCAGCGCCATGTCGAATACGGCCATGCCCATTGGGCAAAATAATACGGCTTCATCGCTTGGCAGTGCCGCCAATGTGCTGCGGCATACCACATCCGCCAGAGACATGGTTTGGTTTTTGGTTAAGCCGCACTGAAGGTGCAGCAGCTCGATATCGGTATTTTCGCGGCAAACCTCATCCCAATCATCCACGATAATCGCTTTGATGCCACGTATAGCTTCTGACCTGTAATCCCTTAAAGATACGTCGAGCAGAAGGCTTCCTGCTGACGGAGGAATATCAATATAACGCTCTTTGGTCACCGTGCAGGTAATGACGAGGTCGCATTCTTTATATAATTGCTGCCAACTGCCTGCAAGATGCGTGCGGCTGCGCAGCGCGGCATCCACGCTGCCAAGATCGGAACTTTCCAAATCGCAGCCTCTTATATCATAAAGATAAACGTTTGCGAGATGCTCACCGAATAACCGGCAGCACATCTCGTAGTGAAGTCTGCCTATAGGCCCGAACCCGATAATGCCCAGCGTCATTTTCCGTTCTTTGCCCTGCTCATGCAAATAATGTCGGATAAGCAGGCCGCTGACGGCTGCCGTTCGAGCGGCGCTCGGCAGCGTTGTATTCAGCATCGCGTAAGGAATGCCGGTGTTTGCATCGTTAAGGAGAGTGACGCTGTGCGCGCGCGGCAGGCCGGCATCGATATTGCCCGGAAAGCTGGCAATCCATTTGATGCCGGCGGTTTGCACGCTGCCGCCGACATAGGCGGGCATCGCTATGATTCGGTTGGCCGGATGACGGTACCGCAGGTAAGGCTTAATCGGCTGTGCATAATCCCCCGAATCCATAATCCGTACGGCCGCCTCCATGCTGTCTACAAGCGCTTCCCAGTTCAGACCAATCGCGCGAATATGTTCATCGCCGAGATATAACACAGACATTGTCCTTTCTGATCTTGAATGTAGTTCATTTAAACTGCTGTTCTACCCATTCATCGGAATAAACGGTATCCATGTACCGTTCGCCGCGATCATGCAAAATAACAACGCATACGGCGCCGTCCGGCAGCTGGTTTTCCATTGATTTCAACGCGTGAATGACGGCTCCGGACGACGGCCCCGCGAGTATGGACTCCTGCCCGACGAGCAATCTGCAGCCCTTCACCATGTCCTTGTCGGTTACCTTAACGGCAATGTCCATAAATTTCGTCTGCCCAAAAGGCGGGATAATCCCCGTTCCGAGGCCGGGAAACCGGCGGGTCCCGTTAACCCCGCCAAAAATCACGCTGCCCGCCGCATCGACCGCAATGACCTTTGTTGGCAGCTTGCGGTCGCTCACATATTTTGCGCAGCCAAGCATCGTGCCGCAGGTGCTGACTCCGCCGACTATGTAATCGACATGGCCCAGCTCCTCGATCACCTCATGCATGGTTCCCTCATAGTGGGACATGTAGTTGTTTTCATTCGCGTATTGATTTGGCCAAAAGCTGTTCGGAATGCGCTCAATGAGCTGCTGCACCCTATTTAGTCTAGCAGGCAGAAACTCTCCCGTTGCGGGGTCGACTTCGTTCACAAGCTCGATATCGGCGCCGTAAGCGCGCATGATCCGGATGTTTTGCTGCGTCGTCTTCGGATCGATGACGCTGATAAACTTCATGCCAAGGTAGGAGCATATGGCGGCAAGACTGATGGCCATGTTCCCGGAGCTGGACTCGATGATGACGGAGCCGGGCCCAATTAGGCCATCTTCCATTGCTTTCATAATGATGCGTGCGGCAGAGCGGTCTTTTGCGCTGCCTCCGGGATTGAGCAATTCGAGCTTGGCAAAGACCTTGATCCCGCGATCGTTCGCGAACAGCTTCGAGAGCTGTACCAGAGGCGTGTTCCCGATAACCGACAACCAGCTTTTATCCATAGGACGAGTACTCCTTAAAAATAAATTTTTTTGGATTTTACCGCCCCTCGTTCGAGCGGTTCGTTTTCCGCTGCGCGCGTGACTGAAATGCCTTCAAGAATCCGATTTTGGATCATGAGCCCAATATCACCAATTTTATGCTCGATGGCATGCTGAATATGAACAAGCATTTCATCTTGCAGTGATTTGCTTCGAATATGGACGGCTAGCTTGTTATCGATGAGCTTTACGCGAAGCTCGGCATCATGGACAAATTGATGCACAACGCTTTCGATATCGTATAAGCTGATTTTTTCGCCATGCTTTAAATCCGTTCCGATTCGCTTCGCGATACAGCTGAAGCATTGGCGCTCCCGGCCATTGATGGTAACGGTTCGAAAATCGCGAACGACATCATAGGTCACGTATCGGATGGCGGGGAATAAGGTGCGTACATAGGAGGTCAGCACGAGAACGGCTTCATTGGCTTGAAGAGGCTCGAACCGGTCGTCAATCTGCTCTGCGGGCAAAGCTTCGGCGTGAATTCCGCTGTCGATAACATATTGGCCTAGTTCATGCGAGTAAGCGGCGATTGCGCCGATCTCGATCGAGCCGTAGGTGTCCAAAATATCCTGAGGCTCGATGCCAAAGCGGGCCGCGATATTGCTTTGCCATTCAAGCGGCGCGATCTCGCCGACGACAATTATTTTTTGAATGCCTAGAAGCTGCGGTTCTCCCGAAGCGGTGACGATAGCATCCAGGATCGACGGCATCGTATAAAGCAGCTCCGGACGAAAAGCTTTGAGCTTCGCGATATGCTCTTCGATAGGCAGCTCAAAGGACAGCGATTCGGCCTGCCAGCCCAGCTGCTTGAATATGGTGAGCGCGGTGCTGGCGGCGTGCCCGGTACCCATGTCCGCGAGCGCTTTTTGAATGACGGTCGGACGGCGCTCCGGGTCGTTGCTGCCGCCGGATGCCAGCCATTCGCGGAACGAAGCGGCTTTTGCTGCGATATATTTTTCGTCATCATCTTCGGAGTAGTAGATCGCTTTCCGGACGCCTGTCGAGGTGCCGGAGGTTTTATATACCGATAATCCGGCTTCTTGGCGGGTTTGCTGCGTGAAGTAATGCTTTTCGAGCAGCGAAGAGGTCATAAGCGGAAGCTCGGATAATTCGCAGGCTTGCGGCTGTATCGCGCTTTGTGCGAGCAAATCGCCGTACCAGGGATGAAGCTGGCCTATGCGAATGATTTGCCGCTGCAGCGGGGATGAAGGTGACATTCGGTAGCCTCCTAAGGACAAAACTTTCGGATATTTACTTACCAAAGCATATGTTGCGATTTCGTGCAGGTTCGGCTTATGACGACAAATGCCTACATCCAATTTGAGGAACAACCGTATGCTAATGGGAGTGAGTAACTGGGAGGGGACTTTTTGTGAATAAAAAGCAAGCCAAGGCGGCGCCTGTGAAAAAAGTACGCAGCACCGTTGCGAGCAAGTGGACGAAAACAGTTGTGCTGCAGCGCGATCCGCAGGTTAGAAAATACCTGCCCCCGGCGCGGATGATGACTGAAAAAGGACTGCGGGAAATGCTGCTGAAGTGGAAAATGGTGTACGTGAAGCCGACGCTTGGATCACTAGGGAACGGCGTTATGAAGGTGGAGCTGAATGAGGGAAAGGGGTCTGGCCGAGCCGCGCGCAGCTATTCGTACCAGCTTGGGGAAACGCGGTTAACCTTTCGTACTTACAAAGAGGCTTACCTATCCATTCTGAAAAGCACGGAGGGGAAGGCCTATCTTGTGCAAAAGGGCATTCATTTGCTTAAACACAAAGGCCGGCCTTTTGACATTCGCCTCGTTATGCAGCAATCGCCTCGCGGTATTTGGGAAGCGACCGGCACTTTAGGCAGAGCGGCCCATCCACGCAAAATCGTGACGAACGGCAGCCAAGGCGGGACCATTTATCCGACCGATTATTTGCTGAAGCCCTATACGAGCAAGGCGAAGCGGGCTCTGATGCTGGAGCAAATGGATAAGCTGGCGATTAATACGGCGAAGTGTCTCCATAAAGTCTATCCGGGAATCAAGGAGCTGGGACTTGATCTTGCGATTGACCGGAAGTTGAAGCCTTGGATACTTGAGGTGAATACGCGGCCGGATCCCTGTCCGTTTACGCTGCTCGAGGACCAATCGATGCTGCGCAAAATCGTACGGTACGCCAAGGCATACGGCAAAACCTACCGGCTCAACTGTAAAAAAGCAAAGCGGGGGAAAAGATAGGACGAAGCGTTCGATAAGCACGCATGCGTGCTTATCGCAGGGAAGTAACCAGAGTTAGTGAGCTGTAAGCACATATAGGCGCTTACAGCAGAGGTTTGGCATATGGGGAAGCTCGAAAAGATGCTGTAAGCACGCATGTGTTCTTATCGCATGGAATTAACCAGAGTTAGCGGACTGTAAGCACACATAGGTGCTTATAGCAGAGGATTGGCGTGTGATTAGGCTCGAAAAGATGCTGTAAGCACGCATGTGCTCTTATTGCATGGAAGTAACCGGAGTTAGTGGGCTGTAAGCACACATAGGTGCTTACAGCAGAGGTTTGGCGTGTGATTAGGCTCGAAAAGATGCTGTAAGCACGCATGCGTTCTTATCGTATGGAAGTAACCTGAGTTAGCGGGCTGTAAGCACGCATGTGTGCTTATCGTATGGAAGTAACCTGAGTTAGTCGTCTGTAAGCACACATAGATGCTTGCAGCAGAGGTTTGGCTTGTGGTTAGGCTCGAAAAGATGCTGTAGCACAAATAGGTGCTTACAGCAGGGGTTTGGCGTTTGCGTGAGCTCGAAAAGATGCTGTAAGCACGCATGTGTGCTTATCGCATGGAAGTAACCTGAGTTAGTGGTCTGTAAGCACACATAGGTGCTTACAGCTGAGGTTTGGCGTGTAATTAGGCTCGAAAAGATGCTGTAAGCACGCATGTGTGCTTATCGCATGGAAGTAACCAGAGTTAGTGAGCTGTAAGCACATATAGGTGCTTACAGCAGGGGTTTGGCGTTTGCGTGAGCTCGAAAAGATGCTGTAAGCACGCATGCGTTCTTATCGTATGGAAGTAACCTGAGTTAGTAGGCTGTAAGCACACATAGGTGCTTACAGCTGAGTTTTTGCGTCTGGGGGAGCTCGAAAAGGTGCTTTAAGCACCCATGTGCTCTTATCATATTGAAAGAACCCTCGGCCTAAGCGCGATAAGTGCTTGGGCCGAGGGTTCTTTATCGGTCATACCTGATGACACCCGGTAACGCCTGCAAATCTCCAACATGATCAATCGGCCATGAACAACGACTCCATAGAGAATGCGGTGCGGAAGCGAAGGCTCTCGACGGGATCCCGCAGATCCCGGCCGGTGAGCCTTTCGCATTTTTCGAGGCGATAGGTCACGGTGTTGCGATGGACAAACAGCTGCTTTGCGGTTTCGGCCAGCTGGCAATGCGTGTTGTAAAAGGTGCTTAGCGTCTTCAGTAAATCGCTTCGCTCTTTTCCTTCGATGCTCAGCAAATCCTTGAAGGTTTCCTCGTAATATTCCTTGAGCTCCTCCTTCGGAATCAACCGCAGTAGGTTGTTGAAGTTTTTGGCGCGGTAGGGCTGGACGAACTGCTTTTTGCGCGCATCATAGCCCGTCTGCAAGGCTTCGATTGCTTCTTTGTAGGACAAAGGAATATGGGGGAGCTGCGATACCGGATTGCCGACGCCAATGGAAACGGGAATGCCATGCTGCTCGCTTAAGGCCCCGACCATATGCTTCAGCTGCTCGATAAATTTGCTTTCCTTGCCTTCCGTTACGTCTTGGCTTGCATGCAGCGCGACAAGGAAGCAGAAATACTCATTTTTGGTGAACAGCACAAAACGCGCATCGAGCTTTGAAAATTCGCTTTTCAATACATTGTAATGGCGGTCGCGCTCCGAGATGAAGCGGCCGTCCGATTCGAGCGCGCTGGAAGAGCCGAACAGGTCGAATGAAGTATCGCGCTTGGCGACAACGCTTATATAGGCCGGATGGCCGAGCAGGTCATAGTTTTTGCTGCGGTGCATAAGCTCCTGCTCCGAAGTAATCAAACCGTCGACAAAATCGGAGAAAAATTCGTTTTTGTACCGCCGCGACCGCTCTTTTACCGCTTGCTTCTTCACAAGCTCGAGTCCGACGACGTTAGCGGCTTGTTCCATGGCATGTTTCGTCAAATTGCTGAAATGCTTGCTGATATCGCTCGTCAAGGCAACTAAAAAGCCTTCGAGCTGAAAGGTTATGATCGGGTGGATCTCGGCATTCGAATAAAGTGTTCCGGCTGACGGCTGCAGGGAAAGCGGAATGGTGAAGGAGCCGTGCGGCGAGGGCGATGCGAGCTCTGCTTGGAGCTCGGCGGAGAGCGGAGCATACAGCTCCTCCGTCATAGAGCTTGAGCGGAAGAGCAGCCCTGCATGAGCGTCTATTAGCATGACCGGCGAATTGATGAGAATGGCCAGCGCTTCAATGACATCCTCTGTGCTCTTGCCCTGCATTATCATTTGCGAAAATTGTTTATGCGTCGTTAACGCATAATGCAGCTCATCGGTGCGTTTCTCCAAGATGTGGCTGAGCGAGTAGTTGGAAATATCGCCGAGCGATTGCTCCAGCGACAGCTCGATAATCGGAAATTGCAGCATCTCCGCGCATTGGAGCACATCCTCCGGGACTTCCTGCAAAAAACGTTTTGTCTTAATCGCAAGCCCGGCGCAGCCGACCTTGGCCATGCTGGTTACGAGAGACAGAAGCGCTTCGGGATGGTCCTTCATCGCATAACCGGTGGTGAGCAGCAGTTCGTGCGGCTTTAAATAATTAATAATATCAGGAGCGTCCATGATGTTGACCGATTGGACGCTGTTTGTCATGCCGTCATGTCCGGCTACCACCTTCGCGTTCGCGTAAATAGGGAGAGAGATAAGTTCTTTGAGAAGCATGACCGCACCACCAATGCATTTTATGTTAGTTTTTATGACATCAATATATCACTTATGCCTCGAGGTGTAAATGTATGTTTGTGTGTATTATTCAATGATTACACGATATTTTTAGCTATTGTGCACAATGACAAGGGAGTGAATACGAATTATGATGTAGTTATACATCACCGATACATGTAATATAAGCTAACAACAAAATGGATTGGGGTTGGAAAAATGAAGTTGGCAGTGAATCAGGTTGGCAAAAGCTTCGGGACAAGAACGATTTTGAAAAATGTGGATCTTACGGTTAACTCACACGAGTTTATTTGCATACTTGGCCATAGCGGATGCGGCAAATCGACGCTCTTGAATATGATTGCGGGTTACCTATTGCCTGATGACGGTTCGATTACGGTAGACGGAGAAGAGATCAAAGGGCCGTCGAAATCAAGAGGAATGGTGTTTCAGGATCATGCTTTATTCCCTTGGATGACCATAAAGGACAACATCGCCTTTGGTCCCGAGGTGCAGAAGATGCCGAAAGCGCAGGCGAAGGAAACGGCCATGGAATTTCTGAAGCTGGTCGGGCTTGAGCAATATGCCTCTCATTATCCCGGAGAGCTGTCGGGCGGGATGAAGCAGCGCGTAGGGATTGCAAGGGCGCTCGCGAGCAAGCCGGATATTTTGCTCATGGATGAGCCGTTCGGCGCGCTCGATGTACTGACGAGGGAAACGATGCGCGTCGAGCTTCAAAAGATTTGCAGCCAGCTGAAGCCGACGATCTTGTTCGTCACGCACAGTATCAGCGAAGCGGTCTATCTCGCGGATCGCGTAGTCGTTATGAAGCATGGGGAGATTGCCGAAATTTTCGATGTGGGCATCAAGCATCCCCGTTCTTCCCATTCCGCAGGGTTTGGCGAGATGATGAGCCGGATTGAACGGGTTCTCATGGATGAAGAGCATGCGGAGCTAGCGCAAGCAAAGGTGGGGTCGTAATGAACGGAGCGAAAATTTCAACGGTAAAGGATGCGGGCGCGGGCGTATCTGCCTTATCGGGGCCTTCCGTTTTAAGCAAGCAGGCGCGTGGCAAAAGTCCCTCTGCAGTCAGCCGATTTTTTCAGAAATACAATATCCTGCCCTCCATTCTGTTTTTTGTTTTCTGGGAGCTGTTCTCCCGAGTGAATGAAACGGCTAAGTTTTTTAACCCTAACTTTCTGCCGGCTCCAACGGTGCTGCTGTCGGAGGGCTGGGAGCTCGCGAAGACGGGAATTATTACGGACAGTCTCATTTCAAGCACGATCAGGATCGCATTGGGATTTGTGATCGGAAGCGCAGCGGCGGTAGGGCTCGGCGTCATCATGAGCAAGTTCAAAACCGTCGAGCGGTGGTTTTCTCCCATCCTCAACCTGGTCGGTCCTATCCCGACCTTGGCGCTGCTGCCTTTGTTCATTATCTGGTTCGGCATTGGGGAGTTTCCGAAGGTGCTGCTCATTGCGTGGACGACATTTATCCCGGTGCTGGTTTACACGCTGGACGGCTTCAAGTCGGTGCCTTCCACTCTGATCCGGTCTGCGCTTAGTCTCGGGGCGACGGAGCGTCAAGTTTTCACGAGAGTCATGCTGCCATCGGCGATTCCGAATTTTCTCGTTGGCGCACAGGTGAGTCTTGGATTATCCTTCTCCGCTCTTATCGTCTCTGAGATGATGGGCGCAAAATCGGGTCTGGGCTACATCATCGTGGATGCCAGAAACTATTTCAAAATTTCCAACATGTTCATTGCCATCATTTTGATCGGCTTGGAATATAGCTTGTTCTCCTATCTGCTGAAGCTTGTCGAGAAAAGGGTAATGGTTTGGCGCAAGGGCGGGCTTCGAGATGCCATCGAGAAGTGACGCTTCGAGCCGGAGACCAGCGGAAAGCAAGTGAAACCTGCAAGCGATACAAGGGAAATGGCGTGGCGCAAGTAAACTACAAAGAGAAAAGTGGAGGGAATACCTATGAAGAAATCCGGAAATTGGTTCAAATCTGCAATCGTGCTTACGTCGTTAACCTTTGTGCTTGCTGCCTGCGGCGGCAATAACAATGCCCCGGCAGCCGAGAATGAAGGTGCGGCATCGAATGCGCCAGCCTCCACGGAGCTTGAAACGGTAGATCTGACTTTGGTTGGCGTCCGTGATGCTCAAATCTCCTCGCAGCAAATCATTGCCGATAAGCTCGGTTACTTCAAGGAAGAAGGGCTTAACGTAACGAGCCAGCTGATCGAAAGCGGCCCGGATATCGGTCCGATGGTAGCCGGCGGCAGCGCCCCCGTGAGCATTCAAACGAACTTTATGGATATTATTTTGAAATCGACGGATATTCCGGTCAAAATCATTGCCCCGCTCGCACAAATTGCCGGTACGCAGGCGGTTGTCGGTTCAAGCAAGCTGGAGCTGAAGAGCGCGAAGGATCTTGAAGGCAAAACCATCGGTATTCCGAGCGGCGCCGACGTGACCATTGCCATCAATAACATGGCTAAAGAGCTTGGCGTTGACGCAAGCAAAATCAAATACGTTAACCTTGCGCCGAGCGACGCAGTAGTCGCTTTGGAGAAAGGCGATATCGATGCGCTGGCTGCTTGGGAGCCGTTCATTACGAAGGCAATCCAAGGCGGCGGCAAGTTCCTCTTCAGTGGAACGAAGAGCGAACTGCCTGACAAGCAAGGGGATGTGAACTGGATGAGCGTACATACGACAATCCAAGTATCCGATGATTTTCTGGCGAAAAATCCGAACACGCTGAAGGCGGTCCTTCGCGCTTTGAAGAAAGCGACGGACTACATCAATGACAACCGCGAAGAAGCGATCAAGACGCTGGCTCCCGAGCTTCACTTGACGGAGGAAGAGCTGACGCAAATCATGTCCCGCAACGTATATTCGATGGAGGTCGGCGATACTTACGTGAACGGCAGCAATGGCCCGGCGGTCGGCGAGTACCTGAAGTCGGTCGGCAA
Source organism: Paenibacillus sp. LPE1-1-1.1 (assembly GCF_040676435.1). NCBI lineage: Bacteria > Bacillati > Bacillota > Bacilli > Caryophanales > Paenibacillaceae > Paenibacillus > Paenibacillus sp. LPE1-1-1.1. The sequence continues at coordinate 183,830 of NZ_JBEGHY010000034.1, forward strand.
CATCAAATCCATTCCGGCTGCGGCGTCCTACCATGATCTAAGCTTGTTGAAAGAAGTGGATGCAAGCTTGGTCGTTACTGAAGTGAAGTAGAAAATAAGATTTAAAAACGCAGGCGTGCAGCGTACTTGCGCCTTCATAAGCAATGCTAGTTAATCGGGCCGCGGACCTCGTTGTCCGCGGCCTGCTTATTTAGCTGCAAGAGGCTGCGCGGCAGGCGAAAATTTAATAGAGGCAGCTTCACTATTTGGCTGAATTTGCTCATAAACTGCATCAGAGGATGAATTAAGGCAGGAGTATTCGGAGTTAACCCTTGCTTATGCACAGAAAGGCGGAGAGCGGAATGGCGGGAACGGATAAGCTCGATTTAATCATAAAAAACGGAAGCGTCGTATTGAAGAATGAGGTGCGAGTGCTGGATATCGGCATTAAAGCGGGGCGGATCGTTCAGCTTGGCGAAGCGCTTGAGGAAGGACATGCCGCTCAAATTACGGATGCATCCGGGCTAACGGTGATGGCCGGCATGATTGATGTTCACGTTCATTTGAATGAGCCTGGCTTGGGCGACTGGGAAGGCTTCGAGACAGGCTCCGCCGCGCTCGCAGCCGGCGGATGCACGACTTATGTCGATATGCCGCTGAACGGCATTCCGCCTACCGTTACGGTGAGCGCGATGGAGCAAAAGCTTGCCGCGGCAAAGGATAGGTCTTATGTGGATTATGCTATTTGGGGCGGATTGGTGCCCGGGAAGCTGCATGAGCTTATTCCGCTGCATGAGGCGGGCGTCGTCGGATTCAAGGCGTTTATGTCATCGCCGGGCGATCCGAGCGAGGAAGCGTTCCGCGAGGTAGATGATTACACGCTGCTCGAAGGCATGAAAATCATTGCGGGCATGAACAAGGTACTGGCCCTGCACGCCGAGAGCGAGCCGATCGTATCGAAGCTGGGCCGGGACATGCGGGAGGAAGGGCGGTTGACGCCTGCTGATTATGTGGCCTCGCGGCCCATTATAGCCGAGCTAGAGGCGATCAACCGGGCTCTCTTTTATGCGGAGCAGACGGGCTGTGCCCTGCATTTCGTGCATATCAGCAGCGAAGCTGGCGTTCGTTCCATTCTGCAGGCGCGTGAACGCGGGGTTAATGTGACGGTAGAAACCTGTCCGCACTATTTGGCTTTGACGGCAGCGGATTTGGATCGCAAGGGAGCGGTTGCCAAATGCTCGCCGCCGCTGCGGGATGCTGCGGAGCGGGAGAAGCTTTGGGGTGCCGTTGCGGAGGGTGCGATCGATATGATCTCGTCGGACCATTCTCCTTGTCCCGCCTCCATGAAGGAAGCGGACAACTTTTTCGATGCCTGGGGAGGCATAGCCGGCGCTCAAAGCTCGGTAGAGCTGATTATAGGAGAAGGCCATGTGAAGCGCGGCTTGCCGCTTACGCTGCTTAGTGATTTGCTCGCAGGCGGGCCTGCGAGGCGTTTTGGGCTTCAAGGTTCCAAAGGCGAAATAAGGATAGGCGCAGATGCTGATCTCGTACTGATTGATTTAAACCGGTCTTATATTTTGGAGGAAGCGCATTTATATCAGAAGCATAAGCACAGTCCGTATATCGGGGAAGAGCTGCATTGCCGGATAATGGCGACTTATTTACGCGGTCATCGGGTCTATGGGGAAGCAGGCGGTTTAGGCGAGGCCAAACGGGGCCGATGGGTGAGATAGATTTTGCAGGCGAGACAGGAGGAACGGCTATGGAGCGAGGTTTACGTCTCTCCCCGCAAGAAAAGGAACGCATGTTATCGCAATTCGAGACGCAGGTCACGCAGGTGTTAAACTGGCTGGCCTCGTTTAGTCCGGATGAAGAAGGCGGCATTACGCGGCTGCTTTATACGGAAGGGTGGCTGGAAACGCAGCTGGCGCTTTCCGCTAAGATGGCGAGCTATGGGCTATCCGCGGCATTTGATAACGTAGGCAACTTATTCGGAAAATTACAAGGCGAGGATTTGGATGCGCCTTCTATTATAACGGGCTCCCATATCGATACCGTCGTGCAAGGCGGGATTTATGACGGGGCTTATGGCATTGCGGCAGGGCTGCTTGCGCTGGATTATTTGCGGCAAACCTACGGCAAGCCGAAGCGGACGCTTGAAATCGTGTCGCTCTGCGAAGAGGAAGGAAGCCGTTTTCCGATGGCTTATTGGGGCTCGGGCAGCGTTGTCGGCAAACGGAATTTTGAGCAGATTGTCCATCTGCAGGATTTAAATGAGGTGTTTTTTGCGGATGCGATGCACCGCTGCGGCTTTGGCGAAGGCACGGGCAGTGACAGCCGCCGCCATGATATCGGCGCCTTTATCGAGGTTCATATCGAGCAAGGGGCGGTGCTGGAGAAAGAGGGAATCGCGGTTGGCGTGGTTGACGCGATTGCCGGCCAGCGGAGGCTGAAGTTCGAGGTGAACGGTGAATCGAATCATGCGGGAACGACGCCTATGCATATGCGAAGGGATGCGCTTGAAGGTGTAAGTATGATGATTCAAACGCTTCGCCAGGAGGCGATCCGTCTGGGTCCGCCGCTTGTGGCGACGGTCGGCAGATTGCAGGTGCAGCCGAATGTGCCGAACGTGGTGCCGGGCAAGGTGATTTTTACGGTGGATGCGCGTCATGCCAACGGGCAAGCGCTGGATAGCTTTTGCCGCTGGGTGCTGCAGGAGTTTGCGTCCATTGCGGATGAACGCCAGCTGGAGCTTCATGGCACGGAATGGTTCCGGGAAGAGCCGGTGCCGATGAATGAACGTCTTAAAGGGCATCTGGATGATGTATGCGGGAGCCTGTCTATTTCCTCCAAACGCATGATCAGCGGAGCGGGGCATGATGCCCAGATGTTCGAGCATATTTGTCCGACTGCCATGCTGTTCGTTCCGAGCAGGCGCGGTATTTCGCATTCCCCCGAGGAATATACGGAGCCGCGTGAGCTTGCGGTCGGGGTGCTTGTGCTGACGGAGCTGCTTTATCGATTAGGCTATGAGGGGGAAGAGTTATGAAGGTATATAAGGATCTAGCGCCATCGCCTCGCACGATTATGACGCCGGGGCCGGTAGAAGTCGATCCGCGCGTGCTGCGGGCGATGTCCTATCCGATACTCGGGCAATTTGATCCGGAATTCACGGCCATAATGAATGAAACCATGGGCATGCTGCGGCTGCTCTTCAAGACGGAGAACGAATGGGCATTTCCGGTGGACGGGACGTCGAGATCCGGCATAGAAGCCGTGCTCGTTGGATTAATTGAGCCCGGGGACAAGGTGCTTGTGCCGATTTACGGCAGATTCGGGCATCTATTGACAGAAATCGCTAAGCGCTGCGGAGCGGATGTTGTCACGCTGGAAAAGGAGTGGGGCAGCGTGTTCACCGCAGCGGAAATCGTGAACGCGATAAGTGAACATCAGCCTAAGCTGGTGGCTCTTGTTCACGGCGAGACATCGACCGGACGCATGCAGCCGCTGGAGGGAATCGGGCAGGCGTGCAGAGAGGCGGATGCGCTGTTCGTTGTGGATGCTGTCGCCACGATTGGCGGCATCGAAGTAGCAACGGACCGGCTGCTTATTGATGCGGTAATCGGCGGTACGCAGAAATGCTTATCCGTTCCGGCAGGCATGGCTCCGATCACGTACAACAAACGGGCGGAAGCCAAACTGCAAAGCCGCAAAAGAATCGAGAGAGGGCTGCTGCTCGCCGATGGCGACGACGATCCTCTGCTGCGTCCAATACAAAGCAACTACCTTGATTTGAGCCAGCTTCAGGATTATTGGAGCCCGGCGCGGCTGAACCATCATACGGAAGCGACCTCGATGCTTTATGCGCTGCGCGAGGGACTGCGCCTCGTGCTGGAAGAGGGGCTTGAAACGCGCTTTGCCCGGCACCGCGAGCATGAAGCCGCATTAATCTCCGGTTTAGAGGCGATGGGCCTGAAGCTGTACGGCGACCCTTCCTGCAAAATGACCGTCGTCACCTGCATTGAAATACCAGCCGGCGTGGACGGAGAATCGGTCCGCTCCATGCTGCTCGACCATTACGGCATCGAAATCGCCAGCTCCTTCGGGCCCTTGAAGGGGAAAATATGGCGCATTGGCACCATGGGCTACAGCTGCAGCAGACGAAATGTGCTTCTAACGCTTAGCGCTCTGGAGGCGGTTCTACTTCGCCACGGGCATAAGCTTGAAGCGGGCGAGGCGCTGCAAGCAGCCATGGACGCCTATGGCATGTAGGTATATTTTATAAAAACTTTACTTTACTTTTACTTTGCTGTGGCCTTCCTTTTACCCGCGACCGATACAATAACCTCATAGTGAATTTACGGGGGTGGAGGTATGGGGATGTTGGGGAAGTACAAGTGGACGCTTATGATAACGCTATTCATGCTTGCCTTGATGACGGCGTTCCTGCTGCAGGGAGTGAACCGCTCCAATGCTTCGGGAGATTTGTCGGATCCTTTTCTTGATCCGTATGCCTTGTCGCTGGCGCATCGCCATGAGGGGCCGGGTTTGGAATCCGCAGCGGAGAAAAGCGTACAGATACAGCTGGCTTGGCCGCAGGGGGAAGTGATCGCAGGTGCTCAGTCGCTGCTTTCCTTGACGGTGAGGGGCGGCAAGGGCGAGCCGATCGAAGATTTTGAAGTGACCAACGAGAAGCTGCTGCATCTCATTGCCGTAAGCGAGGATCTGCAGCAGTTCCAGCATGTTCATCCTGTGTATAAAGGTAAGGGAATTTTCGAGCTTCCGATTGTGTTTCCCCAGGGAGGCGCGTATAAGCTGTACGCGGATTTTTTGCCTAAAGGGATGAATGAGCTAACACGCATGGGCGAGGTAAGCGTACGGGGTGAGCCGCCTGCGCCGTCAATCATGAAGCCGAGCGAAACGTTGGTTGCCCAGGTTAACGGCATGAGGGTGGAGCTTTCATTGGGTGAAGAGCCGCTGCCGCAGACGCAGATGAGCATGGCCTATACGTTTACCGATGCCAAGACCGGGGAACCGATCGACGATTTGGAGCTGTACCTCGGCGCAGTGGGGCATGTCGTCGCCATTGATCAATCCAAGCGGCAGTTCATTCATATTCATCCACTTAACTGGGCGTCTAAGGGGCCGCAAGCGGTGTTTGGCGTAAGCTTTCCGGAGAGCGGGTTGTATAAGCTTTGGGGTCAATTTCAGCGTAATGGCGAGACGTTCGTAGTGCCGTTTGTCGTTAAAATCTAATGTCATAAGCGATTGGCAAATGCCTATCTGCGAAAGCGGGTTTCGGCTTCCTTGAGGAAGCGGAGAACTCGGCTTTCTCGGGTAGGCATTTTTTTATATAAGCATTGCTAGGTTGTGCCGGCACAAAAGCTTTACCCAAAACGGGGAAATATATTCATTTGCCTTTACCTTTTCGGCCTTCATTCATTACCTTCAGATGTTAGAGTAGGTAACATCAACCAATGGGAAAGGGGGATGCGGTGGCAAGGTGAAAAGGCGAGGCGTTTGGCAAAGAAAAAGGCTTAGAGAGAAATTATAATTGGAGGGAAACTATGAGAAAGAAAAAGCTGATCGTATCCGTTATCGCAGCATCCGTCGTTATCGCTTCTATTAATATTTTTCCGGGTGCGCTTGGACTAGGTAGATTGAGCGCGGCAGAGATCGACAAGATCGTTTATCATCCGCTTAACCCGTTAAGCCCGCAAGAGATCGAAGAAACGGCCGCTATTATCCGAAAATCGCAATATGGCAGCAAGGATATGTACTTCTCTGAAATTAAGCTGGAGGAACCGGATAAACAGAAGGTATGGGCTTGGGATGATGCGGGCGGAGCTAAGCTGGCCAGGGAAGCGACTTTCACGCTCATTAAAGGAAGCAAGCCATACGAAGGAACGGTGAATCTGGATACGGATAAAGTGGTGTACTGGAAAGAAGTGAAGGAGGGCTGGCCTTTCTATACGGAATGGGGCCAATCGGAAGCGATCGTCGAAAAAGATAAGGATGCGGTTGCCGCTCTCGCAAGGCATGGCATTACGGATCTCAGCAAAGTGTCCTTTGCGGATGGACCGCTGGGGGATTACGGCCCAGAGCTGACGCCGCCAGGCTCGCGGCTAGCCATGTCGGTTCCGCGTCCGAAGATCGAAGGTGCGGTTAACAACTTCGCTCATCCCATGGACGGTCTGGCCTTCCTCGTAGATCTCAATGCCAAAAAAGTCATTAAAATTTACGAGTCCGGCAATCCTCCTGTTCCAACCGATCCGAATGATTACACGAAGGTAGTGAAGACGAAGCGGACGGACGAGATTAAGCCGCTTATCATCAGCCAGCCGAAGGGCGCAAGCTTCTCGGTCAAAGGTACGACGGTCGATTGGCAAAACTGGAAGTTCCACTTCCGCCTTGATCCCCGCGTAGGGCCGATGGTATCGACCGTTTCCTACACGGAGAACGGAAACAAACGGAAGATCATGTATGAAGGCGGTCTTGGCGGCATGATGGTTCCTTACGGCGACCCGGACGCGGCTTGGCTGTACAAAATATTTATGGATGCCGGCGAGTACGGCGTCGGTTTATCGACCCGGCCGCTTAATATCGGGTCCGATGTGCCGAAGAACGCGACTTTATTCGATGCGGCCATCAACAACACGGAAGGCAAGGCGCGGGTCATCAAAAATTCATTCGCCTTGTTCGAGCGTTATGCGGATCCGGAATGGTCGCATAACGGCGATGCGAGAGAGCGCCGCGAGCTGGTGCTGCGCGCAATCGCTACAATCGGCAACTATGATTACGTGCTGGATTGGGTTTTCCTGCAAAACGGTTCAATCAAGCTTATGGCGGGAGCCACGGGTCTTGCCCAGGTCAAAGCCGTCAGCTCGAAGACGATGGATGACAAGACAGCGGTGAGCGATACCCGCAACGGTAAGCTGGTGGATGCAAACATTGTCGCGCCGACGCATCAGCATATTTTCAGCTATAGGCTGGATTTGGACGTGGACGGCGAGTCCAACTCTGTCGGTGAGATTCTGCCGAAAGCGATATCGGTGAAAAATCCGGAATTTGCCCGCAGCGAGATGATTACGGTGGAGAAGACGTATAAGCTGGAGCAAGACGCGATTCAGAAGTTTGATCCGGATAAAATCGTTCTCGTGACGAACACGAGCAAGGAAAATAAGCTGGGTTACGCAACGGGCTACCAGGTTATGCCTTACGCGGGCGGCACTCATCCTTTTATGGAAGAGCCGCTGTTCACGAAAACGGATTATGTCCTGAAGCGTGCGGAATTTATCAATAATCATATTTGGGTGACGCCGTATAAGAAAGAAGAGCAATATTCCGAAGGCAAGTATACCACGCACAACAAAGATACCGGGCTTGGACTCTGGACGCAGCAAAACCGCAGCATCGAGAACAAGGATACGGTCGTGTGGCTGACGACGGGAACGACGCATGTCATGAGGGCCGAGGAATTCCCGATCATGCCTACGGAATGGGTAACAGCCATGATTAAACCGTTCAACTTCTTTAACGAGACGCCGACGCTGGATTTGAATAAGACAGAGTAAAGCGCATAGCTGAAAAAAACAGTCCGTTTATTTGCCGCCGTGGCAGAGGAACGGACTGTTTTTCGCAATAACCGTGTTAACTCATTGATCGGAAGCCCAGTCGTCTAGGATTGTCGAGCTGCCGGCATCCGCCTGAATGCTGTGTGGGCGTTCCTTGTTATCCTGAAGGTCGAATAGAAATAGTACTTATAGACGGTCTCCATGAATGCCAACCGTAGTATATGCATAGACGCGTCTATAAAGGTGATAGTTTCCAAAATTTATAATTAGATGAAATTTTAATTTATTTCTTTCCTGAACAGCAATTTAGAAACTATTAAAAAGAAACTATTTTTAGTAGTCATAGACTGTTGTACATCCCTTTAATAGAAACTCGACATAGTATACACAAATCGATTTGGAGGTGCTTTTATTGGTTTGTGTAAAGCCGCGTCGAAAGACAGAAAGTTGTAAAAAAGAGGCTAAGATCATTAACTCTTTCCAATCTAACGTTTTTATCATCAATAAAAAAACAAAGAAAAGGAGAGTTAGACGCAGGCCGATACCGAGACGGTTGCTCAAATGGTACGATTTTTTAGAGATTCCTAACCCCATGGTGCCTGGCGGCCCGCCTATTGCCACGTTTACGCTCCCAACCCCGCCCGCTGCGTTCGGTCCGGAGATTTCGATAAGCTCATCGTTCATCACCTTGAGCCGGATCGATTCGAATGACCGCGCCGAGCTAAAAGCGACAATCGTTTGGAATTTTGGCCTTACAATCCCCGAAGGCGGCCCTGAAATCACCGTTGTTTCGCAGCAAATGCAATTTAGCATTTGGCGTGACGCCCCATTTACCGGAACGCGTCTTTGTACAGTCGTGGATACCCGGAACCTAACTCAAATTTCAGTTGATGCACCTGCTGGCTCAACGATGACCAGCACGGCTACAACCTCTTTTTCGTGCACGGATTCAGCCATTTCAGGCAGAACGCACAATTACTATTTAACCGGTGCAGCCGGCGTTGCGAATGGTTTTCTTGTTATGCTGGGAGAAGGCGGCGGAGCTCCGACACCGATTACCGATTTCAACAGCCCGACAGTGACCGAGCTTCATTTCAGCGGTTCGGTTATCGACCGAAACTAATCTTCAATCCTTAAATCTTGGATCAGACTGCCGCGGCTAATATTAATTAAGATAAACATTAATGTAAAGCATCCAATAACGGCAATGTTAGCGAAAAAATACAGCCGCGGCCGCTCTGGTCATTCGACATAACCGTAAGCTGGCCGCCATGCATGTCGGCAATTTCCTTGGCGATCGATAAGCCGAGTCCGCTCCCGGGTATGCCGCTGTTTCTTGATTTATCCACTCGATAGAAGGAGTTGAATACATAAGGCAGCGCCTCCTCCGGTATGCCAGAGCCGGTATCCATGATGCGGTAGACCGCATCGTGGTTTGTGAGCTCCAATGTAAAGGTGATGGGGCTGCCGGCCCCGGAATATTTCATGGCATTATCGATTAGATTATCGATTATTCGGCTGATGAGATGGGGATCGCCCCGTAACTGTCCGCCGTCTGCTAACTGCTTCGTATGGAAGGGGCGCCGTTCCAGCTTCATGTAAGCCTCCCATTTCTTGACCATGCCTTGGAAGAAGCCATCCGCTGCAAAAACGGTATATTTGGCATCCAGCTGCCGGGTTTCCAATAAGCTCAACTCGTTGAGGTTGCGAACGAACTGATTGATGGTTTGAATATCCTCGTAAATTCTGCGCAAAAAGATACCCGTATCCTCGCCGCTAATCGTCCCGTCATTTATCGCCTCTATATAACCGCGAATTAAGGTAATCGGCGTTTTCAAATCATGCGAGATATTCATGAGCAGCTCCTTGCGCCAATGCTCTAATCGCAGGAGCTCCTCCACGCGCGCTTCCAGTTCATTATTCATGTCGCGCAGCTCTTCCGTGCGCAGCTCGACCTTATGCTCGAGCTGTTGGTTGAGCTCGGTCTGCTGCTCCATAAGCTCGCGAATGTTTTGCGACATGCGGTTGAAGGAACGCAGCAGCTGATTGAATTCCAGCGTCCGTGTGTCGTTGAGAGCGGCTTTGAACTGGCCCCCGCCCATTTCGGCGAATGCGCCTGCCAGCAGATTGACGGGTCTTGTAACTTTGGAACGCAAATAGAAAGAAAGAAGGATGCAGAGAGCGACAGCGACTAAAGCGAGCAGGGACAGCTGAAAGGCGAGCTGGTTGCCCATTTGTGAAGAGAGCTGCTCCGTAGCGGTATGAATCGGCTCGAGGAGCTTGTTTTCCGGAATGATATAGCCGAGGATCCAGTTCGTAGACGGAATCGCACGGCTGAATACGACCTTTTGCTGCCCGCCGAGCTGCATGCTTCGGAAGCTGTTTAACGTATCCTCGCTGAAGAGGGCGGCTAAATCCAGCCGTTCAATTTCATTTGCGCCATGCTGCTGGGTGGCAATGAGCTCATGGTCGGTACCGAGCAGCAGCGCGATGCCGTCCTCGTCGCCAAATCTCGTATTGAGCACGTTGTTTACGAAGCGCTCGATCGTCACATCGGCGGCGACTACTCCTCTGAGTACGCGGTGTTCGTCATAAACAGGCGTTGTCGCGGTAAACATCCAGCCTCTCGGCGTGATATCAAGGTAAGGCTTCGTCCAGGCGACCTGATTCTTTTTTGGTCTGACGTTCAGGGCGTCGGAATAGAAGTTGTACGAGGTCAGCTCGTTGATGGGCGTTGGCTGCGTATCGGAACCTTGTCCCGTATATTCCGGATAATAAAAGGAACCGGATTTCGGATGGATATAATACATCGATACGATATTTTGCTTCCGCGAGGATTCCGATTGGAACAGCGGAAACAAAGCCTTGCTCAGCGCCAGGTCGTAGGCCTGCTCCGGTGACGGATACTGGAGCGGGTTATCGGTTCGAATGGAAATGACCCCCAAACCATCGGAGTGCTCCTCGGTAAATCTTTTCTTCTCTGAGTCGTACCTAAAGGCAATGGGCTGTACTTCTTTGCGGCTATCCGCTGAAAATATAGATTCGGCGAGCGCTTTGGAGAGCAGGACAGCGTCCTCGACCAGCCGAAGCTCGGTATCGATGGCGCGAACCTGCTCTTCTATGTTGGCTTCATACATGCTTATGTAATTTTTTTCGATTAAAGCGGTATTCAGCTCATTGAAGTGATTGAGCTGCGAGGTTACCGTCTGTCCGGCGAATACGGATAATAGCAAAAGCGGGATTAGGGAGACGGACAGCATAGCCGCAAGCATCTGGAATGCGAAGGTGCGCGGCCGTAGAAGTGCTCTAATGTTCTTTAATGGGTTCATCGTACTTGTATCCAATGCCGCGAATGGTTTTGATGCGCGATGGCGAAGAGGGATTTATCTCGATTTTTTTGCGCAAATGCCCGATATGCACTTGAAGGGTTTTGGTATCGAGGTTGCTTTCGTAACCCCAAATATGAGTCAATAAGCGCTCGGCCGTAAGCACTTGGCGCGCGTTTTGCATGAGGTAAGCGAGAAGCTGGAACTCCTTCGCGGAAAGCTCGATTCGTTTCCCTTCAACGTAGACCTCGTGCGCGTCGATGCGCAGTTGAACATGCGTGGACGATATGACCGTTGAGGGCATGACCTCGGCTTGCCGTTTATAGACGATTCGGTTGCGGCGCAGCTGTGCTTTGATTCGGGCAACGAGCTCGACGGGGCTAAAGGGCTTGCTGACGTAATCATCCGCTCCTACGCTCAGCCCGACAACCTTGTCGATTTCCGTGTCCTTGCAGGTCAGAAATACGATGGGGACATCCGTCGTTTGGCGCAGCCTGGCGCAAAGCTCATAGCCTTCCATATCGGGGAGTAAAACATCGAGCACGATGAGCGCGGGCTGCTCATTTTCGATTAGCTCGATTGCTTGCTTTCCGCTTGTTGCATTCAAATGGCGGAAGCCGTCCTTGGACAAATACATGCCGACCAGCTCGCCGATCCTGACTTCATCGTCAACGGTTAATATGAGTTCTCCTGGCAAGTCGGTTCACCTCTTTGCATGGGATATAAACGTCACTCTTTGATTTAAATATATACGCCGTAGTAAGGTTTGCGCAATGTTTATGTAAGGTTATATAACATAAAAACGCTGTCATCCCCAAATAAAAAAGCAGACCAGCTTATTACAGCTGGTCTGCTTCCATTCCGTAGTCATTCACGAACGAAATTAATTGTTGATATAACGCTCGAAAATCGCGCCAAAATCCTTCACGCGGTACTGCTTATGCGTGTTGACCAGCCAGTTGAAGGCGGATTTGTTCAAGCCGTCGAATTGCTCGACAACATTGAAATCGCCCTTGTGGATTTGCTGCAGCGTAGTGGAGGCGAGATCAAGACTGCGTCTTGCATATTCAAGCGAGATTTCATTCTCGCGCGTAATTTCGGAAATTTTGATAAGTGCTTTGTACAGGTCCTTAAGCTCTTCGATATGCTTCTTGTTTACGTCGATAGAGAACGGTACGGAACCGATCGTGAACTTGATCTCAACGTCAAGATCGACGGTGCCCGCGGTTTCAAGCGCAACTTGCGAGATCTGATTGGCGCTGTAGGAATAACGTTTAAGCGTGCGCTTCTTGCTTAGTGCGCTTGTGCCGTCCAAATGGATGAGAGCGAGATTCGTAAAGCAATATTCATCGGTTTTCGATTTGATCAGAAAATAGATCTTCTCGTTATCCTCATGCATGACATAATCGTCAGAATCGGCCTTGCTGAAATCTTCCGGCTTAATAATCGCGCCAATGTCGCTTAACCCGAGCGCGTCTGCAGCTAATTTTCCAAACATCTTACCATTCCTTTCGTAATCGCATCGATTTCATACTCACTCATTATATATTAGAATTGGGCATTTATGTTAGTTCGTTTGTAGGAATTCGTTTGGATCAAATGGATAAAATACGGAAATTTCAGCAAACTGAGGAAAGGATAAATGTGCTTGTGATTCGATTAATGGCGAAGAAAGGGGTGTTACGCTCTGAGTAAACAACAAGAAGGCTCGAGCTCGCTGCGCAGGGGGCTAAAGGCTCGGCATATGACGATGATATCGCTGGGAGGCTCGATCGGTACGGGGCTCTTCCTCGCAAGCGGCGGTGCTATTCATTCCGCAGGGCCGGGAGGCGCGCTGCTTGCTTATGCGCTGATTGGAGTCATGGTTTATTTTCTCATGACGAGCTTGGGTGAAATGGCCACCTATATGCCGGTATCGGGGACATTCAGCACTTACGCGACCCGGTTTGTCGACCCCTCGCTTGGCTTTGCGCTGGGGTGGAACTATTGGTACAACTGGGCGATTACGATCGCCGCGGAGCTGTCGGCTGCTACGCTTATTATGAAATTTTGGTTTCCGAACAGCCCCTCCATTTTGTGGAGCGCTTTGTTTTTAATTCTCATGCTGAGCCTTAACCTGCTATCGGTTAAAGGTTACGGGGAGTCGGAATATTGGTTCGCGATGATCAAAATCATCACGGTGATTGTCTTTATTGCAATAGGTTTATTGATGGTGATCGGCATTTGGAACGGACAGGCCGTGGGGATAGGCAACCTGACGGATAATCCGTTTCCCGCAGGCTTTCTAGCTACGTTAGGCGTATTTATGGCGGCGGGCTTCTCGTTTCAAGGAACGGAGCTGATCGGAGTGACGGCTGGGGAAAGCGAGAATCCGCGCGAAAATATTCCCCGTGCGATCCGTTCGATATTTTGGCGCATCCTCTTATTCTACATCTTGGCGATCCTGCTGATCGGCATGCTGATTCCGTATTCGAACGAACAGCTGGCGAGCGGGGGTATTTCGACGAGCCCGTTTACGATTATTTTCGAAAAGGCGGGGCTTGCGGTTGCGGCATCGATTATGAATGCGGTCATTTTGACATCTGTTTTGTCCGCGGGCAATTCAGGCATGTATGCTTCCACGCGCATGCTGTGGGTGCTCGCGAAAGAGGGCAAGGCACCGCGCTTTCTCGCACGCCTGAATGAACGCGGAGTGCCGGTTACCTCGTTGCTCGCGACAGGAGCGCTAGGCATGCTTGCTTTTCTGGCTTCTTTCTTCGGCGACGGGGTTGTGTATGTGTGGCTGCTGAATGCATCCGGGATGTCCGGCTTTATCGTCTGGCTTGGCATTGCGATTAGCCACTACCGCTTTCGCAAGGCGTATATCTACCAAGGACGGAAGTTGGAGGATCTGGCTTATCTCGCCAAATGGTTTCCTTTTGGCCCGATCCTTGCCATGATTCTTTGCATTGTGGTGATCGGTGGCCAATTCATTGGGGCGCTGCATGACGGACGAATCGATTGGGCGTATATTATTGCGTCGTATGTCGGCATTCCGCTGTTTCTCGCCATATTCATCGGACACAAATGGAAGCACCGCACCCGAATGCTCACGCTGGCAGAATGCGAGCTGGAACCGGAGGAATAGGTGACGCTGCAAGCAGGAAAAGCCCAGCAGGCAATTGCTTGCTGGGCTTTGGGCTGCTATTGATGGATGCGTTCGCCTATTCAAATGACCTGAAAGGTATCATGAACTCCGGCATACCCTGCGCATAAGCGGTGTACTCATATTGCTCGAAGGTAATGACGATCGCGCCATGTCTGAGGTAGAAAGGGCGATCCGGCTTGATGCCTTCGAACGGATTCAACAGATTTAATTTTCTCGCTTTTATTTGCGCGTTTATCGATTGATTAATGATAGCGACGTAATCGGAATGGCTGCCGGCGGCTTCCTTCAGGGATACCGTATCGCCATTCTTTAAATCGAATGTATAGGGAATGCGCACGGTTGTGCCGTGGGCGCCGCCGAGGTCAATATAATAATCGACATAGAGGCTTAGCATATCCTGTTCGTTATAGGTGATGGTGTAATTCCCTTCATAGGCTACCGGCGGATAATCGATATCCGGATTATCCGATTGCAATTTTTCATTTTCCTGCATCGTTTTGGTAAGGGACTGCTGACCGGAGACGGTGAAGGACTCGGCTTCCCGTTTCAAGAAGGCATTGACCTTGCTCTGGGTATCGGCGTTCTCATAGCCGGAGATGACGGGATAATGAATAAGCAGCGATTGTTTCTCTGTGACTTCGCTGATCGTTTTTGTAGCAAAGTTCAGGGTGTTTTCTTTGATGGTCTGAATGTCTACCGTGCGCGTGTCGGCGTCATAAGAAATAACATAGCCCATTCGCTCCAGCAGAAAACGAAGCGGCAGAAACGTCGAGCCGTTATTCAAAATCGCTTGGCTGCCATAAACGCGCTGTCCGTTCAGCTCATAGCTGCCATTTACCGGAGACGCTATGAATACGCGGTTGCGTCCGGTAACGACGGCTGATCTTGATTTGACATCCCAGCTTGTTGCAAGGCCCAGCTTTTCATTAAGCACACGAAGGCTGATGTAAGTCTCGCCATCTACGATTGCTGTGGGCACCTCTGTGCGCATACCGTCAATTAAGAAAGGCTGAGAGACGACATTTAACATAGATGCAGCTGCGGCGGAGCCTTCTGCCGCAGCTGCGAAGTCTGCTCCGGGGAGCAAGCCTGCCGCTGGCGCAGTTGAAAGCAGCATGGATGCCGTAAGTGCCGCTGCAAGCTTTCTTTTTCGTTTCAAGCTCTTATTTTGTTTGATTTGGATGGGTGTCATACCGTATTCCTCCTCTTCATATTGTCGATAGCTGCATAGACGCACCCGTAATCGGATGTTGCAGAAGGATGGCTAAATAAACAAGCTGCTCCTAGTCATTAACCGAGGAGCAGCTCGTTTAAACATGGACTGCTTATATTTTCGCCGCGATTGTGAAATTGAAGCCTGTGATTAGCTGCAGCTGGCACTCAAAAAGGCTGCCGAGGGCAGCCTTTTGTTCGTTACAAAGTTACTATGTATGCGTCAGGCTGATTGTTAAATGTTTTTTTGGAAATGGTAACCGGCGATGTTCATTTTCTTGTTCAGGTAGAATCGATGCGCATCATGCCGTTGAACGCCGGAATCCAAGTGCAATTGCAGGCAATCATTTTTGGCCGCTTCGGCTTCCAGCCAATCCATTAACAGCTTCGCGTAACCATTAGCGCGGCTGTCCGCATCGGTGATAAGGTCATCCACATATAAATATTTGCCCCATGCCAAGGATTCGGTAATGCGATATCCCGCAGCGGACTTGGCTTGGCCATTTTCGATAATAGCTGCTAACCGATAACCGTGATTATGCTGAAGTCTTCTTATTAGGGTTAAGTAATCATCTTCTGCTAGATGGGGACGTAATTGCTTCATTAAGGAAAAGGTCAAAGTAATGTCTGCGTCCGTTGTGATCAACTTAATCTCAGCCATATGGATTCCTCCTATATAAAATAAGAAAAGGCCGCTCCGAAAGGCTAAAAAAACCTTTAGAACAGCCTCAGCTTGGTACTGTTTAGGACGAAATGCTTAGTCGAGAACGGCAGTGATATGTGCTTTTGTAATGGACCAGTGGGTGGCGGACCATACTTTTTCTTTTTTGTCGATGAACATAATCTGCGGAGACTCATGCTTCACGGATGTGTCTTCGGCGATTTGATTAGAGACCGGACGCGACTCAATAACCTTCACGAGCACGTAATCAACGTCTTCTCTTGGTTTGCCTTCAAGATATTGATTGAACTCTGTATAAGCGTTCGCGCTAACCGGGCATGTCGTGCTGTGCTTGAATACGACAAGCGGACGAGTGGCAGAAGCATCATAAACGTTGTTCCATTCTTCAACGGTTGTGATTTCTTTCAATGACATGGGGAACACTCCTTTTATTCTGCTGTGCAGATGATAGTTACAGCTGTATCTGTATTATAGCTCTTTTTAAGAGGTAAAGTCATCTTTAGTCGAATCGCAGCAGGCAATATCATTGTGATCTATGGCGCGCTCATACACATCATTCGATTAGGTATTGCAAACAAATAGGGAGCGTGCTATGATGGCTTAAGTCGAAATGACCATTTTGGTTTTTTGGTCAGTTTTAAGAAAGTTACGGGTTCGGGGGTGCCGGGATGGCAGTGGATCGGAGACAGCAGATTGTGGATGCGGCGGCGAAGTCGTTTGCCCTGTTTGGATACAAAGCGACAACGATGGATCAGGTTGCGAAGATAGCGAACGTTGGCAAAGGAACGATTTATACGTTCTTTACGAATAAAGAAGAATTGTTTCATGAAATTATGAAGAGGCTCATTCTGGAAATGAAGCAGGTTGCGGAGAAGGTTGTGGATCCGAACCGCCGATTTTTCGACAATTTGAACGCTGCGCTGGAGCAGCTGCTCGAATTCCGCGAGGAGCATGAGCTGGCACTTAAGCTGTCGCATGAGGTGCGGGAGATCGGCACGCCAATGGCAATAGAAGGCATGCAGCAAATCGAAAAAGCAGTTATCGGCTATATTCAGCATCAGGTGCAATTGGCTATGGATAAAGGTGAGATTAAGCCCTGCAATCCGGAAATGACGGCATTCGTTATGTTGAGGCTGTATATGGCATTAACCGTGGAATGGAAAAAAACGCATGAACCGCTGGATAAGCAGCAGGTAGCGGAACAACTGCGATTTTATATGCAAGTAGGATTGGCTCCGGAATAGCCTGGATGCCTTTTTTTACAAGATAAAATGACCGAATGACAAAAATGGTCAATTAGTAACAAGGAGAGTGGACGCGTTGAAGTTTAGAGGATTAAAGCAGTTCGGTGAGGAGCTTTCCGGGATTGCCCGCAATAAGATGCTGCTAATTTCAGTGATCGGTGTGCTGATGATTCCGCTTATGTATTCTTCGATGTTTTTAGGAGCCTTCTGGGATCCTTACGGACATTTGGATAAAATGCCGGTAGCGATCGTGAATGCGGATAAGGGTTATGAGTATAACGATGAAATGATGCATATTGGCGATGATTTCGAGGAACAGTTAAAGGAAAACGAAAAGTTCGAATGGCATTTCGTGAGCAAGGTAGAGGCGGAGGCCGGTATCGAGGATCACAGCTATTACATGGCGATTGAAATCCCTTCCGATTTCTCGGAGAAAACAACGTCGCTGACATCGGATAACCCGACGCCTGCACAGCTGACGTATTTATCTAACGAAAGCTACAACTTTTTAGCCTCGCAGATCGGCAGCAAAGCCGTTGACACGATGAAGGTTGAGCTGGGTCAAGAGGTGACGGCTGCTTATACGCGAACGGTCTTCGAGCAGATGGAAGAGCTCGTGGACGGAATCGGCCAAGCAAGCGACGGTGCCGGCGAAATCGCCGACGGCACGACGAAAGCGAAGGATGGAGCGGTGCTCATCGAGCAAAATCTTGCAAAGCTCGTCAGCGGATCGATGACGCTGCAGGAGGGTGTCGCCAAGCTGAATGACGGCGGCGCGGCGTTAGGCAAGGGAAGTGCCGAGCTAAGCGCAGGCACGTCGAGCTTGGCAAGCGGCTTGGCGCAGCTTCAGGCCGCGCAGCAGCAGTTAGGCGCGGGAGCAGCATCGCTTGGCGACGGCGCGGGTTCGCTTGGGGCCGGAGCGGTGAAACTGAGCGACGGCTTGCAGCAGTTGGCCGGAGCAAGCGGACAGCTGGCGGAGGGTGCTTTGGACGCGCAGCAGGCGGCAGGGCAGCTGGCGGGCGGTCTTAAGGAGTCGGCTGCGGGCGAAGAGCAGCTGAAGGAAGGTGCGGCGCAGCTCGCGAATGGGCTGGCGCAGCTGGGTCAGGCGAATCCGGAGCTGGCGGAGAGCGAGAGCTTTGCGTCGTTGCTGCAAGCTAGCCGGGAGCTGGCAGCGGGCTTGGAGAAGTCCTCGGCTGGCCAGACGCAGCTGAGTGACGGAGCGGGCAAGCTGAACGATGGCCTCGTGAAGGTCTCGGACGGTCTTGGAGCTTTTGATAAGAAAGCGCAGGAAGCAGCGACAGCCGGCAAGCAGCTGGGAGTAGGCGGAGAGCAGGTGGCGGCGGGAGCTGAGGAGTTCGCAAGCGGGATGTCGCAGTTTGGCGCTAAGCTGACGGAAGCGAGCGGCGGAGCATCCAAGCTTGCAGCCGGAGCAAAGCAGCTTAATGGCGGAGCATCCACGCTGGCGGCAGGACTTTCGCAGTTGTCCGCTAACGTCACGCCATTCGTGGATGGCACGGTTAAGCTGGAGGATGGCGCGCAGCAGGTCGCTTCCGGTTTGCTGAAGCTGGAGGACGGCACGCAAGAGCTGTCCGGCAAGCTGGGCGAGGCCTCAGACCAGACAGCGGATTTGAAGTTAACCGATGCGATGGTAGATATGTTTTCGGATCCCGTAAAGCTTGATGTGGAGAAAATGACGGAGGTCGACAATTATGGTACGGGGCTTGCTCCTTACTTTCTGTCGCTTGGATTATTTGTCGGAGCAATGCTGCTGACCATCGTATATTCCGTACGCGAGCCGGCGGTTCTTCCGGTTAGCGGTTGGAGCTGGTTCTGGAGCAAGGCGCTTACGTTATCGCTTATCGGAATTATACAGGCGCTCATTGCTGACGCGGCACTGCTGTTCGTGCTCAAGCTTGAGGTGCAGAGCGTAGGTCTGTTCTTATTTTACTCGATCTTAACTAGCATTACGTTCATGATGATCATTCAATTCTTGGTTGCATCCATGGGCAATCCAGGCCGCTTTATTGCAGTTATTCTGTTGATCTTCCAACTTACGAGCTCAGCAGGCACGTTCCCAATCGAGCTCGTACCCGGCTGGCTGCAAAAAATATCGCCGTTCCTGCCAATGACTTATGCGGTGGCAGGGTTTAGAGATATCGTGTCGAGCGGCGATTACAGCTCCATGGGCAGATATATTGCGACTCTGGGAGGGATTGCGTTCCTGTTTGCGGTGTTATCTTACGCTTACTTTACGTTATCTCATCGCAAAATGAAAAACGACAGCTTAGTGGAGCAGCCGGCAGCGGCGTCTGTCTAAAAGCTGGAGTTTATTGAGAAGAACAGCGAATGTATTCGCTGTTCTTTTTTTGCGTGATTTGAATGCTGCGGCTGTTTAGAGCTACCCGCTGATCACCTCACACTCTAAGGTTGGGAGCCGCGCTCAACCGCTAGGTTAGAGTTGGCGCTGCTGTTGCTGTTGCTGGTCCTACGTTGTTGCTCGTACTACTGCAGTCGCAGTTGAAGTCGAAGTAACAGTAACAGTAACAGTAACAGTAACAGTCGCTGTCACAGTCGCAGTCGCAGTCGCAGTCGCACTCGCACTCGCACTCGCTAATGTTGCTGCCCATGTTGTCTTAAAAGGTAACTTCTTCTCAAAATCAAAAGCAATCTCCTGCACCTACGCTGCAGTTTGTGCAATATAATCCGAGTTTTATCGCCGACTCTTTCGCTACGATGTAGTTTCTGCAACAGAAAGTATGTCAAAGAGCTACTTTGTGGCGTGTTTGTAGAATTCTGTTGCACTTTCTGCAATATAGCTCATTTGGTTGGGTGCTATGTCAGGTTTCTGTTGTAGAAAGTGCAGTAGAATTAGTTGGTCGGAGTGTGAGTTAGGGTTAGACTTAGTTTGGTGTTGGTGTTGGTGTTGGTGTTGGTGTTGGTGTTGGTGTTGGTGTTGGTGTTGGTGTTGGTGTTGGTGTTGGTGTTGGTGTTGGTGTTGAATTGAAGTCAGAGTTGGTGCTGCTGGTGCTGATCCAGGTGCTATTGCTACTGCTATTGTAGTCGAAATCGCAAATCGCATTCGCTGTTCCTGCGATGGCATTGGCCTAAGGTAACTTCTTCTCAAAATTAAGAACTGTCTCCCGCACCTACGCTGCAGTTTGTGCAATGTATTTCGAGTTTCAGCGCCAACTCTTTCGCTACGATGTAGTTTCTGCAACAGAAAGTAAGTCACAGAGCTGCATTGTGGTGTGTTGAGGGAATTCTGTTGTACTTTCTGCAATGTAGCTCATTTGGTTGGGTGTGATGTGAGGTTTCTGTTGTAGAAAATGCAGTAGAATTAGTTGGTCGGGGTGTGAGTTAGGGTTAGACTTAGTTTGGTGTTGGTGTTGGTGTTGGTGTTGGTGTTGGTGTTGGTGTTGGTGTTGGTGTTGGTGTTGAATTGTAGTCAGAGTTGGTGCTGCTGGTGCTGATCCAGGTGCTATTGCTACTGCTATTGTAGTCGAAATCGCAATCGCATTCGCTGTTCCTGCGATGGCATTGGCCTAAGGTAACTTCTTCTCAAAATCAAGAGCTATCTCCTGCACCTACGCTGCAGTTTATGCAATGTATTTCGAGTTTCAGCGCCAACTCTTTCGCTACGATGTAGTTTCTGCAACAGAAAGTAAGTCACGGAGGTACTTTGTAGCGAGTTGGGGGAATTCTGTTGTACTTTCTGCAATGTAGCTCATTTGGTTGGGTGTGATGTCAGGTTTCTGTTGTAGAAAGTGCAGTAGAATTAGTTAGTCGGAGTCGGAGTTGGAGTTGGATTTGCTGGAGTTAGAATTGGTGTTAGTGTTGTTAATGGTGCTGGTGCTGGTGCTGGTGTTGGAGTAGGAGTAGGAGTTTGGATTAGAATTGATGTTGATGTTTGTGTTGCTATCGGAATCGAAGTTAGAGTTGATGATGAAGTAAATGTTGGTTTTGAAGTAGATATTGTTTTTAAAGTAGATGTTTGATTTTAAGTTGATGTAGATGTAGGTGTTGGTTTCGATGCCGGCGTTAGTGTCAGACCTAATGCTAACGTTGATGTTGATACTGATATATGCTGATATTATCAGAAGCATAGGAGCCAAAAGGCTGTCCCGCAGGCATTTTGCCTTATGGGACAGCCTTTTGGTTTAAACGTTCATTATTCGTGGATTTCCGTGAGCAGTTTGCCGAGCGTTTCGAGAGCCTGTTCTTCCTGCTCGCCGTCAATCTCCAGGGTGACTTCTTCGTTTGCTGCGATGCCAAGCGTGAGCATGCTCAGCGAGCTTTTTCCGTTTACCTTTTTGCCTTTATTAATAACATTCACCTTGCAAGGGAATGTGCTGGCCGCTTGTACGAAGGTTTTGGATGGACGTACATGGAAGCCTGTAGGGTTTAGAATCGTAAAAGTTTTACTTACCATTATGAATCACTCCGTTTCTTGTGCGTTCTACGAATTGTGTAATTTCCGAGGTGCTGCGCATGGTCAGCGCCTGATTAGCGAGTCCCGCCCATTCTGCTTGGTCCAGCTCGCCGATCAGCTCTCTCGCTTGCAGGATCGAGCCTGCGCTCATGCTGAATTCATGCAGGCCTAGTCCCAGAAGCAAAGGGATGGCTGTCTCATCGCCTGCCATCTCGCCGCACATGCCGACCCAGTTGCCTTCCTTCTCCGCCGCTTGAATAACGAAACGGATAAGACGCAGCAAGGAGGGATGCCATGGCTGGTACAGGTAAGATACGTTTTCATTCATGCGGTCTGCCGCCATTGTATACTGGATCAAGTCGTTCGTGCCGATGCTGAAGAAATCGACCTCGGGCGCGAATAGGTCTGCCGCCACTGCTGCTGCGGGAATTTCGACCATCATTCCGATTTCAATGTTCTCCGCAAGCAGGACGCCTTCGGCTATGAGCTTCTGCTTCTCTTCTTCGAGCAGGCGCTTAGCCTCGAGCAGCTCTTCCAGCACGGCGATCATCGGAAACATGATTTTTAAGTTTCCGTAACGGCTTGCGCGAAGCAGGGCCCGCAGCTGCGTGCGGAACAGGTCCTGTCTATCCAGGCACAGCCGGAGAGCGCGTTGTCCAAGGAACGGATTGCTCTCCTTCGGCAGCTCCATGTAAGGAAGCTCCTTGTCGCCGCCGATATCGAGCGTTCTGATCACGACGGGCTTAGGGTTCATTTTCTCAAGCGCATATTTGTAGCTGGTAAACTGCTCCTCCTCGGTAGGGAGGGAGCTGCGTCCCATATATAAGAACTCGGTGCGGAAAAGGCCGATTCCCTCCGCACCATTATCGATTGCCCGCTGAATATCCTCAAGCTTGCCGATATTGGCTGCCAGCTCGACCTGCTTGCCATCCTTCGATACCGTAGGCTGGTCTTTCAACAAGCTTAATTCCTTTCTACGAAGGTCATCCGTCTGCTTCTTGGCCCGATAGACAGCCAACTCATCTGCAGATGGATCGACAATAACGATACCTTGATTCGCATCGATGATGACATAAGCATGCTTGGGTATATCGTGAATCGTTTGGCCGATCCCGACGATCGCGGGAACCTCCAGCGACCGCGCCATAATGGCGGAATGAGAAGTGCGGCTGCCAACCTCGGTAATGAAACCGCGCACGTACTCCAAATTGAGCTGAGCCGTATCCGACGGCGTCAAATCCCGGGCGACTATAATACATTCCTCGGACATGCCTGCTAGGTCCATATGCGGAACGCCGCGCAAGTGGCTCATAATCCTGCCGGAGACATCCTCGATATCGATTGCGCGCCCGCGCAGCAATTCATCCGACATCGACTGCAGCAGCTCGATAAAGGATGCAGCCACCTCATACAGCGCGAATTCGGCGTTTATGGCGTCATCAGCCACTTTTTGCTCGATCGCTTCAATAAAATCCGGGTCCTCCAGGATCATGAGATGCCCTTCGAAAATCTCGGCTTTTTCGGCCCCGAAGCGTTCCTCCGCCGAGGCGCGAATCGCCTCGATCTCGTCCCGCGCGATTGTTACGGCTTGGCGAAACCGCTCGACTTCTACCGAGCTGTCCGAGATGGTCTGCCGAGCTGGAACGAAGCGTTCAGCTGCTATGAAAAAAGCGCGAGCGATGGCGATGCCCGGCGAAGCTGCTATGCCTTTTAGCGACATCATAAACTCATTCCTTTCTCTGCTTGTCTGAGCGTTTGCTCCAGCTCGCTGTACTGCTTTGCGGCTTGCAAATGAAGCGGATGCTGTTCATCTAAACCAGTATATTTGGCAAGTGTGGCATGCAGGCCATTCTCTCGCAAGGAGGCTTGCAGCTCAACGGATTCGGGATCGTCTTTATAATCAAAATATAAGGCAGCTGCCATTGCAGCGGTCAAATGAGTAACGGGTATTCCGTATCCATAAGCTAATAAGGCCGGTCTTACCAAGCGGTCGTTCGGAGAAAGCTTGCGGATCGGCGAACGGCCGATTCTTGCAATCTCGTCTACCAAATAAGGGTTAATAAAGCGTTCCAAAATTTGCTCGACATACTGGGCATGCTCTTTTTCGTCGAAATGATAGGCTTGAACAAGCGCGGACCCCGATTCGAGCAGCGCGCCTTTTACTTCGGTAACAATCGCTGGGTCCTTCATCGCTTCCTGTATCGTCGTATAGCCCCTCAAATAACCGTGATACGCCGCAACGCAGTGGCCCGTATTCACCGTGAAAAGCTTCCGCTCAATATAAGGCTCGAGCTGATCGACGTAATGCACGCCTTCGATCTCGGTCAACGGGTCCAGCAGGGGAGAGCGTTCCACCGTCCACTCGTAAAAGGGCTCAACCGTCACCTGAAGCGAGTCCTCATGCTGCTGCAGCGGTACGATACGGTCTACGGCAGCGTCGGGGAAAGCGATCTGTTGATCAGCCTGCGCCTGCTCTTCCGCCGATAGATGCCCATAAACGAATTGCTTCAAAATCGTGCTGCCGCCCAGCGCGTTCTCGCAGGCAATAATGGGAAGAACGGCTTTTCCGCTCGCCGCGCGCAGCGTGATCCCTTTAGCGATAGCGGCCGCGATATGCTTGAGAATCGATACGCCAACCGCCGTCGTAACGATATCGGCATCCGCAATCGTCTCCGCAACCAATGCGGTATCTTTGCCGTCAATGGCGGTAATGTGATCGATCAAATAGGTATCTGCTTGCTCATTGGCGAGCTTCACCGAATATTGCCCTTTTTCCTTCAGCTCCGATACGAGCTTGTCGTTCACATCGACAAAACAAATCTCGTAGCCGGCATCATGCAGAAGCGCTCCGATAAAGCCTCTTCCGATATTGCCTGCTCCAAAGTGAACGGCCTTCATGATTCCATCCCCGATTCAAAAATAGCGATCAGCTCTTCTTCCGAAGAAGCGTTCAAAATACGCTGCATGTCATCTTCCTCGGATACGAGCATGGCTACGCTTGTCAAAATATCCAGGTGATCGTCGCCGACCGCGGCCAGCCCGATAACTAATTGTGCCGGCTCCTCGCCGCCGAAATCCACGCCTGACGGCACGATAATAACAGCCATGCCCGTTGATTTAATGAGTGCCTTCGATTCATTCGTGCCGTGAGGCATGGCCAGGCCTCCGCCGATATAAGTGGACAGAGACTCCTCGCGTTCAATCATTTTATCGATATAATCCGCCGGCGCATGACCTGCGTCAACGAGCATTTGCCCGACGAGGCGGATCGCCTCGTATTTGTCTTTGAGGCTTACGTTCAGCTTTACTTTGTCTGTAGATAGAATAGTCATTATGATTCTCTCCAATCCAATTTTGTTTTTATATAATGCTCCAGCTTTTTGGAGATAAATAGCTTAATGCTTGCCGCATTGCCATGCTCCAGTACGGTCAACAGCTCGGGGAGCAGCAGCATGGCGCTTATCTCGCTTAGCAGCTCCAAGCTGTACGTGTCGAGCTTCAGCGGGCCGAGCATCATGAGCGCCTGCGAAGCCTGAACGGCTCCGTCCTCGCTCAGCTGCAACGGTGTATCGAATCTATACAAAGCAAGCAAAGGCGCTTCGATCCATTCGCTTCGCGTATGAAGCAAAGCGAGCTCGGTATCGGGAATGACTAAGCTTCCTTGTCGTTCCCTAGCGATCAGCTGCTCGCTGATTTTCGTTAAATGCGTGTCGATAGACGTCTCGCCGATTAAGGAAAGCATAGCCGGAAGCTGCTGCTCCAAGTGCGCTTGGCCTTGCTCCAGTGTCAGGTCATGCACGCGGAAGCCGTCGAGCAGCCGCAGCACGATACCGGAATATAGCTGCAGCAGAAGCAAACGATCCATAGGCGAATGACCAGACGCATCGGTCTCGGCGGCAGCGGCAGAGCTGATCTTCTTTAATGTGGTTCCTTCAATATATGAGCGAAGCTTGTTGGTTTCTTCGGTCGTTAGCATCGGGCTTAGCTTGATGTAACGATCCGGCTCCAGCGGCAAATCAACCGTTGAAATAATGAGATCATAGCGGCTGGGCGGGAGCCTTCTCGCCTCGAACCATGAATAATGGCCGATGAGTTCGATTTGCGGAAGCTCCTTGGCGATTTTTACAGCTAGAAGCTTGGAGGAGCCGATGCCGCTCGTGCAGACGAGGACAGCTCTTACTTTTCTGGGAAAAGGCTTCAATCTCTCCAAGGAAGCGCCAAAATGCATGACGATATAGCCGATCTCCTCGTCTGGCACTTTAATCTTCTGATAAATCTCTTGCACGGCGCTCCGCACGATGGAAAACAGCGCGCTGTAATCCTTTTTGATGGGTGCGAGCATCGGATTGCGGATAGCAATGCCGTCTTTGATTCTCTGAAAAGCCGGCTTTATATGCTGAATGAGGCCTTCCTCCAAGGAACGGTCATGGGTTAGCGACATTTGCAGCTGCGCCTCTACGCGGAGGATGAGCAGCTTCACTCCCTCGATCGTCGGCATGTCGTCATGGTGGATCAACAGGCTGCTTTCCGGGAAAGCTTCTTGATCAAGCAAATGGGAAAAGTAAGCTTGTTCCTGTATCGGAAGCCGTATATTAAGAATATCCAACAGGCCTTGCAGCAAAGGGATAACCTCGCTCTTACTGGTGCGGTCCGCTGGAATTACGCAGCCATGCCCAATTCGCGTTAACGCAACGGACAGCTTGATCAGCAACCTTGTGTAATCCGATTCGGATAGCGTATTCGACCAATCATCGCTCAGCTCCCATAACGCCTGCTCGAGCTTCTTGAAGTTATCTTTGCCGATCATATCCAGCAATTGCGCGGTAATTGGATTCGAAACCGCCAGGTCTGCGAACTGCCCGAATAGATCGGTATCGTCAAGATGGTTTATCGCAAGCAAGCTGACCGCATGGCGCTTCGCTTCCTCGGGCCCGACAATTTCAACGCCGTAGCCTCTGCGCCTTACGAGCGTTAAGCCTTGCTTGACGATGGACTCTTCCAGCTCATCGAGATCATGGCTGATGGTCGGCATCGTCACGCGCAGCTCATGGGCGAGCGAGAACAGCTTTACAGGCTCATCGTGCTCCAGCAGACTGCAAAAGATAAGGATTTTACGTTCCTCGGCCGAATATTCCAGCGAGTCTGACCGGTCAAACGATTGCTTGAAACGCTCGAGCGCATCGTCGCTAGCTTCGACCCGAATGCCAAGTCCCGCAATTTTATGAAGTAAAATACCGTTAGCCGCAAGAAGAGGCTCCATATCGCTAAGCTCGCGATGGATCGTTCTCGTACTTGCACCGACGATAGAAGCGATATCTGCTGCGGTTATTTCATGCTTCTGCTCAAGCAGCAGCTCAATAATCCGACGTTGCCTAGTTGAGGCTTTGATAGGCTATCCTCCTTAACAGAAGAATGGACTTAACGCCGACAGATATCTGTCAGCGTTGAGTATGGTTTAAATAGATCATTAAGTTTAGCCGGTACGGTTATTAACTTAGTCTTTGTACGAGTAAGTCATACTCGGGGCTTTTGAGAAAATTATCAATTGAGATATGCTCGGCGTTCGGCGCCTTTTGACGTGCGCGGTCGGTGAGCGTTTTGTGCGTGATGACGATGTCGGCATCGCTTGGGATATCATTGATTGCCGTGTTAATGACGGTAATCGGCAGCTTGGCTGCGTTTATTTTTTTGCGCAGGATAGAGGCGCCCATTGCGCTCGAGCCCATGCCGGCATCGCAAGAAAATACAATTTTGTTAACCTGTTCTTTAGTAAGCTGATCCTGCTGCGCGATAGGTGCGGCAGCATTTCCTTTGGATTCCGCTTTCATTTGCTGAACCTTTTGCGATGCGAGCTCAAGCTCGTTGCCATCGCCCTCACCCTGCTTGCTAGTTTTCAGCAGCACGGCCGAAACGAGGAAGGACACGATCGTAGCGACCAATACGCCGCTAAGCATAGCCAGCACTCCGCCTCTTGGCGTCATGGAGAAGTAGGCGACGATGCTTCCTGGCGAAGGCGCGGCGACAAGGCCTGCTCCGAATAAGGAGAAGGTGAAGGTACCGGACACGCCGCCTGCGATTGCCGCCAGAATGAGACGCGGATTCATCAAAATATAAGGGAAATAAATTTCATGAATCCCGCCGAAGAAATGAATGACCGCGGCGCCAGGCGCCGAATGCTTAACCATGCCTTTGCCGAACAGCCAGTAAGCGAGCAAAATGCCGAGCCCAGGACCTGGATTGGATTCCAGCATATAAATGATAGATTTACCGGTTTGCGTGGCTTGATCCAGCGCAAGCGGCCCAAGTATGCCGTGGTTAATGGCATTATTCAGGAACAATACCTTAGCGGGCTCGATCAAAACGTTAACCAGAGGCAGCAGGCCAGTGTCGATTAGCCATTCCACGCCGGATGAGAGCACTTTGCTCAACGCTTCAACAATGGGTCCGATACCTTTGAATGCGATGATTGCAAGTCCGCCGCCGATGATGCCGGAGGAGAAATTGTTGATCAGCATTTCAAAGCCGGCCGGAATTTTACCTTCAATCGATCGATCGAATTTCTTGAGCACCCATGCGGCTGCCGGACCAACGATCATCGCGCCGAGGAACATCGGGATATCGGCTCCGGCTATGACGCCCAGCGTGACGATTGCGCCAATGACGCCGCCGCGAACGCCGTGAATCATTTGTCCGCCAGTATAGCCGATGAGTATAGGGAGCAAATAGGTGATCATCGGTCCTACTAGCGTTGCCAGACTCTCATTCGGAATCCAGCCTGTCGGAATAAATAGGGCCGTTATGAGTCCCCAAGCGATAAAAGCACCAATATTCGGCATGACCATGCCGCTTAAAAAACGACCAAATCGTTGAATGGAAACTTTAACACCGCCGGAGACCGGTTTTTCAGATGCCAGTTTACTCATGCTTGAACCTCCAATTGTAATAATGTTTGCTTATTGAACCTGAATTAATCGTAATGTATAGCGCTTTCATGTTCAATCATTTGAAAAGCAGGTCGCGTCATGATCGCTGTTGACATCATTTTTCTTTTCCTATTGCTGATTTACGGGGATGCTGTATAATCTCTATTGTTTCTTCTAAAATGGCAAAGGGGAATGCGATATGCAAGATCAAACCATCATTCGCTTTGAGCATGTCACAAAGCACTATGATTCAAACGCTGCCGCTGTATTGAAAGCAGTCAGCTTTACGATAGAACGAGGCAAATTTTATACGCTGCTCGGCCCATCCGGCTGCGGCAAAACGACCATCCTTCGGCTGATCGCCGGCTTTACCGAGCCGTCCGAGGGCAAGATTTATTTTAACGGCAAGGTTATTAACCGCGTGCCGGCGAATGAGCGTCAGGTGAATACCGTATTTCAGGATTACGCGCTGTTTCCTCATCTGAACGTATTCGAGAACGTGGCTTTCGGGCTGCGAATCAAAAGAATGAAAAATGCCGATGTGACCGCCAAGGTGAAGGAAGCTCTCCGCTTCGTTAACCTGGACGGCTACGACACGCGCGAAATTTCCGAGATGTCAGGCGGCCAGCGGCAGCGCGTGGCGATCGCTCGCGCGATTGTAAACGAGCCGGAAATTATTTTGCTGGATGAGCCGCTATCCGCGCTTGACCTGAAGCTTCGCACGGAAATGCAGTATGAGCTGCGCGAGCTGCAGCGCCGCTTGGGGATCACTTTTATTTTCGTCACGCATGACCAAGAGGAAGCGCTCGCGATGTCTGACGAAATTTTTGTTATTAATGAAGGAAAGATTCAGCAGACCGGAACGCCGACGGATATCTATGACGAGCCGATCAACCGGTTTGTTGCCGATTTTATCGGGGAGTCCAACATTGTTCCGGGCCGAATGACGCGCGACTTCGAAGTGGAGTTTGCGGGCCGTTCGTTCACCTGCGTGGACCAAGGACTAAGCCTGAATGAAGCGGTTGATATCGTCATTCGGCCCGAGGATCTGGAAATTACCGCTCCCGAGAACGGTAAGCTACAGGTGCGCGTGGATTCGCAGCTGTTCCGCGGCGTTCATTACGAAATCTGCTGTTATGATGAAGCGGGGAATGAATGGCTCGTCCATTCCACGCGCAAAGCCACGGTTGGGGAACAGATTGGCCTGACGTTCGAATCGGAAGCGATTCACGTCATGCGGCTTGGCGAGACCGAAGAGGAATTCGATAAACGCCTCGAAGCGTACAGCGAGGCCGCGGATGTCAAATAAATCACGCCCCTTTTATCTCGTTCCTTATATGGCTTGGATCATGCTGTTTGTCGTTGCTCCGATTGTCTTGGTCGCGTATTATTCGTTTTTCGACGTTGAGGGCAACTTTACGTTTGGCAATTACGCGAAGTTTTTTACGCCGGTCTATCTGCGCATGACGCTCAGCTCGTTCTGGTATGCGTTTCTCATTACGGCTATTTCTTTGCTGACGGCTTACCCCGCGGCTTATTTATTAACGAGGACGAAGCATAAGCAGCTGTGGCTGCTGCTTATTATTTTGCCAAGCTGGATCAATCTGCTGCTCAAGGCGTACGCATTCATCGGCTTATTCGGTACATACGGTTTTGCCAATTCGCTGCTTGAAGCCATCGGCGTGGGCAAGCAGCAGATCTTGTTCACGGACTTTAGCTTTGTTTTCGTATCGGTTTATATCTTTATCCCGTTCATGATTTTGCCGATCTTCAATGCGCTGGAGGAAATGAATCCGACGCTCGTATACGCGGCGCGCGATCTTGGCGCATCGGCGTGGACGACATTCCGCCGCGTCATCTTCCCGCTCACGATCAGCGGGGTGAAAGCCGGCTGCATGGCCGTATTTATACCCGCGCTTTCTTTATTCATGATTACGCGGCTTATTGCCGGCAACCGCGTCATCACGCTTGGCACCGCGATCGAGCAACATTTTCTCGTGACGCAGGACTGGGGCATGGGAGCGACGATCGCCGTGTTCCTCATCTTAGCCATGGCAGCCATGATGCTGCTCACCGGCAACCGAAAGCGAGGTGCAGCCCGTGCGGGGAAGAAATAAATGGTCGAACATCTATTTGCTGCTTGTATTTGCTGTACTTTATGCGCCGATTTTCTATTTAATGTTCTATTCGTTCAACAGCGGCGGGGCGATGCGCAGCTTTGAGAGCTTCACGCTCGATTACTATAAGGAAGTTTTTGCCGATACGCGCCTGCTTATCATCGTGCTGAATACCTTCGTCATCGCGCTGCTGTCAGCTGCGATCTCGACGATCATAGGCGTCATAGGAGCGATAGCGATCCATCATGTCAGGGGCAATCGTCCGAAGCAGACGCTGCTCACGCTCAACAACGTGCTGATCGTCAGTCCCGATGTCATCATCGGCGCTTCGTTCCTGATCCTGTTTTCGATGATCGGCATTAAGCTGGGCTTCGTGTCCGTGCTGTTATCGCATATTGCGTTCAGTGTGCCGATCGTCGTCATCATGGTGCTGCCTAAGCTACAGGAAATGAGCTCAACCCTCATCGACGCGGCGCGGGATCTAGGCGCCAGTTCTTGGCAGGTGCTTTCGCGGGTCGTGCTGCCGTTCATCAAGCCGGGCATCTTCGCGGGCTTTTTTATGGCTCTGACCTATTCGCTCGATGATTTTGCGGTGACGTTCTTTGTGACCGGCAATGGCTTCTCGACGCTGTCGGTTGAGATTTATTCAAGGGCTCGCCAGGGCGTATCGCTATCGATCAATGCCTTGTCGACGCTGATTTTCCTATTTACGATCGTTCTCGTCGTCGGCTACTACTTTATTAATCAGCGGAACGCCAAGCCGTCTGTGAAGGAGGGGCGCGGATGAAGCAGCTTGTGCGAATGTTTGTTGTTGTATTTGCCGTTTCGCTTGGACTCCTGTACTTGACGGCTTATTTAAATGAAAGCGAGGGCTACAGCGGCGACCATACCCTTACGATTTACAATTGGGGCGATTACGTCGATCCCGAGCTGCTGGAGCGTTTTGAAGAGGAAACCGGCATTAAGGTCATTTACCAAACCTTCGATTCGAATGAGGCGATGATGACCAAGATCGAGCAGGGCGGTACCACGTTCGACGTGAGCGTTCCTTCCGAGTATGCCATCAGCAAAATGAAGGAGGAAGGCCTGCTGCTGGAGCTCGATCACGCCAAGCTTCCGAATCTAAAATATATCGATCAACGCTTCATGAATCTTTCGTTTGATCCCGAAAATGCGTATTCGATCCCCTATTTCTGGGGAACGGTCGGAATTGTATATAACCCGGAGCTGGCAGGAGACCTCGACTTCTCCAGCTGGCATGACCTATGGGATGAGAAGCTGCGCAATCAAATTCTGCTGCTCGACGGTGCGCGCGAGGTGATGGGCATGGGGCTGAACCGGCTAGGCTATTCGCTCAATGATACGAATGAGACGCATCTGCAGGAAGCGAAAGCGAAGCTGAAGGAATTAACGCCCAACGTCAAAGCGATTGTCGGCGATGAGATCAAGATGCTGCTTGCGAACGAGGAAGCGGCAGTAGGGCTTGTCTGGTCGGGGGATGCCTCGGAGATTATGGATGAGAACGATAAGCTCGATTATGTCGTGCCGGAGGAAGGCTCGAACCTGTGGTTCGATAATATGGTTATTCCGAAAACGGCTCGAAATATCGAGGGTGCCCATCAGTTTATTAATTTTATGCTCGATCCCGAGGTTGCTGCGCAGAACGCGGAATACGTGGGCTACTCCACGCCTAACCAAGCGGCGCTGGCCTTGCTGCCCGAGGAAGTTTCCGGCGACAAGCGCTTTTATCCGGATGAAGAACTGACCGGTAAGCTGGAGGTGTACGACAATCTCGGCAAAAAAATGCTGGCCCGCTACAACGAGCTGTTCCTAGAGTTTAAAATGCATAAGAAATGAGCTAAAAACGGTGCATTTTTCTGCGATATCCCATGCTATGATGAATGAAGCTTTTACGTATAAGAGCAATTGCGAATAGATGGGGCGAAAAGAATGAATAACAAGTGGTTGAATTACGGCGGACTGATTCTGATCGCCGTCGTGTGGGGAGCAAACTTCGGTATTTCCCGTCTGGCGATGGATTCTTTTCATCCGATTGTATTCTCGTTTTTGAGATTTGGATTGGCCGTTCCTTTCTTCTTTCTAATACTCAAGCTGACCGAGGGCAGCGTGGCCATTCCATGGCGCATCGTGCCGAGGCTGGCGTTAATCGGGCTTATCGGCATTACGCTTCTCGAAATTACGGTCATGTACTCGATCAAGTACACGACTTTGGCGAATGCTTCGCTCTTAAACGTGGCGCCGTGGCCGATTTTTGCAGCGCTGTTCGCGCCGTTGTTCATGAAGGAAACGATTACGATGCGGCTCATCGTTGGCGGCGGCATATCGATCGTCGGCGTTTGCTTCGTCATTCTTGGGGGCGATGAAGGCTTCAGTCTCTCCTCCGAAAATATGCTCGGCAACGCCATGGCGTTTGGCGTCAGCATTATCGGTCCATTATTCAATCTCAGTTCGATGTCACTTATGAAAAAATACTCCGCCCTTCGGGTAAGTACGTGGACGATTGCATTCGGTTCGTTGTTCATGCTTCCGCTTACTTTCGGTTCATGGGGACAGACGAAGTGGTCCGCGCTGAATGCCGGCCATTATTTATCCATTGGTTACAACGTGCTGATCTGTACCGTGCTGGCCTTTGTTCTCTGGAATGCCTGCATGTTCAAGGTGGGAGCCACGCGGTCTAATTTCTTCCGTTATGCGGTTCCGGCTGCCGCCGTTGTTGCCGGCTACTTGATGTTCGATGAGAAAATCGCGCTCCTGCAAATGTGCGGCGCAGGCTGCATGGCAGCGGGATTGATTTGGATCAGCATCGAGCGCAAAAAACGGACGGAGCCAGCATTACCTTCCTCGAATACAGGCGGACAAATGATTTAATGAGAAGCGCGGAGCACTTTCGTTGCAAACATAAAATACAATGGTGATTTATAGGGCATGCCGGGAAGGTGAATTAATCTTCCATGGCATGCTCTATTTTGTTAGATTGTTAAGAGGAAATAAGATGTAAGCGTTTGACTGAAATAGTCTGAAAATTTTTTTCGCAAATATTCGAAGCGCTTGCAAAAATCATGAAAAACCCAGGAAAATCAACGGTTT
The DNA here is from genome assembly GCF_040676435.1 of Paenibacillus sp. LPE1-1-1.1. Lineage (NCBI taxonomy): Bacteria > Bacillati > Bacillota > Bacilli > Caryophanales > Paenibacillaceae > Paenibacillus > Paenibacillus sp. LPE1-1-1.1. Next base: position 217,572 of record NZ_JBEGHY010000034.1, read on the forward strand.
TCGCCTCTTTTTCAGAAGATGTGGACAATCTTTGAAACGGCCTTTTGGGCGTTTACCCTCCTTGACTCCTGCTTTTAAAAAATGTTACGGTTTTGTTAGCAAATCTAACATTTCGACATTCAGGAGGAGATGTATTGATGATTAAGGCGATTATTTTTGATTTTGACGGGACGATTATTGACACGGAAACTGCCTGGTACCATGCATTTCGCGATGCGTACTTGGAGCATGGGGTCGAGCTCACGTTAGAGCAATACTCGGGCTGTATCGGCACGAGCTTGCACACCTTTAATCCCTATGAATATTTAATGACGGATTTGAAGCTTCCGATTGACAAGGATGCTTTCCGCGAATCGGTGCATCTCCAGCATACGTCGCTCATGCAAAGCGAACAGGTTCGGTCCGGCATTTTGGATTATTTGAATGATGCGCAGGACTCGGGGATGAGGATTGGCCTTGCTTCCAGCTCGCCGCGCGCTTGGATTGATAAATATTTGGAGCAGCTTGAAATTGCGCATTATTTCGAAACCATCCGGACGGCGGATGATGTGGCGAAGGTTAAGCCTGATCCCGAGCTGTACATGCAGAGTTTAGCTGCTTTGGGCGTTGAGGCCAGCGAGGCGGTAGCGATTGAGGATTCGCCTAACGGGGCGCGAGCGGCTCTGGCTGCGGGCATGTCATGTATTATCGTTCCGAATACGATCACGAAGTCGTTGGCCTTTGATAAGTCAGACCGTTATTACCATGCGGAATGTTTATCGCATATTGATTTTCACGCGATGGCAGCAGGTGCGCTTTGAAGTCGGTAATCAAGTGAACAATCAGGATGAAACACGAATGTGTCCTGCCGCAATTAAATAAATCAGAATATTCAGAATTTTATGGGCGAGACGATACCATCCAAGTAAAAGGGGGTTCGGACAATGAAGGCTGTGCATTTTGGCGCTGGAAATATCGGGAGAGGTTTTATCGGTCTTCTTCTGTCCCATGCGGGCTACGAAGTTACTTTTGTCGCTCGGAACGAAAAAAAGATTCATTTGCTGCAGCAGCAGAAGCAATATTCGGTCACGCTTGCGAACGAGGCGCGAGACACCGAAGTGGTGCGCAACGTTACGGCGATCAGCGGCAAAAACAGAGCGGCGGTGGCAGCAGCCGTAGCGACGGCCGATATCGTAACGACGGCGGTTGGCGTAACGGCGCTGAAGCATATTGCGGAATCCATCGCTGCCGGCATCGAGCTGCGTCTCCGGGAGAGGAACCATAAACCGCTGCATATCATTGCTTGCGAGAATGCCATTTCGGGCAGCTCGCTTCTCAAGCGGCGAGTGTATGAGCATTTGCCATCGGAGCGGCATGGGGAAGCGGATGGCTGTATTGCTTTTCCGAATACGGCCGTTGACCGCATCGTTCCCGTTCAAGACCATGATGATCCGCTTAAGGTGACGGTGGAGCCTTACTTTGAATGGATTGTAGACCGTTCGGCCATGATGGAGGGCTACCTGGAGATTGAGGGCGTTAAATATGTGGATGCGCTTGAACCTTACATTGAGCGTAAACTATTTACCGTTAATACGGGGCATTGCACGGCGGCCTATCACGGCTACCTCGAAGGTTATGAAACCATTCAAGAAGCGATGGATGATCCGAAGATACGTTCCGAGTTATCGCAAGTACTGAATGAAACCGGAAGCGTTCTTACTTCCAAGTATCACTGGGATGAGAAAAAGCATGAGCGTTATGTTCAGAAAATGATGAAAAGATTCACGAATCCTCGCCTATCGGACAGTGTAATCCGCGTCGGCCGCTCGCCGATGCGCAAGCTGTCCTTGAATGACCGGCTCGTCAGGCCAGCTTTGCAGGCGCGGGAGCTCGGCATTCCTGTTCCGCATCTGACATCCGCAATTGCTGCTGCGCTCTTATTCGATTACGAGAAGGATGAAGAAGCGGTGACGCTTCAAGCAGCCATCGCGCAGTCGGGGATTCATGATGTCATTGCCTCGCATATGGGAATCTCGCCTAAGCACGCATTCCACCAAGAGATCGCAGACAGCTACGGCGCGCTTAAAGAAGCTTACACGGCAATAAAATAAAAGAGGAGTGCTGGGGCATTGATAAGATTTATACTTGTGCATGCAGCCGTGCATACGAATAGAAAGGAGTAATGGAGGCCTGGCTTCTGTTACTCCTTTTTTTGTGTGTTTTAAGTTTGGTGTAAATTACATATATTTCTAGCTGATGTCAGATGTTACGCTTACTCCCACTCAATGAAACCTAACATGACAATGGATAAATGTGTAGATTTTTTGCACTATTTAACGAAATTTTTCTTTTAAAATACTATTGAAAAAGGTAGAATCAAAAAAGCGGCTTTTCCTGGATTGGGAGTCGGACTCTGCGAAAAAAGGACTGAACCTGATATGACAGTGAGTTTAGTGGAAGAAACATTGAATCCGTACCAAATCGCACAGCAGCAAATTGATGCGGCAGCCGCCCATCTTCAGCTGCCCGAGCATGTTACGCAAATTTTGAAGCAGCCGAAGCGTGTGCTGTCGGTTAGTTTTCCCGTTCGTATGGACGACGGATCGATCCGCGTATTCGAAGGGTATCGGTCCCAGCATAATGATGCGATTGGACCGACAAAGGGCGGTATTCGTTTTCATCCCGATGTAACGCTTGATGAGGTTAAAGCGCTCTCCATGTGGATGAGCTTCAAGTGCGGCGTTGTCGGTCTGCCATACGGCGGCGGCAAGGGCGGTGTCATTTGTGATCCGCGTCTTTTGAGCAAAAATGAGCTGGAGCGCGTAAGTCGCGCATTTATGGAAGCGATTGCTGATTTTGTAGGTCCGGATAAAGATATTCCTGCGCCGGATGTCTACACGACTCCGCAAATTATGGGCTGGATGATGGATACATACAGCAGGCTTAAAGGCGTGAACTCGCCAGGCGTCATTACCGGTAAACCGCTTATTCTTGGCGGCTCGAAGGGACGTAACGAGGCGACGGCGCAAGGCTGCGTTTATACGATTTTGGCTGCGCTGGGCGATATGCATATTCCTGTTCAGAACGCGACTGCAGCCATTCAAGGTTTCGGCAATGCGGGCCGTATCGCTGCGCGTTTGCTGAGCGAGGCAGGCTGCAAAATCGTAGCGGTTAGCGACTCCAGAGGCGGTATTTACGACCCGGACGGCATTGATATCGAGAAGATTTCTATGCTCAAAGACACATCGTCAATCCGCGAGTATGGCGAAGCTTATGTCATCTCGAACGAAGCGCTGCTTGAGCTGGATGTTGATATTTTGGTGCCGGCTGCGTTGGAGAATGTCATTACAGCAGCGAATGCGGACCGTATCAAAGCAAAAATCGTAGCGGAAGCGGCTAATGGTCCAACAACGCCGGAAGCGGACCGCGTATTAGCAAGCAAAGGCATTACGGTTATTCCGGACGTGCTTGCGAATGCGGGCGGCGTGACGGTTTCTTATTTTGAATGGGTACAGAACTTGATGAACTACTACTGGAGCGAAGCAGAAGTGCTGGAGAAGCTGGAAACGAACATGATTCAATCCTATGTGGCCGTTCGCGACCTTGCTAAAGAGCATCATACCGATCTTCGTACGGCAGCTTATATGATTTCGATTAAACGGATCGCAGCGGCAATGGAAGCGAGAGGCTGGATCTAAGCACGTTACAAAAAAAGAAGAGGTGGTGGCATCATGACAGAACAGATTCGCATTGGTATTGTGGGTTACGGTAATTTGGGGCGCGGCGTAGAGCTGGCAATCAAGCAAAGCCCGGATATGAAATTAGATGCAATATTCACGCGGAGAGACCCGGCTTCGATTCCTTCGGCAATTCAAGCGTATTCGATTGAGGATGCGGAGCGTTTCGTCAATGAGATTGACGTTATGATTCTTTGCGGCGGATCGGCTACCGATCTTCCGGAGCAAGGGCCTGCTTTTGCACGCTTGTTCCATACGGTTGACAGCTTCGATACGCACGCGCGCATTCCGGAATATTTTGAGCAAGTGGATGCAGCAGCAAAGGCTAGCGGAAAAGTGAGCGTAATATCGACTGGTTGGGATCCAGGCTTGTTTTCTTTGAATCGTCTGCTTGCAGAAGCCATTCTGCCTGAAGGCAAGGAATACACGTTCTGGGGCAAAGGCGTGAGCCAAGGGCATTCGGATGCGATTCGCCGAGTGAATGGCGTAAAGCACGGCGTACAGTACACCATTCCAAGCGAGGATGCGGTTAATCGCGTGCGCAGCGGCGAGAACCCGGAACTGGCGACGCGTGAGAAGCACATTCGCGATTGCTACATCGTAGCGGAGGAAGGTGCTGATCAAGAAGCGATTGCCGAAGAAATTCGCAGCATGCCAAACTATTTCGCTGATTATAATACGACGGTTCATTTTATTGACGAAGCGACAATGAAGGCGGAGCACTCCGCAATGCCTCACGGCGGCACGGTGCTCCGCAGCGGTACGACTGGCGAGAACAACACGCAAATTATCGAATTCGGACTGAAGCTTGACAGCAATCCGGAATTCACGGCGAGTGTTCTAGTGGCTTACGCAAGGGCTGCATTTAAGCTGGCACGCAAAGGACAAACCGGCGCTAAAACCGTTTTCGATATCCCCTTTGGCGATCTATCTCCGAAATCTGCGGCAGAGCTTCGCAAGGAGCTTTTGTAATAGATTTGATAGTAGCAAGGCTGCTGAAAAATTTCTGAACAAATTTTCATTTTTACAAATTTTGTCTTACAATTATGGAAATCGTAGGTTATACTAATCTCTGTCGTAATAACTGTCGAATTGTATCGAGAAGTGCTGAAAGATCTATATTCTTGTGGTAGAATAGTTACAAATCTGCCTATCAGGTGGCTTTGATCAAATTCTACATAGGAAGTGAGATCAGCATGATAGACATTCACACCCACATATTACCCGGATTGGATGATGGTGCAGCGAGTTGGGATGATACTTTGGACATGGCCCGGGCCGCCGCTGCAGAGGGAATCACAGCCATTATTGCAACTCCGCACCACGCCAATGGGACCTATACAAACACAGCACAAGACGTAGCCGAGCACACCCACGCGATTAACGAAAAGTTAATGGCTGCGGGTGTGCCTGTTACTATCCGGACTGGACAAGAAATTCGTGTTCATGATGATTTGCTGGATGCCTGGTATAGAAATGAACTGCTCCCATTAGCCGGTTCTAGTTATGTATTAATAGAAATGCCGTCCTCTCGTATACCGAAGGCGATGCTCGAGCTCATTCATGAGTTTAATATCCTAGGACTAAAGCCTATTATTGCACACCCCGAAAGGAATGCAGAGGTTGTAAAGCACCCAGAACGATTAGCTGAGCTTATTGAAGCAGGGGCTTTTGCACAGGTTACTACCCATTCGTTGTTAGGCGGATTTGGCAAACGTATTGAACAATCTGCTTGGTCGCTGTTACAAACCGGCTGTATCCACATCGTTTCTTCCGATGCTCATCATATTGTCCGACGCGGTTTTCGTCTTCGCGAAGCTTATGATGCCATTGAGAGGCGGATGGGAGAACAGTGGGTTAATTATTTGCAGTTAAATGCAAAATCTGTCTTAGAAAACATACCCTTCCATTCAAAGCCCGAGACGACGGCGTCCTCTAAGGGCCTCGCACGTCGTTTGGCTTCCTTATTTTACAAAAGATAGACCGTTCTAGAGTGGTTGACAAATGAAGAGAATACATAATGATTTTTCCTTATAGGCGTATTAGTCATTCATCTACTAGATGATTGCCGCTATTTTAATATATTAGGAGTGAGAGAAAGTGACATTAAGAAAGAAACTAGCAGTATCTACGATTACAGCAAGCGTAGCCCTAACGGCTTTTGCTGGCATTCCGCTTAGTAACAAAGGCCTAGCGGAGAAGCTTGGAGTGAGCGGGGTAGCCTATGCTTCATCCCTTGAAGGTTCCCAGCTTGCGACGGATGTAAAAAAATTGTATGACGCACTCGTTGCGACAAGCGGTCTTCCTAAAGTTGAAGCGCTTCAAGCTGCTTTGGATGGACTTGCTATTCATGTGAAAGGCGATATCGTAGCGCCGATCGTTGACAAGTTCCAGCCTAGCGCCTCGGAAGAAACGCAATTAGAAAATCTTTTCTACGACGCCGTTTCATTGTCTTACAATCCATCGGTTGCAGGACTTGAAGCTCTGCGTGCGGAGCACGGAGCATTGCTTCAATCCTTCGCTACAGAAGCTGGAGTTACTGACCTTACTGTAGATGACATCGCGCTTTATTTCTTCGATATCCAAGAAGAGCTAGTTGCTCAAGTGGGCTCGAAGGATTTGAATGGTTTGCTTGAAATTATGACAAGCTCAAGCGGCGTTCAGCAATTGCTAAGTGATGTACTAGCTGCATTGCCAGAGAGCGAGTACAATGTCGAGAAAATTTTCCTGCATTATGGGGTAAATACAAATGATGTGATTTCCGTGTTGACTGAAGCAAGAACGGCAGTTAATAACGACACTACGTTTACGGCTGCAGCGGGCGCGTTGTTTACGGCTTATAAATCATTGAACTCGTCAGGCGGCGGAGTTGGCGGCGGCGGTGGAGGTGGCGTTATTGTTACGCCAACTGCGCCACTACCAGAAACAACGGACAAATTGCTAAATGATTTGAAAGCAGCGCTCGATAAAGCGACTGAAGCTGAGAAAGCTGCTCTTATTACAAAATTCGTTGCAGATGCGACTGCAGAGATTGCAAAATTGGCGACAATTAACGCAGCTTCTAGTATTAGCAATATAAACGGAAAAGCTGTTCTTCAACTAGACGAAAGCAATCTATTGTCCGCTATTGCTGGAATTAACGCTGTTACAGCGAAAGTGAAAGAATTGGCTCCAGGTTCGTCAGTTGCGAAGAGTGCTTTGAAGTTTGATCTAGGTGCAGTGACGCAGAAGGATGTTGTTCTAAATCTTTCTGATGCAGTTGTGAAAGCAGCAGCAGCTGGGAACGTATCCGGCGCAACATTTGTTATCGGCGGATTTGAAGTGACGGTTCCCGTTGGCGGATCGTTCTCTTCTGCGATCTCACTTGCTATTAACAAAACAGACGCGAGTGCAGCGGTAGTAGGCACATTGAAACCGGTGTCGGAAGTCTACGACTTCAACCTGACAATTGGCGGAGTTGCAAAAACTTCATTCGACCAACCGATCGTTATCAGCCTTCCGCTTGGCGATACAACAGGCCTTGATAAAGAACTTCTTTCCGTTGCAAAAATCGTTGATGGCAAGCTAGTATTCCATGGCGGACGTGTATCCGGCAATTCGATTATCGAATCTCGTGATTCGTTCTCATCCTATGTCGTTGTAGAAAACAAAGTATCGTTCACTGATATTGCTAAGGTTGAGGCTTGGGCTGGCCGCGAAATTCAAGTGGTAGCTGCTAAAGGTGCAATCGAAGGCAAATCGGAAGGTAAATTTGTTCCACAGGATAAAGTAACGCGAGCTGAGTTTGCAAAAATGCTTATCCGTGCACTGGACCTGGAAAACGGTTCAGCAACAGAAGCGTTTGCAGATGTGGATGCAGCTGACTGGTTTGCACCATATGTTGCTGCAGCTGCACAACTTAAAATCATTAACGGTCGTTCGGCATCGAAGTTCGACCCAAATGCAACAATCACTCGTGCTGAGATGGCAACGATGATTGCTCGCGCATTGAAGGTTTCCAAAGGTGCAGTAGATGTAACGGATGTTGATGCAGCTCTGAAGGGCTTTGCGGATGCAAGCAAAATTAATGCTACGTTGAAAGACGGAGTTGCATTTGCCGCTACTCACAAAATCGTGATCGGTAACGCAGGTAAATTCCTGCCGAAAAACAACGCTACTCGCGCTGAAGCGGCTGTTATTATTTACCGGGCATTAAATTTCGACAATTAATTTACAATAGATTAAAAATCTTCCTCTCATGTAGGTGGGAGGAAGATTTTTTTCGAAAAAATCATAGGATATTGTTGAATTGTAGATTATTATGGGATAATAGATAGTTCTTGAGAATCATAATAATTCCATATAACTATATTCGTTGGAGGAGTATAGCGTGTCTAAAGAACTAGATTTACGACAGTACATGGCAATCATTAAGAAGAGGTTAGCGCTAATTATATTGTTTGTATTCGTCTGCACAGCTTCAGCTGCAGCTATTAGCATCTTTTTAATGGACCCGGTATATGAAGCTTCTACGAAAATTATTGTAAACCAGACGCCATCGCAATTGGCTGCAGGTCAACTTGATATTAATCAGATTAACTCAAATATCACCATGATTGGTACGTATAAGGAGATAATTAAAACGCCGGCTATATTGGATAAAGTTGCCGTACAGTATCCTGAGCTTGGCCTGACAGCAATCGAGCTTGCTAACAAGATCCAGATTAGCTCTGTAAATAATACACAAGTCATGACTTTAGTCGTGCAGGATGTGGACTATAAGTTAGCAGCGCAGGTCGTCAATGCGGTTTCCCTAGTATTTAAAGAAGAGATTCAACATATATTTAAGGTCGAAAATGTATCGATTCTGAATGAAGCTGTAGTAAATGCGCAGCCAGATCCTGTATCACCGAATATACCTATTACTATTGCCATTACATTGGTCGTATCACTAATAATTGCTGTTGGAATTGTATTTCTGCTTGAGTATTTGGACGATACGATTAAAACAGAAGCGGATGTATTGGAATTTTTGGGCCAACCTACGCTTGCTATGATTTCGAGAATGAGTCCGGAGGATGCGAATTCTAGCCAAACGAGCAAAGCCAACCAAACCTACAAGGCAGGTGAATTAGAGCGTGTCTCTATCGAGAAATAAGCGTCAAATTATTACGTTAACGAATCCCCGGTCCCCCATTTCAGAATCCTATCGTGCACTTCGAACCAACATTGAGTTTTCTTCTATCGATGAGAAGCTTCAGGTGTTAATGGTATCCTCGGCAGGCCCGGGCGAGGGAAAGTCAACGACCATTACCAATCTAGCTGTCACATTCGCTCAATCGGAGAAAAAGGTGGTTCTTATTGATGCCGACCTTCGTAAGCCTACTGCCCATCATACCTTTTCTATATCCAACCGATGGGGTCTATCGACTGTTATTTCGCAACAATCCTCATTAGAGGAAGTGATCCAAGTAACCGACATTCCTAACTTAGATGTTATTACATCAGGTGCGATTCCACCAAACCCAGCTGAGATGATGGGCTCGAAGAGAATGACTGCGGTTATTGATCAATTAAGAGGAATGTATGACATTATTTTGATCGATACGCCGCCACTACTTGCTGTTACTGATGCGCAAATTGTTGCTGCTAAGAGCGATGGTGTCATTCTAGTAGTTGATCAAGGTAAAGTGAAACGGGACATTGCAGGCAAGGCTGTGAAAAATTTAGAGAGTGTTAATGCTCGCATTCTAGGTGTGGTATTGAATAATGTGAAGCGTAAAGCTAATGAAGAGGCTTATTACTATTATTACGGTGTGCAAGATAAATAAAGAGTCTCAATTCGTAGAAGAAAGCTATCCTGGAGGGATGAGTAAGGTGAGCAAGCTTAGCAATAGAAACAGAATGCTAATCATACTGGTAATTGATATTTGTATTATATGGGTCGCGATTTCAATATCCTATTTATTTCGCTTTAATGGAAAGATTCCTCCCTTCTACGAATCTCAAATGCTTTTATTTGCTTTATTAACAACAGTAATATGTGGGAGTAGCTTGGCGTTCTTTCGAATGTATCGACGGATGTGGCAATATGCCAGTATTGGTGAAATCATTGAGCTGGCTAAGGCAATTATTATCGGTTTAATTTTATCGTATTTAGCTACCTACTTGCTTTATGAAGAACGAGTACCCATTTCGATAACATCTCGAACACTGGAGTTAATGCTGTTATTTATGGGAGGCTCGCGATTCCTGTGGCGATTAATCCGAGTAAACAGAACGAAGAAGAAAGATTTGGTAAATAATGTGCTTGTCGTAGGCGCAGGTGACTGTGGTGCGTTAATAGCTAAAGAAATCATGACTAGCAATAGCTTCGCTGGCAATCGCATTATAGGTTTTATTGATGATGATTTACATAAACGTAATATGCAGGTTTATGGCTTACCGGTTCTAGGAAATCGGTTGCATATTGAAGAGCTTGTACAGAAATACCATATCCATGACATTATTATCGCAATGCCGTCTACAAAAAGGGCGCATATATCCGATATTATCAATATTTGCAAGCTCACTGGCGCAAAGGTCAAGATTATTCCATCGATTAATGACTTTATTAAAGGTCGTTTGGCTGTAAAATCGCTAAGAAATGTGGAAGTTGAAGACTTGCTAGGGCGAGAGCCTGTAATGACTGACCTCGAGGGAATTGCCAATTATGTATCCGATAAAGTCGTGCTTGTAACAGGTGCAGGAGGCTCCATCGGATCGGAGTTGTGCAGACAAATTTCCTCATTCAACCCCTCGCGGTTGTTGCTCTTGGGGCACGGAGAAAATAGTATTTACACCATTGAAATGGAGCTTAGAAGTAAATATCCGGATGTTCAGCTGGAAACCGTCATTGCGGACATTCAGGATCGTAATCGAATGGATGATGTATTCCGAAAGTTTAGACCGCAGGTCGTGTTCCATGCAGCGGCCCATAAGCATGTTCCATTAATGGAGCGTAATCCATCAGAAGCTGTAAAAAATAATGTATTTGGAACAAGGAACGTAGCAGACTGCGCGGACAAATACAAAGCAGAACGATTCGTTATGATCTCCTCCGATAAAGCCGTTAATCCTTCTAGCATTATGGGAGCTACGAAGAGAATTGCAGAGATGTACATACAGAGTATTAATACAACAAGTACTACACAGTTTGTAGCCGTTCGATTCGGAAATGTGCTCGGCAGCCGTGGCAGTGTTATCCCAAGGTTCAAAGAGCAGATTGCTGCAGGCGGGCCAGTCACTGTAACCCATCCAGATATGGTTAGGTATTTCATGACGATTCCTGAGGCCGTTCAGTTGGTTATTCAAGCGGGTTCGTTCGCCAAAGGCGGAGAAATATTCGTATTAGATATGGGCAAGCCTGTCAAAATTATGGATTTGGCACAGGATTTGATCCGGTTATCTGGTTATGAGCCGAATGTAGATATTGAAATTAACTTTAGCGGTATGCGTGAGGGCGAGAAACTTTTCGAAGAGCTATTAACGGATGAAGAGGCAGTATCGTCTACCCAGCATGAGCGCATCTATATCGGTAAGCCATCGCAGATTAACCGGGCAGAGCTTGAGCTTCAATTCAAACGCTTTGAGAAGGTTCTAGGTGAAAGCCAAAGCTCGGTAAAGGATGTAATTGAGCATCTAGTTCCTTTCTATTCACACGTATCCTAATAGTCCGCACGCAAATGGAGGCGAATGGAAATGCGTAAGAAAAAGTGGAAGAAGATATTGTTATGGATAGTATCTGTAGTATTGATATTAGGCATAGGGGGGTTGTTCGCAGCAAACTATGCTGTAGATAGGTTCATCTCCACATTGGCAGCAGATTTAGAGAGCAATCTCGTTGTTGATGATACCAGCGCTAATCCGAATAATACTAGTTCTAAAGTAGAGAGCAATTCCTTACTAAATAACGATGCAGAGAATACGGAAGTAATAAGCAATTCGAATTCCAGAGCAGAACAAACGAAGCAAGAAACAGACAGAGTTAATCAAGCAGATAATAAGAATGAGAATAAAGAATCGGCTGACAATAAACAAAATGTAAAGTCAAATGAATCTTACAGCGCTGAAGTTTCTGTAGATAAAGCAAAAGAAGTGCAAGAAAAAATAACCGTCTCAGAGAAGGCCAAAGTCTCAACCGTGCTACTTGAGGAGCTTAGTTTATCAGATATTAAGCAAATTCAAGAATTGGCAAGCGGGGGGTTAGATCTAGAAGAGAAGAAGAAAGCACGCAGCATTATTCTTGGGAAGTTATCTCCAGAGCAGTATGATGAACTGATTCAAGTAGCTAAGAAATATGGTATGAGCCAAGGGAAATCGTATGATGAGGTAATCCAAGAGAAATAATATGGTAATAGTTATATATGTTTAGTAAAAGAATATAAAACTATATTTTAACCGTCAACTTTAAACAACTAGGAGGCTATCTTGTGAAAGTACATAAAGCCAAGTATCCCGTTATGGTATCGTTGACGGCAGAGCCGTCCAAGACCGACTATATAGTGTGTCGAACCTAGTCGAAAAGCCGAAGCGTGAAGTAGCTCCATCGAATATCGCAATAATGGGCCGCTACATCCTTAGCTCTAGTATATTCAAAATCTTAGAGAGCCAATCACCAGGGGCAGGTGGAGAAATTCAGCTAACTGATGCGATTGCCGAATTGAACCGCTTCGAAGCTGTATATGCATATGAGTTCGAAGGCGTAAGGTACGATGTTGGAGAGAAGTTGGGGTTTATTAAAACGCAGTTGGAATTTGCTCTGCAACGGGATGAGTTGAAGGGTGAATTGCTTCAGTACTTACAAACTGTCATGAACAAACATCAACAAAAGATTCTTTTTTAAGTATCACAAATTTAAGAGCGTAGGTGATGAAGTGAAGCTATACAGTGGTGTGAAAATAGTTGCAGATATCGTTCTTTCCTTTATAGCAATGATTATACTGTCACCGTTATTAATTGTGGTCTCTGTTTTAATTAAAATGGACTCCAAAGGACCTGTATTTTTTAAGCAAAAGCGGATAGGTAAAAACAAGAGACATTTCTATATCCTCAAATTTAGAACAATGCGTATAGGTACACCAAAAGATACGCCAACACATATGCTTCAAGATCCAAATGCTTTCATCACAAAGCTAGGCCAGTTTCTTCGTAAATCAAGTTTGGATGAATTACCTCAAATCATTAACATTCTCAAAGGTGAAATGAGCATTATCGGCCCACGTCCGGCTTTATGGAATCAATATGACTTAATCGCAGAGCGTGACAAGTATGGTGCAAATGACATCTTGCCTGGCCTCACAGGATGGGCACAGATTAATGGTAGAGACGAGCTCCCTATTGAAGTAAAGGCAAAGTTAGATGGGGAGTATGTAGATAAGATTGGTTTGTGGATGGATGTTAAGTGCTTCTTCGGTACGATCTTGAGTGTTGTGAGAAGAGATGGTGTGGTTGAGGGTGAATCCGGAAAAATAAGGGATAAGGATCTTTCTAGTGTAATGGAGACTAATGCATAATGAAAAAAATATTGATAACTGGTTCAAATAGTTATATAGGCTTAAGTTTGAATCATTGGCTTGTACATGATCCAACTGACTACTCAGTAGAGTTTATTAGTTTAAGAGATGAATTGTGGAAAGAAAAGGATTTCTCTGCATATGATGTCATTTTTCATGCAGCTGGGATAGCACATGTCTCGACTGACCCTGGAATGGAATCCCAATATTATAAAGTAAACCGTGACCTAACTATCGAGGTAGCGAAGAAAGCTAAAAGTGAACGTGTCAAGCAGTTTATATTTATGAGTAGTATCATCGTTTATGGTGATGGTAGTAATTCGTTAAAGCTTATTGATAGAAACACGATACCTTCCCCAAGTAACTTTTATGGTCGTAGTAAACTTCAAGCGGAAGAAGCGATACTTCCATTGCAAAATGATAGTTTCAGAGTTGCAGTCCTGAGACCTCCAATGATATATGGAAAAGGTTCTAAAGGAAACTATAGTAGGCTTTCGAATATGGCTCGAAAATCTCCTGTATTTCCAGATGTAGATAATATGCGAAGTATGCTTCACATAGATAATTTATGTAAATTTTTAAAGAGTATAATCGATTTCGAGGAATCGGGTTTATTTTTTCCGCAAAATAGAGAATACGTTAGAACCAGCGAAATGGTTAGGCTGATTGCAGAATCGCATGGTAGAAACATAAGATTAATTAAAGGGTTCAGTACCCTTCTGAAGCTGCTAGCTACTAAGAACGGAATCATTAATAAGTTGTTTGGGAATTTAGTGTATGAGCAAAGTATGAGTGATTATAGAATTGATTATGCAATAAGAGATCTGAAAAATTCAATTGAGATGACTGAGAGATAAGGGGTCGAAATTCATTTGAAAAAGCATATTCTAGTTATTTCACAATATTTCTACCCTGAACAATTTAGGATAAATGATATTTGCACGGAATGGGTAAAGCGTGGTTATAAAGTTACGGTAATTACAGGAATCCCAAACTATCCACAAGGAAAGTACTACAAAGGATACAGCTTATTTAAAAGTAGAAGAGAAACATATAATGATGTTGATATAATACGAATCCCTTTAGTAGCTAGAGGATCTAATTCCATAACTTTGATACTAAACTATTTGTCTTTTGTAGTATCAGGATTCATTTGGAAAAGCATCACAAATGTTAAAGCTGATTTTGTCTTCATTTATGAAGTATCTCCAATGACACAGGCATTGCCCGGAATATGGTATGCAATGAAACGGAAGATACCTTGTTATTTGTATGTACAAGATCTATGGCCGGAGAATGTAGCAATCATAACAGGAACAACTAATAAATGGGTCTTATCATCTATTGGTAAGATGGTAGATTATATCTATTCACACTGCACCAAGATACTGACAACTTCCAAGAGTTTTGTTAAGTCTATTGAAAACCGAGGTGTTTCAACAAATAAAATTAAATTCTGGCCGCAATATGCAGAAGATTTCTATAAGCCTATGAAGAAATCCGAAGCTGTTATAGACGGAGAAGAAAAGATATTCAAAGTGATATTTACAGGTAACATCGGTAATGCTCAAGGGTTGGATATATTACCTAAAGCAGCGAAGATAATTAAGAACGAGATAGGTTGCACCCGGAAAATTCATTTTACAATAGTAGGGGAAGGCAGATATAAAGATACACTGTTAGAGCTAATAGAGAACAATGATGTTACGGAGTTATTTTCTTTTATTCCAAAGAAACCTGCTAGTGAAATACCTGAGATCTTATCAGAGCATGATGTAGCTATTATATGCTTAACAGCGAACCCATTATTTAAGATGACAATTCCAGCTAAACTACAATCCTATATGGCGTGTGGAATGCCAATTCTTGCTTCTGCCGATGGCGAAACAGCGAATATAGTCAATGAATCGCGTTCGGGTAAGGTTTGCGAAGTGGGAAATGCTAAAAGTTTCGCGGATACAGTAGTAGAGATGTCCAAGCTATCAGCTATCGAATTGGATGAGTTGCAGTTAAACTCAAGAAACTATTATGAAAATAATTTTAATAAACAAGATTTACTAGATGAGATTGATGATTTATTCCAAAATACGAGATAGTAAAATCGCTGTCTAGGGAGTGGGAATAGTATGTTTAAAGATAAAACCTTACTAATAACAGGAGGTACGGGATCCTTCGGTAACGCTGTTATGAATAGATTCTTAGATTCAGACATAAAAGAAATTCGTATATTTTCACGCGACGAGAAAAAGCAAGATGATATGCGTAAAGTTTATAAGAGTGACAAATTAAAGTTTTATATAGGTGATGTTCGCGATATTGCAAGCGTGAAGAATGCTATGTATAACGTTAACTATGTATTTCATGCGGCAGCACTGAAACAAGTGCCTTCTTGTGAGTTCTTCCCTTTAGAAGCAGTGAAAACGAATGTATTAGGTACTGAAAATGTACTTACAGCTGCCATTGAGAATAGCGTAGAGAAAGTTATTTGTTTATCGACAGATAAAGCGGCATACCCTATTAATGCAATGGGAATCTCTAAAGCAATGATGGAGAAAGTATTCGTTGCTAAAGCGAAGACAGTAGATCCTAGTAGAACATTGATTTGTGGGACACGTTATGGAAATGTAATGGCGTCTAGAGGTTCAGTAATCCCTTTGTTTATTGAACAAATTAAGAGCGGACAACCGCTGACGATTACAGATCCCAATATGACTAGATTTCTAATGAGCCTTGAAGAGGCAGTAGAATTAGTAGTATTTGCATTTCACAATGCACAGGCGGGTGATATTATGGTTCAGAAATCCCCGGCTTCTACAATAGGTGATCTAGCTCAAGCAATTAAAGAGCTATTTAATGCGAAAAATGAAATTGTCATAATTGGTACTCGTCATGGGGAAAAGCTCTATGAAACACTGCTAACAAGAGAAGAACATATTGTTGCGGAAGATTTTGGGAACTTTTACAGAGTCCCTTCTGACCAAAGAGATCTAAATTATGATAAGTACTTCGTTGAAGGCGATGAGAAGTTAGCTACAGAAAATGAATATAACTCGCATAATACACATCGTCTAAATCTAGAACAAATAAAAGAAAAGTTACTGTCACTTGAATACGTCCAAGAAGAGTTGAAAGGCAGGAACAAATAGTGAAAATACTAGTTACAGGTGCTAATGGATTTTTAGGTAAAAATCTAATAGCAGAACTTAAAAATAGAGGATATTCAAATATATTAGAGATAACGCGAGCAACAGATAGAGTTTTAATGAATGAATATACAAAAGAATGTGATTTCGTATTCCATCTCGCTGGGGTGAACAGACCTCAAGATGAAAGTGATTTTATGGAGGGGAATTTCGGATTTACGTCTGAACTTATAGAGCTGTTAAAGAAGCACACCAATAAGTCACCTATACTAATCACTTCATCCATACAAGCAGAGAGGGATAATCCTTACGGTATAAGTAAGAAGGCCGGAGAGGATTTATTATTTCAATACAGCAAAGAAACAGGAGTTAAATCTATTGTATATAGATTACCTAACTTATTTGGGAAATGGAGTAAGCCAAACTACAATTCAGTAGTGGCCACATTTTGTTATAACATAGCAAGAAATGTTGATGTTCAGATCAATGATGCTAATGCTAGTCTTGTATTAAGTTATATTGATGATGTAGTAGCAGAGTTTATTAGAGCCTTAGAAGGTAATGAAAATAAAGACGGACCATTTAGTTATGTTTCTGAGACCTATAGTCTTACCGTTGGGGAATTAGCAAATAAATTATATTCATTTAGAAACAATAGGGAAACGTTGCTTATGCCTTCCTTAGAGAATCAATTTGATAGAGCATTGTATGGTACATTTTTATCTTACTTAGAAGAGGATAACTTCTCTTATAGGTTAAAGAAGTATGAAGATAACAGGGGTTGGTTGTCCGAGTTTATTAAATCAGACAGTATGGGACAAATCTTTATATCAAAGACAAAACCAGGTATAACTAGAGGTAACCATTGGCATCATACAAAGGTTGAGAAATTCCTTGTTATTCAAGGTGAGGCTGTTATAAAATTCAGGAAAATTGAGACTGATGAAATACTAGAATATAAAGTAAATGGAGAAACTGCTGAAGTTGTAGACATACCAGTAGGTTATACTCATTCCATTACGAATACCGGTGATGGAGAGCTAATAACACTATTCTGGGCTTGTGAAATCTTTAATCCAGATAAACCAGATACATATTATGTGGAGGTATAGTATTGATGACGAAACTAAAGATAATGACTGTTGTTGGAACAAGACCTGAAATTATACGTTTATCCGAAGTGATCAAAGCAAACGATCGATATTTCAATCATATATTGGTTCATACAGGACAAAATTGGGACTATAGTCTTAATGAAGTGTTTTTCAACGAACTAGAGCTGCGTGAACCGGACCATTATTTGAATGCAGTAGGTGAACATCTAGGAGAAACTATGGGTAATATAATTGCAAAGTCCTTTGAAGTGTTATCTAAGGAGAAACCGGATGCATTATTAATATTAGGGGACACAAACTCTGCATTATGTGCAATATCTGCAAAGAGGCTGAAGATACCGATCTTTCATATGGAAGCCGGTAATAGGTGCTTTGATCAAAATGTACCTGAGGAAATTAATAGAAAGATTGTAGATCATATTTCAGATATCAATCTCCCATACACGGAGCATAGTAGAAAATATTTATTATCTGAGGGAATAAGAAAAGAGCATATCTTTGTAACAGGTTCACCTATGGCAGAGGTGATAAATGTGCAAATGGAAAAGATACAGTCTAGTAGAGTATTAGACGAACTTGAACTGGAAAAAGGTAAATATATTGTAGTTTCAGCTCATAGAGAAGAGAACATTGACAATGAGAAAAATTTCTTCTCATTAATGAATGCCCTTAATGACATTGCTGAAACATACCAATTGCCTATTATATATTCTACTCACCCGAGAAGTTGGAAAAAAATAGAATCAAGTGGTTTTAAATTCCATTCATTAATTAGACAACTTAAACCATTCGGATTCTTTGACTATAACAATTTACAGTTAAACTCCTATTGTGTTCTATCGGATAGTGGAACTCTTTCCGAAGAATCAGCAATACTTGGCTTTTCTGGAGTCTTAATTAGAACCTCTACAGAAAGACCTGAGGTATTGGATAAAGGAACGGTTGTTATAGGGGGCATTGATGAAAGAGACATAGTTCAAGCAGTCGAACTAAGTAGAGCTATGAGGGAGAATCAAGAAAAAATGATTCTTGCACCTGATTATGCTGATGAGAATGTGTCGGTCAAGGTAGTGAAGATAATACAGAGCTATACGAATATTGTAAATAGGGTGGTTTGGAGGAAATGAAGAATGTTTTAATTGCAATAATTAATTATGCAAATGAAGAAGAAGTAATTAGTTATGCTCAGATGCTTGCTAACCAAACTAGTTCTAATAGAATACAGCTTGTCATTGTAAATAACAAAAAAAGTGAAAATGCTAAAATCAATTTGGCGGAAGAGATACAAAAGATAAATCTTTCAATAGAGTTGTTCGAACCTATGAATAACTTAGGTTATCTAAATGGAGCGCTGTATGGCTACAATGAGTTTATAAGTAATGGTGGTACGAAGCCAGATTGGGTTATAATAAGCAACACTGACATTGTAATTTCGGATACGTTATATTTTGAAAAATTTCTTTCGATACATTATCAAGAAGAAATTTGGTGTGTTGCACCATCGGTATACAGTCCACTTACAAAGTCATATCAGAATCCCCATTATATAGAACGGTGCAGTTTAAATAAAATTAATAGGATTATATTTATAAATCAAACTCCTTTTTTAGCATATATATATGAGAACTTAGCAAAGCTTAAGGCTAAAGTTAGGAAAACTGAAAGAAAGGAAAGTCAATACGTATATTCTGCACATGGTTGCTTTTTTGCTGTAAAAGGTGATTTTATTGATATCATTAAAGACAATGGCTACAAAGGATTCCTATACAGTGAAGAGGCATATATAGCAGAATATTTATTAATACACGGTAAAAAGTGTTTTTATGATAATAACCTAGAAATTGTGCATAATGAAAATTCAATTACTGGATTGCTAGGAATTAATAAAAGATCAAAATACATTGCAAACTCACTAAAATATATACGAGAAGAGTTTTATTGAATATTTTCTTTAGGAGAATAAGTAATGATTATTTACTTTGTTGTAGTTTGCTTGATGATGATATTATCTTTTGTTGCAGATCCTTTAAAAATAAGGTTTAAATTTTTGAAACAAATATCTTTGCTTTTTGTTTTGATGTTCTTGGTGTTTAATACTGATAATCCGGATTTCCAAATTTATAACGAAATCTTTGAATTTAATGATCCTAATGGTATTGCTGATATAGGGTTTATTATGATTATTAAGTTGATTAAGTATTTAGGTGGCGATAGCTATAGGATTATATTGATCATCCAAGCACTACTACTATTTATTACTTTCTCCAGATTTTCTAAATATATTAAAAATATAAATTTTGTAATATTATTATATTTCATTTTTCCGTATATTATGGATGTAATACAAGTTAGGAATAATTTAATGTTCTTTCTTGTATTAAACGCTCTTATTGAGTATATACATAATAAAAAAGTGAAATCTTTAATTTTTCTAATTTTTGCTACAATGCTACATTCTTTTGGTTTTGTATTTTTTATTGTGTTTTTTGTTATTGAGTTGTTTGTAAGTAGAAGTGTAAGAATTGGAGAAAGATTAGATTCGCATAAAATTGGATATCAAAACAATAAAGTTTTTTATAATATAATAATTACTCTTGGTATTATTAATATTATAGCTGGAAGAAGTTTTGTGGACTTGATATTGAACAAATTTCCAATAGAATTTGTGAGAGTGAAGATCCAATACTATTATGCTGATAGCTTGAATTTAGGAACATTATTTTCGTGGAGCTTACTTTTAATAGTCGATATTATAATTTTCTATAATCTTATTAAGCGCAAAGAACAGCAATTAAACAAATCAAATAATATAAAGATGATTACTATTTTGTATTTCTTTTTGTTTACGGGTATTTTATTATTGGGTTGTATGTTGTATCTATTTGAATTTAATAGGTTTTATCGTGGGCTATTTATTGTGAAATACCTGCTATATGGATGTATTGAAAAATATTTAAATGAGAAAGAAAAGTTATTTATGAGGGCTTACTTAATATTAACTAGTGTATTAATGGCAGTTATCTATTACCTAAGAGGAATTGACTATGATCATATATTGTGGAGTAATCTTCTTTTCGATTAATATATGAAACGAGGGAAATAAGGGACTTGTAAATGGAAAAAGGTGAATGATTAATGAAAAAAGCAATGTTGATATTAATGTTGTTAACAATATTGACAAAAGTGCTTGGATTTACAAGGGAAATTATTTTATCATACTTTTATGGTGCTTCAGGAGTCAGTGATGCTTATTTAATATCTCTAACAATTCCAGGTACAATATTTGAATTTATTGCTATAGGAATTGCTACCAGTTATATTCCAATTTACACTAAAATAGCATCGCAAAAGAATGTAGAATCTGCTGATAGATTCACAAATAATCTTTTGAACTTTATATTCATTATATGTTCAATAATAATATTAATTGTTTTTCTTTTTACTACTCCAATTGTAAAAATGTTTGCTTCGGGTTTTACAAAAGAAACATTAACACTTGCAGTTCTATTTACTAGAATCGGAATTACCAGTATTTATTTTTCTGGCTTGATTTTTGTCTTTAATGGATATTTGCAAATGAAAAAAAAATTCATTATTCCGGCTGTTATGGGAATTCCTGTAAGTCTAATTATTATGTTGTCCATATTCTTAAGTACAAAATACGATATTGTCATTATTTCAATAGGTAGTGCATTAGCTATGGGCATACAACTATTGATTATTATTCCGTTTGTTATTAAAACAGGTTATAGATACTCATTCATCTTTGACTGGAAGGATGAGCACATTAGGAACATGATATTTTTGTCTATACCTGTTATTATCGGTGTTTCAATAAATCAGATTAACATTTTGGTTGATAGGACAATAGCATCCCAAATTGCAGTAGGAGGAATTTCTACTATATCTTATGCAAGTCGTCTCAATGACTTTATACAAGGTGTCTTTGTTATGACTTTTACAACTGTTATGTACCCGAAAATATCAAAAATGGCTGTAGAAGGCAATATAAAAGAGTTTAAAAAATCTTTATCAGAAGCAATTAACGGAATAAATATACTAGTAATACCGGCGTCAATAGGAGCAATGGTATTTGCTCAACCTGTGGTTAACCTGCTTTACGGAAGAGGAGCATTTGATTCTCAAGCGATATCTATGACTTCCAATGCTCTTTTCTTTTATTCTATAGGCATGATAGGTATTGGTTTGAGAGAAATTCTTTCCAGAGCTTTTTTTTCTCTTCGAGATACAAAGACTCCTATGATTAACGCCGCTATTGCTGTGGTAATGAATATTGTATTGAATTTTATTTTTTCGAGGTATCTTGGTATTGGCGGTCTTGCATTAGCTACAAGCATATCAGCGATATTCTGTTCAATTCTTTTGTTTTGGAGCCTAAAAAAGAAAATCGGTCCATTGGCTACAAAGGGAATTACTAGTACCTTTATAAAAATTTTATGTGCTTCATTATTGATGGGAGTAATTGCAAAGCTGAGTTATAACACTTTAATTAATTATACCAGTAGTAATTTATCATTAATTACGTCTGTATGCCTGGGATTAGTTGTTTACTTCGTAATTGTTTGTTATTTGAAAATAGAAAATGTAGATAATCTAATAAACGCCCTAAAAAGAAAGCTCAAATATACTTAGGTATGATGTTGTATAGAGAGAAACTGTAATGAAAACTAAAAGAAAATCATCGACCATATTTATTTTTTGTTTTCATCGGGGGACATATATAAAGTCAAAGTTTTGATATGCAAATTTAATCGTTCACCATTTATGTTACTTTTTAAGCTCCTACATATTTTAAGTGTCCATCTATTCGGGGCAAGGTCAAGGAATTCGTATTGGCAGTTTCCTTTTAGCGGCAAGTTATAATCACCTAGTTAGGAATAATTATAAATAGTACCCTAAATTTAAATACCTTAATGGAGTGATTAATATGAAAGGAATTATACTTGCAGGTGGTAGTGGCACTAGACTATATCCGCTAACTAAAACTATATCGAAACAATTGTTGCCTATTTATGATAAACCTATGATTTATTATCCATTATCTGTTCTTATGCTGGCAGGAGTTCGAGAAATCCTTATCATATCTACCCCCGAAGATACACCGAGATTTAAACAACTTCTAGGAGACGGTTCAGATATAGGAATTAGTTTAGAATATGCCATTCAGGCATCACCAGATGGACTAGCGCAAGCTTTTATTATTGGTGAGAAATTCATAGGAAATGATAACGTAGCGTTAATTTTAGGGGACAACATATTCTATGGGCATGGGTTCACTCATCTTTTACAAAATGTCGCAAAAACAAAGAAAGGTGCTACTGTTTTCGGTTACAATGTGAGTGACCCGCAACGTTTTGGTGTTGTAGAATTTGATGATAATAAGAGAGTTATTTCAATTGAAGAGAAACCTGCTCAGCCAAAATCAAATTATGCTGTTACTGGTTTATATTTTTATGACAATCATGTTGTTGAAATCGCCAAAAATATAAAACCTTCTGCACGTGGTGAATTAGAAATAACAGATGTAAACAAGATTTATCTTGAGCGTGGAGAGTTACATGTTGAGTTGCTTGGTCGAGGTTTTGCATGGTTAGATTCAGGTACCCATGAATCTCTTTTAGAAGCTTCGCAATTTATTGAGACTATCGAAAAGCGCCAGAGTCTTAAAGTTGCATGCCTAGAGGAAATCGCTTTTAGTATGGGCTATATTACAAAAGAGCACCTATTAAATCTAGCAGAACCAATGCTGAAAAATCAATATGGACAATACTTATTGTCTATAGCAAATAGAGTCAATACTCTGCACATGATTGTGAGGTAGTTTTAATGAATATGATTTCTACAAAACTAGACGGTGTTTTTATTATTGAACCTACTGTTTTTGGTGACCATCGCGGGTGGTTTATGGAGACATTTAGTAATGAAAATTTAAAAAGTTCTGGATTTAATTTGGATTTTGTTCAAGATAATCATTCTTTTTCAGCAACAAAGGGTACACTACGTGGCTTGCATTATCAGCTAAATCCTAAGGCTCAATCGAAACTTGTACGTTGTACACGTGGTTCTATATTCGATGTCGCAGTTGATATTCGTCAAGGAAGCCCTACATACGGACAATGGTATGGTGTCGAGTTAGGTGCCGATAATAAAAAACAACTGCTTGTTCCAAAAGGTTTTGCACATGGCTTTATGACTCTAACTGAAGATGTGGAAGTACAATATAAGGTAGATGAATTATATGCCCCTGAATGTGATCGTGGAATCGCATGGAATGATCCTTCTATCGGTATTAAATGGCCTATAGATATTTCACCTATACTGTCAGATAAAGATGCAAAAGCTCCTCTTCTGAAAGATGCTGAACAAAACTTTCACTATGGAGAATAGATGATGAATATATTAGTGACAGGTCGTAATGGACAGCTTGGATATGATGTAATCCGGGAAGGACAGCGTCGTGGTTATAATATAATCGGAACGGGTCGTTCTGAATTAGATTTCACTGATCATTCTGCCGTTCAGGCCTATATTAATCAAACAAAACCGGACGCCATCATACATTGTGCAGCATATACAGCAGTAGATAAAGCGGAAAGCGATAAAGAGACTTGCTGGAAGGTCAATGTTGAAGGGACTATGCATCTGGCAGCAGCAGCTAAAGAGATTGGCTCTAAATTTATATATATCAGTACGGATTATGTATTTGATGGTGAAGGTGAAGCTCCTTTCATGGAGCTGGATAAACCTAATCCGGTAGGATATTACGGTCAAACGAAATATGAAGGTGAACTGGCGGTGCAAGAATTGAATCAGTCATCTTTTATCGTTCGTATTTCCTGGGTTTTCGGTATGAATGGAAATAACTTTGTGAAAACCATGCTTAGATTAGCTGAAAACCGAAATGAGCTAAAAGTGGTTTCTGATCAATTTGGTTCACCTACCTATACAGTAGATCTGTCTAACTTATTAATGGATATGATCCAAACAGACAAATATGGAGTATATCATGCATCGAATGAAGGTTTTTGCAGCTGGGCGGATTTTTCAAGAGAAATATTTCGACAAGCGGGCAAAGAGGTTTCAGTAGAGGGGATTCCAACCTCGCAATACCCTACTCCTGCTGTTCGGCCGTCTAACTCTAGAATGTCCAAGCAGAAACTAGAGGATAGTGGTTTTAATCGCCTACCAATTTGGCAGGATGCTCTTTCCCGGTTTTTGAATGAATTAACACATGAGGTGAATAAATGACCAGAAGTAAAGTACTTGTTACCGGCGGCGCTGGATTTATTGGCGGTAATTTCGTTCAATATATGGTTAACAAATATCCTGAATATGAAATCTTTAATTTAGATCTATTAACCTATGCCGGTGAATTATCTAAGCATGAAGCTATTGAGAGTAAAGAGAATTATCGATTTTTGAAAGCAGATATTGCGGACCGTGACGCGATTATTTCAATTTTCGAATCAGAAAATATTAAGTATGTCGTTCATTTTGCGGCTGAAAGCCATGTGGATCGCTCCATTACAGATCCTGGTGTGTTCGTTCGTACGAATGTATTGGGAACACAAGTGCTGCTTGACGCTGCAAGAAAATGCGGAGTTACAAAATTTGTTCATGTTTCCACAGATGAGGTCTACGGTGATTTGGAGTTCGATCCGACAACCTTCTTTACAGAAGAAACACCGCTTCAACCTAACAGTCCATATAGTGCAAGTAAAGCTGGCTCTGATTTGTTAGTACGTGCTTATCACGAGACGTTTGGTATGGCTGTTAATATTACAAGGTGCTCAAACAATTATGGTCCGTACCATTTCCCTGAGAAACTTATTCCTTTGACCATATCGCGTGTATGTAATGATGAGAAGGTTCCAGTGTATGGAGACGGCAAGAATGTGCGTGACTGGTTACATGTATACGATCATTGTACAGCAATAGATTTGGTTCTTCATAAAGGTATTAGCGGTGAGGTATATAATGTAGGAGGTCACAATGAGCGCACTAATCTAGAAGTGGTAAAGACAATTATTAAGACTCTTGGAAAATCTGAAGATCTGATTGAATATGTAGAGGATCGATTAGGGCACGATAAACGCTATGCAATTGATCCTTCTAAGTTAGAAAGACTCGGATGGAAGCCAACCTTTAACTTTGAGACAGGGGTAGCACAAACCATTGAATGGTACATTTCCAACAAGAGTTGGTGGGAACGCATTATTAACGGGGACTATAGGAACAATGCTGAGTGATTTTTTTAGACTAGCTCTTGTACCTAATTTCAGTTTTGATTTGTAATATAATAAATTCTATACACCCGCCCCACATTCTGTTAATATACCCATAACAAATCAACTACATAAACCGTACGATAAAGGCAAAACCATTGAAAAGTGGTGACGCAAAGCTATAGGGGCTCATCTTATGAAGACTGCCAGCCAGCTACCGAATATCGTGCCTCCCGTCGAGGTTTATGTGGAAAAATGGAGGTTCTGTCTATGTTCAAGCGCACTCTGCTCGTACGTGAATGGCATCAGCTTTGGATAGGGTTTCACGAAAAGCTTTGGGAAGGCTGCTTGGATGAAGAGAAGCGTATGGAGATTTATTTGAAAATGGTTTATCACCAAAATAAACTAGCGAGTGTCGCGCGCTCATAAGCTATAAGCGGAGTACAGCTTATAGATATTAATTGTATATTCTCAAGCTGACGCCGGTCACGATCAAGCGTCAGCTTATTTTTTTGAAAATATAAGTTAGGAGAATCATAGAGGTCATTGCTTGTGCATTAGCCTTATGAAACCAAAACAATGAAAAAAACAAACAATATTCGGTTTATTATTGCTGGCGCCGTTGTGGTTATCGGAATTTTCATTTATGGAAGCATGAGCCTATTTTCAAAGTTAAATCAAGTAGATGAGTTAAATAGTCGAATAGAAGAAGCGGCTGAGGTTGATAATGCAGAGGAAACACCAACGAGTACGGATCAGCCAAGCGAAAAGCCGAATCAAACATCTGATGCAGAGCAGACGCCAGCACCCGAGTCAGTGCTAGTTCCATCGTCTCAGCCGGAGGATGTCATCCAGCCTAGTCCGACCGCAACTTTGACACCGGAACCTGCGTCTAATAACGTAGACAAGGGTCAGAAGTCAGGGGAGGAAATTACTACTGCGGATGAAAAGGCACAGAAGAAAAAAGAGATTGATGCTTCCGTTAATGCCCAGTTGCAGCAGCTTAAATCCTCTTGTCAGGCAAGCAGCAGCAGCTTAGTGAATCAAATTGCGAGTGAGTTAAGCGATGACAAAGAAGCGACGCTTGCGACGATTCAGAGTAAGTACCTGGATAAGGTTTTTTCTGCGGAGGCAGCTTGTGATGTGAAGTTTAATCAATTGATTAGCAATGCTCAGAGCGAATATCAGGCAGCGGATCTAAGCAATCAAGCCTTGCCCGATTGGAGCTCGCAATATGAGAACGCAAAAGCTCAGGCAAGAGCTGACGCACTCACTGTTATCGCAAATTCTATTAACTAGCACGCTCTATTAGACTTAGGAGGACTTATGAAAAAGTCACGCGTATTATCTGTTTTTCTAGCGGTTATGATGCTATCATCTGTACTTGCAACAGCCGCATCGGCTGCGTCAACGAATATTAAGATCAAAACACAGCCGATAAAGCTCACCTTTGACGGACAAGCGCTAAAGCTGCCTGATGGTCAATATTCGTTTATTTATGAAGGCCGTACCTATGTGCCGATCCGCTATATCTCTTATGCGCTGCAAAAGTCAGTAAATTGGGATGGCGCGAAGGCATCGGTCTCCGAGCCGACGGAAAAAGAGCTTGCTGTGCTGAAGAAGCAGCTGCAAACGGCTGCTGCGGGCAGTCAAAAGCCTCAAATGAGTGTTGAAATTGCAATTCAGCCTATAAAAGCGTCACTCGTATTTGACGGTAAGGCAGCAGATTTGCCAGTTGGCCAATCCATTTTTGGTTATAAAGGCTCCATTTATGTGCCCATTCGTTTCTTGTCGGAGTCGGTAGGTACACAAATCGGATATGACCCGGTTACGAAAATGGTTAGCGGTGAGTCCGCTGCTTATCGGGCGGAGCAGGGCGGCGTCGTTATTTTGCCGGGAACGGGTGGCGGAACAGGTAATGCAGGTGGTGCCGTGAAGCCTGCCTATGAGCAAATTACTGCAAATGCAGAAGCCAAGCTTGCTGCGCTGAAGGCCAGCTGTCAGGCTACTCTAATGGATATCGGCCTGCAATACCTTGCAGCAAGTGCCGCAGACCAACCGATGATTAAGGAAAAAGGTCTACAAGAGGTTAATAACTGCTCCGCGAAGTTTGAGGTTATTATGTCAGAAACAACGACTTCGCTGACGACTAACGGCTACAAAACGGATATTATTGCTGAGTATCGTGCAGCTTTCAATGCAGAGCTTGAAGCGGGAAGAGAGATTGCGGAGAGTTTATAATAACAACGGGTTGATTGCTCATTATATCTAATAACTAAGCTAGTCAAAAATGTGAAAAGGGACAGCGGAGAAGTCATTGACTTCTCTGCTGTCCCTTTTTGTTTCTGTGCTATTTTCCGGTATAAATACGGTAAATGAGTGCTGCTGCTTCTGCTTTGGTCGTTGTTTGCTTAGGCTTATAGCTGCCATCCTTATATCCTGTAATAAGCTTCTGCTGCTTAAGTAGCGCAACGCCTTCCTTTGCCCAATCGGCAATGGATGAACCATCCTTGAAGCCATTAAGTTGTTCATCGGTTGTGCTTGTTAGTTTCTTGCTGTTGTAGGCTGTTAGTGCTCTCGACAGGAGCGCAGCAATTTCCTGACGCGTAATTTCAGCCTTTGGTTCAAAGGTTTTCGCCGATTTCCCTTGGATTAAACCTTGTGCATAAGCAACTGCGATTTCATCGTAATACTCGCTGTCCTTCTCTACGTCCTTGAACGGTAAGCTGAGTCCAGCACCGTCTAGTCCGTAAGAACGGACAAGCCATGCAGCGAATTGTTCGCGCGTAACTTTCTTGCTTGGACCGAAGGCAGCGGTCTGGTCAAGCACGCCTTTGTTTAGCAGTGTATTGACGGCTGTTGCCGCCCAGTGTGCTGCTGGGATATCGTTGAAGGATTGGCTCGGCTTCATGACCGTGTATTTACTGAAATGTCCGCGGTTCACGTTGACGGTCTTCGTAACCGGATCATAAAGTCCGCCTACAGGCTCCCAAGTCAACGTTTTTTCGTTTAATAGGTAAACGGTAAGGCTAGCCAAATCAGCTTCCGAGTATTTGGTCGTATCGATATTGGATACATCGAATGTTACCGGCATCGGTTTGTTAAAAGCCTCTACCTTCTTACCGCCTACGGATGCTTGGAATTCCATAACGGGTATGTTAGCCAATTGCGCTGCCGAAGCTGGTGCAGTAATCGTAAGGTTATGAACGACTTCAGCTGCGAGTGAGATGGTCTGACCGCTTGTAATGCTGCCGAAAGTATCCGGCTCAACAGTGAAGCCGACATTGCCCATAGTAAGTTTCAAGCCCGCTAGACCGCTCTCCTTTACGGCTTGATAGATCTCGGAAGGTAAATCTGCCGCAAGTTTCGTGACGTTCTCACTTTGTTTTGGAATATTAATGGTTATGACAGGTTTAATGCTTGCCGCTTTGTCTGCTCCGACTGCTCCTGATAGATCCTTCATCGTATCATCCAAAGCTTTCTTCGTCGTTTCCAACTGCAGTCCGATTTGCTTCGTATCAAGGGTAGTCGTTAGTGCATTGCCTTCTACCTTGATATCCTTGCTATCGAGTGTTACGGTTGCTGCTTTCTCAACTGCTTTCTTGCTAAGCTCAACGAGCGAATTCTTGAGCGCATCAATCTGAACTGCATCCACGCTACCTAGATTTTGTAAAACGGAAGCTGTGTCCTTGATAATTGATTTGGCAAGCTCAATTGCCTTTGGCCCATTCTCGACCTGTTCAAATGCGTATTTGGTGTTGTTCACCATTTCTGTGATGGATGAGGCTACCTTGGCTTTCTCATCTGCTGATTGCATGGATTCTAGCAGCTTGGATGCTGAAGCAAGCGTAGCCGATATGTTCTGTACCGACTTCTCAGCTTCTTTGCTGTCCTTAAAGTCTTTCACCGCGCCTAGAAGGCTGTTAATGAGGTCTGACGCTTTATCTGCTTTTTCTTTATCAGGCTTGTTAGGATCTAGCAGATCCTGCAGCCCTTTGTCGACACTTACGGGCGTTGGAATCGGATTAGGGATTATTCCTGATCCAGAGCCCGGCGGTGTAGTAGGTGTTGGCGTTGTTTCTGGATCTGTACCTGGATTTGGAACCTCTTCTCCAAGCGTACTTACTTGAATCGTCTTGTCTAGCGTATAGGTCTTGCCTTCAATCGTGACAGATGCCGTAACCGTATATTCACCGTCTTCTTCGAGATACATCCACTCAGGAAGGTAAGGGGAATCTGTACTATCTTGAATAATTGTGCCGCTGTCGTTTTTAACGATTATCTTGGAAGCTTCAGGCACAACATTCTTTGACCCAATACTCCAGCTATAGTTAAATATGACGAGCTCTGGAACGCTGTACTGATGAATCTCATCGCCGTTCTCATTAACTAATCCAAGCTTGATCCATCTTTGATCTGCTGGGACAGTTAAGTTGCCCGATTGGTCTAATCCAAATATGTCGAGACCTTTCAGGCTAGATGCTGTGATATCCGTTTGCGTACCTGCCTTCAGCTCATCCTTCGTAAAGTGTACGTCATACTGATATTCCTTCGAGCCATCAAAGCTGTTTATCGAGATGGCTACGTTGCCCGGCGTCAAATTGACGAAGTTATCGTTATAATGAACATATCCTCTCAGCTTGGTTTGCGTATCTGAAATATAGGCAACGGAGTTAATGGTGGCGTCGCCAAGTACCCTTACTCGAGCTAGGGAACTTGAATCGCTTGGAATATCAAGGGTATTCACATCCTGGTTCAGCTCAACGTTTTCCAAATAAATAATATTCCCATCTAACGTCCTGGCTACAACGTTATAAGTACCCTTCGTTGCATAAAAAAGGTTCTGATCGCCCGTATTGTCATCGATAAGGTAAGGCACATATTCTGCTCCGGAAAGATCCTTGCGTGCGATGTTTACCTCGTCCATTTGTTTGTTTAAGTTGACGGTGGATACCTGCTGCAGAGGCTGCCTTGCATCCAACACTACATTATAATCTTTGCCCGGCTCCGTCTTCAGGGTACCCAGCATATAATAGCCAAATGGTGAGCCGCTATTGGTGTTGTACATGTTAACGCTGCGGATGAAATCGACGTTCACTACGGAAGGAGCAGGAACGATCATGTAGCTTACGGTTTCGTCATTGTATATCGAATCCTGCTGCTTATGAATCGTGTCACCGGTTTGAACAGTTGCATACACGTAAGCATTCTTCATCGGTACACCGCCAGCTGTGTTCAGCTTATCGCTTGATTCAGGCTTATCAAGCCCAGATACACGAATAACGGCTTGGTTTTCTGGGTTAATAACCATAAGATCAATGGTTTTGTCCAAATAACCGGCTTTGCTGAATGTAAGTTCGTTATGTCCGCCAGCATACAGCTGTGAGAGGGTGATGACGCCACCTGCATCTGATTTGTTTTTTAATGTCTCTCCGTATAGAGCGACGGATACCCCTTCAACTGGAGCACCGACTTTGCCCGATACATGCTCACGCACGGTTATGGACAGGTTATTGATTTCCGTTCCCGTGAGATAAGGCTTGTTGACCATATCAATTAGAACACCGTTCTGATCACGAATTTCTAGATCAAATTCATGTTTTGGTAAAACCGTAAAGGTTGTGCTGTTTCGCTCAATCCAATCATTTTGATTATTTTTTAGCATTATTTTAATCGTATAAGTGCCCGTTTCCGTCGGACGGAATTCGTTGGTGTAGACTTGATTTAACTTTCCGTCCTGCTTGGAGCTGTACCAATTCAAGTAGTTACTCTCAAGATAAGTCTCATCATTTTTCAAAATGATTGTCTTCATCTCGCTCATACGGTCAATGGTTTGACCATTGTCGTCCTTTAATAGCGCTTCAAGCTTAAAGGTTTCACCCAGAATAAGCTCGGAGCGCAGCTCTTTGCCGGTTTGCTTTTCTACGCCTGCAGTCACATCGACAGTAATGTTCATGCCAGCCTTGAATGAATAGATATCAGCCGTCGGGATGAAGTCGGAAGTGAGTATAGCCTCATCGCCGTTGCTGTTAATGGCAGCGTTCAGCTTATAGACTTGTTTGTTCTTCTCTACATATAATTGCTTGTTGGCTGCAAGTTTGATCAGCAGCTCATGATAGTTGTATCTATCATTCAAATAGGCAACACGTAAGGAAGCTTCACCTTCCGCGTTTTTGTAATCGGCAGCGACATTCAGCGCTGAGTATGCACTTGTATTGAGGTTATCTGAAAAAGTATGAATAGCTTGATTTGTATTTAGTACATTTTTTACGACAGTCTTATCGCCGTTAGGGAGAACAAGAACAGCCATAAATTGATAAGCTTTTCCCTTAGCGACGTAGAGCGTATCTACATTAGATAGGGGTTCGTAATTTTGACGGTAGACTTGCTTGAAGCCGCTGTTATCAATGAGGCTAAGCGATTCAACACTAACAGGCTGATTGTCCCATTTATAATCGAAGGATTGCTTGCTGTATGCGGCAGCATTGAGAACGATCGTTTTGCGCTGATCACCTGCTGCTGGCATGAACTCATCATTGCTAATGTTATACAAATAAGTATCATGACTGGATGGCGGCTTGATCTTAATTTGATGGTCGCCAAATTGTCCATTCGTGATGTAAACACTAACGCTCTGAGTTGAAAATTGCTCGAGATAGCCTTGCATATTATTAAATGAGCTTTGGTTGCTTGTTCCTGTAAACAGTCTGCTGTCCTTGTCCAAAAAGCGGAGTTCGGCTACCTTGGAATTCGGGTAACGGTTATCCAGGACATCTTGTACATAGACGGTCCCAACCGTATAGGAGTCTGTATTCAGATCTACCCGCAAGAAGAGAACAGGATCGAGATTGTTAATAGGGATACCTCCCTGGCCTACCAGTACAATCTGTCCATTTGCATCCGTCGTCAGATTAGCGCCGCTGCCGTAACGCTGATAGGCTATGTTAACTGCCTTGCCTACGACAGGTTTACCATATTCATTAAGCACAGTTACGATAACCTTTTCGTCATCCGAACGGATGGTATCATTGACGGTGACAGAGGAATCGGATGAACCTTTGGCCGTACGCTCAACCTTAAAGCTGTAGCTGGAGGGCAAAATATTCACTGTCTGCTCCCAATTAAGAGACTTTTCGTCACTATGGAAAGCAGCCTTAAGCGTATAAGCTGCGCCCTGCTTCAGACCTGTAAAGGCTAGCCCGCTGAATGGGATGGAGTATGTCGAGCCGGAAACGGTGATTTCGTTCTCCGGTATTGGCATTGTAATGGCCGGAGCTGCTTCGGAATTCGAAGCATCCACTAACGTAAATTCGATCGACTTACCCCCGATCATGTAAGCAATGTCCTCATGTGCGACATCGATTGTGCTTTTTAGTACAACATTCTTGGATCCGTCTTGCTGCGCAGCCGTTGAGATAACGTCTACGGAGCTTGCTGCCATAGCGGTAAAAGCATTGCCTAACGCTAGAAGCATAGTCATCAACAGCAAAAAGCTGCGTTTGAACATCTTGTTTTTCATGATTTTTTAGCCTCTCCTTACTTCAGATTGTTGGGAAATGTAAAAAATTAACTCATCTGCTTGTGAAACCCCTACTATAGTACCATATTTTGCATTACACTATCATTACAGCTTTCCTAAAATCATACAATAGTGGCAATGCAGGGGGACTATGGGCATATTTAATGGGTCATATCATATCGATCGTTGTACTTCTAACCCAGATGCGGAAGCCGTTGTGCTCTTGCATGGGCTAGGTCTGAATGCTCAAACCTGGGAACCGCTCGTTGCTTTGCTTACCGAATGGTACCATGTGGTGCGTTGTGAGTTGCGCGGGCATGGTCAATGCCTGCATGATGGTTCTGAATTAACTTGGGAGCTGCTTTGCGAAGACCTCGACAGCCTATTTAATGAATGTGGCTTAGCGGAAGCGCATGTGGTTGGCCATGGATTTGGTGGCAATCTAGCTGCCAGGTATGGAGTAAGTCGTTCGGAGCGAATCAAGACGTTCGTGCTCATATCGACGTTCGGGTTTTATCTTCCAGAGGTTTTGGATCGCTCTGTTGGTATATGCCGAGGCTATGCCGGCAACGGGGAATTAGAGGTTCTGGCTGAGCACATGGCTAGCCAAGTTACCTGTCTGCCTCAGAGCAGGGAAGAAGCGTTATGGATAAAAGAGGCCTACTTACGATGCGACAAGTACGTTTATTTCCAATTATTAGAACTCTTCGCGGCCTTCAATCCCTTGGATGACCTATCTGTGATTAATAAGCCATGCTTGGTTATGGCAGGGGATATAGATACATTTTATCCGTCATTTATGTCAAAGATTACGGCGCAGTTTATTCAGAATGCGCTTTCGGTGACGGTGCCAGACGCAGCAAATATGCTGTTTATTGATAATCCCGTCTATACAGCTCAGAAGATACTTGATTTCCTATCCAATCCTTCGAGCGGCAGTGAGATAGCCGGTATCGGCAATCCGCAGCTAGGGATTATGAGCAGCGACGTCATTGAGGCGTTCGGCAATATGTATACGAAATCCAAAAGCAAAGAAGCGCTGCTTCGAGTCGAACTTATTGGTTCATTTCAGGTTTTCATAAATGGGAAGAAAATGCAGAGCGGCTGGCAGCAGCGAAATGCGAAGAGGTTACTTGTTTATTTGGTGTTTCATCCAAATGCCGCTCGTGAGCAGATTTGCGATGCATTATGGCCACTGGCTGAGGGAAGTAAAGCCAGCAATCTGCTGCGGGTTAGCCTCAATCATTTGAAGGCTCTATTCGAGTCGGCAGGAGTGAGTCCTGTTATAGCAGATCGTAGGCATGTCAAGCTGGATGCGGAAGTAGAATGCGATATGCTGGATTGGATTCGTTTGCTTCAAGTTGCTCGTTCGGAAGAGAACCCATTAACCAAAATGAATCTCGTCAAAGAATTACTCAACTATCCGGTAGAGGAGTTGTTTTCGGGCTTGTACGATAACTGGGTGCTGCAGGAACGGGGCCGGCTGGAATACATACTGCTGGAGCTTGTTGAGTCATTGACGGACAGCTACAAGAAAGAAGGCGACCATTCAGCGGCTTACCAAATCATGAAAAGGCTGCAAAATATTTTTGGTGAGGAAATGCCTAAGGATGTTGAACCTCATGTACTTTCTGAGGAAGAGGCGAGGTTTCATTAATAGACATACTGTTTACATAAAAACAAAAAGGTCCATGAATGAATTCGTATTAGAATGTTAATGAATTGTAAAAAAATCATGTCATTTAGCTAGAAACCCCCTACCACAGAACTAAAATATACATTACACTATCATTACAAACTATCCTGAATCATATAGTTGTGACAAAGTAGGGGGACTATGGGCATGTTAATTAGTTCTACCCATTCCACCGACGTACGTCTAACCCAAACGCGGAAGTCGTAGTGCTTCAACTTGAATTAGGTCTGAATGCTCACGCCACGGCGAAGGCTTGAACGATGGCTCTGAATAAACAAGGGAGCTGCTTTGCAAAATCTCAACGACCTGTATCAAGAATGCGGTATTGAGAAAGCGCATATGATTGGTCATGGCAGATATACCGGCCACGTTTATTCCGAATGCATGCAAAGGTACTGTGTTGAACGCAGCCAGTATGGTTTTATAGATACCCCAAGCGATATTACTCGAAAGATTATGAATTGGGATTTTCCGTGCAAGAAACCTGCTGCGTGCCAGCCTCTCTCATCTACAGGCGCTCCTCTTCCGTAAAAGAGCTGCTGCCTGGCTTGTACGATGATGGGGTGGTGCTGGTACGAAGGTTTGAGCATAAGTTTGGAGAGGCACTCACATAGGGAACGAGAATAATGGGCTTCCTCAGAGAGGAGTAGATATTCATTAATAGAGAAATTGTTCAGCAAAAAATCAAGCTAGAGCAAACGATAGAGTTGTTGCGGCGGGAAATGGTTGATAAGCTATTAATGAGCCAATCCTACCAATCTGATGAGGTGTTAGGGGCCAGTCAAGCGCTGGATCGAATTCTCAATTGCTATGACTGCATGCGGTATGAAAGAGAATGCGGGAACGAAGCAAATTGTGCCTATACGGTCTATGTTGAAAGCTCCGAGCTTTATCAGCGCTAATGCCGCTTATTTAAAAACGCGCTTCCGTTTATTATTTTTGAATTTATACCAATAGTGACCGTTCTCATCTTTGAACATTCGTATGCCAAGTATCTTTAATGGCGTGGATAGCTCGGTGAACATTAAATAGCTGGACATAGAGATCGCCTCGTTTCGCTTCTTTTTAGCTATAATACCAAACTTTGGGATTATTGACTACAATAAATTAGGACTTTTATACTATTTTCATTAGGAGTGGCTGTCTCGCTTATGCGTGCAACCACTCTTTGGTTTGTCTGCTTATACGCCCTCATTTCGTAAACTTTGTTTGAGCGTTTTTTTTCAAGTATGATAGAGAGATAGAAAAGCGCTATGCAGGAGGTGCAAGATGTTTGAATAAATCTAAGAGCTGGCTACCAACTCTGCTATGGGGATTGCTATTAGCCGGATGGCTAAGCTTGTTGTTTATGTTCTCGTCGCAATCGTATGATGAGCAGAGCATTCAGCCTTTTTTGATGACCCATTTTAATTACCATCAGCTTAAGAGCTGGCTGCCGGATATGACGATTACATACCGTACGACTGTCATACATTCGCAAGTGGATCCATTTCGCTTTATCGAGTTTCTGTTTCGCAAGGGCGCGCATTTGTTTGTATATGCGACGTTCGCGGCGATGCTGTTTATGTTCTTGCGTTCGCTGACCCGGGGGCGCTGGTTTCTTTCTATAGTCATTACGCTCTTGATTGCCATTGCTGTTCCGGCGATGGATGAGTGGAATCAGCTGGGCTCTGATGAAAGAACAGGAAACGCGACGGATGTTGTGCTTGATTTTGCAGGAGGCTGTGCGGGCTTGTTAGTCTGCTTGTGTATATTAGGAATCATCAAGCTTTTGAGAAGAAAAAAATGAACAGCATAACTGTCATTTTTTACAATATCTAAATCAAATGGTTACATGCTCTTAATACTCCTTCTGTATGATTTAGCTTGGCCACGCATCACAGCGGTGACGTGAGGTACATGCTCGATTTCAGGGGGAAATAAAGTGAGCTTCAAACGTAAAAATACACGCAAACCGTTCCAAGCCCTTATAGCCGGATTGCTTATGATCTCTTGTATCGCTCCGTACAAGGCGGTATCCGCGGAGGAAACGGAGGCTGCGGCCTTTGAAATGAAGAAGATTGCGGGTTACGCCAGCGGTGCGGCTTTTGATTCGGGCGGAACCGAAATCGTTGCGTACGATTGGACAGGGCAACGCGCTTATTCGACCAACTCAGCTGAGAAGGCTATCGATATTATTGATTTATCCAAAATAGGAACAGAAGAAAATATCCAACGCTTGGACCGTGTAACGGTATCCGAGTTTAATATTGAGGGCTTTACACCCGACGGCATTACGAGCGTTGCGGTGCATCCTTCCGGGCAATACATCGCTGCATCGGTTCCATCGGTGCCGCGTACGGACAACGGAAAAATCGTGTTCATGGATTTGAACGGAAACCCGCTTAGCTCGGTAACCGTAGGTGCGCTGCCGGATATGATTACATTCACGCCTGACGGGAAGCAGCTGCTGGTAGCCAACGAAGGAGAGCCGGCAACGGATTATTCGGTTGATCCCGAGGGCTCGGTGTCGATGGTAGACGTATCGGGCGCGATTAGCTCATTGACCGACGCGAACGTAACGACGGCTGGCTTCGGCGAAGTGACGATTCCTGCAGATGTGCGGGTATTTGAAGGCTTGCCGGCAGCTTCGGCCAAATTCCCGAGTGTAACGCCGTCGACGCCTGCTAAGCATTTTGAGCCGGAATTTATTACGGTTTCGTCGGACAGCAAGCTGGCTTATGTTTCTCTGCAAGAGAACAATGCGCTCGGCTTATTGGATCTGGCGACGAAGCAGGTTACGGAGATCCGCTCGTTCGGTTACAAGGATCATTCCTTGCCTGGCAACGGCATCGATGCTTCCGATAGAGACAGCGCTGACAGAAAATCGGGCATCATTGACATCAAGCCGGTACCGGTTCTCGGCATGTATATGCCTGATGGCATGGCGATGATGGAGAACGGCGGCAAATCCTATATTTTGACCGCGAACGAAGGTGATATCCGCGAGTATGATGCCTATACTGAAGTGGAGCGCATAAGCAAACGAAGCAGCAAGATTGCGCTCGATGCGCAGTTTTATACGGGCTATGCCGATCAAGTGCAGCTGGATACCACGCTGACAGACGGTACGTTCTCGGATGACGGCAAGCTCGGCCGCCTAAATGTAACGACCGCCAGCGGTTGGAATGCGGAAACGTCCAAATATGACCGCCTGTTCGCCTTTGGCGCGCGCTCCTTCTCCATATGGGATGCGGCGACCGGCGTGCAGGTATTTGACAGCGGAGACGACTTTGAGCAGATGACAGCAGGTCTGAACCCTGACTATTTTAACGTATCGAACAGCAACAATACAAAGGACAATCGCAGTGACGATAAGGGTCCTGAGCCCGAATACGTAGAGGTTGGCAAAATTGGCGGCCAGACCTTCGCGTTCATCGGACTTGAACGCACCAGCGGTATCATGGTTTACGATATTACGAATCCAGCGGACGTTAAGTATGTTTCGTTCATCACTAGCCGCGATTTCACGGCTGGAGCTGCGGGGGAGCCGGAAGGGGATGTTGCGCCGGAGGGCTTGAAATTCGTGTCTGCTGCCAAGAGTCCGACAGGCAAGCCGCTGCTGCTTGCTGCGCATGAAGTATCGGGTACGATTGCGGTTTATGAAATTACGAATCCGGCAGAGCCGGTCGTAACGCCGTCGCCGACACCGACTTCGCCTCCGACGGGACCGGTCACGACGCCTTCTCCTACGCCTACGCCTGCGGCGGCGACAGAGCCAAGAGAGGTTGCGGTAACGGCTGATCAATTCGCGAAGCAATTAAGCGGTTTGGCAGCAGGCTCGGATGAGCTGAAGCTGGATGCGGGCAAGCTGGACGCTGCAGGCGTTGCGGTTTTGCTGCCGGCATCCGTGAAGGAAGCGGCGAAGTCGCATCCGAAGCTGGTCCTTGTGCTTCAAGGCAGCACAGCGACCTATGAGCTTCCTCTTGCAGCTATCCAATGGGATGAGCTTAGCCAATCACTCGGCACGGAAGCTTTTACGCTGCGGCTGGAGATGAAGCCTGCCGTGCAAGCGGTTAGCGGCGCGATCGAACAGGCAGCAAACGAGCTCGGCGTGAAGCAGCTCGGGTCTGCGCTGGAGTTCTCGCTTATTGCAGAGAGTTCCGCTGGCAAGACGGTAAGCATCACATCCTTCGGCGGCACCTATGTGCAGCGGAGCATGACGGTATCAGGTACGGTAAACGCGGAGCAGGCAACGGCCGTCCGTTATGATGACGCTGCGGATCAGCTTGCCTTCGTGCCGTCGTTGTTCACGCAAGGAGCAGACGGAACCACGCAAGCGGTGATTAAGCGTACGGGAAATAGCTCGTATGCTATCGTAAGCGGAAGCAAAACGTTCGGGGACGTGCAAACGCACTGGGCGAAGAGCGCTATCGAGTCGCTCGCTTCCAAGCTTATCGTAAGCGGCGTGGATGCTGAGCGCTTCCTGCCTAACCAGTCCATTACGCGCGCTGAATTCACGGCATTGATTGTACGTTCGCTGGGAATTAACGAAGCGTCTGGGAGTGCGGCATTCTCCGATGTGAGCAGCGGCAAATGGTATGCCGGAGCAGTTGGCACAGCCGTTCAAGCGGGATTGGTAAGCGGCTACGAGGATGGCAGCTTCCGCCCAAGCGAGCGGATATCGCGTCAGGAAATCGCGGTTATCGTGATGAAGGCTGTAAGCTTCGCAGGCGTGAGCGCTGCGGCGAGCGGCAATGATTCGCTGGCGGCTTACGCGGATGCGTCCCAAATTGAGGATTGGGCGAAGCAAGCCGTATCTAGTGCGGCAGAGGCGAAAATCGTAGAAGGCTCAGAAGGCGGCCGATTCGCGCCTTCCGCATCCGCGACGCGGGCGGAAGCGGTAACGATGCTGCAAAGAATGCTGAAGCATGTGAAATTTATCAACTAAGTGGGGAGCTAAAGGGCTGTCGTTCAGCTGTTAAAACAGCGGAGCGACAGCCCTTTTTTTTGTGCGCGGGAGATGCGGTTATCCTTCACGCGTCGTAAAAATTTTATTTACACGACAATTGGCGGGAGAGTGCGTCCGGTTTCAAGCAGGCTCTTTAAATTACTGAGGATCGCTGGCCAGCCATTATTAATGCCATAAAAACCTTCTTTTTCATCACGGAAATCAATAGGAAGCAAATTCTCATGCTTTAGCGTTAATTTTACGGTAGAGTCCATCGGCTGCAGCGTAAAGGTAACGACCGGAGCGGTTTGGCGTATGGTTTTATCCTCCAGCCAGTTGAAGGTGTAGGAAAGATGACGGTGAGGATCTTTTGCGAGTACTTTTCCTTGATCCACGGTTTTCCCATTCTTGTCTAAAAAAGAAACGGTAGATCCTTCCGTCCAATTCGACCGGACTTCATGTCCGAACCAGTATTTTTTCGTAAAATTGCCGTCAGTTAGAGCTTCCCAGAGCTTCTCCGGCGTCGCAGCGATGTAAGTCACATAAACGAAAGTCGAGTCAGGCATCGTATTCCTCCTCAGGCGCTTAGCGCTATATTCTACCTGTATGCTTGTTGGTTTATAGGCAGTCTTCATTTAGTTTACTAAATTTTCTTATATGCGTAACCATCGACAATCCAAGAGGCGTGGTGAAGTTCTTTAATCTACTAAGTGCAATTGTTCATTCTATTAAATGTGTTTATTCACTACTATAAACGCACACTCTAATCTATCAATTTTGGATATACTATATCATTCCACCATATAGGAGATGATATAGTGAAAATTAAAACTTCAGCTAAGAGAGTAGTAAAGACCAGCGCGATGAAGAAAAAATTGAACACTCAGTTAAAAAAGCAAGTTCGGGTGAAAAACACCACTTCGGGTACTGTTAGAAGCACAGGTGTTCTCAAAAAAAATCCGAGTACAACATTTGCCCATACCGAAGTCATGAATCGGAGATCTTCACCGATAACCGCAACCGTTATGGTCTTTAATTGGGATACCAATTCACCAGTAAGAATTGGTAACAACACCGTTACAATACCAGCCAATTCCCTTAGATTTTTCAATACAAATCTCGCTGGTGTCAACGATCACTATGAAGTAGTTGTCATCCTTTCAGCTACTTCAAATGTTATTGTTAACCATTTCGGAGTAGCTGGTGATGTACCACAAGATGGTAACATCGTTCTGGATCGTGACTTTATTTCAATTACGTTATAACATGTTATAAAAATGCGCCCATAATTGGGCGCTTTTCCTTGTGGCTTTGATCATCGCTATTGTCATGAGGGAATTCGTAAAACAATTTGGAAGACACTGTGCAAAAATGAAAAACGGAGCGATGGCGAATAGGTCGTCTGCTCCGTTTTGTGTTGCGCTTTTATATGGAGAGATCTCTCTATGACCCAGTTACGAACAAGGAGTAGATTCAACTAAGTTCTTTTAAGAGGCCGTCTTGCACTAGATCCAATTTTTATCCACATTTGTCCTTCATTATCGCGGTAAAAACGGATACTTATCAATTTCAACGGAGACCATACTTCTTTAAAATAATAATATGGCATTTAATCTACCTCCTCCGGCATATAAGACAAATTATAGGAGGTTGACTGAGCATAAGCTGTCATAAACTGTCGATAAGAATAAATAAATATCTAACCATCTCATTTGCACGAAAAGCGTATTAATAGATAGACAATATAACGACTTAAGGAGGCACTTTTTCTATTCCGTTGCCTAAAATTTTTATCTTCCCAATATTTTTATTTTCGCCGAACTGCGGACAAAGCGGCCGCAATCCCTTATAATCGACTTTGGTATCATAAAGATTCGGTAAACATGGGAGGTAGCAATGTGCAGCGCTATGAACAACTAGATTCGCTTAGAGGACTGGCAGCACTTGCTGTGATGATTGGGCACTTCTTAATGGTATTTACGCCAATTGTGCAAAATACTTCGGGTCTCGGCATCCTGGATTATCCGCTGAACCTGTTGAAATATACGCCTTTGCATGCCATTTGGGGCGGCCATGAGGCCGTTATTATGTTTTTTCTGCTTAGCGGCTTCGTGCTATCTTTGCCGTTTTTCAGCAATCGTCAACAGACCTACACCAAATATGTAATCAAGCGGATTTGCCGCATCTATATCCCGTTCCTTGTGGCTTTGATCATCGCCATTGTCATGAGGGAAGCGGTTTACGTATCGAAGCTGACGGATTTAACGAGCTATTATAACAACCTGTGGGTCATCCCGCCGGACCTGACTTCGATCATCCATCATCTGCTCTTTGTAGGGAATTACAATTCGACGCGGTACGATCCTATTTTGTGGACGCTTGTCCATGAGATGCGTATTTCGTTATTATTCCCATTTATTATGTTTGTTATTGTAAAAGGCGGCTGGAAAATCGGACTGCCACTTGCGCTGGCTTTGTCTTATGGCGCTGAAATTCTGCTCGACAATTTCGAGACACGTTACATGACCAACTTTGTCGTCTCGCTGCATTACGCAGCCTTCTTTATTGTAGGCGCTTTGCTGGCCAGGTATCAAAATGAGCTGAAGACGGTATTTTCGCGTTTAAATGGCTGGTGGGCAACGGTCATGCTTGTTCTTGCGCTTTGCTTCTATGCATTCAAATGGATCGGCTACGGCGAGGACTTTCATGATCGATTCATGCCGCATTGGGGCGATTGGATGACCGCGATCGGCGCTTCCATCTTCATTGTGGCAGCCGTCTCGTCCGTCCGGTTAGCGCGCCAGCTGCAGCGTAAGCCGCTGTTGTTTCTCGGTAAAATATCGTACAGCCTCTATTTGTACCATATGATCGTTTTGCTGTCGCTCGTTCATCTGTTGAACGGTGCGCTGGATACGCCATATATCGTTATGATTGCATTTATTGCGTCCTTTGGAGCCGGAACGCTGAGCTATTATTTCGTTGAGCTGCCTTCGATCCGTTTAGGAAAACGCCTTACGGGCTGGGGCAAGAAGCCGGCAGGCGTCTCCGGCAGCCGCGGCGAAGGCGTTTCGTCGTCGATGTAAGGAAAGAAGGAAAGGTGGCTCTCTTAGCGAGAGCCGTAAGAAGACTGTCGGGAAGCCCCGATGGTCTTTTTTTGTACGCGAAAATGCGGACGGTCAACCATGCGAGAATCTCTGACGGTACTTGCGCGGCGAAATGTTCTCGTATTTGGCGAAGCAGGAGGTGAAGTAGGCGGCATGGTTGAAGCCGACCTCTTCCCCGATGCGGGCGATCGGCAGGTCGGTTTGGAGCAGCAGCAGCTTGGCCCGTTCGATGCGGAAGCGCATGAGGTAGTCAAACGGCGCGCAGCCAAACTCCTTCTGCATACATCTGGCGATGTAGACGGGATGAAAGTTAATGCTCTCGCCAAGCTCCTGGGCGGTGATGCTCTCGCGGTAATGCTCGCGCAAATAAGAAGCGGCCTGCTCCGCGCATAAGGCGGAGGGGGTGGGCCCTTGCGCTTCCATCGAAGCGGACAGATGCTCAATGACCTCTTGGAACGCGAGCTGCTGCTTCCATCTGACGCTCGGGATATGGTCGTTCATATTAAGCTGCACCAGCAGGCGCAGCAGGCTGTCCATTTTGGAGGGCTGCAGCAGCTTGGCGAACTGGGGCAGCTGCTTGGTAAAGGTTTGTGTCGTGTAAATACTTGACGAAAGCGCTCTCTCTTTGGCTCGCTCGGCGGGCATCTCCGTTTCCGGTTGATCGGACAGGCTCCATTTTCCGGTCGTCTGA
Source organism: Paenibacillus sp. LPE1-1-1.1 (assembly GCF_040676435.1). NCBI lineage: Bacteria > Bacillati > Bacillota > Bacilli > Caryophanales > Paenibacillaceae > Paenibacillus > Paenibacillus sp. LPE1-1-1.1. Next base: position 261,265 of record NZ_JBEGHY010000034.1, read on the forward strand.
AAATGAATCCAGTAATAAGCGGTTTGCTCTTGGCAGGCAAGCGTCGCGTAATGATAGGCATCAGGCCGCAAAATGAGGGCATGGCCAGCGCTCACTTCAAAGTGCTGGTCTTCTTCTCCGATATATAAGCAGCCGCGCGTCACGACCAGCAGGTCGAATACTTCGATATTGCGCCTGCTGGGATGCTTGCGTCCGGCCGGTGCGATGGTATAGCCGCCGATGATGTAATGCGGAAGAGGAGGAATAGTCAAATATAGGATGGTCATGGGATTAAGTGCTCCTCTTTTATATCGAAGTTGGAATCGTTATAGTTTCGGTTGTAAAAGTGATACATCACGCTCAGTATAGCATCTATAATTTGAAATGACGATTGATGATTTTACAACGGATACGGCTTGCTTAAGGCAGCCGATGCAGGGGGATCGCATAATGGCTTCAACAAACAAAAAATTAACGCTGTGGATGCTGGCCTGGCCGATATTCATTGAGCTGTTTCTGCAGTTTTTGCTGGGAGCGGCCGATACGCTGATGGTAAGCCGGATTTCAGATGATGCGGTTGCGGTAGTAGGCTTCTCCAATCAGTTATTCCAAGCGCTTACGACTTTATTTATAACGGTAGCCAGCGGTGCTGGTATTCTCATTGCCCAAAAGATCGGCTCCCGCAATGGCGAGGATGCGCGTACAATCGCCATTATGGCTGTCAACGTGAGCGCCGTTATCGGTCTGGGACTGAGCGTCCTGTTGTTTCTAATGCCCGGGGAGATCGCGGCGATGCTTCAACTTCCGGAGCATTTGATTCCGCTGGCCAAAACCTATATCTCGATTGTCGGCGGAGGCATGGTATTGATTGCCTTGATGTCGGCGCTAAGCACATCGATCCGGAATACGGGCAATACGAAGGGCCCGATGTATACGGCGATCGGGATGAACGTGGTGCATGTCTTTTTCAACTATGCATTCATCTTCGGGGCGTTTGGCTTTCCAAAATGGGGCCTGATGGGCGTTGCCGTCTCCACCGTGCTCTGCCGCTTGCTCGCAACCATCGTGCTGTTCATTATGTTCCTCGGCTCCTTCGAGCGGACCATTGGGCTGCGTGATCTTAACGTATTTAACCGCAAGCTTTTCGGAGACATTATCCGCATCGGCTGGCCGCTTGGCGTCAATATGTCCTGCTGGGTGTTTACGCAGCTGCTGATATTCACCTTTTTGGCGATGCTGGGCTCGAATGAGTTGGCTGCGCGAACCTATATGAACACGCTCGAATCGTTCTGCTTCATGCTCGGCTATTCGATTGCGTTGGCGGTCCAAATTCAGATTGCTCATCTGTATGGCGCAGGGCGGGTGAAGGAGGCGTACGGCCTTGCTTTCCGGGCGATGTGGATCGGCCTTGCGGTGGTTACGGTCAATGCCTTCATCATCTTCCTGTTCGGCAAGCATCTGCTCGGATTGTTCACCGAAAATAAGGAAATCGTAGCGCTTGGCGTGTCGCTGCTCGGCATGAATTTACTGTTGCAGCCAGGCAAAATGGTCAATATGGCGCTCGGCAATGCGCTTAATGCCGTCGGCGACACGCGTTTTACGATGTGGACGTCCGTATTCTCGATGTGGCTGATCGCGACAGGCTTGGCTTACTTTGTGGGCATCGAGCTGGGCTGGGGCTTGATCGGGATCTATGCTTGCATGATCTTGGACGAATATATTCGCGGCACGCTGTCGCTTGTCCGCTGGAGAGGCAAGAAGTTTCTGCGCAAGGCGGAGTTTAATGAGGCTGCGGCCAAAATAACGGCAGAGAACGGGTCCGGCGGAAGCATTCACAAACAAACCGCGCTGGACGTGTAAGAAAAGCGTATAATGGAAGAAGGAAAAAAACAGCGGCTTTGCAACTAAGGCTGCTGTTTTCCATATTCACAGCAAGGGAGCGATACGCTGGTATGGCATCAATGGTGATCATGAACGAAAAAATACGCGCCTCCGAGGTTCGGCTAACGGGCCTGCGAGGCGAGGATCTAGGCGTTGTTACACGGGAAGAAGCACTCGAGAAAGCGCGCGAGCTGAAGGTGGATTTGGTGTGTACCTCGCTTATGAGCAGTCCCCCGCCATGCAAGCTGGTGGCCAAAGGACAGGCTAAGCAGCAGGCCAGCCAAGAGAAGCGCGGCGTAAAGGCCAAGGAGCAGCCAAGCAAAATCAAGGAGCTCCGCTTGACGCCTCATATCGAGGAGCATGATTATGATACGAAGCTTCGGCAGGCGGCGAAGCTGCTCGGTTCCGGCAGCGGCGTTCAGCTCGTCGTTCGCATTCAAGGCAAGGAAGGCCCGAAGGCGAAGGAGCTGCTGGAGCGCATGCTGAAGGATTTGGCCGAGAGCGGCAAGAAGCAGTCGGGCATTCAAGTAAGCGGCAAGCAAGCAGCGGTGCAGGTATTGCCTTTATAGCCGCATTTTCGGAAGGAACGACAGCTCGGTTTGCAGGTTTGTTTAAGTGGATAAATGGCAGGCAGAAGCGGAGCGAGAAGATCATTTTGGAGAAACGGAGTGTTCGCTTTTGCAGCCGGATTCTTATTCTATAGGGGCTAAGGAAAGAAGGAATCCGGCTGGAGGCGCGATCAGCAGAATGATCTGCTCGCTCAGCTCAGCGGGCACTACTGCGAGAATCATGCTAAACATTTCAGTTCATTCAATATCGCCAATTAATTCATGAATGCGCTTTCTTACGGGAATGGCCCAGCAGATCGTTTCGTATCTTTACATGATGAATGAGGAATGAAGATTCTTCGCGGGGGTGGATGACTATTGAAGAAGACGCTGCATACGGGACCAATAAAGCTGCCAAAGCGGCCGGATCCGAGTTTATGGGTGAGCAAGGCGCCGTTTGGGCTTGGACGAATTAAACCCCATCATATAAGGGACACGCTTAAGGTTGCGTGGGACAACCGGGACAATTTGCCTTATGCTTATCGGATTTTGACGCAGGGGGTGTGCGATGGCTGCGCGCTGGGCGTATCCGGTTTATATGATCAGACGCTGGACGGCCCGCATCTCTGCACGACGAGGCTTAACGTGCTCCGCTTGAATACGATGCCTGCCATGCGAGATGCGGATCTCCACTCGGATATCGATGAGCTTCGCAAGCTGGATAGCGCGCAGTTGCGCAAGCTGGGAAGGCTGCCGTATCCGCTTATTCGAAGCAAAGGGGAACGAAGCTTTCGCCGAATTTCTTGGGATGAAGCAATGGATCGCATTGCCGCCAAAGCACGGGCAATCGACCCGAAGCAGCTGGCCTTTTACTTAACCGCAAGGGGCATAACGAATGAATCCTATTATGTGGCGGCTAAGGCGGCAAGGCTGATCGGCACGAACAATATCGATAACGCCTCGCGCATTTGCCATTCCCCCTCCAAGACGGCCATGAAACGCTCGCTTGGCGTAGGGGCTTCCACCTGCAATTACAAGGATTGGATCGGCACGGATGTGCTTGTATTCTGGGGCAGCGTTGCCGCGAATAATCAGCCGGTATCGACAAAGTACATGTATGCGGCTAAGCGCAAGGGGACCAAAATCATTGTCATCAACCCTTATCGCGAGCCGGCGATGGAGGGCTATTGGATTCCGTCGATACCGGAATCGGCGCTCTTTGGCACGAAGCTGGCCGACGATTTCTATCAGGTGAACATCGGCGGCGATATTGCCTTCATGCACGGCGTAATGAAGAGCTGGTTTGAGATGGAGGAGGCGCGGCCGGGCTCGGCGATCGATCATGATTTTGTGAGCGAGCATACGAATGGCTTCATGGAGCTGAAGGCCCATGTCCTGCAGCAGGATTGGGAGCTGCTGGAGAAATCCTCGGGGCTGGCGAGAGAGAGGATGCGGACCTTCGCTTCGCTGCTGGCGGCAGCGAAGTCCGGCGTATTCGTCTGGAGCATGGGGCTGACGCAGCATCGCTTCGGGTCGGATAATATTTCACAGGTGGCAAACCTCGCGCTGCTTAGAGGTTTCTTGGGACGCGAGCATTGCGGACTAATGCCGATACGCGGCCATAGCGGCGTTCAAGGCTCAGGCGAAATGGGTGCCGACCCATTCAGCCTGCCTGGCGGCGAGTTCAAGGGCGAGGATATTCGCCGGATGGAGCGGCTGTGGGGCTTCAAACTTCCGGATTGGCAGGGAGATATCGTCGGCGTCTCGCTGGAGAATGCCCTGCTGCCAGAGCGGCATGAACGAAAGCTGAAGCTGTTTTATATGTCAGGCGGCAATTTTGTCGAGACCATGCCAGACCCGGATTTTGTGAAGCGCTGCTTGGAAGCGGTCGATCTGAGGGTTCATCAGGATATTGTGCTGAATAGCTCCACGCTGCTGGATGCGGAGGAGGAGGTCATTGTCCTGCCTGCCATGACGCGATACGAGCAACCAGGCGGCGGCACTTCAACCTCGACGGAGCGGATGGTTTACTACTCGCCGCAAATCGATGGGCCGCGGATCGGGGAAGCCCGCGCCGAATGGCAGATCTATGCAGATTTGGCTGCGAGGATTCGTCCGGAGCTCAAAGGGGCGGTTGCATTCAAGGATGCCGATGCCGTTAGGCGGGAAATTGCTTTGGCATCGCCGCAATACGACGGAATTCGCGATCTGCGGAAGCAAGGCGATGTATTTCAATGGGGCGGTGCATGGTTGTGCGAGGAAGGCTATTGTCCGACGGAGGATGGCAGAGGAAATCTTCTGCCGATCGCGTTGCCGGAGCTGCGCATACCGGAAGGACATTTTTATGCGACGACAAGGCGGGGCAAGCAGTTCAATTCGATGATTTATGGGGAGAAGGATGCTTTTAACGCTGCGGGACGATATGACGTATTGATGAATAAGGCGGATATGGCTAAGCTTGCTATCGCAGAAGGGGATGCGATCGTCGTCTATAACCGAAGCGGGAGCTTCCATGGAAGGGCAAAGAAGGAGGATATGGCGCCTGGAAATATCGAGCTGTACTGGCCGGAAGGCAACAGTTTATTTGCGAAGGGCGTCTATGAGCCGCAAGCCGGTATCCCCGAGTATAATGCTTCGGTTATCGTGGAGCGGGCAGATACCTATCATGCTTTTAAAGATACGAAGTACATGGAGAAGCGGATCGTCGAGCTGGAGACCGAGCCGCCTGCTTAGGCTGCAGGGGCGGCATACCGGGTGGAGAGTGCTTAAGCAGGACGTGAAGGAGGAGCAAGCGGATGGAGCTTTCAAACACGACAAAGTGGCGGATAATCAAATACGACGGCCGCGTACCCTTGGAGAAGGATGATGATATCGCTGCCGAATTCCCGCTTACCTTGAAGCTGGACGGCGAAGAGTTTGCAACGCTGGTGTGCTCTCCTTCGAGCTTGGAGGAGCTTGTCATCGGCTTTCTTGCATCCGAAGGCGTGATACGCGCGGCAGGACAAGTGAAATCGTTAATCATCCATGAGGATACGGGCTTTGCCTATGTTGAGCTTGAGCATAAGCAAACGTTAAGCCATGACCATTACGCAAAGCGGTTTATCGGATCATGCTGCGGCAAGAGCCGGCAGTTTTATTTTCACAACGATATGCTGACGGCCAAAACGATAATGACCCGCACGAGAATATCCGCAGAGCAGTGTATCCGTTTCATGCAGGAGCTGCAGGAAAGCTCCTCGGAATTCCGCAGTACGGGCGGCGTTCACAACGCAGCGATCGGAACGCCTGCCGGGCTGCTCGCCGTAAGAACGGACATCGGGCGCCATAACGCGCTCGATAAGCTGTTCGGCTATTGTCTGCTGCATCGGCTCCGCACCTCGGATAAGGTCATTGCCTTTAGCGGAAGGCTCTCCTCGGAAGCGGTGCTGAAAGCCGCCAAAATCGGCTGCGGGATCATGCTCAGCAAATCGGCCCCGACCGATCTCGCTCTGCGACTCGCCGAGGATCTGGGCATTACCTGCGTAGGTTTCATTCGGGGCGGGGAGATGAACGTCTATACGCATCCGGAGCGGATTGATTTTGGCAATGGATTGACAGTATGGTAGTGATTGTATATCATTTTATTGAAAATGATTATCACTACGAGAGAAGAAGGAGCTAACGATGCTTTTACGATTTTTTGCCTATTATAAGCCCTACAAAAAGCTGTTCCTGCTGGATTTCTGCTGTGCGGTTTTGCTGGCTGTGCTTGAGCTTTGCTTCCCTCTAGCGGTTAGTTATGTCATAGATACCCTGCTGCCCGACGAGAATTGGGGGCTGATTGTAACGGCATGCGCGATCTTGCTGGTCGTCTATATTATCAATACGCTGTTGCAATATGTGGTTACCTACTGGGGGCATATGCTCGGAATTAATATCGAGACGGACATGCGGAAAAAGCTGTTCGATCATGTCCAGAAGCTCTCGTTCCGTTTCTTCGACAATACCAAGACCGGCCATCTGATCTCGCGGCTTACGAATGATTTGTTCGAGATTGGCGAGGTGGCCCATCACGGGCCCGAGGATATGTTTATTGCGGCAATGACGCTGGTTGGGGCATTCGGCATCATGGCGTATATTAATTTGGAGCTGGCTATTTTAACATTCGTTATTGTTCCTATCATTATATGGCTAGTCTTGATGTTCAACGGTAAAATGACGAGGGCTGCAAACCGCTTGTTCTCGGATATGGCCGATTTCAATGCGCGCGTGGAGGATACGGTCGGCGGCATTCGCGTTGTTCAAGCTTTTTCGAATGAAAGCCACGAGAAAAAGCTGTTCAAGGTAAATAACCTGCGTTTCCGTGAAGCCAAGCTTATTTCGTACAAAATAATCGGCTTGAACTCATCCATCACCTACATGCTCATGAGACTGGTTTCCGTGTTCGTGCTGATTGCAGGCACATGGTTTGTTATTAAGGGAGATTTGAAATACGGAGAGTTCATAAGCTTCGTTTTGCTGACGAACATTTTCTTCAAGCCTATCGAAAAAATTAATGCCGTCATCGAGAGCTATCCGAAAGGGATTGCCGGATTTAAGCGTTACGTGCAGCTTCTGGAGACGGCGCCAGATGTTGCGGATAAGCCGGATGCGGTCGAGGTGGACCGTTTAAGCGGCAATATTGAATACCGTGACGTTACATTTGGTTATGAAGGCGAAGCGAAGGTGCTGCAAAATATCGATCTATCGATTCGCGCTGGCGAGACGATTGCTTTCGTCGGGCCTTCCGGCGCCGGCAAAACAACGCTGTGCAGCTTGCTGCCGCGTTTCTACGAAATCGAAGGCGGCAGCATCTCCGTCGATGGCCACGATATTCGCGATTTGAAGCTGGATTCGCTGCGGAAGCAGATCGGAATCGTCCAGCAGGACGTGTTCCTGTTTGCGGGCACCATCCGTGAGAACATTGTCTACGGGAAGCTTGGCGCCTCGGACGAGGATATTTGGCAGGCGGCTCGGAGAGCGAAGCTGGAGGAGTTCATCCATGCTCAGCCGCAGGGGCTCAATACGGTAGTTGGGGAGCGCGGCGTAAAGCTGTCCGGCGGACAAAAACAGCGTTTAGCCATTGCGCGGATGTTCCTCAAGAACCCGCCGATCCTTATTCTCGACGAAGCAACGTCAGCGCTCGATACGGAGACGGAAGCCGCTATCCAGCAGTCGCTGGCAGAGCTGTCCGTTGGCCGGACCACGCTCGTTATCGCGCACCGACTGGCAACAATCAAGAACGCCGATCGAATTGTCGTCGTAACGGAGCAAGGAATTACCGAACAAGGCCGCCACGAGGAGCTCGTCACGGCGGGCGGCATTTACAGCCGCCTGCACCATGCCCAGTTTGGTAGCAGATAAGATAAGCAGCTGCGCGGATGTGGAAAATAGTAAAGGGCTGCCAAACCTGATGGTTCGGCAGCTTTTTTTGTATTTGGCTGCTCATAAACCTGGCAGCAAGATGGTAAACACGGCAGCCAGGCAACCTGGAAAGCCGACAAAATTGCAACCGTCACCCAGCAATTCAGTAACCCGGAGATCTGCTAGACCGCTAACTCAGCAACTCGGCACACTAGCAAGCCAGTAAACTGACAATCCGGTAACCTGGCAACCATCAACCCATCAACCCGGCAACCCATCAACCGGGCAACCTAGCAAGCCAGAAACTCAACAACTCAACAACCGAGCAACCGAGCAACCGAGCAACCGAGCAACCCAGCAACCCAGCAAACCAGAAACCTGATAGACTGGCAAGTCAGTAACTCAACAACTCTGCAAGCCATCAACTTGGCAAGCCATCAAGCCATCAAGCCATCAACCCATCAACCCATCAACCCGGCAACCCGGCAACCCGGCAACCCAGTAACCTGTCAACCATCAACCCATCAGCTCAGTAACCTGTCAACCATCAACCCAGAAACCAGGTAACTCACCAACCGAGTAACCCAGTAACCCAGTAACCCAGTAACCCAGTAACCCAGTAACCCAGTAACCCAGTAACCCACCAACACACCAACTCGAAACCTGGCGCCCCGCCAGCCCAGTAACCTGTCAACCATCAATCCAGAAACCCGGTAACTCACCAACCGAGCAATCGAGCAAACCAGTAACCCACCAACCCACCAACCCACCAACCCGAAACCTGGCGCCCCGCCAGCCCAGTAATCCTAACTTTAACCGTTAAATGAGTGTAAATGTGCCATATTACTTAACAAACGGATGTATTAGACGACCTTTGAGGTTTAGCCGATGCGAATGTTAAGGGAGGGCGTGTGCTACACTGCACTTTCTACAACAGAAACCTGAAATTAGCCTCAAACTGCAGGCTACACTGCAGAAAATGCAATAGAAATGGATGTTAGACTGCAAAATGGAGCTACTGTAGAGGAATCCATTGTATAAACTGCAGCGTAGCAGCAATTAAGGCCGTTTTTGCGGGCTTACGTTGCACAAAGTACAACGTAGCTACCTCGAGGCCAACTGCTTGCGCCTTGCAGCACGCACTAGAACTAATTTGTATGTAAAACTGACGCGCCGAACCGCAGCTAGGAGTAGGAGTTAGGAATGTGTCTACACTGCACTTTCTACAACAGAAACCTGAAATTAGCCTCAAACTGCAGGCTACACTGCAGAAAATGCAACAGAAATGGATGATAGACTGCAAAATGGAGCTACTGTAGAGGAATCCATTGTATAAACTGCAGCGTAGCAGCAATTAAGGCCGTTTTTGCGGGCTTACGTTGCACAAAGTACAACGTAGCTACCTCGAGACCAACTGCTTGCGCCGTGCAGCACGCACATTTTACTAACTAAATAGAACTAATTTGTATGTAAAACTGACGCGCCGAACCGCAGTTAGGAGTTATGAGTTAGGAGTTAGGAATGTGCTGACACAGATACGAAAGTTAAGGAAGGGCGTGTGCTACACTGCACTTTCTACAACAGAAACCTGAAATTAGCCTCAAACTGCAGGCTACACTGCAGAAAATGCAATAGAAATGGATGTTAGACTGCAAAATGGAGCTACTGTAGAGGAATCCATTGTATAAACTGCAGCGTAGCAGCAATTAAGGCCGTTTTTGCGGGCTTACGTTGCACAAAGTACAACGTAGCTACCTCGAGGCCAACTGCTTGCGCCTTGCAGCACGCACTAGAACTAGTTTGTATGTATAACTGACGCGCCGAACCGCAGCTAGGAGTTAGGAGTTAGGAATGTGCTGACACAGATACGCAAGTTAAGGAAAGGCGTGTGCTACACTGCACTTTCTACAACAGAAACCTGAAATTAGCCTCAAACTGTAGGCTACACTGCAGAAAATGCAACAGAAATGGATGTTAGACTGCAAAATGGAGCTACTGTAGAGGAATCCATTGTATAAACTGCAGCGTAGCAGCAAATAAGGCCATTTTTACGGGCTTACGTTGCACAAAGTACAACGTAGCTACCTCGAGACCAACTGCTTGCGCCGTGCAGCACACACATCACACTAACTAAATAGAACTAAAGACGGTTTACGTTGCACAAAGCATAACGTAAAAAGCGGCTGCCGGAATTGATCCGGTGGCCGCTTTTTTTTGCCGTGTTACTTCTGCCCCGCCTTAACCAGCCTGAGTAGCTGGCGAATATCGCTGGCCAGCTTATCGGGAGATAGATTCTCGGCCAAAGCATCCTCACGAATTTTCTCGATTGCTTTCACTGCTCTCGTTCCCGTTACCGTGAGCACCTTTACATCCCCGCCCATGAAATTCTTGATCTGGCTTGCGGCCATCGATAGATTATCATGGCTTCCTTTATCCGTCCCATTCATGCCGCCAAGCCCATTATTCGGCGAGTAGCCTTGACCTGAAAGTCCTTCGGTTTGATCCAGCAACTTCTTTTGCACCTCATCATATTGCGAACCGGAGGAGGTAAGCTTCTCTGTGGCGAGCACGACCGTATCGTCGAAAACGAAAACGCGCACGTCGGGGATGCCGATTCCGCTCAGCCGAGATTCCAGATGGGCAGAGAAGCCGTTCGCATGCAGTCCGGAGCTGCCGATCATGCTGTACACGGATGTGCCCATCCCATACGTGGTATTGCCGTGTTCATTGGTTGTATGCAGCTTTGGTCCTGCTTCGTTCGGAATGACGGACGGGTCATGAAGTTTGTGGGCTTCTTGTTGCGTTAAGGCCTTAGCTTGCGAGGCAGGGGGCGTTTCATTGGCACAGCCGGACAGAGCAAAAGCGGCAACGGAAAGCGTGAGCAATTTGCTGAAAGCAGTCATCGAAGAATCATCCTCCATAGTGTTGCATTTTGATGTTAGGATGACCATTTCCATGAAATGAATATTCATGGGTTGTTGGAAAATAATAAAGAGGAAAGAACGAACTTTCCAGGAGGTGCAAGTTTTGGATCGGAGTGATAAACAGAAAGAACCAAACAAAGGCACGGTCGAAGGAAACTCCCGCCGCAGGTTTCTTATTAATACGGGATACGCATTAGGCGGCATAGCCGTGGGCGGGGCGCTAGGCTCCTTACTCAAAAAGAAACCGACCACAACGACGGCACCGGGTAAAACGGATGAAGGAAAGACGGCTGAACCAAAAAACTATAACCGCGCGCTCATGTTTTTTACCCAAGCGCAGTTCCGGATTGTCGAGAGCGCGACGGAACGGATTTTTCCCGAGGATGAGAATGGTCCAGGTGCGAAATCGCTGGGTGTCGCTTACTTTATTGACCATCAGCTCGCCGGGGAATGGGGGTTCAATGGACGAGATTACATGACCCCGCCATTCTACACGGGGGAGAAGGAGCAAGGCTATCAGGGCCGGCTGAAAAGAAAAGAAATATTTGAGATCGGCCTGCGCGAGCTGGAGAATTACAGCATGACCAAGTTTCAAAAGGGCTTCATCGACTTGACAGGTGAGCAGCAGGATGAATTGCTTAAAGGCTTTGAGTCGGACGAGGTGAAGCTGACTACGATTTCTGCGAGCAGCTTCTTCAAAATGCTGCGAACCAGTACGCTGGAAGGTGCTTATAGTGACCCGCTGTATGGGGGGAATTTGGATATGAACGGGTGGAAGATGCGCAATTATCCGGGCAATCAGATGAGCTATATCACCATGATTGAAAAAGATTTTACGAAACTTGATCCGAGCAGCCTGCAAGACCATTTGGTTTCTCATTAGCGAATCGGGAGGATATTATGGCCAAAACATTACCGAAAACCGACGTTGTCATCGTAGGGGTCGGCTGGTCTGGGGGCATCATCGCCTCGGAGCTTACGAAAAGCGGCTTAAACGTGGTAGGTCTTGAACGAGGAAAAGAGCGGAAGACCGAGGATTATTTCATGGTGCATGACGAGCTGCGTTACGCGCTGCGTTACGAAATGATGCAGGATTTATCTAAGGAAACGATCACGTTCCGCAGCAATGAGAAAATCCGTGCGCTGCCGATGAGGCAGTACGGCTCGTTCCTGATCGGGGACGGACTCGGCGGAGCGGGCGTTCACTGGAACGGGCAGACCTACCGGTTTTTGCCGTATGATTTTGAAATTCGCAGCAAGACGATCGAGAAATACGGAAAAAATAAAATCCCGGCTGGCATGACGATTCAGGATTGGGGAATTACGTACGACGAGATCGAGCCGTATTACGACAAATTCGAGAAAATGGCTGGCATTTCAGGCGAGGTAAATCCTCTGGGCGGCAAACGCAGCGGCCCTTTTCCGACTCCGCCAATGAAGAAGTCACCGGCGATGCAGATGTTCGTAGATGCGGCTACTCGCCTGAAGCTCAATCCGTATATGCTTCCTTCGGCCAATCTATCGGAGAACTATACGAATCCTGATGGGATCGCCCGTGCCGCTTGCCAATATTGCGGATACTGCGAACGCTTTGGATGTGAATACGGGGCCAAGGCTGATCCAGTGGTGACTGTCATTCCGGTGGCTAACAAGACAGGAAAGTTTGAGATCCGTACCCATTCCAATGTCCGCCGGGTTCTACATAAGGGTGGTAAGGCGACCGGCGTTATGTATACGGACGTAACGACGGGGGAGGAGATCATTCAGCCTGCAGACATCGTTGTCGTGACGAGCTACGTGTTCAACAATGTTCGGCTGCTGCTGATGTCGGGAATCGGGAAACCTTATGATCCAGCGTCAGGGACAGGTGTCATCGGTCGGAACTACGCCTATCAGGTTATGAAAGGCAGCGCGGTTGGTTTCTTCGAAAACCAGCAGTTTAATAACTTCGCGGGTGCAGGAGCGCTCGGCGTTTCTCTTGATGATTATAACGGTGACAACTTTGACCACTCCGAGCTGAATTTTATTCACGGAGGCTCCATTGCGCTCACCCAGACTGGCGCCCGCCCGATTCAGAACAATCCGACGCCGTCGGGAACAGCCGCTTGGGGCTCGGAATTCAAGGCGAAGTCGGTGCATTATTCCAATCGAACGCTTGCGATAGGGGGACAAGGCTCGTCGATGTCTTTCAAGCATCATTTTCTCGATTTGGATTCGACCTACAAGGATGTCTACGGCGATCCGCTCTTGCGGATAACCTTTGATTTCGAAGATCAGGATCGCGAGCTAGCGAAGTTTCTAGCCGAGCGCTGCTCTAAGATTATGAATGAGATGGGCGCGGATAAGGTTGATTATTTAAAGGATCTCGGTCCTTATGAGATTATGACCTATCAGTCGACGCATAACACAGGCGGCGTCATCATGGGAGATAAACCGGACACGTCGGCGGTCAATACGTACAGTCAAATGTGGGATGCGGACAACGTGTTTGTCGTCGGTGCCAGCTCATTTCCGCAAAACGCCGGCTACAATCCGACGAATACGGTCGGAGCTTTGGCTTACCGCGCGGCGGAGGGCATTTTGAAGTATAGGGAAAAAGGCGGCCTGCTGGTTTGAATGAGGCGGTGTGTCCAAAAACAAAAAAGGGCCGTTCCCGAGGAAATACGGGAACGGCCCTTTTTTTATGTCCTACAGCAGCTTCTGCATGTCATCCTTTTTGTCTGCGGATGGGACGATTTGTTCATCGTCCACAATGCCGCGCGTCGAGCTGCGGAATTCGCGCAGCGTATCGCCGAAAGCCCGGCCGAGCTGGGGAAGTTTAGCCGGCCCAAAAACGATGAGCGCGATAAGCAGAATAATGACTAACCCTGAAACACCGATGTTGTTTAACATAGGTCATTCTCCTTTTTGGTTCAAGTAGGTGAAGGAACGGCGGCCACTCGTTTTGCATACCTTCGGGTTACGAGCACGCTGATCTCGAAGAGCAGCAGCAGCGGCACTGTCACGGACAGGTGAGAGACAAAGTCCGGCGGGGAGATGCAGGCCCCGACAACGGCCAGACCGACATAGGCATATTTGCGCGAGCCGTTCAGCCGTTCAGGAGTGAGCAGCCCGATTTTCGTCAGAAACAGGATGATAAGCGGCATTTCGAAGGCGATGCCAAGCGGGAACACGACACTGAACAGAAAGGAAAAATACCGATCAATCCCGTACGTCTCGACGGCGCCGACATTTTGGTTCATTTCCATCATGAATCCGAGCATCATCGGAAACACAAGAAAATAACTAAACGATACGCCGGCAAGGAAAAGAAGGAAGGATACGGGCACATAGGCCAGCGTTCCTTTTGCTTCCGTTTCCGTCAGACCGGGCCGCACAAACGCCCAAGTGTGGTAAAGCAGCACCGGCAGCGTGAAAAGAATGGCGAACAGGAAAGCGCAGCGCAAATAGATGAACAAACCGTCCGTGAACGAGAAGACGTTCCATTCCACTGATTTGGCGGTCAGACCTGATTTGATATACCGTAAAATACTGGGGGCAGCATACAGCCCTCCGCTCATAGCGACGAAGAAACAAGCGATCACGATAATCAGTCTTTTCCGCAGCTCGGTTAAGTGGTTGACCAGATCCCCTTGCATATCCACATAATCACCCCGCTTTAAAGCTTATTTCGGTTAATCCGTCATGCATTTCTTTAGGATAACCAGTAAGCTTTCTGTTATGCGCAGTCTTCCCTCTTCTGAAAATCTTTGGCAAACGCTGCATAGATCATTCAATTGAGGGTAAAGTAACAACAAAACTCCCTACACTAGGAGGAAACATCATGATTTATAAAAACAAATGGGTTTTGCTGCTATCTGTCTTTGCGTTAATTCTTGCGCTATCTGCCTGCGGCGGCGGTAATGATGCCAATAATGGAGCCAATACCGGAACCAATAATGGAGCCAATACCGAAACGCCGGCAGAGAACAATGGCAACGCTGTGGTTAATACGGCAGAAGCGGAGTCGCTGTACGGCAAAAACTGCGTGAGCTGTCATGCCGTTGACCTCTCGGGCGGGAATGGACCTAACCTGCAGCATGTCGGCAATGAATTGTCTTTCGAACAAATTAAAACGCAAATAAGCAATGGCGGGAACGGAATGCCTGGTTACAAAGGACAGCTGACGGATGAGGAGATCGACCTTCTATCGGCGTGGCTCGAAAGCCACAAATAAGGCTGGCAGCATGCGAGAATTTCTGCATCAAAAATGAGCGAAACAAATGGAATAGAAAAAAGGAGCAGCTGCGGCTGCTCCTTTTTTTTGTTGCCAAAAGAAAATTAATAATCAAAAATGCAGCAATGAAGCCTAGTTCATAATATATAATTGGAAAAAGATACAATAAATATGCTAAGGGAGGAAAATGGAATGTCAGAAACGCCTTGTCTGGGGTGCCAGCTTGCCAATCATCGAATAGAAACTCATACCGTCTATGAAAATGAATGGGTCACCTGTTTTCTCGATATCGCTCCGTTAAATGAAGGACATGTGCTCATCCTGCCGAAGAGGCATTTTCATGATGTCGATGATCTGGATGAAAGAACAGCGAACGAAATCATGAAGGCATCAGCCATGCTGGCAAGGCGGCTGAAAGCGGAATTCCAACCGGACGGAATCACGGTTATTCAGAATGGCGGGAAATTTAATGATTTGACGCATTATCATATGCATGTTTTTCCTCGTTACGTTGAAGACGGCTTTGCATGGGTGGAGCCTGTGGATTCCAGCTATGCGAAGGGGCGGCTGAGCGAGACGCAGGTGAGATTGGTGAATCAAGCGAATGGGCTGCTTGAAGGCTAAAGGAGGTGTACGATTTTGAGAAAGGCGCTTATGATTGTTGCAATCATCGCTGCTTTATTATTAGCTGCTTACTGTTATCTCAAAGCAAATCCGCCATTAACCGCGGGAGCAAGCTCGTCCACATCTGATAGAAAAGTGATGCTTGTTTCCATTGGGAATAAAGGCTCGATCGGCAGCATTGAGATTATAAAGGTGCTTATAAATAAAAGCGCAGTTCCTGATTTTGTGAAAATACAAGTCAGCGACCATACCAAAGGATTCATCGCATCGGACCAAATGGACGCCCGGCAATTCGGCACGTATACGTTTAAAGGGCTGCATGAGGTCAGCCTACCTACAGGAACAGATCCCCAAGGACAGATAGATAAGATGAAAGATAGAAAAGCGACAGCCGCGGATAAAATTTATGCCCTGACGATTACGGATGAGTTAACCATAGAGACCGTTACCATCCGCTATCGTTATCTTGGGCTGACTTATGAGACTACGATTTCAACGGATCGTCTGAAGCTCTAGGGGGCTTATCGGCGAGCTTAAATAAAAGGAAAAGATTGACTATTCGGCCTTCCATATTGTATTGTGAATTTCATCTATTTATAGCTTAAAGCCATGAAAGAAAAGAGTATCCTGATGCAATTGTCAAAGCGAGCCAGCGACTGGTGAGAGGTCTGGCACGATTGTCCGGGTGAATGGTTTCTTTCGCTTCAATCCGAACGTTGGTTAACCAGCCAGTAGGCGTTGACGGTGAGTCCCTCCGTTATCTAGGGGAATCGTGTTAGAAATTGACATGAAAGAGTGCGGCCATTGGCCGAATTCGGGTGGTATCGCGGAGCAAACACTTCGTCCCTTTTTTAGCGGACAGGTGTTTTTTTATTTATATTTTCACTTATAAATGTGCTTATAAATCTCCGCGAAACGAGCCTTTGCCGCAAAAGAGCGGCTATATAAGTTTACGCTTGATGCCCAAAAACAAGGAGGAATGAACATGAAACGAGTATTGTCCGGGATTAAACCAAGCGGCGAGCTGAATATTGGAGGCTTTGGAGGAGCGCTGCAGCCATTTTTAACGATTCAACAGGAGTATGAGTGCTTTTTCTTTGTGCCGGATCTTCATGCCGTAACCGTCACGCAAGATCCGAAAGAGTTATATCAACGTTCAAAGGATATTGCTGCCTTTTATATTGCGGCGGGTATTGATCCTAAGAAATGTGCTATTTTCATTCAATCGCAGGTACCTGCGCATGCTGAGCTCGGATGGTTGATGGAAACGCAAACGCATCTCGGCGAGCTTGGCAGAATGACGCAGTTTAAAGAAAAGTCGGAGGGCAAGGATGCGGTTAGTGCTGCACTGTTTACCTATCCCGCCTTGATGGCCGCGGATATTCTCCTTTACCAAGCGACCCATGTGCCTGTGGGTGACGATCAGAAGCAGCATCTAGAGCTGACCAGGGTTTTAGCGCAACGTTTCAATAACCGTTTTGGAAGTACCTTTGTCATACCGGAGCCGATCATTCAAAGCTTGGGCTCCCGCATAATGGGACTGGATGACCCAAGCAAAAAAATGAGCAAAAGCAACCCGAACCGGAATAGCTGCGTGCATTTGCTCGATTCGCCGGATGAGATCAGAAAAAAATTCGCTAAAGCCGTAACCGATTCAGAGGGAAGCGTGCGTTTGGATTGGGAAGCTAAACCAGCGGTCAGCAATCTTATGGAGATTTATGCCGTGTTCTCCGGTGATTCTATTGCTGCCATTGAAAGGCGGTATGAGGGTCAGGGCTACGGGAGCTTTAAGAAGGATTTAGCCGAGGTAGTAGCCGAGAGATTAATACCGATCCAGGAGAGGTACGGGGAAATCGTAGATTCCGCGGAGCTTGTCGCCATTTTGAAGGAGGGAGCACTGAAAGCATCCGAGACCGCTAACGCCACGCTGCTTCAGGCAAAGCGGGCCATGGGGTTTGTGACCTTCTAAAAAGAGAAATCGGGCTGTTCTAACCGGTCGATGACCGGCAGCGCAGCCCGAACAAGGTATTCTTACATTTCCTTACGGTTGAAGTAGAGCAGTCCTGCCGCAAAAAACAATACAAAGCTGCCCATTACCGTAATAAGAATATTTTCTAATGGTAGCGCGAAGGCACCGAACCCCTCGTTGCTGAAGCTGAGCATGGCCAGCATGGGCTGTGCCCAAGGGTAAAAGGGAGCGAACCGTTCCGAATTCAGGATCAGCATGTTCGGAATGGTCAGCATGACATTGATGACAAGCGGGGCGGCGAAGCTGCTCCAGCTCACGGATACAAGCAGCTGCAGCGCCGCAAGCGGCAGACAGGCGAGCCAGCCGCTGCCGATGCCGGTCAGCAGCATTTTCCAGGGCAGGTCGCCATCAATGCCTTGGTAAATCGCGGCCAATAGAACCGCGCCAAGGAATAATAGCTGCGTGACGGCAAGCAGAATCGCGACCAGGCTGAATTTTGCCAAAAATAGTCCGCTTCTCGATACGGGAAGGGTCAACAGCTGCTTCCAGCCTCCGCCCGTATGCTCGTAACGGCAGATGAAGGCGGAGAGGATGCCAGTCAAAATAGGCAAAAACAGCATCGCATGGAACGCGGCCATTGCCGAGACAAGCAGGGCATATTGCGCGAACGTGCCTGCGGTTTCATACGAATCGAGTGAAACGAATACACCGATGGCAAGCGACAGCAGCGGACTTATCGGAAGGAGCAGCCAGATAAAGGACTTGGAAAGCTTTAAATGCTCGGAAGCAAGCAGCCGAAGATAAGCATGCATTTCAATTCACATCCTTCCTGTTGAAATGAAGGGTGCCGATAAGGAAGATGACCGCGCCGGAAAGCAAGCCTGTCAGGACGAACAGCTCCTGACGCGGACCGATATAGCCAAATAAAGGCCAATTTACCGGGAACCATTCGGACAGCTGAATCGAAAATACGGAAGTTATGGCAATCATAACGCCAAGCGTAATGGGAATCGCCTGGTTTTTGAACGTAAGGCACAGCCACATAAACAAAGCGAGCGCCGGATAGGAAGCGAGATAGGGCAGAAAGCTCAGCCGCAAAATATCCCAGACAGGCATGTCGCTGCTGCCAAACCGTAATGAAATGCCCAGCAAGGCGGTGCCTATAGCCAGTACCGCGCAGGATAGAGCAAGCAACAGGGCGCCGAGCATAAATTTGGCGCTGAATACGGCGCCCCTGGAAATCGGCAGCGCGAGCAGCTGCTTCCATGCATTGGTGTGATGCTCGACATTGGCGAGCAGCGACGAGACGAGGGTTATCCCGAGAAATAACGAGATCGGAACAAACATTAGAATGTCCGAGAGCAGCGTTTCCCAGAGCTTTCCCGCATATTTTTGCGTCAAATAATCATAACGGAGCCCGTAATTAAGCGCCTGCATGGCAATCAATCCGATCGGGCCAATAAAAATCAGAAACCACAGCCCTTTGCCGCGGATTTTCAAAAAATCGGCCGAGAGTGCTTTGAGCATCATGCCTGCTTTCCCTCCCCGACAATCTGAAGAAAAAGCTCCTCGAGCGACTTTCGTTTCTCCTCGACACGGTAAATGGCATGATCGCGTTCTACAAGGCTTTTGACGATACGTGCAACCGCATGATCGCCTGTATGCTCCAGCAGTAGGGATGATCCGCTTTGCTCGGCTTCGAATCCTTGCTGGCGCAGCGCTGCCAGCGCTTGCTCCGGCTCGGATACGGTAAGCGACATGCTGCCCTGCGCTTGCTGGTGGAGGTTAGCGATCGTATCCTGAAATACGAGCTCTCCCTGCCTGATGATGCCGACGGTTCCGGCAGTCAGTTCGACCTCGCTCAGCAGATGGCTGGATATAAGAACGGTTATGCCATGCTGCTTGGGCATTTGCTTGATGAGCTCGCGTATTTCCAAAATACCGGACGGATCGAGTCCGTTGGTTGGCTCGTCGAGCAGCAGCAGCTCCGGATTGCCGAGCAAGGCGCTTGCGATGCCGAGCCGCTGCTTCATGCCGAGCGAGTAACCTTTTACCGGCCGCCGGGCTTCTTTGGTCAGGCCGACGATCTCAAGAACCTCGGCAATTCTGGAGGAGGGCGCTCCGATTATGCGGCGAATGGCCTCGAGATTGTCAACGGCGGTTAAGTGTCCATAATATGACGGATATTCAACGAGCGAGCCGATTCGGCGCAAAATAGAGAGCCTTTCCTTGTTCAAGGGCTGCCCAAAAACATGCACGGACCCGTTAGACGGTTTGATCAATCCGAGCAGCATGCGGATCGTCGTTGTTTTGCCGGCGCCGTTCGGACCGAGGAAACCGTATATATCGCCTTTTGCGATTTTTAAATGCAGATTGGAAACGGCATAACGTCCTTTGTAACGCTTGCTGAGTCCTTTTGTTTCAATAACCCATTCCTTCATGCTCATCACCTCAATAAGAAGATTAACGGATGAAGGTTAAACCCAGTGCTCCCCAAGTTTAAATTTGGTTTAAAAAATACGGATTTCCAAAATATCCCATCGCCCGATTGCGTAATTTACTCCCGCTTGGCGCTGGCTCCTTCAACATCTAAGAAGATGAAGACGATTGTTCCCGCAGAGCTGTTATCCATGGACCAGTCGAGTCTCATCTCATGCAGGAGATAATCAACGATGGCTAAACCAAGGCCGGCGCCTTTGCTTCCCGATTCCGCTTGGAGTCCGTTCCCGCGATCGCGGATAACGAGGGCAGGACGATCCTGATACGGCTCCACCGTGATGCCGATATACTTGCCGCTTTGCGCGTGCCTCGTCACGTTTTGAAATAAATTATCGAGCACGCGGCGAAAGCCGGCCTTGTCCACATCCAGCATCCGTGCTTCATCAGGGAGCTCGATTTCGGCGGAAATGCCCTCCTGCTCCCAGAGCGGATACCAAGAAGCGGCGCTTTCCCGTACGAGACGCAGAATATCCTGCCGCTCCAGCTTAAGCGGATATCTGCCGCTGGTCATCAACGTATAAGACAGCAAATTCTCAATCAGATTGTCTAAGGTGGTTACTTTCTGTTCCATTTGTTTGACGGCTGCCTGCGCGTTCGGGCTCAGCGGCTCCTTCCGCAGCGAATAGAGCTGGCTGTTCATCACCGTCAACGGCGTCCGCAGATCATGCGACAAGCTGGCGATGAGCCGTTTGCGGAGCTCCTCCTCTGCACGCTCGCGTTCCGTGCTCTCCCTTAGCTGATCAATCATGTGATTAAAGGCCGCCTCCAGCTGGCCGATTTCATCGCGTTTATGCACGATGATCGGCTGCGGCAGTCCGTTATCGCCAGGCAGCGACATGGCTGCTTGCAGACCGATCAGCCGCTTGCGAATATGCCGGAAGAAGAGGAAGGAGAGCAGAAAGAAAAAAACAATCATGATGAATAAAAACGAGATATAAAAAGGCGTTCCCGTTCCAACCGGCCGCTTCAGCTCAATAATGCTGCGAGGGATTTGCATCGCCATAAAGGCTGGATCTTCATGCTCCGCACCAAGGAAGGAGACAATCGTGAAGGGATCGCTGTCGATGCTGTCCTTCATAAATTGCACCGCATCCGCCGGCGTCCAGCGGATTGGGAGCTGTTCCTGCTCTGGGAGCTGAAGCCTGGTCAAGCCGGCTGCATCCACCCAGAAGAAGGAGGCCTCGGGATATTTTTGCTTCAGTTCCTGAAGCTTGTTGTTGACTTGAACGGAGTCGGATTCCCGCAAATGAGCAGCCTGCTCATGCCACATGGCGGTCAATTCGCTGCCGCTGCCGTATTTCAAATAATCGGAATCCGCGCTCTGCGAGTTTTCTTGAATGATGATATATAGGACGGAAGCCAGAGGGAAAACGATCGGGATAAATAAAAAGGCGAATAAAATGAGGAGCAGGTAGCGGGACAATAGGGTTTGGCGGAACCGCATGCCGCCGAGGCGCTGCTTCTTCATGCGCGCACCCGATAACCGATGCCGCGAACCGTCTCGATGACTTCGGGAGCAGCCGGATTTCTTTCGATTTTTTCCCGTAAGTACCGGATATGGACCATCAAGGTTTTATCCCCTTCGATGAAAGCCTCTCCCCACACTGCCTCATAAATTTGTTCCTTCGTTAAAATTTGCCCCAAATGCCGTAGCAGATAGCTGAAAATGTGAAACTGCTTGCCCGTCAACGTAATTTCCTCGCCGGTATCGCGATTTTCGATCCGATTTTGCTGCTCATGCACGAGTAGATGCTTGATCGCCAGCGGCTCGGAGAAACGCGAACCGAAGCGGCGAAGGAGCACCTCGATTCGTGCCGTTAGCTCATCGGGATGAAATGGCTTCGTTATGTAATCGTCCGCGAATTGCAAGCCCTGCAGCTTATCGTCGATGGAGGTGCGTGCAGAGAGCATGAGAATCGGGATATCGGGCATCGCCTTTTTCAGCCGCTGACCAACGGTAAAACCATCGAGACCCGGCAGCATGACATCGAGAATAACAAGCCTGCAGTCTGCCGCAGCTTCAAGGGCATGCTCGCCGGTTTTTAACCAATGGACCTCATAGCCCTGATCCTTCAAGTGCTCGCAAACAAAGCTTCCGATCTCCTGGTCATCCTCGATATATAAAAGCGCAGCTGTCATTTGAAAGGTGTTCCTCCTTGATTTGAAATGGATTTCCCAGTTTTTATTATACAGAAACGGAACATAAAGAATAATCCTATCGCAAGGAATATAAGCAAAAAAAAAGAAGGCCTAAGAGATACGCTCTCATTAGGCCTACAATTCAACAGGCTGCTCAGCCGCTGCCCGATTGTTCCTTGGCCGGTAACGGCTCTCTTGCATTCTTCCGTTTTTCCCATCTGAAAATCCCGTTTAAGCCTTTGAATACCAGCTTCGACTCCTTCGTCAGAAGCGGCCCCAGTATGGCTAAAATGAGAACATATAAAGCCGCGAACGGCTGCAGCAGCTCAAGCAAACCGCCGGCTTTGCCGAGGTTCGCCATAATGATGGAGAATTCGCCGCGCGATACGATCGTAAGGCCGATATTTGCCGATGCCTTCGGCGAGAGGCCTGCGCTTTTGCCTGCGAGCATGCCGGCGACGAAATTACCAAACAGCGTAACGCCAACCGCGCCAAGCGACAGCCATACCGCTCCGCCAAGGGCGAACGGGTCAATCGTCAAGCCGAAGCTGAAGAAAAATAACGCGCCGAAGAAATCACGGAAGGGCAGGATCAGATGCTCAATCCGCTTCATGTGAACCGTTTCTGCCAGCACTAAGCCGACTAAAAGGGCGCCGATCGCCTCCGCGACATGAATGGTTTCGGAGAAGCCGGCGACGAGAAACAGCAGGCCGAACACGAGCAGCAGAAACAGCTCATTCGAGCGGATATTAAACAATTTATTCAGAAGCGGGGCAGCCTTCCTGCCAATAATCAAGAATAGCAGCATGAAGCCGAGCGCATAGGACGCGGACAAAAGCACCCCGCCAAGCGTTGAAGAATCGCTGAGCACAAGCCCGGAGAGCACGGAAATATAGACCGCGAGGAAAATATCCTCGAACATGATGATTCCGAGAATCATCTCCGTCTCCGGGTTAGCCGTCCGTTTCAAATCGACAAGCACCTTCGCCACGATGGCACTCGAAGAAATCGTAGTAATACCGGCAATGACCATCGTTTCTTCGATAGGGAAGTCATTGATCCAGCCAAATAATAAGCCAAGCGAAAAGTTGATGAGGATATATATCGTTCCGCCAATCGCAATAGAGCGCCCCGATTTCATTAACCGGCCCACAGAAAACTCCAGACCTAAATAGAACAGGAGGAACAGCACGCCGAGCCGCCCCATGAATTCGATTAGTTCTGCGCTATGGATAAACCTGAAGTCCAATATGCCTACATGCGGCGCATGAGGACCTACGGCCATGCCGATTAAGATGTAAAACGGGATGACGGAAAACCGAATTTTTGCAGCTAACAACCCGACTAAGGCAATGAGTATAACGGCAAGACCGATCTCCAGCACCATGTGATCCATCATTAACGGCTCCCGTTTTGCAGCATCAGCTTAAGAAGCTTTAGATGCTGCCGCTCGCCTGCGACGATGAGTGTGGTATCCGCTTTGAAAATATAGTCGGGGCCTGGATTGATATGCTTGGCTTCCTTCTCGACTGCAGCGATAATCGTCGCTCCCGTCGTTTGGCGAATATCGGCTTCGCCGATCGTTTTGCCAATGCATGCGGCGTTCGGTTCGATCTTATACCATTCGATGGTTAAATCATCAAGCGCGACTTCAATGGTTTCGAGCGCCTTCGGCTTATAGGTCATACCGCCCACAATGGCGGCAACCTGCCGGGCTTCTTCGTCTTCAAGCGTAACCATGGAAATGCTGTCATCCGGATTATCGTATTCGAAGTGGTACATTTCGCGGCGTCCGTCATCGTGAACGATGATGACAAACTTGTCGCCGCTTCTCGTCATAATTTGGTATTTACGGCCAATGCCGGGCAAGTCGGATTCTCTAATGTTCATTGTGTGTGCCTCCTCAATTATTGGTTATGGATACACCGATTGAGAAGGGCAGCCCACAAAATGCGAGGTGAATTTAATAGGAGTCATAAGCAAATCACGCATTCGCTGAGGTACGGACGTGCGAAGCGCGTATAGGGTTGCAGACTTTCTGTATAGAAGCAGGAGCGAATGCAGAAAAGAGACAAGCAGAACGTTTTCCGGCAAAATGGGTTTGGTCGTGCTGTTCGATTTGCCAGCGTTAACGGAGGCGGTATATTTCGATTTCGATGCCGCAGTGATGCGGCTGGCGCCGGCCGTTAGCTCGAACGTATTGCCTGCTTGGTAAGCGAACAGCGCTGCGAGCAGCAGCGGAACGATAATGAGCAAGTTCATGAAATGCTTGCGGCTGATGCGTCCAAATTCATGTACTCCGTTGTTCATCTGTTCACCTCCCCTAAGTTCGTTAATATAAGTATAACTTATAAATTAGAAAATACAAAGCTGATTCCATATATTAGCTGAGCAAACTATCTTTTACCACCTATTCCCACCTGTTTAATGAATTGACGATCTAGCCCATGCGTTATAGAATGAGGAAACGAATCGAGAAGAGCATACGCATGCAAAAGAGAGAAAGAAGGTTGAATGGGATGGGAGTATCCGTAAAACAGCTGTCGCCGCTGGTGGAGTCGCTTGGCTTGAAGCAGCACGTGGAAGGCGGATGGTACAAGGAGATTTGGAAGGCTGGCTTCGTCATACCGCAGGAGGTGCTCGGCGCTCCGTATTCAGGAAATCGCTTTGCGGCATCATCCATCTATTTTCTGCTGCATCCCGATGAGTTTTCGGATTGGCATACGGTCTATTCGGACGAGCTGTGGATGTGGCATTCTGGAAGTCCCTTGGTGCTGACGATCGGGGGAACGGAAGGGGCACCGGAGACGAGAAAAGAAATTATCGTGGGCCCGGATGTGTTGGCAGGCCAACAGCCGCAGGCATTGGTTCCGGCCAACGAATGGCAAATGGCGCGTCCGCTTGGCGATGAGCCGGTTCTTGTTTCTTGCGTGGTAGCGCCCGGCTTCCACTATGATGATTTTAAGCTTATCAAACGTTAAAACGCACTTATTGCTTCAAACCTAGTCGAAAAAAAGAGCCATCCGTGGAAGGTTTAACCTCCCGCGGATGGCTCTTATCGCATTTATGAGGCTTCTTCGTCTGTTTTGCCCTTCGCGCGCATCAAATCGATAAACAGCTGGGTAAGCTTCGGATCCCACTGCGTGCCTTTGCCTTCTTCGAGGATGGACAGCGCCCGTTCATCGGTCATCCCTTTGCGGTATGGCCGGTCGGAGGTCATGGCGTCAAAAGCATCAGCGATCGCGATCGCGCGCCCGAACAGCGGAATATCGGTGCCGGACAGTCCGTCCGGATAACCTTTCCCGTCATAGCGCTCATGATGCGAGCGAACGCCAGGCAGCAAATCGGCCATTGCGTCTGCCGGCTCAATTTGCTTCAAAATATTTTCGCCGAGCACGGGGTGCAGCTTGATTTGATCAAATTCCTCGTCGGTGAGGCGTCCTTCCTTGAGCAGCACGGCATCGCGCACGCCGATTTTTCCGATATCATGCAGCAGCGCCGTTTTGTGGAGCAGCTCGATTTCGTCCGCGGACCAGCCGTCCAAACGGCCGATTTGGACAGAGTAGCGGGCCACCCTTGTAGAATGGCCGGCTGTATAGGCATCGCGCGCATCGAGCGCTGCCGCCAGCGTCATGAAATAGCTTTGCAGAAGCTGATTATTGCGCTGCTCGCGTTCCTTCAATCCATTAACCATATGATTGAATCCGGCGACCAGCTTGGAAAATTCATCGGAATAAATATCGTCCGCGCTCGTATCGAAATTTCCGGCTTGGACGCTGCTCATGCCGTTTTGAATGGTATGTATAGGCTCCTCAATGCTGCGAGAGAGCAGCGAAGCTCCGAACAGAGAGTAAATAATGCCTATGATGAGAATGATGGCTGCCCATTGCCAGTACGCTAAACTGCCCTCTCCTTGGATGTTATCGAGCCTTATTTGGGAGACCAGGCCAAACAGCATTAAGGGCAGCGTACCGATGAGAAAGGCACGGAGGCGGAATTTGGTGCGGATCGATACGAGAACTCTGCCGCTGAGGGTAATATCCTGTTTATACAATTCCTTATGTTGATTCCGAATATGCGTGACAATGGGCCGAATCGCCTTCATCGTTAAGAAAAACTCAATCATGGCATGCATGCTGGCAATCATAAAGGCGACGGCGGAAGCGATGCCGATTTAAAAATAAGGAAGTTTTATAAAGCCCAGCTTGATGCAGACGAAGGCCATGCTGACAGCCGGAAGCAGCAAGCCCAGAAAGTGGGGGCCATAGGTGCGCCTAACGGATAATACAGGAAATTTGTGGGTATGAAGATAAGCGGTCTTCAACTGCCCGGACGTTGGCTGCTGCGCTTTAAAAATCGCCTGAATCGGCAAGAGATGCCGGTAAAAGACAAACAGCTCGCAGGCGATCATGATAATAAGGGAAATGGCCATGATTGCGCCCAGCGCAAATCGCTCGTTCGAAGGGACCGATAAGGTAGAAAACACAAGGGCGCCGCCAACGCCGACTACGGCAACCGTAGATCCGAAGAGATAATTGCGAAGGAGCTGCGCAAGGAAAGAGGTATAAACACGGCCTCCAGTTGGTTCGTGCTTCGTGAGAAAATGCATTGGATGAGACCTCGATTCCAAAATTTCTAGTACGCTGGTTCGGAGTACCTATAGTATAAATCGGCATTTTAAAATTGTATATTAGCTATAATGAATAATAAAATACGCGCAGCCGTTGGCCGCACGAGAGGAAACCTAATGTGAAGGAAACGCTTTGGACCAAACCGTTCGTTTTATTGATCTTATCTAACCTATTCTTGTTTTTATCGTTGGAAATGCTGCTGCCTACGCTGCCTATGTTTGCGGCAAACAAAGGCGGCACGGATGCTCAGATCGGAATGATTATCGGCTTATTTACTTTCTCGGCCGTATTGCTGCGGCCGTTCGTCGGCATGGCATCCGATAAATTCGGCAAAAAGCTGCTGCTCTTAGTTGGGGTTGCGATCTGTTTGATCGGGACGGCCAGCTATTACGCTGCGGTGACGATTACGATGATGCTGATGCTCCGCGTCGTACACGGCGTAGGGTTTGGCATTTCGACAACGCTGTACGGCACGGTTGCTTCAGATATTATTCCCGCCTCCCGAAGAGGCGAGGGCATGGGCTTCTTCGGAACGGGCAACGCCGTCGCCATCTCTTTGGGGCCCTTTCTCGGCATTTGGTTGATGGAGGAGTTCGGATTCAACACTTTGTTTGTTGTCGGCGCTTGTATCCTGCTGCTGGCCATTGTCTTCACTTCGTTCGTAAAGGGAGATTCGCGAGCGGAGCGCGCAAAGATAAAAGCGGCGAATGCGGTAAATACGTCTCTCATGCTCAGGTTCGTGGAGCCGAAAGCGCTGATGCCGTCATTGCTTGGGCTGCTTGTCGGCTTGTCCCTTGGCGGGGTAATCAGCTTCATCACGCTGTTCGGCAAAGAGACCGACGTTCAAAACATCGGATTTTTCTTCTTGGTGCTGGCCCTCAGCGAGTTTCTGATCCGATTCGTGAGCGGGCGGATCTTCGATACAAAAGGGCGGTTTTGGGTGCTCTTTCCGGCGGCGGTAATGTGTATCGTGGGCTGCGTGATGCTCTATATGACGAAATCTACGGGGATGCTGCTGCTTTCGGCGGTATTTTACGGGGCTGGCTTTGGAGCCATTTTCCCTGGCCTGCAGGCTTGGGTGATCGACCGGGTGGAGCCGCAGCGCAGAGGGGTGGCGACAGCTACTTTCTATAATGCGTTCGATATCGGGATAGGAAGCGGCGCGATGCTGCTTGGACTGGTTGCGACATGGAGCAATTACGCAACCATGTATTTGGTATCCAGCGTGTTTTTTATTATCTATTTGGCCGTGTATTTCATATACGAGAGAAAACTGAAGCTGCAGCCTGGAGAAGCCGCGGTGAAATGAAGGATTTCCGCAGCGATTTTTTTTTGCTGCCGGGCCCATAATAAAGAAGCCGTCCGAAAGTCATAGACTTCCGGGCGGCCTGTTCGATTACTGGTTTTACACGCGGAATGCGCCTACCGATGCTTTCACGAGTGCAATGAATTTAGGTCTTGCTTGCTCGGCTACGCGCACGACTTGCTCATGCGTAAGCGGCTCAAGCTCGTCGCCGATCGCCATATCGGTAATGCAAGTAATGCCGACTACACGAATGCCCGTGTAATTAGCGGCCATGACTTCCGGAGCCGTTGACATTCCGACAGCATCCGCACCCCAGCCTGCCATCATCGACAGCTCGGCCGGCGTACAGTAGGCAGGACCCGAAATACTGACGTAAACGCCTTGCTGAAGCTTGATGTCCAGCTCTTCCGCTTTGCCTGCCACGATAGCGCGAAGCTCGCGGTTATAGGCCTGCGACATATCCGGGAAGCGCGGGCCGAGCTCAGGGATGTTGGCTCCCAGAAGAGGGTTGCTGCCCGTGTTGTTAATATGGTCTGTGATAAGCATGAGATCGCCTGCGGCGAACGCGCGATTCATGCCGCCGGCGGCATTCGTTACGAGCAGCGTCTGTATGCCAAGCTGCTTCATGACATAGACAGGGAATACAACCTCTTTCATGGAGTAGCCTTCATAATAATGAAAACGGCCCTTCATGACGAGCACCGTTTTACCTTCCAGCTGTCCAATTACGAGCTCGCCGGAATGGCCTTCTACCGTGGAAACCGGAAAATGGGGAATTTGCCCGTAAGGAATGACGATCGATTCAGTTACCTCATCGGCCATTACGCCAAGGCCGGAGCCAAGGATGAGGCCGATTTGCGGCTGGCTTTGCAGCTGGTCGCGTATGTAAGCCGCAGCTTCATTTATTTTGCTAAGCATGTTTTCCATGAGCGGATGACCTCCTAAATTTTGTTCAAGCTCAAGCGGAACGAAAGGCCCTTTGGCCGCAGCTGAGCGAGGAGCATAACAATCATAGCGTATCGAACTTGCAAAAGTAAACCGGAGACGGCGATGGCCGGGCCTTGTTGTTGTTTTGTACAAAGCTTCGTATAATGAAACGGAACCTGCTTGCGCGTATATCCTACTGAATAGGTTATAAGCGATGCGCTCCGGCTGCGTCTTTACCGGAGCATAGGAATGCATGATCAATGAAGCGGAGGAATAAATGATGAGCGACGGTACAACTTACTCGCCAGCGGAAGTTGCGGCGATGATCGACCATACGATACTAAAGGCAGACGCAACAAAGGAAGAGGTTTTGCAAATTTGCCGCGAGGCAAAGCAATACCGATTCGCAACGGTTTGTGTGAATGCGGGATGGGCAGCGGCAGCTGCTGAAGAATTGAAAGGCTCCGGAGTCGGTATTACGACCGTCGTCGGCTTCCCGCTAGGGGCGACCACGACAGCATCCAAAGCCGCTGAAGCGAAATTCGCGATCGAAGACGGAGCGACGGAAATCGATATGGTTCTGAACATCGGCTTGCTGAAATCAGGCGATTTGGACGGCGTGGAGCGTGATGTAGCAGGCGTTGCTGCGGCAGTAAAAGGACAAGCTGTGCTTAAAGTCATCCTTGAAACGGGACTTCTCACGGATGAGGAGAAGGTTACCGCATGCGAGATTTGCAAAAAGGCAGGCGCCGACTTCGTGAAGACGTCAACGGGCTTTGGCAAAGGCGGGGCAACGGTCGAGGATATCGCGCTGATGCGCCGTACCGTTGGCCCTGATATTGGGGTTAAGGCATCCGGCGGCGTACGCGACCGTGAAACGGCGCTGCAAATGTTCGCGGCGGGCGCAACGCGGATTGGCGCCAGCTCGGGAATCGCAATCGTGACAGGCGGTCAAGGGGAAGGCTACTAAGACCGGCCGCAAGCGAAAAGAGGGACTCAACCGATCGCCATGGCTAGAACACTGGCGAGCGGGGAGTCCCTCTTTTTCATTCTATAAACAGGCTGCCTTTGCGTTTGTAACTAGGTGAAATTAGCGCTCGCAGCTGATGGTAAGATTGGCTTGCAGCTCTTCGCCGGCATTCAGCATGACCAGCTCCTCTTTGCGGCCAAGCTCTCCCGTCATTGCCATCCACGGCTCGACGCAAACAAAAGGACGGTCCTTAACCGACCACAGCACCATATATTTGAAAATATCGTCATACATCAAGCGTACGCGGGCGCCTTGAACCGACGGGAAGGAAATTTCGCTTTTCTTCGCATCCAGCAAGCAGACGGATTCAACCAGCCCTTCCAAATCGATGACGCCGTCGAATGGCTTCTCGACATTGTCGTTATAATCGAAATAGCGGGTTGCATCGATCTCGTAGGCGATCTTCTTGTCCGAATCGATCGCGAAGTAAGGATGGAAGCCGGCATAAAACGGCATAGCCGCAGCTTCGCTTCGATTGCGGTAGGTCTGACGCGTATGCAGCTGCCCATTCTGAAGCACGTAGGTAAACAGAAGCTCGAAGGCAAAAGGATAAGAGCGCAGCGTATCTTCACTGCTTTGCAGGCGAATGGTAATCGATGCTTCTCCGTCAGCATTCGTGCTTACAACATCCCACGCGGCATTGCGGGCGACGCCATGGTTTGCCATATTGTAGGTTTGGCCGTTCCATTCGTACGCTTGCTCTTCAAGCTGTCCGCATATCGGAAACAAGATCGGGTTCCCGCCGCGAATATTCGCGGTTTTGTGCTCAAAGGTCGCCTTGTCCAAATAAAAGAGCTCAAGCCCGTTCAACTGGCATCCGATCACAATGCCGCCACGCTCCGGACATACGATGACGCGGGACTGCGTGCTCTCCTCGGTTAATTCATACAACGTAAAGGTATCCTCATAACTGCGTACTGCATGGTTGCTCACTTAATTCCCTCCAATAATAGGTGAATGTCATATTGCCCCATCATATCATATTCCCAAAGCGCTTAACTGCACTTATTATCTACCGGTTTACGCCTATCGAGTCATACTGCCCTCCCGGCTAATAGTCGGTCCATTAAACCTACGTTTCATGCAGGTTTCAAAATGGTCGAATCTAGTAAAACAATCATCTACTCCAAATTGCAAGAGTCGAATATGATATATTAACTTCAGAGAAACGCAGGTATTGCCAGTAGAGATTCTGCAACAGCCGAGCTAAAAAACGCACAAGCCAACATGCCAAGCCGAGCTATTCTATGCAACAGCCGATGCGAACCGAACGAACAAAGATCATAATCGCCTGCGCTGCTGAAGCCAAAGCCCCCTTAGCCCCTCCCTCCGGGTGACAGGGGGCTTTTTTTTCTGCTGCCGAAAATAAAAAGGGACGGCGTGACGCAGGTTATGAATCGCCTGCGTCACGCTGTCCCATTTCGTATTGAGGGTTATTCTGCTGCCGGCGCTTCGGTAGCCGCTGGGTCTGCAGATGCTTCCGGAGTCAATGTATTCGTGATTTTCGCTTTTGCACGAATTTCAGTCATCCACGCTTCGGACAACTCATTTGCTTCCGTAGCAACAAGCTGCTTCTTGATTTCTTCTTTCTTCTCTTCAAAGGTTGGAACAACAGCAGCTTTCTCAGCGATTTTCTTAATGATGTGGAAACCGTGCTCGGATTGAACAACGCCGCTGATTTCATTTATCTTCAGCGCGAACGCAGCCGTTTCGAACTCGGCAACCATATCGCCTTTGCCGAAGAAGCCAAGATCGCCGCCTTTGTCTTTTGAACCCGTGTCGATGGATTTCTCTTTTGCGATCGCCGCGAAATCGCCGCCTTGCTTCAACTCGGCAAGAATAGCGTCCGCTTCTTCCTTGGTAGCAACCAAAATATGCGATGCTTGGATTTGCTCAGGCGTACCGAGCGTTTCCTTGTTCGCATCAAAGTATTGCTGAACCTCTTCGTCCGTTACATCCGTTTTCGGCTCCAGGATTTTGCGGATCGTCAGGTTGATTTTTGTATCCTTTTTCAAGCTCTCAAGCGTCATGTTGTATTGGGCAAGCGTTGCAGTAAACTCCTCTTCCGTGCCGAAGCTCTTCTTGATCAGATCGATCTCGGAATCGATGTCCGCATCGGTAACTTCAATGCTGGCTGCTTTTGCTTCCTGCGCGATAAGCTCTTGCGTGATGATGTTCTCAAGCGTAGCCGGTCCGCCAGCCGTAACGAGCTCATCATAAAGTCTGTCCTGCGTTATGTCGACACCATTTACGGTTGCAACCGTTTCATTGCCGGCGCCCCCGAATGGCGGCTTAATTAATACGATAATCAGCAAAATCGCCAATACGGCCGATACGATCGCCCATATTTTGCCGCTTCCGCCTTTTGGTGATTGATGAACGCTCTCCGCGCTTAAAGCGGTGGCGCGAATTTCGTCATTGGCTGCTTCTGCATGCTCTTTGTCCGATTCTTGCTGAAGCTCTTCTTCGATCGCTGCATCTTGCTCTGAAAGCTTGTCCTGCGGATTGCTTTCATCGAACGCGTAACGCTCTTCTTTCGCAGTCAATTCGTTTTCTGCGTCTTTGTTTGGCTGCGATTCCTTGTTATTCATTAAATAAACTCCCTTCGTTTTGCCTATCTTCAATTACTATAACAAAACAAACATGAAAAAACCTTAATCTAACATAAAAATATAATTTGTCGAATGCATCTTATTCATTTCCCTATAAACTTCACTATTTATACGGAGCGGGAGGGATGTTATGATAAGGATATATATAAATCCAACATTATCCTACATATTTCGAGATTACTTTTCGATGTCTCCGATCCTTTTACACCCCAAATTGGCGGTAGTATATTTGCTATTCATAACAAAGTAAGATCTGTAGGAGGAAGCCGTTTGCGTACAAATACGGGGGTATACACACGTCTGGCTGCAGCCATGCTTTTACCGCTTGCCGCTTATCTTTTGTTACGGGGCACGGAGCTGGATAAAAGCATAAAAGCGCCGCATGAGCATTTTTATATCGTCAGTCTCGTTTCTTTGTTCTCGCTTGCCCTGGCCATTGCAGTCGGTTTTGTCGCGATACAGCTTCGCAATATTAAGATTAGTTTTCTATCGTTATCTTATGTATCGCTCACGGCCATGTTTGTTTTTCACGGCCTATCGACTCCGGGTTTTATGATGCATCATTCCGATATTGCCGGAAGCGCCGCCCAGCTGAGCGTTTTGCTGGCAGTTGTATGGCTGTGGCTGTCTGCCCTTTCCGTAGATCTGCCGTTGATTAAATGGTTTTCCGAGTGGCAGAGGCTGCTGCTTCCGGTATGGACGCTCCTGCTGTTTGGATTCTGCGCCGTGCTGTGGTTTAATCCGGATGCGATTCTTTATTTCCAGCTGAAGGAACTGCCGATGAAATGGACCGCTACATTATTTATCTTGGGCTTGAACGGGTGGACGATATACCGTTATTTGATGACTTATTTATCTTCCCGCTTTCCGCTGCAGCTGGCAATCGTCTACAGCGCGGGATGGATGGTCGTCGCGCAGTTCATTATCGTGAGCGGCGAGACTTGGAATATAAGCTGGTGGCTGTATCATTTCCTGCTGCTCGCATCCGTAATCGTAATGGTTGTCGGAATCGTAAATCAATATGTCAGCTCCAAATCGATCACCTCATCCGTTAAGCTGATGTTCCGCGCCAATCCGCGCGACTGGATCAACACCTATATGTCTTCCAGCGTGCGCGAATTGGTCATGACAACGGAAGCGCGTGATTCATATACGGCGGGCCATAATTACCGGGTTGCCCTTTACGCGCTCAAGCTTGGCGAGGAGCTTTCCTTAACCTCCGCGGAGCTAAGAGCCATTGCGCAAGGCGGACTTGTCCATGACGTCGGCAAGCTGCGGATACCGGATACGATTTTGAACAAGCCGGGCAAGCTGACGCCGGAGGAACGTAAAATTATCGAGGTGCACCCCGTATCGGGATACGATCTGTGCAAAAGGCTGGGGTTCATGCCGGAGGAGCTTTCCGTTATCCGTTCCCATCACGAGAAATGGGATGGAAGCGGCTATCCCGACCAGCTGGCAGGGGAGCAGATCCCGCTGCTCGCGCGGGTAACGGCTGTAGCGGATGTTTACGACGCGCTGACCTCCTCGCGTTCGTACCGCAAGGCCATGACGCATGAAGCAGCAATGGAAATTATCCTCAAGGAAAGCGGGGTTCATTTTGACCCGCATTGCGTAGAGGCATGGGAACGGCTTGTTCGGGAGCAGCCGGTATTCTTCGAGGAAACGGTACGGAACAGCCCGCATTTGAAGCTGGATAAGAAGTATATCCGTTAGATTAATTTCCATTTTATGAGCGGCAGCTGTACAATAGACAGGGGAAACGCCCTTAGGATTGCAAGTATCGAATAAGCGTTTCTAAATAAAGGCTTGGGGGAAATCGATCATGACTTATTTAGCGGCTAATCATCGGTATGAGAGCATGAAGTACAATCGCGTGGGACGCAGCGGCTTGAAGCTGCCAGCTATCTCCCTGGGGCTATGGCATAATTTCGGCGGCATTGACCGCCTTGAGAATGGACGGGCCATGGTGCGCCGTGCGTTTGACTTAGGGATAACCCATTTCGATTTGGCCAATAACTACGGACCGCCTCCAGGCTCGGCGGAGGAAACCTTCGGCCAAATTTTAAAGCAGGACTTCGCGGCACACCGCGACGAGCTTATTATTTCTACCAAAGCTGGCTACCACATGTGGGAAGGCCCATACGGGGATTTTGGCTCGCGTAAGTATTTGATCTCTAGCCTCGACCAGAGCTTGAAGCGGATGAACCTGGACTACGTCGATATTTTTTATCACCACCGTCCGGATCCGGAAACGCCGCTTGAAGAAACCATGGGCGCGCTCGACCACATTGTGCGCAGCGGGAAGGCGCTGTATGTCGGCGTTTCGAATTACAGCGCGGAGCAAACGGCCCAAGCAGCAGCCATTTTGAAGAAGCTGGGCACGCCTTTCCTTATTCACCAGCCATCCTATTCCATGTTCAACCGTTGGATCGAGAATGGCCTGCAGAATGTGCTTGAGGAGGAGGGCATCGGCTCTATCGTGTTTTCCCCGCTTGCCGGAGGCTTGCTGACCAACCGTTATTTGAACGGCGTCCCTGCGGATTCTCGCGCGGGAGGACCGAGCGTATTTCTGAAGGCGGACCAAATTACCGACGGCAAGCTGGAAAAAATCAAGCAGCTGAATACGCTTGCCGCGGAACGCGGGCAATCGCTTGCCCAAATGTCTCTTGCATGGGTACTGCGGGGCGGACGCGTAACATCGGCGCTGATCGGCGCAAGCCGCGTGGAGCAAATTGATGACAATGTAGCTGCTTTGAGCCGCCTTGATTTCAGCAACGAGGAGCTTAGCCGCATCGAATCGATCCTCTCGGCAGAGTAGCAGCCAGCCCGTTTGTAACCTTAAAATAGAGAAACGCTAGAGCAGCTTTCCGCGGTCATGCGGCAAGCTGGCTCTAGCGTTTTTTTTGTTCCAACAATAGATAAAAGAGGTATAATAGTGTCAAAGTTCGACAGCTGCGGAAACGCACAGCGGAAGGGGAAAACGGCTTGAAAAAAATGTCGTTGCGGACAAAAGGCTTGATTCTAATTGTGCTCATTTCTTTGATCCCGCTGTTACTTGCCGGTGTGGGCAATTATTCCGTAGTTAAGGAAGCGATGCTCCAATCGGAGATTGAGAAGACGAGCAGCATGCTGGACAACCGCGCTAACGATCTGGCTTCGTGGCTGGCGATCCGGAAGGCGGAGGTTGTGGTGATGAGCCGTACAGAGGTTGTGCGGTTCGGAACGGACGAGGAGCGTCTGCATTATTTTGGGCGGGAGCTCGTACGCGGAGGTTTCACTTATCATGCCATCGGCTATATGGATAGCGAGACAGGCATTACGCTGCGAACGGACGGCCCGCAAAGGGACATGAGCGGGGAAGCTTTTTTCGAAGAGGCGTCTGCGGGAGAAGTTGTGATTACGGACCCCTTCATACCTTCGTACTCTAGTTCGAAGCAATCGTTTATTCTAGTACCCGTATATGGCGCAACGAATGAGCTGAAGGGAATTGTTTATGCCTCCATCGTATTCTCGACGCTGCGTCCGTTTATTGAGTTTGCGGGCGAGAACGCGGTCCTGCGCTTGTTTAATGATGTCGGCGGGATGATTTATTGCTCCGATTGCGGGGAAATGAAAGCGGCAAGCTTAGTCGAGAAGCAATCTCCTTTGCGTCCCATTGCGAGTAAAATGCTGAATTCAAACGCGGGAGTAGCGAACCTAAAAATAGGGGAGATCCCTTCCTCGGTTTTTTATACAAAGGTTAGCGATACGCCTTGGCGCATTGCGCTGCAGGAGCCGACGTCGAAGTTTCAAGATATGATTAAGCCGGTCTTTTGGCGTATTTTTAGTACGATTGCAATTTCCGAGGCGATTATCGTAATCTTTTTCTTTCTCTATTTCGAGCGCATCGTTAAACGTCTTGAGCGGATTCTTTTGGTTACGGAGCAGGCAGCGGCAGGTCTCTTTGAAGCGGAGCATCTCGAGGTTGAGCCGCATGACGAGATTGGGCAGCTCGGACATTCGGTAAACGGAATGATGGAGCATTTGCAGGAAATGTTCGACCGGCTTGAGGCGATCATCAATCAAAACCAATATGCTTTTATCGTGCTCGACGACCAATACAAGGTGACTTATCTCAATAAAACAGCGGAAGAAATGCTGGGTTATAAGACGGAGGAGCTTGCTGGCGTGGCAACTCCGCTCTTGTTCATAGATTTGGATGAGATCCGTTTGGAAGCCGAGAAGCTGACGCTAAAGCTCGGAAGAGAGGTTCAGCCAGGACTTGAGGTATTCAAGGAGCTGCGCGGCGAGAGCTTCTCGTATGAACGGGAATGGACCTTTATCCATAAAGACGGCACCCGCATACCGGCGCTGCACAGCTCCAACGGCTTGCGTGACCGAAATGGCCGTTTCTCGGGCGTCGTCGGCATGGTGCTGGATATTTCAGATCGCAAGCATGTGGAGAAGGCGCGGAATCGACTGCTTGACATTGTGGAGTCAGCGAAGGATTTAATCGCATCGGTGAGCTCGAAGGGCAAGCTCGTTTATATGAACCGCGCCGGCAGAGAGATGCTGGGCTTGCTGAACGCCTCGGGCAACGAGCATTCGGTGGAGCAGCATTCGGAGCCGGCCATGTATGCGGAGCTCGTGAAGGGTGCAGCCTTAGCCAGGGAGTTTGGGTATTGGGAAAGCGGCGCCGAGCTGCTGAAGACAAACGGCGAGCCGCTGCATGTGTCCATGGTTGTCGTAGCTCATAATGATGAAGATACGGGCGAATTGTTTTTCTCCTGCATCGCCCGCGATATATCTGAGCAAAAAATGGTGCAGGAGGAGCTCGTTCGCGCTAAGCAGGAAGCGGAGGAGGCGAATCAGGCGAAGAGCCGGTTCCTGGCGCTGATGAGCCATGAGATCCGGACTCCGCTCAACGGCATAATCGGTTTAACGCAGCTGATGCGCAAAACAGGGCTTTCCGCATCGCAGAAAGATTACATGGACAAGATGCATACGTCCTCCGAGACGCTGCTGCGGCTAATAAATGATATATTGGATTTTTCCAAAATCGAGGCGGGCAAGGTCGATATCGAACGGCTGCCTTTTCAGCCGGAAGAGCTGCTGCACCGCATAACCGATCAATTAAGCGTATTTATGGGCGGCAAGGAGCAATTCGAATTCATGGTGGATACGCCGGAATCATTGCCGCAGACCATTATTGGCGATGCGATGCGTCTGGAGCAGGTCCTGCTGAATATTTGCATGAATGCGATCAAGTTTACGAACCGTGGAAGAGTAAGGCTGCAGCTTGAGCTGGCGGGGGAATCGGATGACGGGATCAGCCTGCGCTTCACGATCGCGGATACGGGTATCGGCATGAAGCCTGAACAGGTAGATAAGCTGTTTAAGCCCTTTACGCAGGCGGATGGATCCACTACGAGAAAGTTCGGCGGTACGGGGCTTGGCCTAGTCATCTCCCAATCGCTGGTAGAGCTGATGGGCGGCAAGCTTGAAGTAGCGAGCGAAGCGTATGTGGGAAGCCAGTTTTACTTTACGCTGCCGTTCACCGTTATTCATAAATATGCGGAGACGCGCTGGCAGGCCGGTCAGGAATTCCGGGAGCAGCCCGTGTGGATTGTCGAGGACGATGACGAAATGCGCGGGCATTGGTGCAATATTATTGATTCCTACGGCTTGACCCCCATTCCCTTTCATTCTTGGAAAATAGCAAGAGACCGCCTTCGCCGCATTGGAGCCGGGGCATTGCCGAAGCTGATTGTTCTCGACATGGAAATGCCGGATATGTACGGTGCGGAAACCTGGCTCGAGTTCCACCGCGATGCGGAGTCGGCCGGCGTCAAAACGATTGCGATGACAACCTCTTACGGCCGCGATGAAATGCTGCAGCTGCCCGCAGAACAAAGGCCGGTCACGCTGTTGATCAAGCCGATTATGAGAACGGCTATGCTGCGGGCGATAGAAAGCGTTCTGACGCATAAGGGCTCAGGCGCGGATGAGCAGGAGCGAACGGCTCCGCTGCTGCCGGTGCAGCAAAATACAGTGAATACCAGGATACTGCTGGCAGAAGACAACAAAATCAACCAGCTTGTCGCCATTGAGATCTTGAAGGAGCAGGGCTACGAGGTAGGGCTGGCGGAGAACGGCGAAGAGGTGCTGCAAAAGCTCGTTGACGAGCGATGGGATCTTATTCTAATGGATATTCATATGCCTGTTATGGATGGCTCGGAAGCGGTTCGTCTTATCCGCAGCCATGCCAAATACGATGATATTCCAATCATTGCCGTAACCGCCAATGTGCTTCGCAACGATCACGAGCGCTATTTGAAGCTCGGGATGAATGACGTGGTCACGAAGCCGATCTCCTCCGAACGCTTGCATACGGTTATATCTTATTGGCTCAAGGAGGGCTGCAAGCTTCTTTCGAAGCCTGTGGCGGCCGCGCGGGAGCTGCAGACTGAGGCTGCTGAGCATCCCCGGGCGCCGGAGGCCAAGGCCGAGGGCTTATTGCCTGCCATTCCAGGCATGGATATCGAGAGCGCGCTCGCTAGGGTCAATGGCAAGCTGCCGATTTTGCTTCATATGATGGAGCAGTTTGTGCTTGATTATGAAACCTTTGCGGATCAGCTCCGCATGATGGTCAAGCAATCGGAGTTAACCGTTGTCAAAAGAATGGCTCATACGCTGAAGGGAGCGGCCGGCTATTTATCGGCTTATGAATTGTTAGAGGCTGCTTGCGAGGTAGAGCGCATCGTGAAGCTGCCGCAGCTGGATACGGAGAGCTTGCATGCTGCGATTATTCATTTAGAAGCCTTGTTAAAGCAGCTGGTGGACGGCCTTCGACAGGCGAAGGATGTTTTCGACAATAACTCCTAACAAATTTCTAACAAATTGTTGTCCCTTTATTGTCGGTATTGTATAGTAGAGATACCATAAATATTCGACAGAAATCTTCTATCCTCAAAAAGGGTGACGACAATGTATAAAGTTCTAGTTATTGAAGATGACGTCATGATGAGTGATATGCTGTCTATGTATTTATCCGAAGAAGGCTATTCCGTCATGCAGGCCTACAGAGCAGACGATGGGTTGAGACTCGCAAGCGAATTCAATCCTGATCTGGTGCTGCTCGATTTGATCCTACCCGACTTAGACGGCATGGAAGTTTGTACACTCATCCGAAAGCGCTCTAACGTACCGATTATGATTTTGTCGATGAAGAGTGAAGTATCGGAAAGGGTTCAGGCGTTAAAGGCTGGTGCTGACGACTACATGTGTAAGCCGTTTAGCATGCATGAGATGACAGCCCGGGTAGAAGCGCTGATCCGCCGATCGAACTCGATGCAGACAGAGGCGACGCAGCAGGTTGCTGCAGCGGTAGAAACGGTCGAAGAAGGCAATCCGATTCAACTAGATTTTGAAAGACGCTTACTGCTTGTTCGCGGCCAATTGGTCGAAACTACTTTCTCGGAGTATGAGCTTATGAAGCTGTTTCTTGCTTATCCGGGAAAAGTATTCAGCAGGGAAGAACTTATAAATACGATCCGCGGCTTTGATTCCTTTGTGACTGACCGTGCCATCGACGTACATATTGTCAATCTTCGTAAAAAGATTGAACAGAATCCGAAGGAGCCGAGGCTCATTCGCACGGTTTGGGGATTTGGCTACAAGTACACGGCTCAGCACACCAGCATGAGCCAAACCTAATTGCACATGATAAATATTGCTGAGAACCACTCTGCCGATGCGGAGTGGTTCTTTTTTTTTAACAAAATTATCATGTGCAGGAATGTAAGGTTTTCCTGCAGGGGTATTAAAATATCTAACATTATCCTAAATATATGCAACTAATTTTTCTAATAATTGTATGCCACAATAGGTTTAAATCATGGATTAGGACGGTGGTCGGACAAAATGGATGCGGTAACCGGGTTGCCTTGTCGCAAGGAGGCTTTTGCGCAGCTTGAAGTGGCGGTAAATGTCGTACGTGCGGCAGGTAAGCGGATGGTAGTGGCGTTGGTTGATCTGGATCGGTTTTATCGTGTAAACGAAACAAAGGGGACGGAGTTCGGCAATCAATTACTTTACATGATCGGGCAGCGGCTGGCAGAAGCAAGAATGGTTGCAACGAGCGTAAGCCGCGTCGGAGGCAACCGCTTCATGGTGGCGATACCGCTCGAGCATGACGAGAGCCAAGGCATTCAGGCTGTGGAAGCGATTAAAAATGCGGTTGAACGGCCGATTGAGGTCGATGGTACGGAACTGTATTTAACCTCAAGCATCGGAGCAACGTTGTTCCCGCAGGATGGACGGACAAGTGAACAGCTCATTTGTCGGGCGGAATCGGCCCTTTATCAATCCAAGGAATTAGGCGGCAATCGCGCGCGGTTCTACAATACGGAGGATACCGTCCAATTGAATAGGCGAATCGGCATCGAGGCGGGGCTTAGGCCCGCTTTATATTTGCGGCAATTTCGACTTTGCTATCAGCCTGTATTCCAGGCGGCAGACGGCAGGCTAAGAGGATTCGAAGCGCTGATTCGATGGGAGCATCCCGAGCTTGGCGAGATCGCGCCATTGGAATTCATTCCTATTGCCGAGCACAATGGCCTTATCGTTCCGATCGGGGAATGGGTGCTCCGTGAAGCATGCAAGAAGCTCGCAAGCATAAACAAAAACGGAGCTAATCGCTTAACCATGTCGATTAATGTTTCAGCGCTGCAATTGCAGGATTCTTCCTTTTCCCAGACGGTCCTCAATGCGATCAAGGATTTTGAGCTGGATGCCTCTTTATTGGAGCTGGAGATCACGGAAAGCCGCGGCATTTATGATTCGACATCGGCATTGACTGCCCTTAGCTGGCTTCGGGCGACAGGAGTCAGGATCGTGTTGGATGACTTTGGGACAGGCTTCTCTTCGCTTATAAATTTGAAGCAACTACCGATTCAATGCTTGAAAATCGATAGGTCGTTTATTAAGAAAATTGACATTCAAAGCGCGGAGCGGATCATCGTGGAAGGCATTATTAAGCTGGCGCATAAGCTGGGGCTGGAGATCATTGCCGAAGGCGTCGAGTTCGGGGAGCAGTATGAGCTCTTGCGCGAGTGGGGCTGCGACTGCGTACAAGGCTTTCTGTTTGGCAAGCCGACGGAGCATGATAAGCTGGATCCGTCGATGTTTCACCACGGGGAATTCGCGGTGTTCCAGCGCTAAGAAACGGCGGCTCTGTCGATAAGGCTGGGGAAATAGGTGCGTAAAATTTAAAAGACCTGACGGGGCACGCGGAATGTGCCTTCAGGTCTTTTTTCTAATATGTGCTAACATACTTCAAGATAAAGCTTCGTTCCGTCGTTATACTGGAAAATAGCCACGTCGCGTACCATTTCTACGGATTTGATTCTTCTCCATTTTTTGCGGAAATCAAAGTCCAATTCCAATTCGTACAATTTATGATGAAGCAGTTCTATGGATGCCGATTGTTCGTTAGGATAGTACACAGGGACGGAACGACTTTTGAAGGTAACGATTTTCATCATTTCCTATAACACCTCCGATCGATTTCCCCTATTCTAACGTAAACCTTTTAGCCTCTTATGAAACTGTCGTCAGGATTTTG
This sequence comes from Paenibacillus sp. LPE1-1-1.1, assembly GCF_040676435.1. NCBI lineage: Bacteria > Bacillati > Bacillota > Bacilli > Caryophanales > Paenibacillaceae > Paenibacillus > Paenibacillus sp. LPE1-1-1.1. The sequence goes on from NZ_JBEGHY010000034.1 coordinate 303,539, forward strand.
TTTATTTTATTTACACTTTTCTAACATATTCGACATTTACTGCACTTGTTAGCTGGAATAGCTGCTGTAGTTCTTTTTGTAGTAGCCATGCCCGCGATGCGGTCGGCTGTGCGGGCGATAATGCCCGTGGTTATAGTCACTGCTGCTATAATGACGACGGCTGCGATGCTTGCGTCCCATGAGTGAATAGATTAAACGTTTGAGTAAATGCTTTAGCATACTAATGCCCCCTTTAATCGTTTTGTCGAAAATTGTCTGAAAATGCGTATGCTTAATTTTGTGAAACAAACAGCTTGTGGCAGCGTACGCGTTCATATAAGTAATCGTACGAATTTTTGTGGTTAAAGTTTCTTATTCGCTGAACCGTCCACAGGATTATTTCACCTAAGGAGGGCATGCAGCTGCTGGAGGAGAAGCGTCATGCGGTCATTTATTGTAGGCAAATCTAAAGAAATCATTAAGCATTGGCGGGATTTTCCGCTCCGTGTCGGCTTGGTATGGATGAAACGTTACCGCATCGAACGTTTTATCGGCATGGGCAGCTATGGGCAGACGTATGCATGCACAGATATTATATCGGGCAATACGATGCTGCTCAAACGCAATCTTCCAAGCAAAAAGGATATCGGAAGACAGCTGTTAGAGCGGGAAAGCTGCATTTTGAAGCAGCTGGATCATCCGCAGATCCCGAAATGGATCCGTTATGAGAAGCAAGGGAAAGACGAAGCGCTTCTTATGGAGCTCATTGCCGGCGAAAATTTGGAGCAGAAAATAGAGCAGGGACGCCTTTATTCCGTGCAGGAGTCATTAAGCATCCTGAAGGAGCTGCTGCGGCCGCTGGAGCATCTCCATCAAGCCGGATACGTGCACCGGGACGTTCGCATCCCCAACGTATTAGACGATGGAAGACGCCTGTATCTGATTGATTTTGGGCTTTCCTGCCGCATTGGCGAGCAGCTTCCCGAGACGCTGCGCATGGGGCTTAAAGAGCCGAAGTCATTCGATGATTTAAAGGCTCATGCGTCAGATGGGAGCTGGTCTGGCGCCAAGCAGCGCATGCGCAGACCTGACCCGGCTAGCGATCTGTACGGCTTAGGGCATTTTTTTCTATTCATGATGTACGCAGGCTTTGAATATGATGAAGGACAGGCGGAACGCAGCTGGCAAGAGGAGCTGGAGCTTCCGCTTGCCGTGAAGCAGTTCGTCAGTAGGCTGCTTCAGCGCGGCGAGCCGGGCTGGGCGTCCGCGAAGAGCTGCGCGCTAGAGCTGCAGCGGCTTTTGGATTCACTGGGGGATTCCGCTGATCCCTCATAAAGCGCGAATCATATCTTTAAAGCTCTGATTGCTTGTCACATAGTAGACGACCGCAATGATGGCAAGATGCAGCGGGTAAAAGCTGCGCCATACGAGGCGCGGGACCTTTATTTTGTCGGCGCTGCGCATAAAATCAGGCATATATACGATTAAGATAGTGGCAAATAAGCTAAAGGCTTGAATGAACCAGCCCTTTATAAAAAAACTTACCGCATTCAACGAAAAGTGAAACAAGGTAAACCACTGCGTTTGAGCATAGCGATAAATAAGCACGAGCACCACGACATACGCGCCGTAGCTAAAAGGAAGAACCTCGAGCGCCCCGGCAAAACCGGCTGCTAACAGCGCTTGCGGGATAGGCTTGCCGTTCCATTTATCGAGCAGATAAAGAAGCAGCAGGCAGGCGAATAATGAGCCAACCGTATTGACCTCCAGCCGCTGGAAAGCAAATTGGTAGGGCAGCTGGGACAGAATAGCGATCACGGCTGTCCTCTTCAAATAACGATGAATATTACTCGTTCGGAAATAACCAAGGACCATCGTAAAAGCGTAAAACGGCAGTGCCAGCCGGCCAATGACCCTCCATGCGATATTTTCAGGAAACCATATGAGACCGATATGATCAATAAGCATCGTTAGCATAGCCAGAAATTGCAGCTTGGTCACCTTCATTCTCTCGTTTTTTATCCAGTATAGCATATGAATTACGAGAGAATAGGAGCAGGAAGACCTCCAAGCCGCTTTGCGCGAGTTAGGAGGTCTCCATAGTTGGAATTCATCTAAAGGCCGGCATTTTTCTGCAGCCGCCGTGCAATTTGCATGAAATCCTCCTGCGAGATGCCGGGTGCGAACTCCTCCGGCAGTTCGCTTAAATCGGGCATGGGCGCACCCTGCGGGGCGCCTTGAATGACCTCGAGCGGAGCACCGGTGAGCGGATTTTGGCCATTCCAAATAAGGACGATATCCTTATAATCATTTTGGCTGAACGTATACAGCTTGTTGCCGAGCCCCATCGCTTCATATTTGCGTGCCGTCTCAAAGCTGTTGTTGCTGAGGTCGGGTATAGGGATCAGCTTCTTCACGTCAACGCCGGTCGCGATTTCGAGCGCTTTGGCGTAAGCCAGTATGTGGACTCCGCCGCGGACAAGCAAATAGCCAATCATGGCGCGGGCAGTGGGATGATCAGTCATCTCATAGACACGCATCTTATGCGTTCGCGCGCCGCATTCCAAGAAAAAGTTATGCAGCAGATCGAGCACTAGATTGCCGCTGCTAAACACATTATCCCCCGTCCATGCGCGGCCCATGGAATCACCGGCCAGCGAGGTTTGGGCGGTTTGAATAAAAAAGTAGCTGTTGCGCTTATTTACGCCCTCCTTCAGCGGCGCCGAATTCGGATCGCCGGGACTGGTGGTGCCGGTCAGCACCATATTTATTGCAGTGGAAACGAGCTCAACGTGGCCAAACTCCTCGGCGGTTATGCTGGATACAAGATCGTAAAAAGGCTTAAGCTTCTTTTTCTCGCGAAAATTAAAGGATTGGTACATGTAATTGTTTAAAGTAGACATCTCGCCAAATTTACCGCCGAGCAGCTCTTGCACCGCTGCCGCGGCATTCGCATCCGCATAGGGGGATGGCGGGAGCTCCACCTGAAGCTTGTTCATCCGTTCAATCATGGGCTTGCTCACCTCATTTCATTGACGACTCATTTTATGCATATGTATGACAGCTTTCGCCGTCATAGACCGTCAATGTCAAAGAGGACAACCTATTGTCGAATAAACCAACCTGCCGCTTGGCTTAGGTATTGAGCAGCGTAATGACGAGCAGCTCATAAAGGACGAGCGGAAGAACAGCGGCATAAGGATTCATAAAGGCGCGCGGATCGCGCATCGTACATTGCAAATACAAGATACAATGATCGATATGCACGATCGTCCCCTCGTAGATATGGCCATCAACCGTTTGGACGCAAACCTGCTTATGCATGTGGCCGCGGCACATGCCCATTACGCGGTCCCGCACCTCCATCACCATCGCCGTGTGCTGCGGCTCCGCTTGATAAACGACAGGATCGGCTTTTCCCATTCCCGCTACGTGACTCGGATTCGGCATACCTCCCATACTGCCCATATGTCCCATATTCGGCATGCTGCCCATGCCGCCAACGTTTTGCATATGCCCCATATTCGGCATGCTGCCCATACCGCCAACGTTTTGCATATGCCCCATATTCGGCATGCTGCCCATACCGCCGACGTTTGGCATATGCTCCATATTCGGCATGCTGCCCATGCCGCCGACGCTTTGCATCTGCCCCATATTCGGCATGCTGCCCATGCCGCCGACGCTTTGCATCTGCCCCATATTCGGCATGCTGCCCATGCCGCCAACCTTTTGCTTATGTCCCGTATCCGGCATGCTGCCCATACCGCCAACCTTTTGCTTATGTCCCATATCCGGCATGCTGCCCATGCCGCCAACGTTTTGCATATGCTCCATATTCGGCATGCTGCCTGAGCCGCCAACGTTTGGCACATTGCCCATATTGCCGATATTGCCCATGTTCATCATATTTTCCGCCAAGCCAAAGACCTCCATTCGAATGGTATGTCATATAGGTATGCAGCAGACGAGAGAGACATACGACAATCGAAAGTCGGGATTTCAACGTTTGGGGGGGTGCCACTCGTCCATACCATTCTCTTTGATTTGCATAGAATAGAGTATGTTCGAGTGGGAGGGGGAATAGTAATGTCTGCAAATCTTAAATTAAAAGCTAGCAATGTTAAAACGGCTCGTAAATCGAATAGTCGTGCCCGTATATCTTCTAATTGTAAATGTAAAGAGGATCATAAAAGCTGCGGCTGCGGCCGCAGGGTTGATCCGGCAGTCGAAGCCATGCAGGATGCAGGAAAAGAATTAAGCGATATTTTCAAGCAATTGAAAGACGAGCAAACAGCAGCGAAGCTTGTGAGAGCGATTCGCTGCCGTGATGCAAGAGCCGTACAAAGCTTGCTCGACTGCAAATGCCGTGTCGTCTGCTTCTTCCGCAGCCGTGACAAAGATTGCGTAAGAATTTGTTGTTCGTTTGGCAGAAACCATGATGTAACGGTTACGTTCGATATTTGCGTCAGACGTGCGCAAGACGAATGCCGCCGCAACTTCTGGTTCTAATTTTTTCGGAAAAAGGCTGCCCTCTAAAGGCAGTCCTTTTTTTTGCCGTTTAAAAAGGACGGAAAATCACGGGGACCGCAATGGACGCATACGATAACGGAGTGAGAACTAAGAGGAACGAACGAGCAAGGAGGGAGTCAAGATGCCGCAAATTCCATATTTTCCGCAAGCTTTGTTAGATGAGCACCGCGATTGGCATCACACCTATCATCTTGTGCCGGGGACGGTGCCGCCGCCTGGCTATGGAGAGCGTTTCTTGCGCTTTCACCGCGATTATATCAACCGGGTATACCGATGGTATGATTCCATGGGCTACGACCGAAGATGGATTGCGGCCTGGCCGCAGGTGCCCGACGGCATTCGGAGAACGCCCTGTTACAATGCCGGGGCAGAACAGAGAGTACAGTTCAATCCGCAGTCATTCACATCGGCGGACCAACTGGGAAGCTTTATTGAGACCGATCTACACGGCTGCTTTCATGAAATGGGGGCTCGCCTTTTCAATCAGCCGGAACTGAATGACTTTGATCTCGCCCCGCGCCATACGGAGTTCTATAATATTCATGGCTTAATTGACCAGTGGTATACCAATTGGGAGCGGGCATGGGGAGTGCGCGGGCAAGCCGCCGAAGGCGAAGCACGGGTCAGGTACAACCGCGCAACGCCCGAAGCACGCTCGCATAATAAGAAAAGTCACGGGGCACGAATTGCTTCGCCTGAACAAAGCGCCGCACGGCCGTCAGCGGCGCAGCCGAATCGCTTAGCTCAACGCCAAGCGCAGCGGCCTCGGATAAAGAGCCTTCAAACATGGCAATCAGCTCATCCAGATCAGCCTCGTAAACGCCGGCCACTTCTTCAGGCTGCAGCTTCAATTCCGACAAAGGCACATCGCACACGAGGCCAAAAACGTCGCTGACCTCCCGGTCGATAAACGGTTTTCCGTTCACCTCGCCGCTCGCATCCTCGCGAATTTGCCCCAGCGGAATGAGCTGCTCGAACGTGGCAGCTACGCCAAGCTCTTCTTCCAGCTCGCGTATAGCCTCGCGGATGGTTTCCCCTGCGGCCAAATGGCCGGCGGCCGTAATATCATAGCAGCCGGGGTTCGTATCCTTGCTGGCTTGGCGAAGCTGAAACCGCACGAACCTGCGGTTTCCCTCGCGCCGCGTCAGCCAGCAATGGAAGGTGCGATGCCAATAGCCGCGGGCATGCGTCTCTGCGCGCGTTGCCGTTCCCAGCGGCCGAAGCTGCTCGTCATAAATGTCGAACAGCTCCTCAGCCATGGGCAGAAGCCTCCAGCTGGGAGGTGCAGTGCTTGCAGCGGGTAGCTTTTACAGGAATCTTGGACAAGCAGTAGGGACAATCCTTCTCGGTTACTTCGACAGGCGCCGTTTCTTTTTTCTCGTTGCGGCGAAGGACGTTGATTACTTTGACAAGCAGAAAAATACAAAAGGCTACGATTAAAAAGTCCAGCATGACGTTAATGAATTGGCCGTAGGCGATGTAAGGTGCGGTAGCAGGATCTTTTAGACTTGCTATTTCTGTTTCTGAATACAGAGGAATCCTTAAATCTTTAAAATCAACGCCGCCCAAAATTCTGCCAATCGGCGGCATAATAATATCGTTGACGAGCGAAGTGACGATTTTGCCGAATGCCCCCCCGATAATAACCCCGACCGCTAGGTCGATGACATTGCCTTTCATTGCAAATTCTTTAAATTCCTTTACGATCTTCATTGCTTTTCCTCCTACAAATGTTAATGAAGCAAACCATGGCTTTCAGGATAAAGCAAATCTAGCATGCTGGCAAATGCCGATGTATCTAGTATTCCCCGTTTCGAAGACAGCCATCCTATCATAATAGCTGATGAAGGATAGAAGAGAAACTATCTTTGCTTTTCTTACAAAAACTTGCATAATACCGCGAGAAAACAGAGGGTTTTTAAGATAATTGTCGAAATTTACTATTGGTAATTAAAATTATGGGTTCACAAGGAGTCCTATGGCTGATCCGATCATTACCGGCAACCCTTATTATATCATTTTATCGATCGTCATTATGTGCTTTGCCTCCTACACGATGCTGAATATGATTGAACAGCTGCAGCCGAAAGAACGATCATACGGGTTCAATTGGATTATCGGGGGGGCCTCCGTATTCGGGCTTGGCCTATGGACGATGCATGTCGTATCTTTGCTGGCGTCCGATTATAGAATGGTCATGGACTGGAGCATGCTGCTCGTTTTGGTCGTATGCGCGCTTATCGTCTATGCGTCCTTGGTCGTATTGAAAAACCAGGAGGTCTCGCGCGGACGATACCTGTTCAGTGCCCTATTAATGGCTCTTGGCGCTACGATGCTTCAATACATATCGATGCTGTCCGAATCCGTTATTATCCTGAAAATGAATTGGCTGCTCTATTGGCTATCCTTTGGGGTGGGCTTTGCGGGCGCATACCTGGCCTTTTACTGGCTGGATTCCAAGTCGCCTTGGTATAAATTCAAAAGCTGCCTGTCGCTCGGCTTGTCCAACATGGCGATCCATCAGATCGGCATGCATGCGCTAAAAATCGAATACAAGGATATTTTATCGACCGATCTATTAAACGAGTATTTGCTGCTCCTTGCGTTTTTGCTGGGACTGTCTACGTTAATTATTCTCAGCTTCAGTCTTACCACCTGGCTGGCCGCCAATAAATACAGCCAAATCGACGAGCGGTATAAGCTCCTGGTCGAGAACTCCATGGACACGATCGCTCTAATCAGCGACGGCAAATGGGAATTTATGAACCGTGCAGGGCTGTGTATGTTCGAGGTGGAGTCAGAGACCGAAATGATCGGCAGCAGCATCTACAACCTGCTCGATGGTCAGTACCACAGCGAGATGGCGGCTTGGCTCGCGGCGGGACAAGCAGGCGAAGACGTACCGGTTAAGCTGATTGAGCTGCAATGGCAGTCCATGCAGGGTACGCTCCTTCACACGGAGATGGTTAGGGCAAGCTCCACCTTCTCCGGGAAACAGATCGAGCAAGTCATTATTCGCGATATCTCCGAACGCAAGAAGAATGAGGAGCTGCTGATTAATTCAGAGAAGCTGTCCGTAGCAGGTCAATTGGCGGCCGGCATCGCGCATGAAATCCGAAACCCGCTCACCTCGCTGAAAGGCTTCTTGCAGCTCATTACGTCCGGGCGGGGGAACAGCAATAACTTCTACGAGATTATGAAGTCCGAGCTTGTCCGCATTGAATCCATCGTCAGCGAATTGCTGATGCTATCCAAACCGCAAGTATATGAGTTCGTCCGTAAGGACTCCCGCCAGATCATGGCGGATACGGTAAACCTGCTGGAAACGCAGGCGATCCTGCATGACGTCATTATCGAGTTTCATTCGGATTACCGTCCGTTATGGGTAGTAGGCGTCGAGAACCAATTAAAGCAAGTGTTCATAAACGTACTCAAAAATGCCATTGAAGCAATGCAAAACGGCGGGGTCGTCACGATTAATATGTCCCTAGACGAAGAACGCGGCGTATTGATCCGGATTAAGGACCAAGGGTCGGGTATCCCCGACGAGCAGCTGGCCAAAATCGGTCAGCCCTTCTATACAACCAAGGATAAAGGAACGGGTTTAGGCTTAATGGTCACCTACAAGATTATTGACAACCACCAAGGCAAAATCACGGCCGAAAGCAAAACGGGAGTGGGAACGACCTTTATCATTCAATTGCCGTACAAGCAGCAAGCCGAGACTTCTGCTGCGGAAGCAGCAGATGAGAAGTGAAACCTATTTTAGAAGGTATCGTAATATGCTTTAGAGTTTGGAAACAACACTAATTGAGTGGAGGTCGTTTCGATGTTCAATCGTTTTTTGGCAAGTATCGGCATTGGTTCCGCAAAAATTGATACCCTGCTGGAGAAGCCTCGTTATTCGCCGGGCGAAGAGGTTAGAGGAATCGTGAAGATTCAGGGCGGCAATGTGGAGCAGCGAATTGAAACCATCCAGCTATCGGTTATGACAGAATATATACGCGAGAGCAATGACAGCAAAATAACGCAGCATGGCGAGGTTGGCCGTTTTCATGTGAGTGCCCCGTTCACGCTGCAGGCAAACGAGAGACGCGAGGTGCCGTTCTCGTTCCAGCTGCCTCATCAGACTCCGCTCACCATCGGGCGCGCGCCAGTATGGGTGAAGACGGAGTTGGACGTTCGCGGCGGCGTGGATCCTGGTGATAACGACCGCATTGATGTCGTTCCGACGGCTCCAATGAATACGGTGCTTGAGGCCCTCGATTTGCTGGGCTTCCGCTTGCGCAAAGCGGAATGCGAGTATTCGTCCCGTTTAGGGGGCAAAATGCCGTTTGTGCAGGAGCTGGAATTTGTTCCGACAACGCAGTTCCGCGGACAGCTAGACGAGCTGGAAGTGATGTTTTACCCATCGGATCGCGAACTTGAGCTGGTGCTTCAGGTTGACCGACGCGCTCGCGGGTTATCAAGCTTTTTTGCGGAAGCAATGGATATGGATGAGTCATTTGTCCGTACCCGCTTTACGAACGAGCAGCTGGCAGCAGGGCCGAACGCCATCGCTCATCAGTTATCCGACATCATCGCGCGTTACGCTTAATCGGCGGAATGAATAGAAAAAGCTCTGAAGCACGCCTGCGGGAGTGTTTCAGAGCTTTTTTTTACATATCAGAAAGTATAAAATTAGACCTTATACGATGTTTATATTTCATTTTAAAATAAGCTTTTGCCGCATGGAGGACTGGGTCGGCGTTTACGCTTGGCGATTAAGGGTAGAGAAAGAGTAAAGAGCCCGGGTTTTTCGGTATAATAGCTGGAGGAGGGGATTTACGTTGGCAGAACCGCTAAAAGCCATGTATGACGGCTTATTTCTAGAACAATTTGCAGCTTTGGTGAAGACGGCGTGGAGACCGTTTGACGAAGAACGATTCGCTTCGCATGTAAGAGACGGGGGCTGGGAGCAGCTCGAGCTAAAGGCCCGTGCCCGCAAAATTACAGAGGCGCTGGGCGCCGCTTTGCCTCAGGATTATGGCGAAGCGCTTGCCGTACTCTATCTCATAGATGAAAAATGCAAGGGGCTTCCCTACATATTTTTCCCGGACTTTGTAGAAGTATTTGGAATGGAGCCGCAGCATTGGGAGCTTTCATTGGCTGCGCTGGAACGGTTTACCGAGCGCTCAACGGCTGAGTTCGCCATTAGATCGTTTATTTTGAGCGATCCGGACCGAATGGTTCGGCAGATGCTCGTTTGGGCAGATCATCCGAATGAGCATGTAAGGCGTCTTGCGAGCGAAGGGATCCGGCCGCGGCTCCCTTGGGCGCAGGCGCTGCCGCAGTTCAAGCGGGATCCGTCGCCGGTCGTGCCGATTCTGGAGAAGCTGAAGCGGGATGAATCTCTCTATGTGCGCAAGAGCGTTGCGAACAATTTGAATGATATCGCGAAGGATCATCCGGAGCTTGTCGCTGCTCTTGCGAAGGCGTGGAGCGGCGAGGATGCCAGAACGGATTGGATTGTGAGGCATGGCTGCCGCACGTTGATTAAACAATCCGTTCCGGAGATCATGGCGTTGTTCGGGTATGCGAATCATGAGACCGCAGAGGAGGCTGAGCGTCCGCTCGTGGCTGCCGCGGCGTTAGAGGTGGCTCCAGGGACGGTAGCAATTGGCGGCGAGGTGAGCTTACATTACCGAGTGCAGCTGCGTGAGGGCGAGCCGGCCAAGCTTCGTATCGAGTACGGCATTGCATTCGTGAAATCCGGTGGCAAAACGTCGCTGAAGCGTTTTCTGCTTTCGGACCGCGAATATGCCGGAGGAGCATCCGCGTCCAGTGTCCGCGTTCACCGCTTTGCGGATTTGACGACGCGCAAGCACTATGGCGGACTGCACCGCGTGACATTATGGGTGAACGGCAGAGAGGTCGCCGCAGCAGAGCTGATGGTAACGGAGGCTGAGCCGGTATGACCATAGGGGCAAGGGTATTAAAAACGGGGATGGCTGTCGCGTTAGCGATCTACTTGAGCAGCTTGTTTGGCTTTGCATCCCCGTTGATTGCTGCGGTAGCCGCGATTTTCACGATACAACCATCCATATACCGGTCATGGCAGAACGTAGCGGACCAGGTACAAACGAACCTGCTCGGCGCAGTCATTGCGATTGCCGCGGTTCGTTTATTCGGACATACGCCGATTGCTGCAGGTCTCGTTTGTATTCTTGTCATTCTCATCGGCATCCGTCTAAAAATGGAAAGCACAATCAGCCTAACCCTTGTCACGGTCGTTGCCATCATGGAAGCGAACGGACAGGGCTGGGATGTGGCGATCATGCGATTTTTAATGGTTTTGACCGGTATCGGTTCGTCCTTTTTGGTTAATGTGCTGGTGTTTCCGCCGCGTCCAAGGCGGCAGTTTACGGAGCAGGTGCATCAAGCGTATACGCAGCTTTCCCTGCTGCTGCGCACAGCCGTTTCCAATGAAATGAAGGAGCAGGTGTTCCGGCAAGAAAAGGACAATCTGCATGTAACGCTGCGCAAGCTGGAGGAGCGGCATACGGTTTTCGAAGAGGAGCGCAAGGTGCTTGCAAAGGCGAAGACGAGCCATGCCCGGCAGCTGCTTGTGTCCAAGCAAATGATTAAGGCGCTGCAAAAAGGGGCCGACCTTCTCGAAGTGGTGGAGGAGCATTATTTTGCTTCGCCGAGCGCGAGCGAGTGGGCTCGCCGGTTCGACCGGCAAATCGAGGATTTATCGAAGTATCACGAGCATATCCTGCTAAAGGCAGAAGATAAGATGAAGGCAAATGCGCTGATCGAGCCCGAGGAAGAGCGTGAAGCCCGATTCGTGAAGGAGCTGACGGCCTATGTCATGGAGGACCCGGATGAGCATAAACGTCTTATCTTCGTCGCCTCGGGATTGTTCGAGTATGCGTATCACCTGCGGCGACTAGAGAAGCTGCTTGACCAAGTGCAGCAGCGGGAAGAGAAACCAAAACGCAGCGCCGATGACGCGAAGGAGGACTAATGGTTCCCGCAAATCATCAGATATTATAGCAGTTATAGGCTGTAGTTTCTGCATGATGTGGCTTGGCTATTCAAACACATCACAAATAAAACAGCAGGTTGGAAATCGCTCACGGCGCTCCAACCTGCTGTTTTTCATATAGAGTATAGAGTTTGAATGCGGCGGAGAGAATGGTCTGAGCCTATCTCCAGCGGCCGCTTTCAGCAGTATGATGCCTATCTCCTATTGATCGTCATCCGTTTTGTTGCTTCCCTCATGGCGGCGGGGATGCTGCATATGAGCCTCTGGATTATTGTCATCATCATGCGGCACCAATCGCGGATCGGTGTGTCCTTTATGATGATTGTTAAAGAAGAGCTCAACAAGCTGCCATTCCGTCGATCCAAGCATAACATCAGCCGGGAAGACATCTCCGCGTTCCAACTGCTCCTCGCGTCCCCACTCGTTGCGGTACGTGCCTTTTACCTCTACAGGTTCGCCTGACATGGGATTCATCTCATGATGGTTAGAATTGCTCATATGGTGTCAACCAACCTTCCTATGCTTATAGTCCGTGCTTGGGCACCGCTGCGCGATCGGCATCTGACTGCAGCTCGCTTGCTGCTTGTTTGCTCGCTAAGTTGCGGTCTGCTTTCGATTGCGCCTTGCTTGCTTTTTTCTGTTGATCGGATGGCTGTTCGCCTGACATGTGATCACCCTCCTGAGAGTAGTATCGGTATCTGTTGCCGCGAATCATGCGCTGCCGCCTAAACGGTTCCCGCCGGTTCGCTTGTCTTCACAAGAAGATCCTCTACAGTGTGCCACAAACGGGAGAAATGTATGAGTTCGGAGATGCGTCTCGGTTAACGCGAGCTTATTGCAGCTGAAGCCCGCAGGAGGGGCAGCTCGAATCACGTTCCGTGACGGTTTCGCTGCAGGCGGGGCAAGGCTCGGAAAAAGGGGCGGGATTTGCTGCCGCAATATCTTTAGCGGAGGACTTTCCTTTAGGGTTGACGGAAGCGTCATTGGATGACGGGCGGAGGTGCGCCGGCGTTCCGAATATCGTCTCCACCATTTCCTTAAGGTCTTTATATTTGTCCGAATCGTCTGAGGCGATCCGCACAAACATAAACATGCCGGCGAGCAAAGCGCCGGCAATAATGAGCACGATAGCAGTCGCGCCAATATCAAACCAAGATAGAAGCAGAGGCGGCATAGCGGCCGTCAGGCTATTCGTTATCAATCCTGCTGCCATGCGGCTTCACCTCATCCATTCACCTGATACCGGGATTCTAGACGTTTGCCGCCGAACCACATCACAAGCACGGCGGTAATCGAGACGAAAATACGCCAAGGCTCATCGACGAGATTGCCGATATCGAAGCTGATCAACGAGATGCAAAAAATCATAACGGCTTTGCCGAGCAGCGTTGCAAGCAAAAACGTATGGAACGGTACCTTGCTTAAGCCGGAGACGACCGTAATGATTACAGACGGCGTAAAAGGGAAGCAAGCGAGCAGAAACAGCGGCGTAAAGCCTTTGCGTTCAACCCAGTTGAAGAAACGCTCCGACTTCGGGAAACGGCGCTCCAAGCGTCCTTTTACATTGCGCCCAAGCTTGCGGCTGATCCAAAATACGGTGATCGCGCCTGCCGTTACGCCAATCCATGAGAAAAGAAACCCGAAGCCAAGGCCGTATATGTTGGCATTGGCTGCAATGATGAGAATTAACGGAAGAAAAGGGAGAAACGATTCAACCATCGGAAGCAGAATGCCTGGAAACGGACCCCACTGCGAGTAGCTCTCCAGCGTCCACTGAATGGAATCCAGGTCCAAATGCTTTATGTATTCGAGCCAATTGCGCCAATCATCCATAAATTTAACTCCGTTCTACTTGTTTATCGCTTTTTTGCTTGCAGCAAATGCCCGGAATGGGAAACATAAATAAAACAATCCGATAAATCCAAAGAGGACAGCGCTGGTCCAAAACACGGCGATTTCCCCGTTCCATGCGGCGATCAGGCCGCCGGCAGCCGGACCGATCATGACGCCGACCCCTTCGAAGGTGGACAAAATACCCCAGCCGAGCCCCTCCTGCTTAGGAGGCACATAGGAAGCAAGCAGCGCATTCCATGCAGGCAAAATAGCGGAATAGGATAAACCAAGCACTGCCGATATAAGTAAACAATACCAGAACCCGAGGCCCGAAGCCAGCAAACATAAACCTAGGGCGAACGCACCGAAGCCTGCGACGAGAAACCATTTTTTGCCATTCATTTTGTCAGAGAGCTTTCCCATCGGAATGAGGCCGGCAGCGGCAAAGATCCCTCCCACCGTAAGAAGAATCGAGTATTGCGTGCCTGTCAGGCCAAGCTCTTGATCCGCGAAGCTTGGCAAAATCGGAACCAGCATGCTTGCTCCGGCCGTCTGCAAAATCATTCCCGGCAGCAGAAGGCGCATCGCGAGAAGCCTTCCCTTAAGAATAGCCAGCTGCTTGCCCAGTGGCATCCGGATCGGCGTATCCGCCCTTTCTTTGCCCATAAAGAGCGTGAGCAGGCATGCGGCCACGGACAAGCTGACAAGCAGGTTGTACGTAAACGATACGCTGACATCGAGCAAAATATTACAAACGATCGGACCGCTTCCAAGCCCCGCCATCCAGATGGTGTACAGAAGACCCATTTGGGCCGCGCGTCGGCGCTTGCTCACCTTCGTGAGGCAAACAATCCAAATCGGCGACATCCCGATGCCATATAAAGCCGCAGCGCCGATAAACATCCAAGGAAGCTCGGCAAATTGCAGGCAATAAACGCCGATCAGGGAAATAATCAAGCCGGCTTGCACCACGATCCGGGTGGAAAAACGGTCTAACAGGTAACCGATTACCATTTTGAGCAGCGTATCGACTAAGTAATGGGCAGAAATGGCTGCCCCGATGACATCGGGCGCGAGCCCTAATGTTTTGGCGCCATATATGGGTAACAAGCTGACAAGCACGGCGCCTCTAACAAACTCTACAACGAACAAAATAACGGAGATAAGGCGCATCTCCGCTCCCAATGAGTAGCTTTGGTTTATGCGCAAGGACAAGCTCCTTATCTTTTATAGAGTCGATGCTTTCTCCATTATACGTATTATGGATAAAATATCCAAAACTATGCTGTCAGCCGCGGTTTGCGAGGTTTGAAGCTGCTTGGTAGAGAGCTTGCTAGTAGTAAGACGTAACGGATCATGAACGAGTTTCAAAATTTGATCCGTCAGCTCGTTCACCTCATCGGCGATAACAGCGGCTCCCTTGGACGCGAGATATCGCGCGTTTTGCTTTTCTTGTCCGGGAACCGGCCGGTAGATGAATAAAGGCAGACCCGCGGTAATGCCTTCAGAGAGAGTGACGCCGCCAGGCTTGGTAATGAGGCAATCCGAAATGGCCATAAGCTCGTGGATCGGTTCAATAAAACCGTATACATGCAAACGGGAAAAGCAGGGATGGTCTTGGAATTGTTTTTCGATGCTTTCCTTCATCAGGATATTGCGTCCGCATACGAGTGCGATTTGAACGTTGGCGTCATTTAGCAGACCGCTGCAAATTTGCGCCACGTCAGGCATGACGCCATGCGCGCCCGCCATGATGAGGATGATAGGCTGGTTGGGGTTAAGGTTATAGCGTTCGTAGAGCTCGTTAGTAGCGGCAGCCGCACGGAAACCGCGTTTAAGCGGGATGCCGGTTACTTGAACGGCGTGATTCGGAATGCCAAGCTGGATCAGCTCGCGTTTCAAGTCGTCCGTTGCGACATAATAGCGGTCGATGCCGGGATGAACCCAGCGGCCATGCAAATCGAAGTCCGTAATCACGGTAAAGGAGGGAGGGAAGGAGCCCTTTCGCCGTTTATGCTCGGGCAGCGCGAAGCCTGGAAAGGTATGAACGATAATATCCGGCTGCTCCGTTTGGAGAATGCGTCTAATTTTTTCTCTCCCAAAAGAGTGCAGCAAGCCGCCAAACCAAGAATCATGCTTCATCGGTTTCGTGAAATCATACATCCAGCCGTAGAGCGAAGGCATATGCGTATAGCTTTTTAAATAAAAACGCCTAGTAACCTCGTTCAGCCAAGGATGCGACTCCGCCATGAGATCGACCATAACCGTACGATGATTGCCAAGCTCCTCCAAGGAGCTCTTAATCGCACGGGCAACCTGCAGATGGCCATCGCCGTAAGACGCGTACAAAATTAGAAACTTCGGCTGTGGATTGCTTTCGGAACGAAACATGGATACACCTCCTGAGGGTAGTGTAGCGGATGTTTGTTATGCGAACGTGAACGTAATTTGGTTACTTTGTGTAATTTTTGTATAATGGATAAGCAATCCATCCTATTTCAAATTTGAAGGAGCGATGATTAGAGTGCAGTATACGAAATTGGGAAGATCAGGTCTTCGAGTAAGTCGATTATGTCTGGGTACGATGAATTTCGGAGTGGACACAGACGAGAGGGAATCATTTCGTATTTTAGATGCAGCACTGGATGCAGGCATTAATTTTATCGATACCGCTAATATTTACGGATGGGGCGAGAATGCGGGCCGTACCGAAGAAATCATCGGAAAATGGTTCCAGCAAGGTGACGGGCGCCGCGAACGCACGGTTTTAGCTACAAAAGTATATGGCGACATGCATGATACCCATGACGGTCCTAACCGCGACGCAGGCTTGTCCGCGTACAAGATTCGCAGACATTTGGAAGGCTCGCTTAAGCGCCTTCAAACGGATCATATAGAGCTTTATCAAATGCATCACGTTGACCGAAGCGTGAATTGGAGCGAACTGTGGGGAGCCTTTGAAAATGCGGTGTCGCAAGGCAAGGTTGGCTACATAGGCTCAAGTAATTTTGCCGGCTGGGATATTGCAGTCGCACAAGGCGAAGCGAAGGCGCGCGGCTCGATTGGCCTTGTGTCCGAGCAGCATAAGTACAACCTGTTATGCCGTTTGCCGGAGCTTGAAGTGCTGCCGGCTTCGAAGGAGCTGGGACTCGGCGTCATTCCATGGAGCCCGCTTGACGGCGGTTTGCTTGCAGGAAACCACCGTCGCAAGGACGGAGGCCGCCGCAGCGGCGATACGAAGCGTCTGGAGCAGCACCGTGATCAGCTCGATGCCTACGCGGCGTTCTGCGATGAGCTTGGCGAGCCCGAGGATCTTGTTTCACTGGCATGGCTGCTTGCCAATCCGGCTGTCACGGCTCCGATTATCGGCGTACGCACGCTGGATCAATTCGAGCGCTCTCTTCGCGCAGTAGAAATTTCCTTGGATGAATCGGCTCTCAAACGTTTGGATGAGATATTCCCCGGCCCTGGCGGGGACGCGCCGCGCGCTTACGCCTGGTAATGCAAAACGCCCCGTTTCCATTCGTGGAAACGGGGCGTATTCGATTAAGAAGCGGATCAAATCAACAAATTAAACAGCACGGGATCCTTGTTCAGCTCTAGAAATTGAAAGCCTTTCTTGGTCATCCGATCGACGAGCGGATCGTAATCCTCTCTGTGCTTAAGCTCGATGCCAACGAGTGCGGGCCCGTTGTCCTTGTTCGATTTTTTGGTATATTCAAAGCGCGTGATGTCATCATTAGGTCCAAGCACGCGGTCGAGAAATTCCCGCAGCGCTCCCGCGCGTTGCGGAAAGCTTACCATAAAGTAATGCTTGTAGCCTTCGTAGATGAGGGAGCGCTCTTTAATTTCCTGCATCCGGTCGACATCGTTGTTGCCGCCACTAACTACGCAGACAACGGTTTTTCCTTGAATTTGCTCGCGATAAGCTTCAAGCGCGGCAATCGGCAGCGCACCGGCCGGCTCGGCTACAATCGCATTCTCATTGTACAAGTCCAGCATGGTCGTACATACTTTTCCTTCCGGTACGGCGATTACATCGTCCAGCAGCTCCCGGCAGATCTCAAACGTCAAATCGCCGATCCGCTTAACGGCCGCGCCGTCCACGAACTTATCGATTTGGTCGAGCGCGGTGACTTCGCCCGCATCCAAAGAAGCTCGTAACGACTGGGCGCCTTCGGGCTCCACGCCGATGACCTTTGTGGCAGGCGAGACGATTTTGGTATAGGAAGAGACGCCTGCCGCAAGTCCGCCGCCGCCAACGGTAACGAAGACGAAGTCGGGTACGGCATCGGCCGCTTCCATCAATTCTTGACCGACCGTACCGTTTCCTGCGATGATTTTGGGATCGTCGAACGGATGGATAAAGGCCATGCCGCTGCGGGCGCTCTCGGCCACGGCTTCCGCGTAGGCATCGTCAAAGGTATCGCCGGTCAGGATGACTTCAACGTGGGTGCCTCCAAAGAAGTTGACCTGCGTTACCTTTTGGCGGGGGGTGGTGCTTGGCATATAGATTTTGCCGGGAATACCGAGCGTCTGGCAGGAGTAAGCGACGCCCTGCGCGTGGTTGCCCGCACTCGCGCATACAACGCCTTTCGCCAAGGTTTCTTCTCCGAGGGAACGCATCAAATGATAAGCGCCGCGTATTTTGAACGAGCGGACGATTTGCAGATCCTCCCGTTTTAACAGCACATTGCAGTTGTAACGCTCGGACAGCACGCGGTTATATTGAAGCGGAGTACGCGTTATGACATCCTTTAAATGCATTTGCGCTTGCACGATATCTTCAAGTCCAATGCGGTGCCGCGGTACATTGTTCGTGTTCATGGGTGACCATCCTCTCGGCTTTCGTGAATCAGGAGCATAAATGAATGGATTTATTATAGCATTATCATAGCAAGTTAACGTATGGAAAAATCGCTATTTTTTATTGCGGGAAGGGGAACGTTATGGGAAAAATAATAAAAAGACTGCTTCTGCTCTTTATTTTTATTCTATTGCTGCTTGGCGCGGCCGCCTGGTGGATGCTGTCCTATATCGCGCCGGACGAGCAGCTTAATCTGAGCTACGAGCCGATTGACGTGAATGAAAAGGCGCTTGCCATGATCAAGAATCTCAAGCCGGAGCTTGTCCTTACGGAGGATGATATTAACGATTTAATCAAAAAACACCTGAACGAAAAGTATGCAAGCGGGGAAGCGGGATCGGCGCCCTGGGAGCTTGCGCAGGATATTCGGCTGGACGGAGCGCGCTTCGAGCTGGAAGACAAGATGCTGATCGCCCATATGAACGTTACCTACATGGATCGAATACCTGCAGCTCTTGAAGCAGAATATTCACTCGAATGGCAGTCTCCAAACATCGTGCTTAGGCCGCAGACGTTATCCTTGAAAAATACGGGTTTGCCCATAAGTATGCTCGAAACCATTACCATACCGCTTGAATTGCCTGCAGAGGAAGTTGTAACGGTGCGGGAAGTTCAGTTCTTGCAGGATCAGATTAAAGTGTTGTTAAAGCTGCAACTGGATCTTCGTTTGTAGAGCTTGGCATAGCAGTAAAAAAGAAACGGCAGGTCAAGGAATTCACCTTGGCCTGCCGTTTTTTTGTTGCCTGTTTAATTAGGAAATCGCTAAACCGGCGCTTGCATAGAAAACGAGCATAAGAGAGCGAATGAATAAATGATTTGACATAAGAAATGAGAATAGTTATCATGTATACGAAAGTGATAATCATTATCATTATCACTGATAAAGAAGTCAATTACATATCGACCTAAAGCGGGAGGTGGAGCTTATGGGCTTGCTTTATGAAATGGTTTTGAAAAAAAGAAAATCAGCTTTCCTTTTACACAAGCAGGGGAAAAGAAATCAGCTTCTAAACGAAAACATTCGCCCAATAATGCCCAACCACGGGAGCAAATATATCGTACAGCAGCTTCAACACACAACAGACTAAATAAAATCTATTTGAAGGAGCAAGAGACATGCAAATTGAAACAAGCAAGCCTTGGAATTGGCTGCTCTTCCCCTTCTCATCGGTAAAGGCAGGACCTGACTGCTTGTTCGCCGCATCAGTCGGTCACGGGATTTATCAAATCGATGCGGAAGGAAGCTGGGAGAAGCTGAGCAACGGGTTGGATGATAAGACCAGTGTGAACCGTCTGCAGCTGCAGCATGATTTGCTGCATGCCTGCACGGGCAGCGGACTTTACGAATGGAACGGCGAAGCATGGGAAAATGACGGCATATCGATTCCTTGCTATCAATACCGCAAAATCGGAGGGACCAGCTACGCGGCGACCGAATATGGGCTTTGGTCCAAATCGGGCAGCAAATGGGAGCAAATCGCATGCGAAGAAAAGAAGGTCTACGATTTTATAAATCTGCCTCAATACTTAATCATCGCGCATGAGAGCGGTATATCGCTCTATGATCGATTTATGGATGACTGGGCACATTTTGAGCTGGAAACGCATGTTACGAGCTTAGCGGTGTTCCGGGGACATTTGATCGGCACGAGCGACAAAGGCGAGCTTCTCATTGGGGATAAAAAAGGCAAATTCGACCGAATCCGGTTCGGCAAGCCGTTTATTTTTTCCGTGCTTGCCAAGGGAAATGATGTTTATGTATGTACGGACCGCGGACTGTTCCAGCTCGCCTACATTTGCAATCAAGTCACGCTGCTGTCTATTAAGCTGGGCTGTCCGGTGACGGACATCGATATGCAGGGCGGCAGCTTATACATGGCGACGCTCTTTGAAGGCATTCAAACATTCAATATTTAAAAATATAGAAGCAGGAAGCGGAGGAATGACAGATGTCGAAAGTACTTGTCGTTTATGCAAGCATGACGGGGAACACGGAAGAAATGGCGGAGGCCATAGCAGAAGGGGTTACGCAGGCGGGAGCGGAGGTTGTTTTGAAGGAAGCTTTTGATGCAAGAGCAGCGGAGCTAAATGATTATGACGGCATCATTATCGGAGCTTATACGTGGGGCGATGGCGAGCTGCCGGATGAATTTATTGATTTCTTCGAAGAGATGGGCTCGCTTAATCTTAGCGGAAAGGTTGCTGCCGCTTTTGGTTCGGGAGATACCTCGTATCCGATTTATTGCGCCGCGGTGGATATGATTGAGGCGAAGCTCAAGGAGCTTGGCGCTGCCATTTCAGCGGAATGCATTAAGTTTGAGTATAACGCGTCAGAAGATGAGAAAGAACAAGGCAGAAACTTGGGACGTCAAATTGCCGGACTTGTAGCGGTGGCAGGATAATAACGGGAGAGGGGCGGTTTTTGTATGGAGCAGTTTCCCACGGTATTGAGAGTTGAAGATTATAAGCTGGAAGAGCTGCTGCGCTGCCCCGACCGGTTTGCCAGAAACAAGAAAGGCAGCAAGCGGGAAAGCGAAGTAAACTGGAGGCAAATGGTTCAATTTGCAGCCAGCCACAGCGTAAATGATTTCTACCGGATGCCTGAAGGGGCCCGAACGCAGGCGGCAATCGAAGCCTCCGTGGAGCATTGGTGGACGAACCGTAATTATAAGTTCCATTCCGACGAGCATTACTTGCAAATGAAGCATACGGTGAAGAAGCAGTTGACCGATTTTTTGCTTGGCGGCTCCTGTCCGGGCATGCCGATTATTTTTTATGAACAGCTAACTGCCTACGTGGATGAGCTGGATTTGGAAATATCGCAAATCTTTCATTTGGTTTCCGTGGATCCGGAAGGCGGCGCAGATGATTATATCGTGCAGAAGCTGGCTGTCGATGTCGATGAGGATTCCCTTGGTTTGCTTTTTCATATGACGTCGGTGTTTTGCATGAGCGCCTTCGAGAAGCTTCCGACGCGCATTGAGGTGCTATCCCTGCTCAGCGGCAAAAGGATCGACTATGTTCCTGATGAGGAGTCGCTTGAACGCTCCTACGATTATATGTATTTGATCAAAAGCCTGCTTCCTGAAGCCGACTTCTTCAAGGTCAATCCAGGGTCGGCGGTTCAATTAATCATGTGATTTTGCACGCCAATCGAACAAAATAAACGTTAAGCCCCAAATGGATTCCGATTGCGGATGAGCTGGGGCTTTGTTTTGTTGTAGACAAATGAAACGGTTTTCAAGTAACATGGGCAGTAGTCATTTTTGCATATTTACACCTGGAAATTTTATTTTGCCAAGTAAAACAAAGCATAGGCGTTCGAAGTAAGTTTTGCTTCGCAAGATTAAGCGTCTGCTTACGAAGTAAGTTATGCTTCGCAAAACTAAGCATCTGCTTACGAAGTAAGTTTTGCTTCGCAAAACTTTAGAAGGAGAGAGATTCGATTGTCAGAGGAGCTATTACTAACCTTCCGTTCACCGCCGTTGCCATTTTTCATAGAATCCAACCGTTTAACTTACCGCGCCGGCGAGGAGCATCCGAACCGGACGAATCTAGGCGTTTTTGATTTGCTGTTCGTAAATGAAGGGTCGCTGCATGTGGCCGAGGATAACCGAAGGTGGACGCTCGGTCCGGGCGATGTTCTGATTCTGCGGCCGGACCGCTGGCATTATTCCACTCGCCCATGCGAGGAGGATACGGTGTTCGATTGGATCCATTTTCAAACGGTAGGCGCCTGGGAGGAGACGGTCGGCAATCAAAGCGGATCACTGAGAGGCGACTATTATACATATGCCATCCGGCTGCCGAAAAAGATGAAGCTTACCTATCCGGATGAGGCTAAACTTATCTTCTCCCAGCTGCATGAAGCGGCCAAAAGCTCGTCGCATGGCGCATTCTGGGATCGTCAGCAGCGGTTTCTGCATTTGCTGCAAATGCTGGACGAAGGCTGGCGTTCGGATGCCGCGAAAGCAGCGGTATCGGTCGCGGAGCGGGCGGCTGCCTATTTGAAGCTGAATTACCGGAGCCCGATCAGCAACACGATGTTAAGCGATGTCCTGCAGCTGCACACCAATTACATTACGCGCTGCATGACCGAGGTATTCGATTGCACGCCGCAGCAATACCTGCTTTATTACAGACTGGATCAAGCGAAGCTGCTGCTTATCAAAACCGATTGGACGATAGCACGGGTAGCGGAGGAAACCGGCTTTCGGCAGACGCCGCATTTCTCGAGGCTTTTTGCGGCTCATACCGGCATGCCGCCGCTGAAATTCCGCAAACGTTTCACGATGTAAGCCATCGCTTTGCCAAAAGGCGGGAGATGAAGCAGAAGCTTCGCTTCCCGCTATTTGTTTATTTCGCTCCAATCATTGCATAATTTCATAGCCTTTAACAAAAACTGGATTCAAACAACGTGAAAAGGGTGGTCGCGATGATTGAACGGTTTTCGTTAACGGCAGAAATGAGCGATATTGTTGAGATGTTTCAAGTAAGAAAGGTTATTCAAGGGCATACGAATCGATTCAATGTAGCGCCTACGCAGACGGTATCGATTGTTATGAATGATCGGTTTGATCAAAGGTCGATTCAGGAATCACGATGGGGCTTGTTTCCTTTCTGGGCAAAGGATGCCGTAAATGCCGATCATCAGACGCTTTCCGAAAAGCCGTTTCTGGCGCGTATGCTGCGGAGACAAAGATGCGTGCTGCCTTGCAGCGGTTTTTTTGGCCAAAAACAGTTCGGAAAAGAGCGTGACCCGAGAGCGATGCATATCGTCGTCCCGAGTCAGCAGCTGTTCGGCATTGCCGGCATTTATGATTGCTGGAGAAACGTGAGCGGCAAAGAGGTGCGCGCCTTCACGATGATTACCGCGGCATCGACGGGAGCGATGTCGGTGTGGCAGCCGCGCGTTCCGGTTATTTTGGACGAAGAGGGCATTGAGGACTGGCTCAACCCCCGGATTACGGAATTCAGCGGCCTGCGCAAACATTTAGAGGCGATGGATTCTTACCTGATGCGCGCGTACCCGGTTACGAATGCGGTGCATGACGATTTGTTCGAGTCGCCGGATTGCATCCGCGAGATTCGTCCTGATTTTGCTTAACGAAGGTTCACCTGGCGGAGCGAAGCCGGGGAATGAATGCTAAAAGGGTGCCTGAGTTGTATAACATACAACATAGGCACCCTTTTTCGGTAAGGCGAAGCGTAAGAATTCAGGATAAATTTTAGGCGCGTGCGCGCTGCAGCTCTGTCGTTAACAAAGGAACGACATCAAATAAGTCGCCGACGATGCCGTAATCGGCTATGCCGAAAATAGGCGCGTCGGGATCTTTGTTAATCGCGACGATGACGCGGGATTGGCTCATGCCAGCCAGATGCTGGATGGCGCCGCTAATCCCGCAAGCAATATAAAGCTGAGGGGTGACGACTTTCCCCGTTTGACCAATTTGCAGCGCATAATCGCAATAGCCGGCATCGCAGGCACCGCGCGAGGCGCCGACAGCGCCGCCGAGCGCAGCAGCCATGGCTTGCAGCGGCTCGAAGCCGGCTGCGCTGCGCACGCCTCGTCCGCCGGAAACGACGACGTCGGCTTCGGCTAGATCAAGCTGGCCGCCGGCGCGTCGCACCAGGCTGCGCACGGCGGTGTAGAGCGGAGGCACCGTGAACGGAAGCTCCGCGGCGGTGCCTGTTGCTTCGGCGGCGTCCAAAGGCTCTGCCGCCGGCAGATTGTTCGGGCGCACCGTGATGACCCACGGGTTGCCCGGCACAAAGCTGCGCCGCTCGAACGCCTTGCCGGCGTAGAGCGGGCGGATGAAGCCGACGTCATCGCCATCGTCAGATGCTTCGATGGCGATGACGTCGGCGATGTGGCCGGCGCCAATGGCTGCGGCCACACGGGGCGCGAGCTCGCGCCCCATAGCGGTGTGGCCGAGCAATAGCGCGTCCGGCTGCACCGCAGCCATCGCTGCGCCGAGGGCGGCGATGTACGCCTCGGGCGCAAAGGCGCGGAGGGAAGGATCGTCGGCGATATGCACGACGTCCGCCCCCCGCGCAATGAGCGCGGCGGCTTCTTCCGCCGCGCCGCCGGAGCAGGCAAGGACGGCATGGACAGCGCCGTCCTTGCCTGCGAGCCGCCGTGCTGCGCCGAGTGCCTCCAGCGCCACCCGGCGGAGCGCGCCGTTCCGGCTTTCAGCAAAAATAAGTATGGTTTTGGACATAGGATGCTGCTCCTCTCCCGTCACTTTTAGGACAAACCAAGCTTTGTTCTTAATCTCTCATTGCTTGCTGACTTCGAGCTAAGTATGCACTCTTAGCACAAACCGCAGAGTAGATGAGCAACCTGCTTCACAGTAGCGCCTACCACCCAAGTAATAGTATGTTTTCCCGATCTATCCTCGCAGTTAGTTAAGCGCATTAAGCGCCATTCCGTGCTCTGTGTCTACGCTGCAGATTGTATAACAGAAACCTCACATTAGAGCTCCCAGTGCGGGCTAGACTGCAGTTTATACAACGGACTAGCCGAATAAGCGCCGTCTGAGCCCATTAACAGCTGATTCTACTGCACAAACTGCAGCGTAGCGCGGGTTATTTGATTGATATGGCCATTCTATTGCACAAACTGCAGTGTAGAGCTGGCCTTCGAGCTAAGTATGCGACTCTTGTGCACAAACTGCGGTGTTACGCCGACTTTCGAGCTAAGTATGCGATTCTAATGCACAAACTGCAGTGTAGCGCTGACCTTCGAGCTAAGTATGCCACTCTTTGCACAAACCGCAGAGTAGATGAGCAACCTGCTTCGCAGTAGCGCCTACCACCCAAGTAATAGTATGTTTTTCCGCTCTAGCCTACCAGTTAGTTAAGCGCATTAACCACCATTCCATGCACTGTGTCTACGCTGCAGATTGTACAACAGAAACCTCACATCGGAGCACCCTGTGCGGGCTACACTGCAGTTTGTACAACGGACTAGCCGAATAAGCGTCGTCTGAGCCCATTATCAGCTCAATCTACTGCACAAACTGCAGCGTAGCGCGGGATTTCAGGTTGATATGGCCATTCTATTGCACAAACTGCAGTGTAGCGCTGACTTTCGAGCTCACTATGCGTTTCTACTGCACGTACTGCGATGTAACACTGTCCTTTTAGCTCGTGTGGCACTCTAGTGCAAACTGCGGTGTTACGCCGACCTTCGAGCACAGTATGCCACGCTTTGCACAAACCACAGAGTAGATGAGCAGCCTCGTGTGCAGAAGCTCCTACCACCTAAGTAATAGTATGTTTTTCCGCTCTATCCTCGCAGTTAGTTAAGCGCATTAAGCACCATTCCGTGCTCTGTGCCTACGCTGCAGATTGTACAACAGAAACCTCACATTGGAGCTCCTTGTGCGAGCTAGACTGCAGTTTATGCAACGGACTAGCCCATTTAGCGCCGTCGGAGCCCATTAACAGCTGAATCTACTGCACAAACTGCAGCGTAGCGCGGGTTATTTGATTGATATGGCCATTCTATTGCACAAACTGCAGTGTAGCGCTGACCTTCGAGCTCAATATTCCACTCTTTGCACAAACCGCAGAGTAGATGAGCAGCCTTGTTTGCAGAAACGCCTACTATCCAACTAAAAGTGTGTTTTCCCGTTTTGTCGCACACGCCGAGTACTGCCAGCGGAATTCACCGCTCCTCCTACAAGGCCCACCAGCGGCCCTGCAGCACCGCTCAGAGAGGCAGCTTCGTTTCCTCCCTCACCAGCGGCCTTGCGGTACCGCTCACAACAGCAGCTTTGTTTCCTCCTCCACCAGCAACCCTGCGGTACCGCTCACAACAGCAGTTTGTTTCCTCCCTCACCAGCAGCCCTGCGGTACCGCTCACAACAGCAGCTTTGCTTCCTCCCTCACCAGCGGCCCTTGGTACCGCTCACAACTGCAGCTTCGCTTCCTCCCTCACCAGCGGCCCTGCGGCACCGCTCACAACAGCAGTTTGTTTCCTCCCTCACCAGCGGCCCTGCAGCACCGCTCAAAGAGGCAGCTTCGCTTCCTCCCGCAGCAGCGACACCAGCGCTGCGGCTTGCTCCGCCGGCGCGCCGGGCAGGCGCTTACCCGTCGCGCGAGGCGGGGGCGGGAGCAGCTGCGAGCGAGAAGTGCGGGGCGCTACACTTTCTGCCGCTAGCGAGCCGCTGTTCGCCAGCTCTTGAAGCGTGACGGTGCGTAGCGGCTTGCGTTTTGCTTTCATAATGCCCGGTAGAGACGGATAACGGGGCTCGTTTAAGCCTTGCTGCGCCGTTACGAGCGCGGGCAGCGGGAGCGATACGGTTTCGGTATCGCCTTCGATATCACGCTCAACGAGCGCAAAACGCTCGGCGCTAGATGTGCCGGCTTCAAGCAATACGCCTTCTTTTGGCAAGGCGCTGAGCTCGGCAGCGGTCAGGATTGTCAGTTTAACGGCGGAAGACGCATGGGGCAGCCCCAGCCGCTCCGCAATTTGCAAGGCGACGCTGCCTGCTCCGCTGTCTACCGCAAACAAGCCGGCCAGCAGCAGGTCAGGAGAAAGCGGCTTGATGATGGCAGCGAGCGCGGCGGCAACCGCGCTTCCATCATCCGGCAAGGAACCGCTGTCGAGCCGGATAGCTTCATCCGCTCCGATAGCCAGTGCGGTGCGGAGCGCATCCTGGGAACGCTCCGGTCCGCAAGTGACGGCAATGACCTCGCCGCCCAGCCGTTCCCGCTGGCGGAGCGCTTCCTCGAGCGCATACTCATCGTAAGGATTAATGACGAATTTGGCGTCACTTTCATCGACGCCCGCAGCGGTTACTATGATTTTTTCCTCGGTATCAAACGTTTGTTTGAGA
This sequence comes from Paenibacillus sp. LPE1-1-1.1, assembly GCF_040676435.1. Classification (NCBI taxonomy): domain Bacteria; kingdom Bacillati; phylum Bacillota; class Bacilli; order Caryophanales; family Paenibacillaceae; genus Paenibacillus; species Paenibacillus sp. LPE1-1-1.1. The sequence continues at coordinate 330,627 of NZ_JBEGHY010000034.1, forward strand.
AGCACCACTATTTTCAGCATCGAAGCTCCCTCACTTCTACCGACATATTGAAGACATTGTCCATCATTGCTACGTTATGACGCTTCGAAGTGGAATAGACCGTTTCCAATCGCCCGGCGAGCGGCATGTTCGCGGAAAAAAGGACATATACATGGATCACCGCGGCTATTTTTGGAAGCGCTTTAATGCTTGTCCGACTGCTTTGCGCACAGATGCTCTGATCGAGGAGCGGGCATTTAAGGGGGGCGGGGCGTATGCCATCATTTTTGGCAGCTGGATCTGTCGGTCAATGGTTGTTTTGGGGAAGGTGGGCATTGTTTGCGGCGGTTGTGCTGATTGCCGTTTCGATGTTCGCGCTGGTCGTGCAGAGGCGCATTTTGTATATGAGGCTAGGGGTGCCGGCTATTTTTGCGCGTTATCAACGCAAGCACAAAAGCAAATCCAGCTTCAGCGCCCAGGTGCTCGGTCATCGCAAGCTGCTGAACGATGTAAGAAGCGGCATCATGCATTTGGTTTATTTTTACGGCTTTATCGTGCTTCAGTTTGGCGCGGCGGATTTGATTTGGAAGGGGCTGAATGACGGCGTTCCGCTGCCGCTGCCCTACTATGGCGGGTTTTCAATGACGCAGGAGATGACCGTTACGCTTGTTTTCGCAGCTGTGCTGTACGGTGCTTTCCGCCGTTACGGGGAGCGGCTGCCCCGGCTTAAGCGCGGGTGGAAGCCTTCCCTCGTGATGTGGTTCATCGGCTCGCTGATGCTCACGGTTTTATTTTCGTTGGCGTTCGAGCGGCTGGCTGCCGCCAAAGCGGATCCTGCCGTTCATCTGGTTGAAGCAGACTACGCACCGGTAAGCAATCTACTGGCTCAGCTGCTTCAAAGCGCCGGCGTACAGCCTGGAAGCGTTGCGGCGAATGCCGGCTTTGAGCTGTTTTGGTGGCTGCATCTCTTGGTGCTGCTAAGCTTTCTGGTTTATGTGCCGCAGTCGAAGCATTTTCATTTGATAACGGCTCCGGTCAACCTCTGGTTTAGGCGCAGTACGCCTGCAGGACGGCTCACGCCGCTTAATTTGGAGGATGAGGAGGCGGAATCCTTCGGCGCGGGGAAGGTGGAGCATTTTTCGCAAAAGCAGATGCTTGATTTGTACGCCTGCGTCGAATGCGGCCGCTGTACGAATGTTTGCCCGGCTGCAAGTACCGGCAAGCTGCTCTCGCCGATGCATCTCATCGTGAAGCTGAGGGATCATTTAACGGAAAAAGGCGCTGCGATTACCTCCAAGTCCCCATGGCTTCCTGCCAGCCTGTGGCAATCCAAAGCAAACGGGCCTTACGCCCATGTTATGGGAGGGGTGATACCTGCTTGGGAGGCTTCATCCAATGGGGTAACCAACATTGAGCCGACGATGGCTGCGCAAGCTGGAGCATGGAGTGTTCGGGAGGGCGTCAAGCCGGAGGAGGTGGAGATGGTCGGCGAGGTGTTGACGGAGGAGGAACTTTGGGCATGCACGACCTGCCGCAATTGCGAAGAGCAATGCCCGGTGGGCAATGAGCATGTCGACAAAATCATCGATATGCGCCGCTACCTGGTGCTGATGGAGGGCAGGCTTCCATCCGACGGACAGCGAGCGCTGCAAAATATTGAACGCCAGAGCAATCCCTGGGGCCTGCCGCGCGCCGAACGGGCAGCTTGGATAAGCGAGTGCGAGAGCCGCACCGGCATTCGGGTCGCCACGATGCAAGAGCTGAGGCAGCAGGGCAAAAAGGCTGACGTGCTGCTATGGGCAGGCTCGATGGGAGCTTACGATATGCGCAGCAGGCGTGTTTTGTACGATGTGGTGCGGCTGCTCCACCATGCGGGCGTAAGCTTTGCAACGCTTGGCCTCGAGGAAAAAAGCTCCGGCGATACGGCAAGGCGGATCGGCAATGAACTGCTTTTCCAAGAGCTCTGCCGCGAGAATATCGAGACCATCAACAAATATGAAATTGCTCATATCGTGACGGCCTGCCCGCATACCTATAACACGCTCAAAAATGAATATCCTGACTTTGGCATGCCCCAAGGGATTATCGTCGAGCACCATACCGAGCTGCTGGCGCGTCTGCTGGCAGACGGCTCCTTGAAGCCGCAGCATACGATTGACGAGCGTGTAACCGTTCACGATTCCTGTTATTTAGGCCGCTATAACGATACCTATGAAGCGCCGCGCAGCCTGCTGCGAGCCATTCCGGGCGTAACGATCGAAGAGATGGAGCGTTCGCGCTCCAACGCGATGTGCTGCGGCGCGGGCGGCGGCCTGATGTGGATGGAGGAGCATTCGGGCACCCGCGTCAACCATGCAAGAACCGCTCAGGCATTAGAGGTAAAGCCGTCTGTCATCAGTTCGGCGTGCCCATACTGCCTGACGATGATGGAGGACGGCTTGAAGGCCTTATCCGCAGAGGAGAAGGTTATAGCACGCGATGTGGCGGAGCTGCTTGCCGAGAGCGTGTTTGGCGAGTAACGCGAAACGGACTTTTGCCGCAGAGGACGGCATTAGCTGTTTGCGACCGTGGATGACTCAAAAAAAGGAGGCTGAATATGGCTATACAAGCGTCGCAAAAAAATGCAAGCGCCATACGCAAAGCGGCGGTGATCGGCTCCGGCGTAATGGGCGCGGGTATTGCGGCCCATCTGGCGAATGCGGGCATGCGCGTCGTGCTGCTGGACGTTGTCCCGCAGACGCTGACAGCGGAGGAGGAACGGCAAGGACTGACGCTTGCCGATGCCAAGGTGCGCAACCGTCTGGCAGCCACAGCGGTTGCCCGAATGGGCAAAGCAACGCCGGCGCAGCTCTACGATCCGAGCTGGACGTCGCGGATTACGCCGGGCAACCTAGACGATCATCTGGCTGCGTTAAGCGAGGCGGACTGGATTGTTGAAGCCGTGGTCGAGCGGCTGGACATTAAACGGGAGGTATTGGCCAAAATCGAAGCTGCCCGCAGCCCGGGAACCATTGTGTCGACAAATACATCGGGCTTATCGGCTGCTTCAATGGTTGAAGGGCGAAGCGAGGAGTTTCGCCGGCATTTTGGCGTGACGCATTTTTTTAATCCGCCGCGCTATATGAAGCTTGTTGAAATTGTTGGCACAGCGGAAACGTCGCCCGAGGTCATACGGCTCTTAACGGATATTTGCGAGCAGCGGCTGGGCAAAGGGGTCGTGCTGGCGAAGGATACGCCGAATTTCATTGCCAACCGGATCGGAACCTACGGCATGCTGATCACGCTGGAAGACACGCTGGCGTTCGGGTTGACGGTGGAAGAGGCGGATGCGTTGACCGGTCCGGCGATGGGCAGGCCGAAGACGGCGACGCTTCGCATGCTTGACCTGGTCGGCCTCGATACGCTGCTGCATGTGGTGGACAATGTGCGCGAGCGGAGCAATGATCCTGCGGAACAGGCCATTTTTGCAAGGCCGCCGCTGCTTGAGCGGCTCGCTGCTTCGGGACGGCTGGGCGAGAAAACGGGCGCAGGCTTTTACCGGAAGGTGAAGGGAAAAGGCGGCAGCGAGATTGAGACGCTTCGGCTCGATACGCTCGAATACGGACCGAAGCGTCCGGTGAGCTCACCCGTCATCGATGCTTCGAAGGCTGCCAAGGGTGCCGCGGGCAAGGTGAATGCGCTGCTGCGCACCGATCCCCGCGACCGCTACGCGAAGTTCGCTTGGTCGACGATCAAAAAAACCTTGCTTTACGCAGCTGCTCAGGTTGGGATAATCGCGGATTCCATCTCGGATATCGACCGCGCGATGCGCTGGGGCTTTAACTGGGAGCTGGGGCCGTTTGAGCTGTGGGATGCGATCGGGCTTCGGGATTCGGTGCAGCGCATGCAGAAGGAGGGCGATACGATACCGGCTTGGGTATCGGCTTGGCTGGAAGCAGGAAACGAAAGCTTCTATAAAACGGAGGGCAGCGAACGGGTCTATGCAGCGAGCGGCGCTTATAAGCGGGAAGAAACAGAGGCGGATTCGATCTCGATAGCGGCGTTAAAAGCGTCTGGAAAAACGGTGTTTTCCACCTCCGGCGCGAGCCTGATCGATATAGGCGACGATGTGGCGCTGCTGGAATTCCATTCGCAGAACAATGCCATCGGAGGCGATATATTATCAGCGATCACACAAAGCGCGAAGGAGGTATCGCAAAATTGGCGCGGGCTGGTGCTTGCGAATGAAGGGCGCAACTTTTGCGTCGGCGCGAATTTAATGCTGCTGCTGATGGAAGCGCAGAGCGGCGAATGGGATGAGGTGGAAGAGATTATCCGCTTCTTCCAAAGCAGTATGCTGCAGCTGAAGCGGCTTGACCGTCCCGTCGTGGCGGCTCCGCACCGGATGACGCTTGGCGGCGGCGTGGAAGCCTGCTTGCCGGCGGATCAAATTATTTATTCGCCGGAGACGTATTTTGGGCTTGTGGAAACGGGGGTTGGCCTGATTCCTGCGGGCGGGGGCTGCAAGGAAGCGGCTGCTATGGCGGCTGAGCGGGCCTTGGCCGCGAGCGGCGGAAAGCCGGGCGGAGACCTGCAGCCTCATTTGAATTTGCTGTTCGAGACAATAGCGCTGGCCAAGGCATCCTCCAGCGGGTTTGAGGTCAGCCGGTTAGGGCTGATGCGGCCGCAGGACCGCGTCATTATGCGCCAGGAGGCGCGCATCGCCGAAGCAAAGCGGGCCGTGCTAGAGCTGGACCGGGCGGGCTATTCTCCGCCGGCGGAAGGACGCATCCGCGTTGCCGGCCGAGAAGGCAGCGCGGTGCTGAAGGTCGCGGTGCAGGCCATGCGGCTAGGCGGCCATATAAGCGAGCATGACGCGCTTATCGCCGGCAAGCTCGGTGCCGTGCTTGCCGGCGGCGATATTCAGCCCGGCGCGGAAGTAAGCGAGCAGTATTTGCTCGATTTGGAATGCGAAGCGTTCCTAAGCCTATGCGGCGAGCGCAAAACGCAGGAGCGCATGAGCCATATGCTCGCGACAGGCAAGCCGCTGCGCAACTAATTATACGAAGGAGGAGAGCGAAATGTCAGCTTCATCACCGTTTGAGAGTCACGATCGCGATGCCGTTATCGTTGCTGCGGTGAGGACGGCGGTCGGCAAAGCATCGAAGGGCAGCTTGGCCGAGACGAGGGCAGAGGATCTGGGCAGGGCAGTTCTGCAAGGCGCGCTGGAACGCGTGCCGGGCTTAGCGCCGGAGCTCGTTGAGGATGTGATCATCGGCTGCGCGATGCCCGAAGGCGAACAGGGGCTCAACATGGCCCGGACCATTTCACTTTATGCAGGGTTTCCGGTGACGACGCCGGCCGTTACGATTAACCGATTTTGCGCGTCAGGGCTGCAAGCGATCGCTTACGCCGCGGAGCGTATCCGGCTCGGGGATGCGGATATTATCGCCGCCGGCGGGGTAGAGAGCATGAGCCATGTGCCGATGACCGGCTTCAAGCTGTCGCCGCATCCCGCAATAGTTGACGCGCGGCCGGAAGTCTATATGGGCATGGGGCATACCGCGGAGGAGGTGGCCCGCCGCTACAACGTATCGCGCGCGGAGCAGGATGCTTTCGCGGCATCCAGCCATCGCAAGGCGGCAGCGGCGATAGAGTCGGGACGCTTCCGGGCGGAGATCGTACCGGTCACGGCAAGCCGTTCCGGCGTAAATGATGCGGGGCGGCCATGGTCGAAGGTGTTTCAATTCGATACGGATGAGGGAGTGCGGCCGGAGACGACGGTTCAAACGTTGGCGCCGCTTAAGCCGTCCTTTGCGCGCGAAGGAACGGTCACGGCAGGCAATACCTCGCAAATGAGCGACGGCGCCGCGGCTGTTATCGTAATGAGCAGAGCGCGGGCAAAGGAGCTGGGTTTGCAGCCGCTCGCTGCGTTCCGCAGCTTTTGCGTAGCGGGTGTCGCTCCGGAGGTCATGGGCATCGGTCCGATTGAAGCCGTCCCTAAAGCGCTGCGGAAAGCGGGCATCACGCTGGATCAGGTCGATTTGTTTGAGCTGAACGAGGCCTTTGCGGCCCAGTGCGTGCCTATTATTAGAGAGCTTGGCATCGATCCCGAGCGGGTTAATGTGAACGGCGGCGCCATTGCGCTGGGGCATCCGCTTGGCTGTACGGGAACCAAGCTGACGGTGTCGCTCATCCATGAGCTTGGAAGACGAGGCGGCGGAATCGGCGTTGTCACGATGTGCGTGGGCGGAGGAATGGGAGCCGCGGGTGTAATCGAGGTATACGGCAGCTAATCCATGAGGATATGCGCACGGCATTAATGGTTTATGACGGGTAAAGTTAATGTTCCTAATAATCGTTTGACTGAAGGGAGACCTGCGGCATGACGGAAACGATACGTTTTGGCGGTCGGTTTGTCGTGGAGGATAGTGCGCCGGAATCGGTCGTGACGCCCGAGGATTTTACGGAAGAGCAGCGGATGATGGGAGAAGCGGCACAGCAGTTCATGGATGCGGAAATTACGCCGCGCGATGCGGAGCTGGAAGCGCTGAACTACGATTTGACGGTGGAGCTGATGCGCAAAGCCGGCGAGCTAGGCCTGCTTGGAGCCGATGTGCCCGAGGCCTACGGCGGGATGGGTCTTGATAAGGTAAGCACGACGCTGCTCGCGGAAACTTTGGCCCGCGCCTCGTCGTTTGCGCTTTCGGTTGGCGCGCATACAGGCATCGGAACGCTGCCTATCGTATTTTTCGGCACGCCTGCGCAGAAGCAGGCCTATCTTCCTTTGCTCGCAACAGGAGAGCGGATCGCGGCTTACTGCTTAACCGAGCCCGCCTCCGGCTCGGATGCTTTAGGAGCGAAGACAACGGCCAGGTTATCGCCGAGCGGGAAGCATTATATACTTAACGGCTCCAAATTGTATATTACAAATGCCGGTTTTGCGGATTTGTTTATCGTTTATGCGAAGGTCGACGGAGAATATTTTACTGCTTTTATCGTCGAGAAAGGGATGCCGGGGTTCAGTATCGGGCCGGAGGAGCATAAGATGGGCATCAAGGGTTCTTCAACTCGCCCTTTATTTTTTGAAGACGTAGCGGTGCCGGTTGAAAATGTGCTAGGGGAGGTCGGAAAAGGGCATCAGATCGCCTTTAATATTTTGAATATCGGACGCTTCAAGCTTGGCGCTGCCTGTCTTGGTTCTTCCAAAGAGACGATTGAGCTTGCTTCGTCCTACGCGAACACGCGAAAACAGTTCGGGCGGGCGATTTCCTCGTATCCGCTCATTGGCGCCAAGCTTGCCGATATGAACATCCGCACGTACGTGCTCGAGAGTATGGTTTATCGGACGGCCGGCTGGATCGATTCGATGCTGCGGTCAACGGAATCCGCAGACGGAACTGCCGGAGACGGCGTAACCATGGCGAAGGCGATTGGGGAGTATGCCATAGAATGCTCGATCATTAAGGTTTTTGCATCCGAAGCCCTTGATTTCGTGGCGGACGAAGGGGTGCAGATCCATGGCGGCTACGGCTATATCCGCGATTATAAGGTGGAGCGAATTTACCGGGATTCACGGATTAACCGGATTTTTGAAGGGACGAATGAAATTAACCGGATGCTCATTCCGGGCACGCTGATGAAAAAAGCGTTAAAGGGCGAACTGCCGCTGCTGCGCAAGGTGAGGTCGCTGCAGGCGGAGCTGGTGCAGCCGATGCCGATTCCGCCGCTCGAAAAGCCGCTCAGCAAAGAGGCATTCCGCGTTGCGCAAGCGAAAAAAACCTTTCTCGCCATCGGCGGACTCGCTGTGCAGAAGCTGGGGCTACGGCTCGAGCAGGAGCAGGAGGTGCTGTGCTCGCTTGCTGATCTCATGATCAATATATTTGCAATGGAAAGCGCGCTGCTGCGCTCGCAAAAAATATGCAAGGCAAGCGGCGGCGTCAGCTCGGAGAAGACGGAAAATGTGATTGCGATGACTACGGTATTCGTGCAGGAGACGATGGAGCGGGTCGACTCGCTTGCGAAGCTTGCGCTTACCGCGCTGGAACAGGGAGACGGGCTGCAAATGCAGCTTTCCATTCTGAAGAAGCTGATGCGCGCGCCGCTTTCGGATACGGTCGCTTTGAAGCGGTCCATTGCCGCTCGCGTCATTCGCAGTGAGCATTATGTCGTGTGAAGGGGGAGAGCATGAATGGAACCGCTCAGACCGGAAGACCCGTCTTTACAAGGGCAGCCCTCGAGTGAAGCCGAAGAGCACGCGCGTCCATGGCTTCGTCATTATCCGAAGGAGGTTTCTCCTTCGCAGAGCTATCCCGATCAGAGCATCGTCCAATTCCTAATCAACGCTGCCCTGAAGCATCCGAATCATCCTGCCGTACATTTTCTTGGCAAAATATTAACTTATCGCGAGCTGTATGAAGCTGCCGTCCGCCTGGCCTCCGGTCTCCTCTCCCTCGGCATTGCCAAAGGAGACCGCGTGGCGATTATGCTGCCGAATTGTCCGCAGACCGTCATCGCTTATTACGGCGTGCTGTTTGCAGGCGGCGTCGTCGTGCAGACGAATCCGCTGTACGTGGAGCGCGAGCTGGAGCTTCAGCTGGCGGATAGCGGAGCCGTCGCGATTATAACCGTTGATCTACTTTATCCGCGGCTTGCCCGGGTTCGGGGGGAGCAGCCGGCGACAGGTCCGCTGCCGCGGCTGCGCCATGCCGTCATCACATCGATTAAGGACGGTCTGCCGTTCCCCAAAAGCCTGCTTTATCCGCTTAAGCAGCGGAAAGAAGGCTTCCGCGCAGAGATTCCATACGGAAGCCTAGGCGTCATTGCTTATAAGAAGCTGCTGGCAGGGAAGAGCTCCGCCGACCGGCTGCCGGAGCCTGCTAAGGGTGCTGATCTGGCTGCTCTGCAATATACCGGAGGCACGACCGGGACGCCAAAAGGCGTCATGCTAACCCATCGCAATCTGGTTGCCAATACGATGCAGACCTCTGCTTGGTGCTATAAGGCGGAGGATGCGAAGGAGCGGTTTCTTGCGGCGCTGCCTTTGTTTCATGTATTTGGATTAACGGTATTAATGAATATGTCGGTGCTTCGGGCAGGCACGCTTATTTTATTGCCGCGGTTCGAGGTTGAAACGGTGCTGCAGACAATCAACAGGCAAAAGCCTACTATTTTTCCGGGGGCGCCTACCATGTATGTGGCGCTTATCAATCATAAATCGGCTGCCAAAACAGATCTTTCTTCGATTAACGTGTGCATAAGCGGATCGGCCGCTTTGCCGCTCGAGGTGCAGGAGAAGTTCGAGGCTTTGACGGGAGGCAGGCTCATCGAAGGCTACGGCTTGTCGGAGGCATCGCCCGTCACGCATGCTAATCCGATATGGGGAATGCGAAAAATCGGTACGATCGGCGTGCCCTTTCCCGATACGGAAGCAGCGGTGATCGACCAGGAAACAGGTGCGCGATTGCCTGTCGGGGAGCTCGGAGAGCTCATCGTGCGCGGACCGCAGGTTATGAAGGGCTATTGGAACAAGCCGGCAGAAACCGATCAAGTGCTGCGTGACGGCTGGCTGTATACGGGCGATCTCGCGACGATGGATGAGGACGGCTATTTTACGATTATGGACCGGATTAAGGATGTCATCATCGCAGGCGGTTTCAATATTTATCCCCGGGAGGTAGAGGAGGTCCTGTTCGAGCATCCAGCGGTTAGAGAAGCAGCCGTGATCGGTGTGAAGGATGAATATAGGGGGGAATCGGTAAAAGCGTTTATCGTGTTCAAGGAAGGCTGGCAGGTATCGAGCAGCCAGCTTGACCGTTGGTGCAGAGAACGGTTGGCAGCTTATAAGGTACCGCATCACTATGCCTTCAGGGAAACGCTTCCAAAAACAATTATCGGCAAGGTGCTTCGTCGAAAGCTTCAAGAGGAGGAGGCGGAGCAGAGGAAGGCAAAGGAGGATAAAGGAGAGTGAGCGGCATAGATGAGGATTGGTTTGTGCAGCAGGCTGATCAGGCCGGTCACTTGGCAAGGCTCGCCAAGCGTGCACAGGCAACATTCTGGGGCGAGCTCGGCTGCGAGGTGGTGCAGGCAAATGCCGGCAAAGCGACGATTTGCCTCGATGCTTCGAACCGGCACCATAATTTGCTCAGTATCGTTCACGGCGGGGTGCTGATGTCGCTGCTCGATAATGCAATGGGGCTCGTCGTGATGCTGGCTGCGCCGGATGAGCGTGCCGTAACCGCGAATCTTAACACGCAGTTTCTCGCCAGCAGCAAGGGCGGCGTGCTGCTTTGCGAGGCGGAACTGGTTCATCGCACGTCTCGAACGCTGACGCTGGAAGCCCGGGTCAAGGATGACAGCGGCAAGCTGCTCTGCCTTGGAACCGGGGCATACCGCATTATTTAGGCAGCTTTATGACCAAGTTGCTTGCCTGCTTCTGATTCGTTATAATAATACCTAATATATGGAAAGTTTAACGATTTTCGAAGGGATTAATGTTTAGCGCTATTTTTCCGATAAATGTAGTATACGAAAGGAGGCGAGGACATGGTTCAAGGCTGGGTGACGACATTGGTGTTAGCGTTCGGAATAGTGGTTGCCATCATTGGCGTCATTGCGTATTTAAGAATGTTTCGTAAAGACAGGCTATCTTCAACGTCTCACCAGCCTGACGATGCCTCGTCTCCAAACGTGTTTATTGCAGCAAAATCAATGGATGGCGGGCACGCTAAGGATGTTAATTCCGAACAAGCAGCGCCGCGAGATTAATAAATGTTAACTTTCCTATTCGAAATGAAAATGTTATAATAGTAAGAAAAATGTGAACATTGTGACTCATTGGCCATGGAGTTGCCTGTACCAAATGGGGGTTCTTGCGGTGTAATCACCGTCGGTTTCGTATAACGCTGTTTAGGACGACCATCCAACGTAAAGGGGAGGGGATTTCATGGCGAAACATAGCCAGAATGAAGTCAAGGAAAGCCTGAAGGAACTCACGAGAATTTTTCAACCCAAGGACCCGCGTAAATTTGTTAAAGAGTATATTCGTAAGTACCGGATTACCGGGGGCTACGAGGATGAATTGACGACATTGGTGGAAAATGAATTAGGCAGAATCAACTCCTCGGTCAGTTAGCAGAATATGTAGAATACGGCTTTGCAAACCGCCACCCGGCAGGATGCAAAGTCTTTTTGTTTTTCTCGAACAATTCAAACAACCAGCGAGAGAGTGAGCGAACCACGAACCACGAACCACGAACCAACCGAGAACAAACGACCCACCAACCAATGAACGAGTGAACGAATGAGTAAATAGACAACCACCAACCACCAACGACCAACGACCAACGACCAACGACCAACGACCAACGACCAACCCACCAACGCCTAAACACGAATTACTCAACCGTAAACTAAAACACATTCCATCTTTCTCCTGTACTTTTGCAGAATAGAGGCCATTTTTTAGAAATCAGTTGTTTATAATGTTTTCTTGCAAGTATAGAATCCTATCAGAATGTGTTGAAGGACTCGGATGCGATATGTTCATGCAATTACAGAGGGCAGCTGGTTAAATGTGAGTCCGATAAGGACGAAGTTGCTCAAGGTTGAGGGTGCAGGATAGCCAGCGCATGAAACGAAAGGTCTGGGCTACACTGTAGTTTCTACAATGTAACGCCGCTAAAAAATGAGTTTACTCGGCTACGTTGCAGTTTCTGCAATGGTAATCCGCAGTAACGTTGATAATACGGGAATTATGAGCTAATTTGCTCGATGGGATTGTACTTTCTACACTGTAGCTCTGATCCACGCCGAAAATACGTATTTACGTTGTAGTTTCTGCAGCCTAGCTGGCGAAACGCATCAGGCAGTAGCAGAAATGATTTAAGAGCAGCTAAGCTATGCGAATTGAAGCAAGCACCATTTTTCTTTACACAGTAATTGCTCCACCACCTACACTTCGAACGAAAGACCAAGGCTACACTGTAGTTTCTACAATGTAACGCCGCTAAAAAATGAGTTTACTCGGCTACGTTGCAGTTTTTGCAATGGTAATCCGCAGTAACGTTGATAATACGGCAATTATGAGCTAATTTGCTCGATGGGATTGTATTTTCTACACTATAGCTCTGATTCACGCTGTAAATACGTATTTACGTTGTAGTTTCTACAGTCTAGCTAGCGAATCGCATCAGGCTGCAGCAGAAATGATTTAAGAGCAGCTAAGCTATGCGAATTGAAGCAAGCGCCGGTTTTCTTTGCACAGCAATTACTCTACCTACACTTCGAAAGAAAGGGCTGGGCTACACTGTAGTTTCTACAATGTAACGCCGCTAAAAAATGAGTTTACTCGGCTACGTTGCAGTTTCTGCAATGGTAATCCGCAGTAACGTTGATAATACGGCAATTATGAGCTAATTTGCTCGATGGGATTGTATTTTCTACACTGTAGCTCGGATTCAAGCCGAAAATACTGATTTACGTTGTAGTTTCTACAGTCTAGCTGGCGAAAGGCATCAGGCTGCAGCAGAAATGATTTAAGAGCAGCCAAGCTATGCCTCCTCCGAGCGATTTATCTTTAAATTCGCCATATCTGATCGGAATGTGTCTCCTTTTTCGCGAATAAGTTATACATAGACAAATCTACTCGTTATGTAGATGCCTTCGTTTGCCGAGCCGGAGTTTGCTGCCGCAAAGCCGAAGTCCATGCTAACGGAGTGGATTTTGCTAGCGCATAACCTTAAGGAGGTTAGTACACACATGGCAGTGGATTTGAAAACGAAGGAACATATTCGGGGAATTCGCAAGGCTGGCCGTATTGTCGCTGCCTGTCACAAAGCGCTTTCGAAAAGGATAGCGCCAGGCGTCACCACGCAGGAAATCGATCGTTTTGTAGAGCGGTTCATGCTTGACCGAGGGGCCACGCCGGCCCAGAAGGGGTATAAGGGTTATCCGTTTGCTACGTGTGCCTCCGTCAATGAGGTTGTTTGTCACGGCTTTCCCGATTCGGAGCCGCTGGAAACAGGCGACATCGTCACCATTGATATGGTCGCGGATGTGGACGGATGGAAGGCAGATTCGGCATGGACTTACGCAATCGGCAGGACGAATACGGCTACGGAAAAGCTGCTGCTGGCAGCAGAGCAAGCCATGCAGGATGGCATAAAGCAGGCTGTGCTTGGTAACCGGCTGGGCGACATCGGCTATGCGGTCCAAGCGAGAGCGGAAAGAGCCGGCTTTGAGGTGGTGACGGCATTCGTCGGCCATGGCATCGGCAGAAGCATGCATGAATTTCCTGATGTTCTGCACAGCGGCATCCCAGGCCAAGGAATCATGCTGGAAGAAGGCATGGTCATTACGATAGAGCCGATTATTACGGCAGGCAGAGCCGATGTCTATATTGCCCGGGACGGATGGACGGCACGTACCCGTGACGGTGCTTGGGCGGCTCAATTCGAACATACGGTGGCCATTACGAAGGATGGTCCGATTATTTTAACCCGTTGGGACTGAGCGGGTCATTCATACCTAACATAACAAAGAGCCGAGCATTTGCAGAGTCATTCTGCTGCTGTTCGGCTTTTATTAGTTAACGAAGGATTTTATTAGCCAAGCTTCATTTTGCGGTAGTCGGAAGGCGTGACGCCAAAGCTCTTTTTGAACATGCGATGGAAATAGGAGCTGCTCGTATAGCCGCTTTTTACGGCGATATCTACGATGGAGCAATCGGTGCTCTCCAAATATTCCTTGGCTCTCTCCAGCCGAACGTTATTAATGACATCGACGATGGCGGCTAACGTCTGCTGCTTGTAAACGCGGCTCAAGTAAATGGAGGACATGTCTAGTTCATCGGCGATCCAGTTGAGGCTGAGATTCGGATTGGCGTATTCCTTGTGGATCAGCTCATTGATTTTGCGAATCAGGTCGCCCTGCTTCGTGGAGCGTTTCGTTGACAGCTTCGTTTGAATGTCATCGAACAACGAGAAGAACACTTCATTCAGCTCCTGAACGGTTTCAAAATGGTCCGGCGTCGGAATATGGATACTGAGGCTGGCCTCAACGTCCAGGCTGTTGTTTTTCTGAATGGTGAACAAAATGTTGTTGACCGTCATCGTCAAATGCGATATGGCAAGCTGGACGACATGAATCGGATAATCCGCTGTTTCCTGAACGATGTCAGCGAACAGTTTTTTTGCTTCCTCGGTTTTTGAAGTCATTAGCGCATCGGTTAATTTCCGCTCTTTGTCGACCGGAAAAATATACTCCTTCGATTTCAAGGAGATGATATCCTGTGCGTCAATAAGCGACCCAAGCCCGTAAAACAACCGGTGCTGCGAGGCTTCCTTCACCAGCTTATAAAGATTGGACAGCTGCTGGGCCTGCAAGCCCTCCGGGCTGTATGTGACGGACAAGCCGATTTTCAAATAATCGAGGGAGGACTGCTGGATTTGGGTGAGCACGGAACGCAGCAGCTCGTCGTCAGGCTCCTCGGAATCATCCAGCCGGTTCAGAAGCATGATCACATAATCCGCGTCCATATCGACGGTTTCCACGCGATAGTTTTTTAGGCCGATCTCCCAGGCTATGTTCATGACGGCAAATTTATATACATGCAGGTCATCGCCGCGTGTTTGCTTCAAGGCGGCAAGCTGGTCGATTTTCAGCATGACGACCCGGTAACGTGAATGAAAGTCGAAGGTAATCCCGCTATGCGAGAGCTTCTGCTGCAGCGTGCTCGTTTGCAGCGATTGGGAGCCCTGGATAAGGCTGCGCAGCATATTTTGCCTGATCGTATAGGAGCTGTTTCTTTTCTCGGTCTCGAGAATGTTCATTTTGTCCATAATTTGATGGATGGGGCGATAAAGCATGCGGGACAGCAACCATGAAATTAACAAGCCAATGACTAGAATAACGACCGCGATGAGTATCGTCGTATTGCGGATCGAATAAATCGCCTTGGTGACTTGTTTATATGGCGTAACGCGCACATATTGCCATTCCAGCGAATCGGGCGAGGTATACGAAATAAGCGATTTTTTACCCTCAAAGTTTGTCACCGCGTAACCGGAATCCTGGTTTTTAATTCGTTCATTAATGAAGGCGGCGTCCGCTTCATTTAGTTTTTTGGATGCAAGGGTATCTCCGGAAAGCAGGCGGTCCTGATTGTCCAAAATATACGATTTTCCCTCGGTATCGTTTTTGTTGGCGCCAATATCTTTATTAATCCAAGCGGAAGAGATATTAATAATGACGGCGGAATTGATCTTCTGCGTTTTGCCGATGGCATCATAACCTAAATATGTATAAGCCTTTGTAAGCTGCTCGCCGGCTAAGCTGACCGTGGTGTAGGTTCTCGGAATCGGAGTGAACGGACGGTACTTCTGGAAATTGTCGAGAATATCGAGAATGCCTTGGTCCGCGAGATCCTCTTTATTGAAGGTTCCGCTTTCACCTTGCCGGCTGGCGGTGTAGAACTGGCCGTTCGCCGAGTTGTATACATAGATCGATTCAATAAAAGGCATGGAACTTAAATAATTTTCCAATTCGTTCATGGCTGCCGTGACATCGTAAATATTGGGCTCATTATAGAACATGAGCTTGGAGACGGTGAAGGTCCGATAGATTTGGAAGGAAACGGACTGGGCGCTCTCGGTCATGCTGATGACTTCTTTGCTCGTTTGGGTGAGATTGCTCACGTCGGATTGATAAGCTTTCTTCAAATCGATTTGCATGTAAGTGAAAAAATAAAACAAGGAGGATACCAATAAAGTAAGGACAATGCACAAAGTGATTGTGAACAGCAGCTTACTGTATAGTTTTCCGTTGTTTTTTAATTGTACGGCTGGCAAGTTCAATCCCCCTCTTTTTGTATGTATGAAGCTTGCGGAAGCGCTTCCCATTGTCCGAGCCGATTAAGCTGTGAACTCACGCAATTAGTTTGAATATTTCACTCGGTTACCTTCAAATACATTCATCATTATAATCTTCACTTGACGCTGGGTGCAATGAACCAAATAAATGAAGGTGAATGAACCTGATTTTATAAAAGTGAACAATCCGTACAGGAGTGAACTTATTGGCGAAACGCCTTATTTTAGATGACAAAGCTCCGTTTCATCCGTTAGAATGTCACGGAATTCCATGATATTGGCGGAAGGGGCCGTAAAGAAATGATTAATTCGAAGCTGCAACAGATCTGGTACGGAGGAGACTATAACCCGGATCAATGGCCGGAGGAAATATGGCATGAGGATATGCGATTATTTAAGGAAGCGGGAATCAATGTGGTTACACTGCCTGTTTTCAGCTGGGCAAAGCTGCAGCCGTCAGAGGAAAGTTTTCAATTTGATTGGCTCGATAAGCTGCTGAATTTAATAGCCGAAAATGGCATATACGCCTGCTTAGCCACATCGACAGCGGCCCAGCCGGCATGGATGTCGCGCAAATACGAGGATGTGCTGCCGGTCGACGTTGACGGAAGAAAGCGGACGCATGGCGCGCGTACAAACTTTTGCCCAAACAGCAAGACGTACCGCCGGCTGTCCGGCCAGCTTGCGCATAAATTAGCCGAACGGTACAAGGATCATCCAGCGCTGCTCATCTGGCATATTAACAATGAATACGGCACCCATTGCTACTGCAGTCATTGCGCGGAAGCGTTCCGCGAGTGGCTGAAGACGAAATACGAGACGATCGGCAGTCTGAACGCCGAATGGAATATGAGCTTCTGGGGCCATACCGTTTATGAGTGGGAAGAGATCGTGCCGCCATCCAATCTGAACGGCGACAATCGCAATTTTCAGCCGATGGCTATCGATTATAAAAGGTTCATGTCCGATTCGATTCTCGGCTGTTATCAGGGTGAATATGAGGTGCTGAAGGCGGTAACGCCGGATATTCCGATTACGACGAATATTTGGGGCCTATTTAATGGACTTGATCTGAAAAAATGGGGCGAAGCGATGGATGTCGTCTCCTGGGACAGCTATCCGCAAATGAATGAACCGATGGCTAACGTGGCCATGCGGCATGACTATATGCGCGGCTTAAAGGACGGAAAGCCGTTCATGCTGATGGAGCAGACGCCGAGCCAGCAGAACTGGCAGCCTTATAACAGTTTGAAGCGCCCAGGCGTGATGCGGCTTTGGAGTTATCAAGCGGTGGCGCATGGCGCCGATACGGTCATGTTCTTCCAGCTTCGCCGTTCCTTCGGGGCATGCGAGAAATATCACGGCGCCGTGATCGAGCATGTCGGTCATGAGGATACCCGCGTATTCCGGGAATGCGCGGCGCTTGGACGCGAGCTCGGCGAGCTTGGCGACCGTTTGCTGGACTCGGAGGTTCATGCCGAAGTGGCGCTCTTGTTTGACATTGATACGTGGAACGCGGTAGAGATGACGAGCGGGCCAAGCGTCGATCTGAACTATTTGGATCAGGCGCAGAAGTATTACAAAGCTTTTTACGATCAGAATGTGGCTGTGGATGTTCGCAGTCCGCTCAGTGATTTTTCCAAATATAAAATTGTCGCTGCTCCCGTGCTGTATATGCTGAAGCCAGGCGTAGGCGAGCGGATCGAAGCGTTTGTGCGCGATGGCGGGATCTTTATTACAACCTTCTTTAGCGGCATCGTAAACGAGAACGATCTGGTTACGCTCGGCGGCTATCCGGGCAAGCTTCGCAGCCTTCTTGGCTTATGGGTCGAGGAAATCGACAGCCTGCTGCCTGAAATGCGCAATAGCATCGAGATTGGCGAAGCTTATGGTCATATCGAAGGCTCGTACGAATGCGGCTTGTTGTGCGATCTTCTCCATTTGGAGGGAGCAAGAGCGCTCGGTACATACGGCACCGATTTCTATGCGGACATGCCGGCGCTGACGGTGAATGATTTTGGCAAGGGCGAGGCTTATTACGTGGCAACGGCTCCCGAGCAAAAGCTGCTTGGCGACCTGATCCGGACCCTCTGCGAAAAACACCAGATTGCTGCCCCGTTTATGGCGGATGCGGGCGTTGAGCTCGCCCAGCGCGTCAAGGCTGATCAAATCTATACGTTTGTTTTGAATCATAACAGCCATCAAGCGACCATCTCCCTCGAAAATACGGTCTATCATGATCTATTAACGAACCGACAGGTGAGCGCGACGGTGGAAATCGAACCTCACGGCGTCATGATTCTACAAAAAGTGTAAGGCCTTATCCAGAAAACCGCGGCTTCGTTAGTCTCGAATACCTATTCGAGCAAACGGGTTTGCGGTTTTTTTCTGAAAATATAAGTTCTCGAGGCTTATCTGGATTCTAATATTTCATTGCTAAACGAGTTATTGCCGTCAAAAAGGACAGCTACAGCCGTTTACGCTAGTGCGTTATCCCTAGGAAATGGCCTGTTTATCCATAAAAGTTTAAATCGTTCACTGTTCATTTCGCTAATTCGTTCACTGACTTTGCATTCTTTCTCTTTCGCTGAAAACGCCGGAGCCGTAAAGTGAGAACAGACCAGACAACACTAAAAAGAAACGAACGCTGTGAGAGGAGACATCATCTGCATGTTGAAAAAAAATGGACTGCTTAAGGAACTCGTGACGAACCGCCTGCTCTTCCTTATGTTGCTGCCGGCGCTTATTTTCTTCCTAATTAACTCGTATGTACCTATGGTAGGCGTCTACTACGCCTTCACCCGGTTCGACTTCAACACCAGCTTGTTCAACAGCCAATTTGTTGGACTCGACAATTTTAAGTTTTTATGGAAATCGGGGGTTCTTGCTAGGCTCACGTTAAATACGGTCGGTTACAACGTCGTATTCATTCTATTAGGAAACGTTCTCGCGATTGCGCTGGCGATTCTGCTAAGCGAGCTGCGCTTGCAGTGGTTCAAGAAGCTGACGCAGTCGATCATGTTTCTTCCATACTTTGTTTCCTTCGTTATTCTTAGCGTTATCGTATACAACGTGTTCAACTTCGAAAGCGGATTTCTGAATTCGACGCTAAAGTCCTTCGGATACGAATCGGTTGACGTATACAATACGCCTTGGGTTTGGATCTTTCTCATTATTATCTTCTACCTGTGGAAAAATATCGGGTACAGCATGGTTATCTACCTGGCATCGATTACGGGGATCAGCGAGGAGTATTATGAGGCTGCCAAAATCGACGGCGCGAACATTTTCCAACGGATCTGGTACATTACGGTTCCGATGCTGAAAACAACGTTCGTGATGCTCCTGCTGTTCGCCCTAGGCAGTATCATGAAAGGCCAGTTCGATTTGTTCTACCAGCTGATCGGCAACAACGGCGTGCTCTACAATACAACGGATATTCTCGATACGTATGTGTACCGCTCCCTGAAAGTAACGTTCGATATCGGGATGTCGACGGCAGCAGGCCTTTATCAATCGCTGTTCGGTTTCGTGCTTATCATGACTGTTAACTACATCATCAAGAAAATCAACGACGAGTACGCCTTGTTCTAAACGATCTGAAGCATACGCTACCAGCCCAGCTTACTGTAGGAGGTTCCCATGAAAATCAAAGACGACAATTATATGAAGTGGTTTCGGCTCATTGCTTTCGTAGTCATACTTATCTCGACGGTTGCCTGCTTGTTTCCTTTCCTGCTCATCATTTCCGCGTCCTTTACGCAAAATGAGGCGATCATACGGGACGGCTACAATCTGATCCCGACCGTTTTTTCCTTCGAGGGCTACGAGACGGTGTTCCGCTTTCCGAAGCAGGTATTAACGGCTTACGGCGTTACGACGCTGACAACCGTTATCGGCACGACGCTGGGTCTGTTTCTCATGACAATGGCGGGTTACGTGCTGCAGCGCAAGGATTTCAAATACCGTAATTTCTTCTCCTTCATGATTTATTTCACAACCTTGTTTGGCGGCGGACTCGTGCCTTGGTACATCTTGATGACCAAGTACTTGAAGCTGACCGATAAGCTTGAGGTATTGATTTTGCCGGGCCTGATGACGCCCTTCCTCATTATATTGATGAAAAACTTCATTCGCTCGGCTGTGCCGGATGAGGTGATCGAATCCGCGAAAATCGACGGAGCAAACGACTTTACGATTTACAGCCGGATTGTGCTTCAGCTCTCGATGCCGGGTATCGCGACCGTAGGCTTGTTCCTGGCGCTTCATTATTGGAATGATTGGTTTACGTCTTCGTTGTTCATCAACGATACGACCAAGTACCAGCTGCAGTATTACTTGTACAACGTCATTAATGCCATGAGCTTTATCGCACAAATGGGCTCGGGCACCGGCGTTTCCTTGGGCTCCGATATGCCGACCGAATCGACGAAGATGGCGATGTCCATTATCGTTACGGGACCGATCCTGTTCCTGTATCCGTTCGTTCAGCGTTATTTTGTAAAAGGATTGACGATTGGCGCGGTGAAAGGTTAGAACTAGACAAGGGATTTATAATTCCGGGTGTAGCTAACATAGATAAGTACTTATTAAAGGGAGGATTCACATGACTAAGAAAGCAGCAAAAGCGGTCTCCATGTTTCTATCGCTCATCGTTCTGATCACGGTATTAGCGGCTTGCGGATCGAACAACAATGGAAATAGCGGCAATGCTACAAACGCTCCAACAGAGACAGAGGGCACAACGAACGAAGGAACGACAAACGAAGGCGCGGAAAAACCGGCAATCGATACATCGAAAAAAGTGGAATTGCAATTTTACATGCTGGGTGATGCTCCGAAAGACATCGCTTCTATCCAAGAGCAAGTGAACAAAATGGCTTTGGAAGATTTGAACGCAACGGTTAAATTCAACTACACGTCTTGGACGGATTGGGATCAAAAGTATAAGCTTCTTCTTGGTTCAGGCCAACAAGTTGACTTGATCTTCACGGCTGAATGGACGCAATACCAATCCTATGCCAAAAAAGGCGCTTTCCAAGCACTGGACGAAATCCTTCCAGCAGCAGCGCCGACGCTTAATTCTTTTGTGCCAAAAGAGATGTGGGAAGCCGTGAAAATCGACGGTAAAATTTTCACTGTACCAGCTACGTATAAAGAGTACGTAACAGACGGCTTTGTATGGCGCGAAGATCTTCGCGAGAAATACAACCTGCCTACACCGGTTGATATCGCGACTTTCGAGCAGTACTTGGATGGCATCAAGAAAAACGAACCAATGGTAACACCGCTTTCCATGAACTCTGATGTGAAAACAAACCTGATGGACCGTTTCAAAGGTATCGCAGGCGCTCCAATCGGCGCACTTCCATACGGCATTGGCGTGAATTATGCAACACCGGGCGATGTATACTCCTACTGGGGTTCTGACGAGCAAAAAGAACATTTGACGGTGTTGAAACGCTGGCAAGATAACGGCTACATGGTGAAAAACGTTCTAGCCGTTAAAGACACGCTGCAAGATCAAATTACAAGCGGTAAAGCCGCTGCTATTTTGGGTGACAACCCGACTCGTTTCAACGACATGGTTATCAAAATTCAATCGACTCACCCGGACTGGAAGCTTGGCTACCACCCGTTCCCGAAAACAAACGGAATCGCAACACCGGTTCACCCGATCCACAACGGTTTCGCTATTCCGGCTAGCAGCAAAAACGCAGAGCGCGCTCTTGCGTTCTACGAGAAGCTTGTTACCGACAAACGCTATAACCTGCTTACGCAATACGGCGTAGAAGGCAAAAACTATGAAGTGAAAGACGGCTACTACTCCATGCTCGGCGATTCGAACACCAACGGCTTCCCTCGCGAGGGCATGAACGGTTGGGCTTGGAGAAACCCTGAGTTCATGTTGTTCGACAAAAACTATGACGGCGTAAAAGCAATCTTCGACGAGCTTGATAAAATCCAAGTACCGGATAAATTCACTGGTTTCGCTGAAGATTACACGGCATACCAAGCAGAGAGAGCAGCGCTTGAGCAAGTGGAGAAGCAATACCTGTTCCCGCTTAATGCGGGTCTTGTGAAAAACGTGGAAGACGGCTTGAACACGTTTATGGAAAAAGCGAAGCAAGCAGGCCTTGAGAAAATCCAAGCTGAATATACAAAACAATGGCTTGCTTATGTAGAGGCGCAAGGAATTAAATAATCGATTGAAGCAGGCTGTCTCAGAGGTAGGTTCTACCGCTGAGGCAGCCTTGATTATAAACAAGAAAGACAGCGCTTACAAAGTAATCGGTGATTTGAATCCATGGCAAGCCGAGGGATGAAGCTCTTTCCGGAAGCTTTCCAATTCGATTGAATGGAGGAAACGTGCCTAATGAAATCCGTACCAGCCTTATCTAGATTACTGCTGGCCTTTTTAATCGTATTTTCAAGCGTAGTGCCTGCTTATGCTTCCGCGGCAGAGGAGACTCCCGCTGAACCGCAGGTTACGCAGCCATCAGCCGTGTTATTCGAGGATGATTTCCAGGATGGAAATACGACGGGATGGACGCTGAACAACACGTCCATCTTGACCGTGGCGAATGACCCCGCGAATGCCAGCAACAAAATGCTGAACGTAAGCAGCGGCGATGAAGCCATTGCTTCCATTGATAGCAGCTCAGGCAGCAACTATATATATGAGGCAAAGGTTAAGAAGGTAGCAGGCGGTTCTTTTCCGGGCATATTGGCCCGTTATACGGATCTGAACAACTACTACTTGTTTCAACTCGGGGACGGTAAGTTCTCCCTTTCCAAAAAAGTAGGCGGAACCGTTACAACGCTTCTGGACTATCCGGCCGCCGTTACGGCGGGCCAGTGGTATACGATGCGCTTGGTCGTAGAAGGAGGCGTCATTAAAGGGTATGTCGACAATAAGCTGATTGCGCAGGTGACGGATGCCTCCCTGTCCTCAGGCAAAGCGGGCTTCCGTTCCCGATGGGAGAAGTCTGGCCTGGATGACGTCCAGCTTCGGAGCCTTGCCAATCCCGTGCCTGCGGCTCCCGCGAATGTACAGGCCGTAGACGTAACGTCCACGACAGCAACGATTACGTGGGAGAATAAGGTAGGAGCATCGACTTACCGCGTCTATCGCTCGACGCAGCCGGATACTAATTTCGCGCAGGTATATAACGGGACGGAGAAGACCTTTGCGGATACGGGGCTTGCTTCAGGCGTCACCTATTATTACCGGATTTCCTCGGAGCTGGATAAATATGAAGCGGTGGCGCCTACGATCAGCGTGACGACGGTCTTGGTATTGCCTGCATCGCCGGATTTGCTCCCGGGAATGATCGCAGCCTATCCATTTGACGAGACTTCCGGGACAACGGCAGCGCCGCTTGCCGCAAGCAGCAACCAGACCAAAGCCAATTTAGTTAACGGAGCGGCTTGGACGGCTGGCCGAACGGGCGGCGCAGTCGATCTAGACGGCGTTAACGATCATGTTACGCTGCCAAACGGCATTTTGAACGGATTAAACGATATGACCATTACCGCTTGGGTGAAGCAGGATACGCTCAAGAAATGGGGACGTATCTTCGATATCGGACTCGGTACGAATAATTATATTTTCTTAACGGCAAGCACGGACGGCGACGCAAGCCGTTTTGTATTCAAAAACGGCGGAAGCGAGCAGTATGCAACGGTCAGCCCGGCACAGCAGACGGCGAATGAATGGGTGCATTATGCGGTGACGCTTTCCGGCAGTACGGCGACGCTATATGTAAACGGCACGGAGGTTGCGCGCAACAACAACGTAACGATCCGGCCAAAGGATCTCGGCAACACGACGCTTAACTATATCGGACGCTCGATGTTTAGCGCGGATCCGTATATGGATGCCAAGATTGACGATTTCTATGTCTTCAACCGCAGTCTCGGCCCTGCTGAGATCGCATTGTTTACGGCTGCGGAAGATACCGCTAAGGTAGCGGCCGATAAGGATGCATTGACGCTGGGCGATACAAGCGCGGTCATGTCGGATTTGAAGCTTCCTGCGCAAGGGGCAAGCGGGACGAAAATCACTTGGGAATCCGCTGACGCAGCGGTTGTTAGTTCGAGCGGTGTCGTAACCCGTCCCGTGCTCGGCGAACCGGATGCGGAGGTTGCGTTGACTGCCACGATAAAACGAGGCAATGCGGCCGATGTGAAGACATTCACGGTTCAGGTTTTGGCACAGCTGTCGGATGAGGACGCGGTTACGGTTGATAAAGCGGCGCTCGAGCTTGCGAATGCCGATGCGGTAACGGCTAAGCTTGCGCTGCCGAAAGCCGGCGCGAACCAGACTGTTATCAGCTGGGAATCCGATTACCCGGTTAATCTCAGACCCGATGGCATGGTCAGCCGTCCGGCTATGGGAGAGGGCGATCTAAATGTGACGCTGACCGCAACGATCTCGCGGGGCACGCAATCGGAAACCAGAGCGTTTGATGTGACGATTTTGGAGCAGGACGCGTCCTCCGGTTATTTGTTCGCTTTCAAGAGAAACGTGTCGGGCGTCGATACGCTGTATTATGCGGTTAGCCGCAACGGCAGAACGTGGACGGAGCTCAGCAGCAATGCCGGGATAACGGATATTGCTTCGCTAAACATTTTCAAGCTCATTTCCGAAGACAAATGGTACAAATACGAGTATGCGAACGCCGCTTGGTCTCTTTACGCAAGCACAAACGGGACTAGCGGCTGGGCGAAGGATGCGGCGAGCATTTCATTGCCGGCAGGCGCGATATCCGGCAGCTTCAAGACGATAACGGAAGCGGAGTGGAGCGAGCTGGTAAACCGCTTGTCCACGCCAAGAACGCTTGATGTGCTGAAGGTGTCGACGAAGGTTGGCTTCGCGCCAAGGCTTCCCGGGCAGGTAAAGATCGACTACACCAACAATTTGTATACAACCGTAGAAGTGGAATGGGATGCCATTGACGCGGCTAAGTATGCGGCAGCGGGCTCTTTTACGGCAGCAGGTACCGTTAAAGGCGCAAGCACACGCGTGCAAGCAGCGGTCACGGTCATGAATGCTAATGCAAACAGCGGCACCATCCGCAACGGGGAATTCTGGTATGACGACGAAGGCGGCATGATTCAAGCGCACGGCGGCCATATCATTAAGGTCGAGGATACTTACTATTGGTTCGGCGAGGATAAGGGCCATAATTCAGCGGTGCTGAAAGGCGTATCGATCTATGCTTCGAAGGATTTGAAATCATGGGAGTACCGCAACACGGTGCTGACGCCTGCCGCTCATCCGGAGCTGGCATCCGCTAAGATCGAGCGGCCTAAGGTGCTCTATAATGCAAAAACAGGCAAGTACGTCCTATGGGGACACTGGGAAGAGTCCGGCAACTATAACCAAGCGAATGTCGTAGTAGCGGTATCCGACACCGTCGACGGTGACTATACGTACGTCAACCGGTTCCAGCCTGGAGGCATGCAGTCGAGAGACTTCACCGTATTCCAGGATGATGACGGCCAGGCTTATCTCTTCTCTTCTTCTAATAATAATGCCGATATGAATATTTTCCGTCTTACGGATGACTATCTGTATGTCGATGAGTTCTTGTATACCGCATTCCCGGGCGGAAAGCGCGAATCGCCGGCTATCGTGAAGAAGGATGGAATCTACTACATGTTCACCTCCGGCTTATCGGGCTGGTATCCGAATCAGGGCATGTACGCCACAACAACGAATCTGGCTGATAAAAACGCATGGTCGCCATTGAAAAAGTTCGGGGACCCGGCAACGTATTACACGCAATCTTCCTTTATCGTAAGCGTGTACGGATCGGACACGACATCCTATGTTTATGTAGGAGATCGCTGGACACCGACCGCGCTAATGGAATCCCAGTACATTTGGCTTCCGCTGCAATTGGATAACGGATTAGCGGAACTGAACTATTCCGGCGAATGGGATTTGGATGCGGCAACGGGACATTTTGAGACACCTAAGGATTTGCTTGTGTCGCAAGGCAAGCCAGCCGTTGCAAGCTCCCAGGCATCAGGCTATGGGGCATCGGCTGCAAACGACGGCAATTATGATACTTATTTTGACTCCGGCAGCACTTCCTTCCCGACGACATGGCGGGTTGATCTAGAGCGGGAGTATGATCTCAGCCGAATCGATTTGAGCTGGAGAGAGTGGAACGGCTCAGAGGTTTATTACACCTACAAAATCGAGGGCAGCAATGATGATCAAAGCTATACGGTTCTAATCGATCAAAGCGCGAATCGGACGCCTTCCTTCAACAGTCATAAGCTGACTGGGAAATACCGTTATGTGAAGCTGACGATTCTTGGGCAATACGGTCACACGAACAACGCGAATAACTTGGTTACCTGGTACCGAGGCTTGCATGAGCTGAAGGTATTTACCTCGGATATGGCGTTGGCAGCGCCGCAGGGCTTAACGGCTGAGGCGGTTCAATCATCGGCAGAATCAACCAGCATCAATGTTAGCTGGCACGCGGTGCCGAATGCAGCTTCTTATACGCTTTACCGTTCGGATCGCTTAGACGGCGAATACATGCAGATGTATAACGGAAGAGCAGCCGCTTATGAGGATCTTGGCGTTTCTTCCGGCAATACGTACTACTATAAGGTGAAAGCGAATCACGCTGGCGGCGGCTCCGGGCTGTCGGAGGCGGTCAGCGCCAAAACCTTTGTTGTGCCGTCATCATCCATTACTTTCGATAACCGCAACAACATTTGGTACGATACGGATGGCAATGTCATGCCGATCGGCAGCTACCTTAAAGTGGGGGATACCTGGTATTACTATACGACAGTAGGGGACGGCTTCCGCTTCACGGATATGATCGTCTATACATCGAATGACTTTAAGAACTGGACGCTGCAGGAGCAGGTGCTGCTGAGCGATGAATCGCATGCAGAGCTTGCGGCAAGCAAGCTGGAAGCGATGAGCGTCATTTACAACCAATCTACCGGTAAATACGTGGCTTGGTTCCACTACGAGAATGCAGTGGATTATACGGTGGCAAGAGTTGCCGCAGCCGTATCGGATTCGCCGACGGGACCTTTCGTGTTCCAAGGCAGCTTCCGTCCGCTTGGCAATGACTCCAGGGATCTTACGACCTTCGTGGATGAAGACGGATCGGCTTATTTGATCTCATCAACGAATACGAATTCGGATCTGAAAATGTATAAGCTCTCCAGCGATTATTTGACCGTAGATGAATCCGCGGGTGCAATCACAATCTATACCGGCAAGCATCGCGAGGCGCCTGCCATGGTGAAGCATGACGGCGTATACTTCCTGTTCTCCTCCGGAGCGGCAGGCTGGCGGCCTTCACAAGGAACGTACTCAACCGCAACGTCGATTACAGGGCCTTGGACGGAGCCGCAAAAGATCGGCAATGCTTCTACGTTTGGCGGACAATCGGGCGGCGTGCTGACGATTCAAGGCACGGAAGCAACCTCCTACATTATGATGTCGAACCAATGGAAGCCTGCCGATCTCAAGCTTTCGAAGCGCGTTTGGCTGCCAATCAACTTCAATGGCGCGACGGCATCCTATGATTATGCGGATCAGATTACGGTAGACCCGGCAACAGGCATCGTAGCTGCAATAACCGATGGGCAGCTTCTATCCGCAGGCAAGCCTGCAGCCGCAACGGACTGGAGCGGCGTGAATCGTCCGCAATACGCGAACGACGGCGATTACACGACGAGCTGGGTCGGCGAAAATAATACGTGGCCAAAATGGTGGCAGGTCGATTTGGGCAAAGCCTACAGCTTGAGCAGTATCCAGATTTCCTGGTTCCTGTACAACGGCTCTGAGGCTTACCACAAATACAAGGTTGAAACGAGCATGGACGGCGTACATTATACGGTCGCGCTCGATCAGACGGAAAATACGCGTTACGGCTTTACTTCGGATGCCCTTACGGGTTCCGCAAGGTATGTTAGAGTTCAGCTGGTGGATGCGGTGCTTCATAACAACCCAAGCAACTGGTACACGCCGCAGCTTGGCGAAGTAAAGGTGTACGGACATGAAATTAACGCTCCAGTACAGCTTACCGCCAGTGACGTGACGGAAAGCGCTGCGACGCTTTCATGGAAAGAAATTGCCCAAGCAGCAAGCTATAACGTATATCGCTCCGGCACGGCAGACGGAACCTATGTCAAAGTGAATGACGCTGCTATTTTGACCAATGCGTATACCGATACCAGCCTAGCTGCTGATACATCATACTACTACAAAGTTTCGGCGGTGTACGACGCGATGGAATCGGCATTGTCCGAGAGCGCTGCGGTGAAGACGAAGGAGCTTCCGGCAGGCGTACCGAGCGGACTGCAGGCCGTCGAGACGGATATTACTTCTGTGAAGCTGGCATGGGAGGAGACTGCCGGCCAAACCGTTACGTATAGCGTATATCGTTCGGATACAGAGGATGGCGTGTATGTCAAAATCAACGTGGATGAGCTGGTTGCCCCGTCGTTTACCAATACGGGACTCCGCGCAGACACCACGTATTATTACAAGGTATCTGCGGCTAACAGTACCGGCGTTTCCGAGCTCTCCTTGGCATTGCAGGTAAAAACCAAAGCAGCAGAGCCGGTGGATCCCGGCACGCCGACGGACCCGGGCGGCAACGGCGGATCCGGCTCGAATGGTGATTCGGTTCAAGTTGCCGAAGGCAGCATTTTGGTCAAAACAACGGTAGATGCAAGTGGCGTATTGAATGCCAGCGTGTCAGAGGCTGACTTGAAGAAAGCATTGGAGACAACTACTTCCGCTACGCTGAACATTAATGTTCAACCAAGCGTTGGAACCGCGAATGGCGGCGCAAAGGTAACCATTCCTGTTCAGCAGCTGCTGAATGGCTCGCAAGGCATCACTCAAGTGGCAGTGACAGCGGGTGAGGTGACGATTTCCTTTGGCACAGAAGCTGCGGCAGGCATTTTGACGGCAGGCTCTCAGCAGGTTGAAGTGGCTGTGAGCCGGGTGGATGCTTCGGAGCTTCCAGAGAACGTGAAGAAGAAAGTGGAAGGGTATCCGGTGTTCGACTTTACACTGAGCGTAGACGGCAAAAAAGTCAGCGATTTCAATGCAAGCCAGCCTGTTACCGTGGAGATGAAATATGCGCTCCAGCCAGGCGAGAAAGCCCATAAAATCGTTGTTTATTACATTGGCGATGACGGAAAGCTCGAGGTTGTACGCCATGTGCAGTACGATGCAGTTACAGGCATGATCAGCTTTAAGCCGAAGCACTTCAGCCGGTATGCGGCTGGTTATGCGAATGTTGCCTTCACCGATCTCCAAAAAGCGGCATGGGCGCAAACGATGATTGAAGCTTTGGCTGCAAGAGAAATCGTTCGCGGGACTGGCGAGGGTATTTTTGAACCAGCCAGAGCGGTAACGAGAGCAGAATTTATCCAGCTGCTGGTTAGCTCGCTTGGACTCCTGGATGACCAAGCAAGCAGCAGCTTTAGCGATGCGAAAGAAGGCGCTTGGTATTACGCGGCAGTCGCCTCCGCAGAGAAGCTCGGTATCGTAAAAGGGAAACCGGACGGCTCCTTTGGTGTTAACGAATCCATTACGAGAGAGGACATGGCGGTCATGCTTTCCCGAGCTGTGGACCTTGCGGGCATTAACGGCAATGGATCAGGCGCAGGTACTCCGGGGCAAGCCTTTAAGGATCAAGCCGCGATTTCAGCCTATGCGGTTGAAGCGGTAGGGGCGATGCAGGAGGCCGGCTTCATCAATGGCTTTACCGATGGAAGCTACCAGCCAAAGCAGCACACCACGCGTGCGCAGGCTGCATCCGTTATTTTCAAATTGTTAAAGCTATAAATTCGAGGCTTTAGAAGACAGATGGCAGATCATCCTTTACGGAGGGTGATCTGTTTTTTTGTTTTTGACGTGATAGTGGGTAGAGATGTATTGGCATCTTTAACAGGGTTTGTTTTCATAGGGGGAGAGTCGGGGACGGCTGGTGCGATGGTGCTTACGCTGCAGTTTGTGCAATAGAAAAGGGAATTGGGGAGCGTTTAGAGGGCTACGCTGCAGAAAATACAATAGATTTAATCGAAAGAGATTCGATTGTCGTGGGTAGGCCCCATTCTATTGCACAAACTGCACTGTGGATCTTCGGAACCGGCTCAAACGCCATTTCTGCTGTACAAAGTGCAGCGTAGCTAATGGTAGTTCAGCTGTTAGTGTGAAAAGAAAGTTACTTAGCTGCTGGATCAGTGAGGATGGAGGATGGTTATTGGAGTAACTAAATTGGTCCGTAAGCGATGCACGCTACTGGACCTGTGGGGGAGGAGGATGTTACTGGAGTAAGTCTATTGATCCATAAGTGTTGTTTGCTGCTGAATCCGTGTGGGAGGAGGATGGTTAGTGGAGTAACTAAATTGGTCCGTAAGCGATGCACGCTGTTGGATCTGTAGGGGATGGAGGATGGTTATTGGGGTAACTAAATTGATCGGTAAGCGATGCGTGCTGTTGTGCAGCGGTATGGAGAGGTACGAGGTGCTCGCTTTGAACCTTATTTCGATGCTGAAACTATGCGGGGAGATTGAGGGAAGAGTGGTTACCTTGTGGATGGGCACAGGAGTCGTATCTATGTCCAATCGGCGTTATAATAGAAGAAAAGAATCTATAGGAGTTAGATGCTGGAGCGAGGCACGTGAAGAGCGACGAGAGCGTACGATCGTATGACAAAAGGGTTACCTTCGTTGTTTGTGCATGAGAGCTGAATGTGAATGAAGCAGGTTAGTGTTACATAAGCGTGGTAGAAAAGGGAGGTTGCCTGAATGAGCGGACTGATCGATCGGCTGCGCAAGGGCTATGGGAAAAAGCTCGTTTCGCTTCATGCTTGGAACGGCTGGATTGTGGTGATTTTGGCATTGACCGGGCTTATCCTGATCGGCGGCTTCTGGCGCGGTTTTCTAGGCGAGGGCCGGGTTTGGATCAAGTGGGCCCATATTGTGGTCGGGATTGCCTCCATTTTGCCGGTCGTCTACTATCTGCTGCTTGCGGGGAAGCATTGGAAGCAGCTGAAGCAGAAGCCGTGGCAGCGGTTTAACGTGCTTGTGGTACTTGGATTATTGCTGGGCTGGTTCGGCTCAGGCGTGCTTTTGTGGCAGTTTAGGGCGGTAGGGCCCGGCGTTTCGAATGTCGCGTTAGTCATTCATGATTTGTTAACGTGGATCGGTCTTCCTTATATCATTTACCATTCCGTCACGCGGGTCAAATGGCTGAAAGAGCCGAATCGGCGGACGATCCAGAACGAACAGAAGGCACCCGACGGTATCCATCCAGCGGCGCCTCAGGCGGTTTATACGCGTAAGGCGTTCATTCGCGGCGCGATTGGCCTCGGCCTCGCGGTTACGGTTGGGCCTTCTTTTCTAAAATGGCTGGGCACCTCGCTTGGAAGCGTGAGCGGCAGCGAAACCATTGATAAGCTCATCGAAAATGATGCGAATAGGCTGCTTCCGGCACCGCAGCCGCTTTCGGCATCTGCCCCGCCGCTCGGGGGCGGCGCAATCGGACAATTCCGCGTTTACACGGTAACGCCGATCCCTTCTTTTACAAACGCGGATTGGTCGTTTACGATAGACGGGCTTGTGAACAAGACGTTTAAATGGGATTGGAAGCAGTTTGTGGCGTTGAAGCGAACGGTTCAGGTGAGTGATTTTCATTGCGTGACCGGCTGGTCGGTGTACAAAAACACCTGGGAGGGCATACCGCTCAAAGAGCTGCTTAAGATGGCGGGCGTGCAGTCTGGCGCGGAAACCGTGAAGCTTTATTCGGGGGATGGCGTCTATACGGATACGCTGACGCTTGAACAGGCGGATATGGATGACGTTATGGTTGCGGTTATGCATGACGGCAAACCGATTCCGAGTGATCTCGGCGGTCCGGTCCGTCTCATTGTGCCGAAAATGTACGCCTACAAATCGGTGAAATGGTTGAACCGGATCGAGCTGATTAAAGGCGAGCATGTGGGTTATTGGGAAGCGCGCGGCTACGCAAACGACGCATGGGTGTAGCTATCTTTTGATGATGAATATGTAAACCCACCTTCATACTCTGTTTTAGTGATATGATGATAAAGACTACTTAGCGAATGGGCTTTATTTGATCAAAAAATAGCGATGGGGAAGGTGCTGCTGGTGAGTAAAACGGGCATTTTGCATCAGGCGTTTACGCTGGAGCTGGAACCGGATGTGTTTGTTAGAGGCGATATCAGGATGAAGAATGAGGGAGGACGCATGCCGGTCCTCCTTTTTGCGCATGGTTTTAAAGGATTCAAGGATTGGGGGTTCATCCCTTATGCGTCTGAGCGGTTCGCGCAGCAGGATTTTGCGGTCATTACGTTTAATTTCTCACATAACGGCGTGAAAGAGCAGGATTTCGACGAGCTGGAGAAATTCGGCCGAAACACCTACTCGCAGGAGCAAAGGGATCTATCTGCCGTGCTTACAGCCGTGCTGGAGGACAGACTTCCGCTGGCGGAGCGGCTGGATAAGCAGCAAATTTTCTTGGTAGGGCATAGCCGCGGCGGCGGGAACAGCGTGCTGTTCGCAGCGGAGCATCCCGAAATACGCGGTGTCGTGTCATGGAACGGCATAGCGAATGTGAATCTGTTCGGCGAAGAGTTTCGTGAACAGGTTTTGCAGGATGGCGTAGGTTATGTCGCCAATGCCAGGACGAAGCAGCAGATGCCGATCAACGCTGTATTTTTCGAAGACTTGGACCGCAATCGGGAGCGCTTCGACATTACGGCTCAAGCCGCGTCGCTGAAGACGCCGGTGCTGTTCATCCAGGGGCTGCAGGATTCAGAGCGGCTGCTTGCGGGCTTCCGCTCCTTGAAGGAGGCTGCGCCTCATCATCGCTTTGCGAAACTGGAAGGAGCGACGCATACTTTCGGGACGGTGCATCCTTTTGCAGGAACGACGGAAGATTTGGAGCGGGCGATTGCCATTACGGGTGCTTTCTTTGCTCCGCTGCTGGAGCGGCAATCTAATCATCATTAATAATATAAAATGTTAGGGGAGCTAAACATTATGACTTATTATCAAAAAGCGGATTGGGTGCTGGAGCAATTGGGCAGGGAAGGCACGGTTATCGTCGATGCGCGGTATGCGTTAAACGATACCAAAGCGGGCAAAAGGGCGTATGCGGAAGCTCATATTCCAGGTGCTTATTATGCAGATTTAAGCCATGACCTCTCGGGACCAAAACGTCCGAATGGAGAAGGCGGACGCCATCCGCTGCCGGAGCCGAAGGCGCTGGCGGCTGTTTTTGAACGCATGGGCATCGGTCAAAATTCGACGGTCATCGCCTATGATGATCAAGGCGGCGCGATGGCGTCCCGTTTGCGCTGGCTGCTGCAATGGCTCGGGCATGATGGACAAGTCTACCTGCTGGAAGGCGGCTTTGCGGGCTGGCAAGCGGCTGGCCAACCAGTCAGCACGGAAGTACCTGCCCCAGCAGAGGGAGTAACCTTCACGCCCGCCGTTCGGGAGGATATGCTGGTTAGCCGAGCTGAGGTTAAAGCACGTATCGGCAGAGCCGGGACGGTGCTGATCGATTCCAGAGAAGCCCCGCGCTATCGCGGCGAGGTCGAGCCGCTCGATCCGGCGGCCGGACATATTCCGGGCGCGATCAATCGCTTCTGGAATGAGGGCAAACGCGCCGACGGCAGCTGGAAATCGCCCGAAGAGCAAGCGGAGCGCTTCGCGGGCTTGTCGCAGGATGATGAAATCATCGTCTATTGCGGCTCAGGCGTGACGGCTACGCCGAATGTTTTTGCTTTGCAGGAAGCGGGGTTCCGCAATGTGAAGCTTTATGCGGGGAGTTGGAGCGATTGGAGTTCTGATATACAGAACCCGATCGCAACCGGAGACGATGAAGAACGGAAAAACGTATAGCAGTATGCGAGGACTAATACAGAGCACGGTTAATTGTTTGCCGTTGCTCTGTTTTTTAATGCTCGAAAGTCAACACGGAGTCAACATGCGATCGCTGAAAATACTTACAGAATGGGTCAGACCGAGCGAGCGCTCGTATCCCGCTAAGTTAATGCAAAGAAGGCCGGAACTCCAGGCCTGGGAATTCGGCTTTTACTAAACTTTGTATTTGAACGTTATGACCGCTTCCGGCGGATCGTTCACAAAATGAAATGAAAAAAATAAAACGAATTTGCATAGCAAAATTAAATGCGCAAAAAAAATTATTGTCGCGCATTTATCTTTCGAATCGTTTATTATCTTTCAAACGTTGCTGCTATTACTGCTCTGCCTAGAGTATGGGTAAACATATTAAAGCCTAGAAAAGCTGGTGTTGCATTAGCCTTAACACCTAAATCCTCAACATCCAAAGCATGAACAATAAAATAGTAGCGGTGCGGTCCATCTCCAACGGGTGGCGCAGCACCAATATAACCTGCAAACGAGGCATCGTTGTTCAATTGAACAGCTCCGTCTGGCAGACCAGAGCCGTCCTCGCTTCCTGCTCCAGATGGCAATTCTGTCACGTTAGCGGGAATATTAAAGACAGACCAATGCCAAAATCCTGATCCAGTGGGAGCATCGGGGTCATATACCGTAATGGCATAGCTTTTTGTCCCTTCCGGAGCGCCGGACCATTTCAATTTAGGTGAAATATCTTCCCCGCCATCTACCCCGAATTTTCCAGAAAGCTGTGGAGCGGATAATACATTATTTTCAGGGATTTCCGAACTTGTCACAATAAAGCTGGCTACTTCAGGCAATCTTGCAAACGGATTATTTTGCTCTTTTTTCATTTTGAACCTCCATGTTTTATGGGTATGTATTGGAGTCGGTCTTTCCTTGTTTCGAAGTATATCAAATATCAAATCATTGTAAAAATTGATAGTTTGAATTATAATCATTGTAATTTTGAATGATCGGAGAGAGATGAAAATGGAACTGAGGCACCTGGAGTCGTTTAAGGTTGTTTGCGAACAGTTGCATTTCACGAAAGCGGCGGAACTTCTAAACATTGCACAGCCGACTCTAAGCCAGCAAATCAAAGCGTTAGAGGATGAGATCGGGACGCCTCTGTTTGATCGTATGGGCAAGCGAATTGCAATAACAGAAGCGGGACATATTCTTTACGAACAGTGTATCCAAATTTTCAGAAACTTGGACTATGCTCATGATGCGATTAACGACTTGCGCACGATGCAGCGCGGAAAATTAGTCTTGGGAGTACTACCGTGTGATTTGGATGAACTTTTGACACCCGTCATGATTGAATTCCATCAAGAGTTTCCTAACATCCAGCTCCTGATTCAAGATTCTAATCGAATTGTTGAGGAAGTATTGGAAGGAAGCATTGATATCGGCATTACTGTAGTTCCTGTTATGGAAGACAGCAAGCTTGTCCGTTTGCCTTTATATACAGAAGAATTTTCAGTGGCAGTATCGAAAAGCAGTGAATTATCGGTACGCTCGCAAATATACTTGAAGGAACTCAAAGATATAAGTCTCGTGATGTTTCCTGATCATCATCATTGCCGCAAGTTGGTAAATTCCTATTGTGAAGACCAGGGTTTTGATTTAAATCCCGTTATCGAAACGTCAGCAATGATTTCATTAAAGCGATTTGTGAAAAATAATATTGGCGGGACCGTTTTGCCCAAACCGCCTGGGATGACCGATACTATCATATAATAAATTTGGTTGAGCCTACACCAAAACGAGATATTGGCATCGTGTACCGGTCTGACAAATTCCTTGGTCAAGCTGGAAGAATGTTTATTAGTAAAGTAAAGGAACAATTCACGCAAAACAAAACGTTTGGGTCCTTTTTAATTTAGAATGATTGCAGATTTTTCTGTCGTATTTGTTTCTTTGATGAATGTTTGCCGTTACAGATATCGCGTGGAACCGTACCACAAATAGTGGTAAAGTTGGAAAGTGGCAGTAGTGGTTAGTTTGAAAGAAGAACTCTAAGCTAATTAAATAAGACCGGGAACCATTAAATTTTCCGGTCTTTTTAACTTCAGTAGAAGTTAACACACGAATGGTTAGTTCAGAGTATACGTTAAGACTTTGTCTCCAAAATCCTTAATATCCTCCAAATAGTCGTATCCTGATGGATTTGAACCTACTTGATTATACATTCTAACCGCAACTAACCGATGTTCGGGAATTACCAAACAAGCACATCCCGTTTTTCCAAGTATTTGGTACGACCCAGTTGGTACTGTGTTTCCTATTTCAGAAATAGTTCTAGGCTTATCCTGAATCCACCAAGCAAAACCATTTCTAGGCAATGTATTATCAAGACATGCGGGGCTATGAATAGTTGTAGCTTGTTCTACAACCTCTTTCGGAACAATCTGTCGTCCATTAACGAGACCACGGTTCAGGTGAAGGTAACCCCAAAAAGCCAATTCACGAGCACTTACAAAAAGATTCGCCTCTCCACCTTGATCGGCATCATATTCCTCATTTAACCATACCAAATTCTCATCTCTATTCTTGCACCAACCTGTCTCAACGAAATTGCATGGTTTGAAAACATATTGTTTCATGACTTCTGAAAGAGGTGCTTCAAATATCTTACGTATTAGTCTGATAAGCATATTTATTCCTACGTTGTTATATTTCCAACTCGTTCCCGGTGGGAAAAGCTTTTCATGATTATTCTTAAGTCCATGAGTATATGTTAATAAATGTCTTATTCTAACCCCTTTTACTGCAGCTAAGTTCAAGTCATCTATGTAATCGGAAATGTAATCATCAACGCTTGAAAGCTTTTTTTGGTATAATGCTAAACTAATAGCAAATCCAATGTATGATTTTCTAACAGAAGCGACATTAAAACGAGTTGATGGCATTACTGATTGTATCTTTGAATGATATTCATAAGAGCCAAAGTAGTTTTCAGTGACAATAGTGTCATTATGGATTACGAGTGTAGCGGCTGCCGAACATGAAAGCTGGTCTTTAACTTTAACTACATGGTCATTAAGTGCCCGATATTTATCGTTGTTTGTATGTGCCCATTCTTTTTTTACCAACATAATTTCGGTTCACCTCTGTTTATTTTAATGGATGCTTATGAAATGGTAGAAACCAACTCTGTTCGAGTATCTAATAGCCTTGGTCGAACATCATTTTTTGAGATGAAAACGACTTCTCCGTTCTTATCAAAGCAATATGCAATGGGTATCGACATGCCAGTATTCCCGAAGGAACCATCGGCGTGGCTTGCACCAATAATCATCGTATTGTATGTAATCGCAATGTTTCGAGCTGCATCGATCCATTCTTGAAATTGGTCTTCACTAAACATTCCTACACCAATTGGTTGTACTACTAAATCGATGTCCACTTCACTTTCGTAATGAATTCCTTGGACGATTAATTCATCACAAAGTATGTGCCCAATTTTCAGTCCTTCAACTTCAACAAAGGATGTTGGGCTATATTTGATTCTATCTAGAATAACCGTCCCTGAACGGTCAATAATAATTGCTCTATCTTTCGGTCTATCGTTCATTCTTCTATATCCGCCGATGAGTAGGGTATCAAATCGTTTTGCCAAATGGCATGCTGCTTCAACATTTTCATTCAAATATCCCTCTGGAAATATCACTATATCTACAGAGTTGTTGTGATGTAATTCATTCTCAAGTTGCCTAATGGTTTGCTCTAACTTTGGTTGAGTAATAAGTATCTTCATTTAATCCCTCCAATATTGTTCTATGGAATACAAAAATAATATCATTTTCTGGAAGAAGTGGACAAACAGCAAAAACAAGCGTTCGTATTTTGTTTTGATGAAAGAATTATAGGTACAGAATGCTTTCAAGGTGTTTTCACAAAAAAGCTCTCTTTCATTCTCGCTATTACGTCAATATTCATGCATTTATAACAAATTTACCAATCGAAGGGTCCTTCGGGAAAACGCTAAAAGGCCGGAACTCCCACGTTAGGAGATTCGGCTTTTGCTTTTGCTGTTAGGGGATTGCTGAAAACAAATCGTAGTTGTAGAACAGCGCGATCTCGATGTCGCTATTTCCGAATTGGAGAAGCTAAGGGGTGAGGGCTAAAGCTTTGCGGATTTGCGTGTTGGACAAGCATCGATGCATACGGGAGTGTACTCAACGTCTTTCGAATGCTCGGTGGAAATCGATAGACGGGCGTTGGAGACAGGCGGATTGATCGAAGACGCTAGTTGCGTTTAATCAAGATTTTCAAAAACACCGCGAGCAGTTCAGTGAACAACATAAAAACCGCAGGACACATCCGGTAAACCCAGATGTGTCCTGCGGTTTCTGTCGTTTTTCTTTAGTCCTCGCTTGTTACTTTCGAGAAGAAGGAGAGAGCATAAAGCGCTGCAACACCAATGACGATATATACGATTCGCGACACAACTTCTTCCGTACCCCCGAAAAGTTCACTGACGACGTCGTAATTGAACAAGCCAACGGATAACCAGTTTAAGCCGCCGAGTATGACCAGAATAAGACTGATTACGTTAAGTACCTTCATTAGAAACAGCCTCCTTAATGGGGTTCTCAACTTTTTGGAGCAACGGTCTGATGGAGGTGTGCTGATTCTTGGTTGCTTACTTTAGGTTTATGAACAGCTACCGCAGGATATGCCATACAAGCCGCATTTTTTGGAGTTTAAGGGAGGTCGATGCACATCGGCGCTGGCATATCGTCCGAAGTATTCCCGCTGCGCTGATCGTCAGTTACTTGTTTAAGTTTATTTTTGATAACGGATAAGAGTCCTCCTGTTGTTCTCCGGGACGCACAGTTTAGGAGACTGTCCACAATTAATCAGCAGGTCTAATTCGTATGGTGCGATGTATTTGTTATGCTCTGCAGCCTGATAGTGGAAGTCAGATGATTGGAAAGGTGAAACCAGCAATCCATAAGAAATCGACCGTTTTTGTTCATGTCATAATAAGAGTGGGCGAACCATTTTTGATTTACTGGGAGAAGTAAGTTGTATAGAAAACGATATTTGCAATTATTCTGTGCCTGCAGATAGAATTAGTTGCATGGAATATGGCAATGACTTACTCTAGGAAGCCTAGAAATCAATGATGAATACTTTTGCTCCAGAAAGGTGTAAGAGATGACACAAATCGATGAATCCAAACATTGGAAAAGGGATATTATTCTTTTTCTAAGTAGTCAAACGGTTTCGTTGTTTGGTTCCGCTTTAGTTCAATATGCGATTATGTGGTACGTAACGCTTACTACACAATCAGGCCTTATGATGACGCTGTTTATCATTTGCGGCTTCATCCCTACATTTCTGTTATCGCCGTTTGCCGGTGTGTGGGCGGACCGCTTCAACCGGAAATATCTGATTATAATAGCGGATGCCATGATCGCAATTGCTACGCTGCTGCTCGCCATCACATTTTTACTGGGATATGACGAGCCATGGTTGTTATTTGTTATTGCCGCCGTCCGCGCACTCGGAGCAGGCATTCAAACGCCTGCAGTGGGAGCGATATTGCCTCAAATTGTACCGGAGGATAAGCTGACGAAGGTGAACGGAATAAACGGAACTCTTCAGGCTCTTATGATGTTCGTAGCGCCGATTGTCAGCGCGACGTTGCTTTCCGTGGCAACCATCGAAGCTATTTTCTTTATCGATGTTGTCACAGCGGTGATCGCGATCTTTACATTATTTTTCTTTCTAAAAATCCCTTTGCATCAAAAGGCGTCTGATAAACAAACGACAAGTTATTTGGATGACTTTAAGCTGGGATTAATCTACATTAAGGACCATAGCTTTCTGAAACCCTTTTTTATTTTTTTCGCCTTGTTCTTTGTATTATTGGCTCCGGCTGCGTTTCTAACGCCGCTGCAAGTCACACGCAGCTTCGGAGACGATTATTGGCGATTGACAGCTATCGAAATTGCTTTTTCAATCGGGATGATGGCTGGCGGAGCCATCATCGCATCATGGGGCGGCTTCCGCAACAAAGTATATACGATGACCTTCGCTAACCTGATTATGGGCGTATGCACGTTAGTTTTGGGCATTGTCCCGATTTTCTGGGTTTACTTAATTGTGATGGCTGTATTCGGCGTTGCAATGCCAATGTTGAATACGCCGACGACCGTATTGCTACAGGAAAAGGTGGATCAGAATTATATGGGGCGCATATTCGGCGTATTCGGTATGATATCGACTTCGATGATGCCAATTGGAATGCTGATATTTGGCCCGCTTGCGGATGTGATTGAGATAGAATGGCTGCTTGTTGGGACCGGATTGTTAATCGTTATTCTGGCCATATTCTTCGGTGGTAACAAACGCTTGATTGAAGCCGGAATGCCTGTAACCAAGGAAGCATCGCAGGAGTGAGCGGAGGAAGTGCAGAGCGCTTTGCCGGCCTGTACCAAGACAATGAGATCATCGTCTACTATGGCTCGGGCGTGACGGCTACGCCGAACGTTCTTGTCCTTCAGGACGCGGGCTTCCCGTAAGGTAAAGCTTTATGCAGGGAGCTGGAGTGAGTGGAGTTCTGACCCTATTTTGGATCTTGAAATTATTACTATGTAACTCCTGGAGAGATTGGCTTGACCAGTCGAAGCCTTATGAAAATTAAGGAAAGGAATGATCCTATGGGTGCGATTGAAAACACTAAGGTAGCAGCTGTGTTCGAACATTATCCGGAACACATTCAGAAGAAGTTGTTGTTTCTTCGCCAATTAATTCTGGATACTGCATCAGAGATAGATGGTATTGATCCCCTGGAAGAGACACTAAAATGGGGTGAACCTAGTTAAGTCACAAAAGGTGGAAGCACAATCAGAATTGACTGGAAAAAGTCAAGCCCACATCAATATGCAATGTATTTTAACTGTAAAACAAAGCTGGTTGACACATTCAAGGAGCTTTTTAGAGATATATTCAACTATGAAGGCAATCGGGCGATTGTGTTCGATGATAACGATGAAATACCAGTAGATGAATTGAAACAATGCATTTCATTTTCCCTCACTTACCATTCCAGAAAACATCTTCCAATGCTCGGCTTATGATAAATGGAGTGCTCGGTCCTATACAACAAATAAAGGGCCTGCGAGCCCTCTAACGAGGAACCCCAGCCCTTCAATTTACTAGCAATTAGCCTGATATACCCTTATCGTGATGATCGCAACTTACTTCTCCAACACCCTATACCGTGACAAAGAGTGGTTCGATCACTCCTGTGGACGAGTTCCGGGCTCCAAGCCTGTAGAGGTCGCTGTCTTGATAAGCCGGACCGTTACGTCACTATGCAGCCGAATTTGGCAAGATAGCCGGATGGCGGCGTCCTCGATTCCTTTGTTACGGAGGACTGTCGCTTCTGCCTCTTCTATCTCGCCCGCATCCCCGGAGAGCACCTCTACGGCGCATGTCGTGCACCTGGCATTACCGCCGCATCTGTGCAAGATGTCGATCCCGCTATCCTCTAATGCAAGCACGAGTTTCGTGCCTGCAACTGCCTGAATGGCGTCTCTTCCTTCTACTTGAACCGTCGGCATTGGCCATTCCTCCTCGGATTGTTCATCCTCATATTTACCCAACTCTGCTTATATTAAACCATTACCGTCGTGAATAAGTCCAATTCGCTAGCCATTTATTAAAAAAGAATCCGATAGTGGGAGCGATTGGAGA
Source organism: Paenibacillus sp. LPE1-1-1.1 (assembly GCF_040676435.1). Taxonomy (NCBI): domain Bacteria; kingdom Bacillati; phylum Bacillota; class Bacilli; order Caryophanales; family Paenibacillaceae; genus Paenibacillus; species Paenibacillus sp. LPE1-1-1.1. The sequence goes on from NZ_JBEGHY010000034.1 coordinate 372,134, forward strand.
TTGGATAGCGGGAATCCGGTTGCGATGGGGGAGTCGTTCAACAGGAAGTCGAATGATCAAAATCTGAAGTGTACCACCTTTCGCGAGTATTGAACAAGAACATTTGTTCTTATTTATGTATTATGCTATAATTTGGATATTCAGTAAGGGGGATGAGATGTGGAGGTTCGATTAGAGGGTATTACAGTGCTGGCAAACGATGTATCCGCCATGGCAGATTTCTATCGCGATGTCATTGGATTTAAAGCAGTGATCGAAGAGAACCATTATGTGGAATTCGGGAATAAGGGAGTTCGTCTCGCGATTTGCTCCAAACAACTGATGGCTGAAAACACGAACAAGCATTATTCCTTCATCGAAGAACGCAAAGGTCAGGCTTTCGAACTGAACTTTGAATGTAATTCTCCCAAGGCTGTCCGTGATCAGTATGAGGAATTTATTTCGAAGGGCGCTACGGCAATTTCTGAGCCAATGTCAATGTCATGGGGGCATACAACCGGATTTTTCGCTGATCCAGAGGGTAATATCCATTCTATCTTTACGGTCAATCCAACGGAATAAACAGAGATCAAGACTTTCAATTCGGATACATCGTCATGTAGGCTGTATGCCCTGGGCGGTGTATTTTTTATGCTCGAAGCCAATGGCATGCTTTTCAACCTTGCTCTCTCTTTACATTGACTATTCTGGTTTATAGTTATAAACTCATTGTATGGGTTTATAACTATAAACCGAATAGGGGAGGTTATAATGAGTAACTTGAAGCTATGTGAAAGTGATTATCGCTTTATGCTTGTCGTGTGGGAGAGTGAACCAGTGGCGTCGGGAAAACTGGTAACCCTATGTTCAGAAAAGCTTGGCTGGAAGAAGCCCACCACCTATACCGTGCTTCGGAAAATGTGTGAAAAGGGACTTCTTAAAAATGAGGATACCATTGTAAGTTCCATTATCCCAAAAGAGCAGATACAGGCGTATGAGAGCGAACATTTTATTGAGCGGACCTTTGAAGGCTCTCTGCCCCAGTTTCTCGTATCTTTTTTTGGCAATAAAGCCATCTCCAACAAGGAAGCTGATGAGCTTAAGCGCCTGATTGACGAGCATAAGGAGGGATAAGTATGGAAACGTTGTTTCTAAAGATACTTAATATGACCCTCACAGCAACTTATGTGATCGTCGCCGTGCTTCTCATCCGTCTGCTGCTGAAACGAGCGCCGAAGAAGTATTCCTATTTGTTGTGGGCTGTAGTTCTGTTCCGCCTTGTCTGTCCGGTGTCTATTTCTTCGGAGTTCAGCATCTTTAATGCTGCCCCCTTTGATATGACCGCGGCACAAAAGAGCGGCGAAGCGGCGCTAAGCTATGTGCCTTCAGATATCGGGTATATGGAGAATCCGGCAATGACGGTGGGCATACCGACCATGAACGTCATCATAAGTGAAAGTCTGCCTCCGGCTGCCCAGGCCGAAAGCGCGAATCCTCTGCAAATAGGGATACAGTTTGGCACAATCGTGTGGAGTTCAGGCGTCGCTGCATTGCTTATTTACGGCATAGTGTCATACATCCGCTTGAAACGCCGCATGGTCACAGCAGTCCGTCTGGATAACTACATATGTGAGGCCGACAACATTCGGTCGCCATTTATTCTTGGCTTTATCAAGCCGCGAATTTATATCCCCTTTGGTCTTCGGGAGCAGGAACGCGTCTACATCCTAAAGCACGAAGCTTACCATTTAAAAAGGAAAGATCACCTAATCAAGCCGCTCGCCTTTGTGGTTCTTGCCTTTCACTGGTTTAATCCACTTGCATGGCTTGCCTTCGCTTTGATGGCCAAAGACATGGAAATGAGCTGCGATGAAAAGGTGCTGTCGGAGACCGGTTCGGGCATCGCGAAGGAGTATTGCACGTCATTGCTCTCTTTTGCGGCAAACCGCCGCTTTCCATCAGCAAGCCCGCTGGCCTTCGGAGAGACAGGCATCCGAGAGCGCGTAAAAAATATCCTGCGTTTTAAAGCGCCGAAAAAACGAGTGATCGCCTTCTCTGCCGCTATCTGTATACTGGCTGTCGCCGTCTGTGCCACAAATCCAATCGTGAATGGGGCATTGAAAAAGGCTGGAGAACCGTATGGCAGCTATCACTTTGAAAAGCAGATATATATGAATCCACTGAGCTCGTTTATGGCTTTTGAAGGATTTAAGGAGTACTACGCACTTACCGAAAACTCGCTTATCGTAACCGACGAAGCGGGAAATCAACAGAAAATGGCCGCTGTCTATGAACGGGAAACTTTAGACGAGCAGGAGTTCAAGAACAGCTTTATGATGCCGGGCATGAATGCTCCTAATATTTCCGGGTATAAGGAGCGATTTCAATACGTCCTGAGCCATTCATCCGTAAATCCTGGTTATCGTCTTTATCTGCTGGATGGAGAGACATGGCTGGCGAAAATGCATAAAGATAACGCCAATCTCCTAAAGAGCGAATATATTTGGAGTATTTATAAAATTTCGAAGCTTGACGAGGAAATAGTTGAAAATGCTGCTATCGTGGGAACTCAGGACGGTGTCGATGCTTTTCTAGCTTTGCAAAAGGATTTCAAATCAGGCTATGACACAGACAAGTGCTATAACATCACACCGGCATCGATTGTAGAAAACTCTGATTATCGTATTTTCAAATACGATAAATCCTCCGCATCATTTTTGCTATATGGGGGAGAAGTCTATCCACTTGGTGAGTGGTTCGGCGGCCTTGGCGTAACAAGTATGGCTCTGGCCGACATGGACAGCGACGGGGTATCGGAATTGTATTTTACTTATTCATGGGGTTCGGGCCTTCATCGCTCGCATGCGGCTTATTTTAACCCGTCTGCCAAAGGAATTGTAATCTTACCATACACGCATTTGAATGAGGATATGACCCTCGTGGATAATCGTGACGGCAGCCTATCTCTTTATGAAGCAGCCATCTCAAACATGGCGGACTTTGCTAATTTTGATACGGAGAGAACCGACTTTATATCGGATATTGTTTATGAAAATGGGCAGATCTTATTAAACGCTGCTGCTAATGAGTGAACTCACAAACAAAGAGCCAATACAGCTACCCTTTGACAGATGGGACTGTATTGGCTCATTTTTGTGCTGCGTGATTTCAGTTTATTCATAAGTCAATCAAAATGAAAAAGGCAAAATAGGAATGAAGAAATATGAATAATGAAAGATACAAGTTTAAATGCAAGAAAAATTTCCCTTAATAAAAAATATTTTACGTTCATTCCATATGGAAAAGTGATAGATATTGCTTTTTAAAATATATATGATTTGTAAAGGAGATGTTCTTGCTGCTTAGTTCATAAACAATTTATTGGTTAAAATGGGGCTTTCGGCTGTTGCAAAACCTATGCTGTGTGCATTCAATGATCACCTGAAATTAAATCCTAGTAAGATCGTTGGAAACTGCCGGAATTAGCATTGACTAGGAAAATAAATTATCTTATACTCGGTCATATTAGGAGAATATTTTCCGATGTATAAGTTAGAAAGTTTAATATTTTTCAAATAGATCTTTTTATGTAAAAAAATTACAAAAATAATTCCCTTTAGATAAAACTCTACATAATGCGGATTTAACCGCTCTTAAGTTTTTTTAGAGCTATGCACCTAAGGATCGAAGCGACTTATAGGGGAAAAGTAGGGAAGTATGATGGGCATGGGCTCAAGCAGACAAGAAAAGTTCAATGGAAAACGTAACATTTTAAAAATAGTATTCATTTATGCACTTATTACAGGTCTGTGGATTGTAACGACAGACAATGTATTAGCTATATTTTTCAAAGATGCGGAAACGATAACTAGAATACAAACGTTAAAAGGCCTTTTCTTTGTCCTTATCATGGCTTGGTTGCTGTATGTGCTTATGAAGATTAATAATTTTAAGCGGAATCAAATAGAAGAAATGCTTCGTGACAGTGAGTCGAGATATCGGAAAATCATCAAGCTTTCACCAGAGCCTATAACGATTCATAGTGACGGTATTTTGATCTATGCGAATGATGCTGCGTTGAAAGTCGTTGGGGCAACCAGGATTGAGGAAGTAGTAGGAAAACCGTTTTTTGATTTTTTACATCCCGACTATCATGAAATGGAGATCGAACGAAATCAATCTATTATACCGACAGAAGAACGTTCGGAATGCATCGAGCAGAAGATTATTCGCTTAGATGGTGAAACTATAGACGTCGAAACATCATGCATCTGTATTGAAAAATATATGGGTAAACCCGTGATTCAAAATGTGATGAGAGATATCACCGAGCGAAAGCGAACAGAGGAAATGATTAGGAAGTCTGAAAAACTTTCCGTGGTAGGGCAATTGGCAGCGGGGGTTGCTCATGAAATTCGTAATCCCTTAACGTCTTTAAAAGGCTTTTTGCAATTATTAAATTCTAAAAATCTTGGTTATGAAAACTATTTTGAGATTATGCAGGCTGAGATCGAACGAATCAATTTTATTGTAAATGAGTTTATGATCGTTTCAAATCCACAGGTCGTCCGCTCGCTGGAAGAGAAGAATCTGGAAAGTATTCTTCGTAATATCGTAATGCTGCTGGATGCACAGGCAAATCTAATCAATGTACAAATCATAACCGAATACGATCGTAATATTCCCATAATGAAATGTGACGAAAATCAGCTGAAGCAGGTTTTTATTAACATCCTTAAAAATGCGCTGGAAGCGATGGATAATGGGGGAATCATCCGTATTCAAGTTAAAAATATTCAGCGTGATCAAATATTAATCCGGTTTATTGATCAGGGGGTTGGCATTCCTGAGGAAGAGCTGCCAAAGCTTGGCGAGCCGTTTCATTCTACCAAAGAAAAGGGAACGGGGCTCGGATTAATGGTAACGAATAAAATAATAGAAGGGCATAAGGGGAGTATGTCGATAAAGAGTAAAGTGAATCAAGGAACGACTGTCGATATCATCCTGCCTATTGAATAACCGAAGAAGCTAGAGTGCGAGGGAGACATCATGTCTTCCTCTTTTTTTTGCTTCCTAGTATTTCAAAAAGTGAAACCTCCCAATAAATGGATACGTAATAATGGTTTGTTACCTAAAATTTGGGAGAGGCAGTGTGAAAATGAGAAGATTTTTGTATTTTGCTAGAACTGCTCTATGGGCCAAATCGTTTGCTGTAGCCTTATTGACCGTATGTTTAATGACCTCAACCGTCTACGCCGCAGCGACGGAAACCGGAGGCGGAGGAAAACCAGTAGAGCTGAATGAGAAAAGCGCAGTAGAATTCCTCGATGGATTCTTTGCCTCGGAAGCCGCCAAACCCCATTATGCAGGCGCATCCGTCGTTGTCGTGAAAGACGGCAAGGTTATCGCGCAGAAAGGATATGGCGTTGCGGATAAGGAGACGAAAGAAGCAGTAGACCCAACGTCCACTGTTTTCCGGATCGCTTCGGTTTCGAAGTCCTTTACGGCCGTAGCAGCTATGCAGCTTATCGAGCAGGGCAAGATTAACCTAAAGGACGATTTTTTGAAGTACGTTCCAGACCTAAAAGTCGAAAATCCTTTCAACACTCCCGTTACGATCGAGCATCTGTTGACACACACGACGGGATTTGAAATCCGTGATCCGAATCAGGAAGATCTTCACCTGGATTTTGACAAAGTTGTCTCCATTCAAGACTATGTCCGCGCCAATTTGCCTCCGGTTGTCCGGAAGCCGGGCAGCTCCTATATGTATGATAATTTCGCTTCCATGCTGCTCGGGCTAGTCGTTGAGAAAGCAAGCGGCGTACCGTTCGAGACCTATATGGACCAAAATATTTTTAAACCGCTCGGAATGAACAACAGCGGCTTCAAACTTGAAGGCAAGCTGAAGGAGCAGTTGGCTGCAGGGTATGATGCGGCAGGCCAGCGAGTGGAGACTTACGCACTCACGCCAACAATTATGCCGCAAGGCGGAATGCTGACTACCGCCGAGGACGTCGGTAAATTTATGGTTGCTTTCCTTAATGGCGGAGCAAACGGATCCAGCCGAATTCTTGCCAATAACTCGGTAGATCAAATGGAAGTATATCGCTCAGCTATTCATCCGCTTTTGCCTGATACGACTTATGGATTTGAAGCTCCATTCCAGATTCCCGGTGCCGGAAGCAGTTCGAAAATCATTTCGAAGGGCGGCGATCTGCTAGATTTCAGTTCTTATTTATTTCTTATTCCCGAGCAGAATACCGGTGTATTCTTAACGTATAACCAACAAGGCATACTGCGCAACCTGTTTTATCCGCAGTTCATTCAGACCTTTTTCCCGCAATATGCGGCGCCCGCGAAGCTTGCTGACTACAAGGCATCGTCAAGCGACGAGCTGGAAAAGTTCAACGGCTACTATGCGGATCTACGGCTCCAAAGCATCGTATCGAGCCTGAAGACGGAGGATGCGGATCTGACGATTACCGACGCTGTTATCGGGCCTCGTAAGCTGCATCAAGTGGATGCCAATTTATTCGTCGATGAGCTGACGAAACAATTTACCGCATTCAAGGTGGATGAGAAAGGCAGCGTTCTATATATGAAAGAGCCTTATCTCAACCCGCTAGGCTATGCAAGCAAAGGGGTAACGCCTGCAGGCTTTACCGATGTGCCGAAAGAGCATGCTTATGCCGAGCAAATATTAACGCTGCAGTCGCTTGGCTATTATGCGAACGATGCAAGCAAAGCGTTCGGTCCGGAACGGCAGGTAACGAGAGGAGAATACGTGCAGTTTCTTTTGGAGTCGAACAATCTGAAAGGCAGCAAAACAACGGAGCTTGCTTTCAGCGACTTGGCAGGCCATCCTTCGGCAGCCTTCATCCAAGCAGCTTATGAGCTTGGCATGGTGAAGGGCAGCGGCACCGGGAAGTTCGTACCGGACCGCGCCATTACGCGTCAAGAAGCAGCGGTTATGCTGTGGCGCTTGCTAAGCGCTCAGTACCCTCAGGAGCTATTTAAAGATGTGAAGCTTGAAGGTAAAACAGATGCTTGGGCAGTTCCAGCCGTTCAAATGATGGTCGCTCTGGGCATCCATGGACCGGAGGTTCAAGTGAATGCAAAAGGAGCAGCGAATTACCAATCACGGAAGGTGTTAAACCAGCAGGAGCTGGCGGCCATTTTATTCACGCTGCTTACGCAGCCGACGGATCAGATTGCTGCGGCGCTCTCGCAAAGTGCACCGGGAAGCTTTAGTCCTGTCATTTTACCAAAGGCCTCATAGGGCCTCGAATCTTTAGGTACGAGTAACACAAGGGTTTATCAAAGAGCCTGCAATTTCGCCAACCGTAAGGGAAGCGCTAATGGCAGGCTCTATTTTTTACCTAGGCAAGCTTTACTGAACATCGAGAATCTTTCTATTTCCTATTAAAAGGAAACGGGTATAATTCAAACTAGAGGGAGAGTTAGGAGGAGCATAGGATGAAGCAAAATGAAATTTTAAAAGAGTATTCTTTATCTGATCTCGAACGTATAAAAGTTCATGGCAGGACAACAGGATGCCGTTCTCCATTAACCTTGTTTTGGACAGGAAGCGCAATTGAATTAAATGTTAAAAGCTCTGAGCTTTGGATTGAAGTAGAGGCAGACTATGATACGTATGAGCCTTGGATTAGTATCGTGATGAATTCTGTTCCTGTAAGCAGGCAAATGGTGACGGCAGGGAGACATTGGGTCTGTGTATTTCGGGGTATGAATGAAAATGCCATAAAGAATGTCCGGATTGTAAAAGACGTGCAGCCGATGAGTGCGGATCCAGCCTGCTCGCTGCAGATTCATGCCGTGAAGTTTAACGGGGAGCTTTTGCCGGTTGAGGAAAAACCCTATAAATTAGAGTTTATTGGTGACAGTATTACTTCAGGAGAAGGCGCAATAGGAGCTAAAGCCGAAGAAGATTGGGTTCCGATGTGGTTTAGCGCCATAAACAATTATAGCGCAATGACGGCAGAAGCTTTGAATGCAGAATATCGAGTAATTTCTCAAAGCGGATGGGGAGTATTGACAAGCTGGGATAATAATCCTCATGCTAATATTCCGGAATATTACGAGTATGTGTGCGGCCTGCTTACCGGAGAAAAGAATGAAGCATTGGGCGCTTTTAATGAAAATGACTTTGATGCCTGGCAGCCTGATGTTGTCGTGGTCAACCTCGGATCAAATGATGGGGGAGCATTTCTTACACCAGAATGGATAGATGAAAGCAATGGGAAAACGTATAAACAACGTTTAAATGAAGATGGCACCTATAATGAAGAAGATTTGGCATCCTTCGAGAAGGCAGTTGAGAACTTTCTCTTTAAACTTAGAAAATATAATCGAAATGCCCATATGGTATGGGCCTATGGCATGCTTGGCATGCCGCTCATGCCGGCGATCTACCGTGCTGTAGATTCTTATATCCGGAAAACAGGCGATAGAAAGATGTCTGTTTTTCAGCTTCCCAATATGACCGATGATACAAGAGGTTCAAGAAGCCACCCAGGAAGATCCGCCCATGAGAAAGCAGCGAAAGAGTTAGCGGAGTATATAAAAGGAATCATATGATATTGTGTTTAGAATACAGAGCATCGTGGTTGAAATAAAGAGAAGAGGTGTGCCTGGTCCCGGCGCGCCTCTTCCTTTTGGTTTTATGGGTTCACCGTTCGAATATCGCCAGAGATGCCTTGGACTAGCAGAAAATAGTCAAACCTTGCCTGAGCGCCGTCGCCGACCGGAGACTGCGCGACCACACCTACTTTGATCTCATCCGGGCAATCCAACCGGAAATAACGGACCAGCTTCCATTGCTCCCCGTCCATTGAATAGTGGAAGGCGAAGCAGTTTCCGGCCCTTGCCATTCGCAGATACGGCTGACTGGTTTCTGCTTTGGCGGAGATGCAATCATCCGAGCTCTCCTTGGTCACGACACTGAGGATGGAAGGATGATCCGCAAAAAACTCAAAGCAGAGCTTAGCCCAATGGGTGTCATCGGCCATGATCATCAAGCATCCGGAATCGTATTGCTGCTTCATTTCTACGCTGACTCTGGTGACCGCGCTAAAATCGCCTTTGACCTGAGTATACAAAAAAGGAGCGGAGGATTTGACATTGTCCCCTGACGGATCAATAAAAAAATCGGCAACGGCTGGTGCAGAGACGATTAATGCCCGATCGGCGTCAAATTCCCAATGGTCCGGTTCATTTATCCAGTTCAGTCCCGCTTGCAAAGATTGGCCGGAGCAGCTATCAAATAAGTTCATGGATACACCTCTGCTTTGTATGTGGTATATTTCTCTACTATTTTATTTAATCATATGTTTTATTTCAACAATTTACCATTAGGTTGACGCAATAGACAAGAGCACGAGCAATCTTTAATAGCCCCTCATATGCTAGAGAAAGGGGGGATTTTGACATTATGGGTTATCGAAGTACATCGGTTAAGAGCAAATGGGTAAAAACGAAGTGGCTGCTTAAAAAAGCAAATATACGAAAATATGTTCCTCATACATTACTCTTTAACCGAAGCAATCTTAGCAGTATGCTTTCTCAGTATTCAACCGTATTTTTCAAACCTACCGGCGGCACGGGCGGCTTTAATATTAATCGTATAAAAAAGCTGGAGAAGGGCTATCAAATTCAACACAACGCAAAGAAAAACCGTTACGCGACAGTAAAGGCTCTCCATGGCCAATTGAAGAAACGTGCATCGGGGCAATCCTATTTGCTGCAGAAGGGCATTCAACTAGCCGCTGTAAAAGGCAGGCCCTTCGATATTCGCGTCATGGTTCAAAAATCGAACGGCGGCGTATGGAAGAGCACTGCGATTTTCACGAAAATAGGAGTGTCCGGCAAAGTCGCGACGAACTACCATCAAGGCGGCGAGCTGGGGTATTTCCGGCAAACGCTGTCTAAAGCAGGCTTCAGCAAGAACACTATCGATCGGAAAGAAAACGAGCTAAAAAACCTTGGCAAATCTGTCGGCCAATTATTTGACAAACATAGCAGCGGATTTCGAGAGCTGGGTCTCGACGTTGCTTTAGACAAAAAAGGCAACGTTTGGATTCTTGAGGTGAATACAAGACCCCAGTTCTATCCGCTGAAGCAAATGAAAGATAAAAGCATGTATCGCAGCATTATGGCCTATGCCAAGCAATACGGAAGAAAAAAATAGAAACAAAAGCGGAGCATTTGTAATGGTTCAATTAATAGATGAATGACTTAATCAAACAGTGAATAAATCGGGTTGCCTTGTCGAGGGCAACTCTTTTTTTTGTCTTAACCAGCTCGCACGCAAAAGTGAAATTCGACTGCTCCTTACAGTGCTGCAAAGGAATTTTATTTACAAATGACGAATTTATCCAATATTATTTCTGCTCGCGTTGTCGATTCTGAGGCAAATGGTTCGTCGTCTATATAGGAAGAGGTAGTTATATTTCCAAAATGAATGCGGGAGGAAATTAAATATGAGATTTATGATGATCGTTAAAGGTACCAAGGATTCCGAGGCAGGGATAATGCCCAGCCAGGAGCTTCTCGAAGCGATGCTCCGCTACAACGAAGAATTGGCTAAGGCAGGCGTGCTGCTCGCTGCAGATGGATTGCAGGCCAGCTCGAATGGCATTCGGATTTCCTATCCGAATCCTGGAGAGAAGCCGAAAGTTATCGACGGGCCATTCACCGAAGCGAAAGAAATAATAGCCGGATATACGCTTATTGAAGTTAAGTCGAGGGAAGAGGCAATCGAATGGGCCATGCGCATGCCGGATCCCCATGGAAACGGCGAAGGGGAAATCGAGCTGCGGCAGGTGATGGATGCGGAGGATTTAACGCAGAATCCGGAAACGCTGGCGATGGAAGCCGCGCTTCGCATCCAAATGGAGAGGCCTAAGAAGTCGTGAACGGTTCCGCAGCCCAGCGCACAATAGATGCCATCTGGCGAATTGAATCGGCCAAGCTGATTGCCGGATTGACGCGGATGGTGCGTGACATCGGTCTAGCAGAAGACTTGGCACAGGATGCCCTTGTTATTGCATTGGAACGGTGGCCAGTCTCCGGCATACCGGATAACCCCGGGGCTTGGCTCATGACGACGGCGAAGCGCCGAGCGATCGATTTCATCCGCAGGAGCAAAGTCCGCGAACAGAAATACGAGGAGTTTGGGCAAGGAAACGAAATGTACACCGAGGACGATATTGATATGGCGATGGATGGCGAAGTGGGGGATGATCTTCTTCGGTTAATTTTCATGACCTGCCATCCAGCCTTATCGCAGGAGGCACGGGTAGCGTTGACGCTGCGTCTGCTGGGGGGTCTTACGACCGATGAAATCGCGCATGCATTCCTCATCGCGGAATCGACGATTGCGCAGCGGATTGTCCGGGCGAAGCGCACGTTAAGCAGCATGCGTGTTGCCTTCGAGGTTCCTGCGGGCGAGGAACTCAAGGAACGCCTGTCGACGGTGCTCGAAGTGATTTATCTGATGTTTAATGAGGGCTATACGGCAACTTCCGGCGGCAGCTGGATACGTCCGCTGCTTTGTCAGGAGGCGCTTAGGCTTGGGCGTGTCCTTGCGGAAATCGCAACTGGGGAACCGGAGGTTCACGGCTTGGTTGCTTTGATGGAAATCCAATCGTCGCGGTTTAAAACCCGGGTAAGCGCTGCGGGCGAACCCATCCTGCTTATGGATCAGAATCGCGGATTATGGGACCAGCTGCTGATCCGCCGCGGCTTGGCTGCTCTCGAACGCGCACAGAAGCTCGGGCGGCCGCTTGGTCCCTATGCGCTTCAAGCTGCGATTGCTGCATGCCACGCGAAAGCCCGTACCGCAGCCGAGACCGACTGGGCACGAATTGCGGCCTTGTATGAAGCTTTATCACGTGTAATGCCGTCGCCTGTCGTGGAATTAAACCGCGCGGTGGCGATTGCCATGGCCTTCGGTCCAGCCTTTGGCCTGCAAATCGTAGATGAGCTGACCTCTGTGCCATCGTTGAAGGACTATCATCTGCTGCCGAGCGTGCGGGGAGATCTATTGGTGAAAATGGGCCGCAGCGGTGAAGCGCGCGGTGAATTTGAGCGTGCCGCGTCGCTGACACGCAATGTACGCGAGCGCGAGCTGATGTTAAAGCGCGCCGCGGAATGCACTTCAGATGAGCATGTCGATTAGCGGGTTTCCCGTTCGTCGTTATAGTAGCGGCGGGTTTAACTGCATTCCGTCCTCATTCCAATTCGGGAGGAAACACCAATGCGATATATGTTAATGGTGAAAGCAACAAAGCATTCAGAAGCTGGCGTGAAGCCGGGCTGGAAACACCATGATGCGATGGCAGCGTACAACGAAGCCTTGGACAGCGCCGGCGTGCTCCTTGCTGTGGAGGAGCTGCGGCCGAGCTCGAGTGGACTGCGGATCACGTATCCGGTAAGCGGCGAGATGCCTGAGATTATGGCTGGACCATTTGCGGAGACGGGAAGTTTGGTAGCAGGATATACGCTGATTGATGTGAAAACGGAAGAAGAGGCCATCGCATGGGCGATGCGCATGCCGCATCCAAGCGGTTGCAGCGAATGCGAAATCGAGCTCCGCCTGCTTTTTGATAATGAGAGCCTGCTTCGGGCTTCCGAATCAACGCTGCTGGAAGCCGACCTGAGAGACCAAATTGACATGCTGAAAAAAAGCTAAAGTTATTTTTCATAGCTGTCGAAATGGCCGTTATCCGTTCGTCGTGTTAATAGAGCCATGAATTTTACAAAAAAAAGGAGACGGAAAAAATGAATCAAGAAGTAACGGAATTTATCGGAGCGATAACATTGCCTTGGCAAGGAGAACTTTGCGCCCGCCTGCGCGAGGCTGTTCATGGAGTGATTCCCGGCGTTCAGGAGCGCATTCAATATAAGAAGCCGCATTTTTTGAGCAATGGAAAATACGCGGCCGTTATTTCGACGTCGAAAGACGCCGTCAGCTTTACCATCTTTAACGCGAGTGAGCTATCGCTTCCGGAAGGCTTGTTCGAAGGTCCGCCGGAAAGAAAAACAATCAAGATTCGTGAAGGGCAGGCGGTCGATTGCGAGCAGCTGTCATCGCTGATCGGCCAAGCAACTGCAGCTTTATAGGAATACGCTGATGCTAGGTTCACAACGGGATGGACGAAAAACAGAGCTAAGGGAGGGTGGTCTCCTTAGTTCTGTTTTCATTTCGTTTTTATGGGTTAACCAGCCGCAGCAGTTCATCAACAACAAGCTCTGGATGATAGCTGTGCAGGTAATGGGAGCTGTCTTGCACGATGATTTGCTTGCCGGAAACAGACCATGAGGGAAGCGCGGCTTCATTGTCTTTCCATGCGCGGTCATCGGCGAGCTTACCGAAATAATCCGCCGTCAGTACGGTAAGAGGGATATTGAGAGGTTTTCCGCCCGCTAGCACGATTTCGGCGTTTTCCCGGCTTTGCCGTATTTCATCTCTCATATTCCGATTTCCGACCTTAAGCAGCGTGGCCTTGCGATTCAATTCCTTCCGTTCCTCCGTCAACAGCATATCTCCGTTGCTTTGGTTGGCAACCCATTCAGGGAAGCCGTTAAAATGATACAAAGCCCGCAATAGGCCGGTTGTTCGGAGCCCGCTGTGTATCCACGGAATAAAAGTAAGTTCCGGGCTGGTTTTGTAATATTCCGGACTTCCGCCTTCCGTAAGCAGAATGCCCTTCACTTCTTCCGGGAACCGCTGCGCATACCGAATAGCTTCCAGGGAACCCAATGAGTGCGCTGCAAACACATAAGGCGGCTTCTGCCCGGAGACGAGCAGCAGCTCATGAATTTCGTTGGTAATCGTATCGATATCCCGTTTTCTGTCCGTCATATCGCTGTAGCCATACCCAAACCGGTCATAGACGGCAATCTTTGCATGCGACTTCAGGCCTTCATACAAAGGTGAGAAATCGGCGTAAGGATTCACCGTTCCCCATCCGGAAGCGAATACGATCGTCGTGTCCCCTTCCCCTTCCGTATAGAGATGCATTTTGCTGCCTGCTACTTCATAAAGCTTCCCGACAGGTTTGTATGATTTTTTGTCTTGTACGGAGCCATACCATTGATATACGGTTCCGATACCTGCTAGCCCCACAAGTATGGCGAGCAGGTAAACCACTATTTTGCGAACACGTCTCCACAAGTTCTTCCGTCTCCCTTCAAGCTATGCGCTAGCTACCTTCCAGCACTTCGTTCCTTCTAATGTATAGGAATATTATGGAAGGTAAAACCATCTTTAGCAGGGGGGGGCGCCCCGACTTTGGTCTGGTTACGCCGTTTGGTGTTACGAAGCCGACACGCGTGAAAGGGGATCATCTTTGGTTTTCCCGGCACTCGGTTTTCTTCTTTTATAGAAGGACAAGATCCCCGACGTAACGGCAATAGATAATGCGGAGAAAAGCCCGCTCGTAAGCGAGAATACGGATAGGCTGGTGAGGACAACCAGGAAGTCGAAGGAGAAGTTGGTTTTGCCGGGATTGATCCCGTATTTCTTGTACAGGTAAACCGCAAGAATCGTTGCGCCGCCAAGGGAAGCATCGTTTCGAAACAAAGTGGTAAGGCCTGCTCCGATGAACGCGCCTCCGACAATGGCTCCAATCAACGGCGGAATCGTAAAAGCAGGCAATGCATGGTCCGTGGCGCTTATTACGGAGAGAAGCGCAATGGCAAGAATGGTTTTGAAAGTAAATGATTTGCCCATGTAAAAATAAGAGAAAATAAAAAACGGCAGGTTAAGCAAGCCGAAAATATAGTGGAATGGGACATGCAGCAGCGGCGATAAGCTTAAAGAGAGTCCGGCTGTTCCGCCGGTGACGATATGCGAATGCTTCAGGACGACCAAACCGCCGGCGATCACGAAGCAACCAATTGCAATATGGAGCCAAATTCTTGCGGTTTCCTTCATCTTGTTGCCTGACTTCCGTATCATATTGCATGCACCGCCTGTTTAAGTTTGTTAATTTAAGGATACAAAACAGCGCGTACCGGATATATAATAAACTGAACGAAAATAATGTGAGTTTAGGTTACATTGAATCAAATAACCGCTTCTTTTCTGCAAAATGAAGGAGGGCTTGCGATGATGGATCAATTGGATCGAACGCTGCTCCAACTGCTGCAGGAGGATGGGCGAATGACTGTCAGCGAGCTTTCCAAGCGACTGGCCTTAAGCCGTCCCAGTATATCGGAGCGTATGCTTCGTCTGCAGGAGAGGGGAGTCATAACCGGATTCGGCGCACGGGTATCGCCGGCCGCTGTGGGAAGGAACATCCAGCTGATTATTCAAATGAGCGAGTTGAAGGTGTTCCCAACGGAGTTCGAAAAACGCATTATGAATGACGATGATATTATAGAATGCCATCGCGTAACCGGAACGGTCAGCTATATTTTGAAGGCGGCGGTAACGGGGATGGATGCGCTGAGCGAGCTCGTGGAGCGGCTTATGCCCTTCGGTAATGTCAATACGTCGGTTATCCTTTCTTCTCCGGTGATGAACCGGAGTATACTGCCAAAGGAATAAACACGTAACCCGTGCCTTCACACCGAATGGCGCAAAAAAAACCGCACAGGCCTTAGCCCGCGCGGTTTTCTTATGCTCTTTTCTATTTCTCGCAAGCAATGAGGTCCTTGTCCCTGTCGCTTTTCTTGTTAGCATCGTACAAGGCTTTAGAGACGAATGGTTTATATTTCGTTTTTCCACCCTTATTTTTAACGGAATCGGATTGTGCTACGCCGCCTGCATAGTCTTTATTTAGTTCTTTGCAGTTATTGTAGGTTTTCGCTTCAGATTTCGCGCTGGCTTGATTGCTGGGGATAGCGGGACTGCTGAGTAAGAGGCATGCCGAAATGATTGCAATGAGCTGTTTTTTCAAATTATATTTCTCCTTTATATGTAAATGGCAGTTGTTTCTTTTTGTATGATGCAACAGTCATCAAGCTTACGCCATAAAGCGGTTTAAAATCGTTTTTTTTCGATTGCCGAATGACGCTAATATGCTGATCAAAGCATGCCTATGAACGCCATTTGATTTTTTGATGTTTAATGCCGCACGCGCCTTGGGTAATAGTTAGTAGTTTTCGCAGGCGGTTGCAAGGCGTGAACGCATGCGATCCGAATACGAGAGGAGGGCTGCGCTATGCCATGGACAAAAGATGAATATCCGGATTCTCTAAAAAACTTTATGGCCCCGGTTCGCAATAAAGCGATTGAAATTGCGAATGCTTTATTGGAGGACGGCTATGAAGAAGGCAGGGCGATTGCGATTGCAACATCTCAGGCCAAAGAGTGGGGCGAGAACCGGGATAAGCAAATACGAAAAAAGACACAGTAGGCTGTTCAGGCCGCACGGAAAAACGCCGCCAACCCAAAAGCACTAACATGCTATTGGGTTGGCGGCGTTTTTTGTTACGTCCGATGATAGCTCTCTCCCATAATGTTTGGCGGATTTGAAATCGGCATCCATGCAGGAGTTATGGATATATTTGTCGAATACTGTCACTCTTATATCGTTCAATCATGGAAAAGGGTGTATAGGATGGGGAAACAGACACGGGGTGCCGGGCGTAAGGGTAAAATCAAATTTCAAAGCTTGCTCGTGGGGCTGCTTGCATTCACGTTATTAGGCTCGACCGTCATCTTGATGGCGGTCTCGATCCATAAGCAGAATGAGACGCTAACCGCGTCTATGCTGCAGAGAAATTTTGAGGGGGCGCGGAATTTAACGATATCGGTGAACACCATCAAAGATTTAATGTTCCACGAGCTGGGCAGCACGGCTCGCTATATGTTAGACGAGCGGATAACGTACGAGGATAATCCTCGTACGATCGGTGCGCTTCTTATGGGCAACCACATGTTCAACGGTGCGATGCTCGTGGATCAATCCGGCATCGTTCGGGTATCGACGCAGAATGCTGGCTTTCTTCCCGGGTATCAGCTTGATGACGAGATGCTATCGCATGCCAGTGGCAGACGAGGCCCATACGTATCCGAGGCTTTCCAAGCACCCGGCGGACATCGAATGATTATGGTGGTTCATCCGTTCCAAGCACCCGGTCAACCGTCCGGCGGATTCATTGTCGGCTTAATCGATCTGCAGGCGCGGAACGTGTTCACCGATATGTTCGACCATGCGATCAAGAGCAGCGTGGGAACGTACGCCTACATCGTTGACCGCCAAGGCGAACTTCTGCTAAACCCGGACGACAGCAGGGAGAACGAAATCGTACCGGCCAGCGTAATTCAAGAAACATTTAAAGGCGAAAAGACGCGATTCGCCGTTATCGGCAATCAACTAGGGGAAGAGAACTTTGCCGGTTTCTTGCGGGTTGCAGGATTGGACTGGGGGATTGTATTCCAGTCCCCGGCCTCGATCGTCAACGAAACGAAAAAAACGATCATGAGAACGCAGCTTGCATGGAGCGTACCGTTCATCACGGTAATTTTGGTGCTCTGCGTATGGATAGCCCGAAGGCTGGCATCGCCGTTTGTCTTGTTGACCGCGGCTGCCCGCAGGATTGCGATAGGCGAGAGGGTGGATCGACCGCCGTTTGAGAGCCATTGGAATTATGAGGCGCACCACCTGGCCCGGGCGATGATGACCGCGGTGCACGGCTTGCAGAGCGAAGCTGACAAGAAGAGCTTGCAGGCTCGAACGGATCATTTGACGGGTCTCGCGAACCGTGCAGGATTAGAGGAGTGGCTGTTGCACAGTGAAAATGAAACACGCGGATACGCGCTTATCGTTATTGACATCGACCATTTCAAAAAGGTGAACGACACGTACGGACATAACAAGGGCGACGAGACGCTCATCCATCTGGCTCATATTCTTAAGGCGGAATGCCGAATGGAGGATCTCGTCTGCCGATTGGGCGGCGAAGAGTTTGTGGCCGTGCTGCCGAAGTATTCGCTGCGGGAAGGAACGGAGCTGGCCGAGCGCATTCGGAGCAAGGCCGAGAGCGTCAACAGTCCAACAGGCAGGCCGATAACGGTATCGATCGGAGTGGCTCTTTATCCTGAGCATGGATCTCATTTTGAAGAAGTGTTCCAACGGGCGGATGAAGCGCTATATAAAGCCAAGCGTGCTGGACGCAACCGGACAATGGCAACAGCCGGATGACAAGCCGGGAAGTTAGTTTTTTTAGGAGAGAGAGTCATGCGGAGTATGAGGCCATAAAAAAGGCAGCCTATTTCTTCCTCGGCTAGCGCAGCAGATCGAGAACTTTTTGTTTAGAGGAGCCCTAGGTATATTTGTTAAAAGGTTGGGACCTCTTGATGGCGTCCCAGCCTCTTTTTTTTCTCGGATGAGCTAGAAAGATATAACCTCACCGTCTTCCGGAATGATTGCTGCATGCTCAAGGCCGCAATCCTTCAAAAATGCCCGGAGATGCTGACGTTTGAATGTGCAATGGCTGATGGCATCCATATGGACGGCGACCAGCTTCGTGGCTGGCGACAACTGCGCAATGCGAACGATATCCTCGGCGGTCATCGTAATAATCGTCCCTAACAGCATCTGAGCGCGCGGCGTATTCAGGACTGCAATATCCGGCCGGTTCGCACGAAATGCCTCTTCAATAGCTGGAGTGTAAATGCAGTCGCCGACCAAATAAACGGAGCCGTCTGCCGGTGTGCTTACAAGGAAGCCGGATACCGGTCCGAGCAGTCTGGCGGCAGCGCCCTTGGCATGCTGCCCTTTAATCCGTTTCATCTGAATGCCGCCCCATGCAATCGAATCGTCAACCACATGTACATTGCTGAAGCCAGCGGTTTGCAAGAAAGTTTGATCCTCCGGTTGGCAGAACACAGGGAGCGTCTTGTTCAGAATGGAGATCGCCTTTTTATCCAAATGGTCGAAATGCCGATGCGTCAAAAGAATAGCATCCATGTTTTCAAAAAAGTTTAGAGGAACGGGCAGAGGGGTTAATGGATTTCTGCGAAGAGACCGCGTGAAAGGAACAGGCGGAAGCTCGCCTACATCACTCAGCATCGGATCGACAAGTATTTTTTTGCCATTCAAGGTTAATACCGATGTAGCATTGCGAATATGTTGAATCGAAACAGCCATAATAACATCTCCTATACTCATTTAATACCGACCGGTCTGTTTTAAATTATCATATCTTTGTATTGGAATCAAGAGTGATTTTCCATAAATTGAAAATGTATCATTCCCGTAAGGTTGAACTCGAGTACAGAATATGCTAATTTAAGACCAATCGGTACTTTTTGAAATGAGGGCTGGATATGGGAAAAGGGCAAGTCACGAAAGAACACATTATCAGGCAGTCCGCTGGTTTATTTAATACCAAAGGATATGCAGGCACTTCATTGTCTGAAATCATCGAACGCTGCCAGGTCCGTAAAGGCGGCATCTATAATCATTTTGAAAATAAGGATGAAATCGCGCTGGCTGCATTTGATTATTCGTTTGCGCAATTAAAGAATTTGCTGGCCGAAGCAATAGCAACACGGTCTACCCCTACAGATAAATTACTGGCGATATGCGATGTGTATGTGACGCTAATTGAACAGGATGTGTGCGAGGGTGGCTGCCCTATCCTTAACACCGCAGTGGAGAACGATGATGGTCACCCGTTGTTAAAGCAAAGGGCGCAGCTTGCCATGACGGAGCTAATGACGGCCTTGGGAAAAATGATCAGGGAGGGCATCGAACTTCATGAATTTCGTAAAGAAGTGGATGTGGAAGCTGCGTGCAGCGTAATCATCGCTTTAGTCGAGGGCGGACTGATGCAAAGCAAACTATTTGATGATAGCCGGTACATTCGGCATTGCACCGATCAGGTAAGAGCGTATATAAAGGGGAGTCTGGAATTCACAACTATAAATAGGGAGTGAAATTCTTTTGTTCGTTGAAGAATTCCGAATGAAGCTTTTGAGAGGTTTAGGTTCGCCTCTTCTACATTTAATCAATCATAAGGATAATCATAGCGTTGAGAAACATCAGATCCGATAAAATTCACGGGTTTGCGATTGAACTGTTACAGATTAATAATCCGAATAAG
The DNA here is from genome assembly GCF_040676435.1 of Paenibacillus sp. LPE1-1-1.1. Classification (NCBI taxonomy): domain Bacteria; kingdom Bacillati; phylum Bacillota; class Bacilli; order Caryophanales; family Paenibacillaceae; genus Paenibacillus; species Paenibacillus sp. LPE1-1-1.1. Next base: position 392,198 of record NZ_JBEGHY010000034.1, read on the forward strand.
CATGCCTTAATGCTTTTAATTTCCAATTATCAGCGACAGGATCTTGTTCTTATAGATAAAGTTATTTTTAAGAAACAAAACAAGTTTTCTTTTCATCATTGGGAACTAGATACTTTGCTTATTTTTAAGGAGAATATAGATCCTGCCGCTGTTGAACTCATGCTCTATATTTATAATCAGGGCTGGTGCACCTACTGCAGGGAAGGATTCATAGATATTATGATCGCTAATGATTGGCTGCCATCATCTATGCATGCTGAATTACTCCATGATTGTAACCTTGATATTCGGGAAAAAGCCAAGAAATCTATCAATCCTCATAGAATAGAGCAATTCTTACTATAAAGGAGTTGATAGCGATGTCAAGCAAAGGAGATTGGAAGAGCAAAGGTAACCGTAGCAATGGCGTGTTTTTGGGCATATCCGACGGCTGTGTCGTTATCAATGTGAAGGGCGTCGTTAGTTACGTTAAAATTTCTTCGATTACTGCAGTGGATGTTGGTTTTCACGCGAAAAAGAAAAGAAAGTTTAAATGCAAAAAGTCTTAGTATTGGTTTTTTTGCTTAGAACGGCATAGCCGTTTATTTATGATGAAGACAGAGCATCGTGGGGCATAACCTCTAGTGCTCTGTTTTTCTTTATTGTTACATACCAAAGTATTTAACTGATTTTTCGTCCTCCCATCAGCCTCCTGTTTATTTTTTGTGAACCATATATAAGAAGTGAAAGGCTGGAATCGGATCATCATATTCCTGCGCCGTACCGTAGGGTAATGTTAATTTTTCGCCAGTATGGGTACTAATAGGTATAAGTGAAGGGAGATGTTTAACCATGTCTGAATATACGAATCAACCATCGGAAATTCCTGATGTTAATCCTGGCAACAACCCGGAAATTTCACCGCCGGCCTCGCCCGAGATTATTCCCGGCCAGCCCGTCCCGGAAATTATTCCGCAGACCGATCCAGAGATTAAGCCGGATGTACCGCCGGAAGTCAGACCGGAAATGCCTCCAGAAATCCCGAACATATAATTAGGCCGCTGAGCGATAATAAAACGAAGAAAACCGGATTTCCCACATAGGGAAATCCGGTTTTTTGGCGATTAAGAGACATAAAATACGAAATCGGAGGAACCGGTTAATTCTCCATTGGTCTTCCAAGCCGGGGCGAACGATTATTTAATGAAGCCGGTCGATGCGTTAGAACTGAAATCTCGGGTACGGGCTTTAACGGACAATAAGAAATCATTCCGAGTACGATTGCGCGTGGAAGCGGCTTGGACAGGCTGGAGGAGCTGCTTAACAACGAAACGGGTGCCAGACAGGGAATTGGTCTTCGAAATACGGATCTGAGATTGAGGCAAATCTATGGCCAAGGCCTCCATATTCAGAGTACACCCGGTCACGGCACAAAAATATCATTTACGATCCCCGTCTCAAGCTGAAACCGCCACATCTGCCAATATAAATAGGGTTATTTGTTTTGCAAAAATAATGAACCGCCCAAGACTAGTTCTTGAGCGGTTCGTTATGGTTTAGAAAAGAGAACCAGGCATGCTGCATCCCGGAAAAGAATTAATGTCCTGAATAGTATTGGAAGGGTAATGCTTGGTGGCAAATTGGCTTTGATACAAGTACTCCATTAATACGACATTGCCGCCGGTGACGCTGCATAACACGCCTGTGACACCCTGGCCGTTCACAAAGGACACGCCGACAGGCTGGCCGACTAAGCCCAAGGCCTTTGTATACCACGACATTTGAAGCATGAATAATCACCTCCACATGCAGTGTATGTGGGATATTCGCGGAGGGGAAGCCCAATTGGCAGAGCAGCTTAACAATTATTGCAAGGCAATAAGCTTCAACATTTTTGTTAAATGTTGACATACATGATGCCATAAGTCCCAAATTATGGTACAGTTTCCTTATATGTTCACAGTGATAACCACTCGAACATTAATCTTTCTTTGTGAGGCGACGTCATGTATTTGCATATCAAATTCGTTCTTTTATCTATCATGCTAGTAATATCTACCATTGTTTTCAGCTACTTCGTCGTTCAAAGATATCATTCAAAAATCCCTATTATTAACCAAATGTTTACGGAAAGCGCCAAAAAAGCGAATTCGGATGCGGAGGAAATATCGCCTTACGATGGATTAAAGCCTGAAAATAATAATCCAAACGGCATTTATTATAAGGATCGTGTTCTTGTGCTGATGTACCATGATCTTAGTCCTGAGCCGAAGGACGCTGGCACATTATCCGTCGTTAATTTCGAGAAGCAGCTGGAGTTAATGAGAGATAATAACTTTCACTGGATAACGATGAGTGAGTACACGGATTTCATACTGCATTCGGCGCCTGTGCCGGACAACGCGGTGCTTCTTACTTTCGACGACGGTTATGAATCATTTTATACGTATGCTTATCCGCTTTTAAAGAAATATCAAGCCCCTGCGTCCAACTTCCTTATTGTCAATGCAATCGACAATCCGGAGTATAAAGGGATTCCGAAAGTGACCTGGGAGCAGGTTGAGCTGATGCATAGAAACGGCATTGAATTTTTCAGCCATACGTATGACTCGCACAAGTACGCCAAAACGGACTCCTCGAGTACGGAAGAAACTGCCATGCTTGCCGGTCGGATTTACCTGAAGGATCAGCAACGGCAGGAAACGGAGGAAGAGTACAAGCAGCGCATTACTAAAGACCTTAAGCAGGCCAATGACATCCTCCAGCAGAAGCTAGGCATCCAAAACCATGTGCTTGCTTTTCCTTTTGGAGGCTTCTCGAAGACACTTCTGGACCTATGCGGCGAATTGGGAATGGATGTAACGCTGACTGTGAAGATGGGTTTAAACAAGCCGGGACAAACGAACGGTTTTCGATTAAATACGGGAGGTATGGCCAATGATCCGGCGCTGCAGCTATCCCTCATGAAACACGCCGAGAAAAAGCTTGGCAGCATTCAATTTGATGAAGGCCCAAGAACGCGCCATTATTATACGCTCAAAGCCCTGCTTGTCCTAGTCGTTGTGGCTGCCCTCTGGTTATGGAGCGGATGGAGGCTGCTGGAGGAGAGAAAGCGTGCAATGAGCTTATATGGGGTAAAGGTATGGCTGGAATAGCCAGATTAATTCAAAGGGGCTGCCATAAGGGCAGCCTTTCTTAATTGAGGGACTATTGGTTGTTGCTTGGTTGATTGGATTGCTCCTTGTTTTCATTGCCTAACTGCTCGGTATCGTCAATGATAAAGCCTGTTCGCTCATGAGCAGAGGTATCTTCATAAGCTGTATTTGGATCTCTATCGGTTTCTACGTCTATTTTATTGTTTGGCATTATTATCCACCCCCTTTATGTTAGGAGTAGCATGTCCTCTGGAATTTTAATTTATCCACTATGGAATCATTGAATCCAGATTCACGCTGATTTCTCGATTCATGTGCAACCAATAGCTGGAATAAAGCGTCTAATTTCAGGAATGGCAGAATAGTTGCAAAGGGATAGGGGAACCGGGTTATATGAATATAAGAAAATGGTCTATTTTACTGTTTATTGCGGTTATTGGCTTGAGTGTGGCTGCGCCTATCGGCCAAGCGGCCGGAGCTGCGGGCATTCGCATTATTTTGAATGGAAAAGCGATCGAAAGTGAGGTAGCCCCTTACATTCTCCCTAAGGTCAATGTGACGATGGTTCCGCTCCGGGTCATTAGCGAGGAGCTGAAAGCGAGCGTGGATTGGAGCTCTGCGGAGCAGCGGGTTACGATTAAAAGCAGCGGAAATAAGACGATTACTATGAACAGCGGAAGCACGGCGGCGATTGTGAATGGCGAAAGCGTTAAGCTGGATGCCTCAGTCCATGTAAAAGCGGGCAGGGCAATGGTACCGCTGCGCTTTGTCAGCGAACAGCTGGGCCTAGCGGTCCATTGGAGCCAAAGCAACCAGACCATCACGCTGCTGACGGCTGCGGAGAATCCATCGGGAGGAATCACGCCGCCGGTTCCGGACCCTGATCCGAATACGGTGCCCGATCCGGAAGCGGAGCTGCGCGGGGCATGGGTTTCGACGGTGTATAATTTAGACTGGCCATCTTCGGGCTCCTATCAAAATGAAGTGAAACAGATGGGAGAATTCATAAGCCTGCTCGATGATCTCCAGAGTATGGGAATGAATGCCGTATTCGTTCAGGTACGTCCGGCCGGCGATGCATTTTACCCATCCGAATTAGTTCCGTGGTCGAAATATTTATCAGGCGTTCAAGGCTTGGCGCCCTCTTATGACCCGCTTGCTTTTATGGTTGAAGAAGCGCATAAGCGGAACATGGAGTTCCATGCATGGTTCAACCCGTTTCGGGCAAGCGTTGATGCCAAAACCGAGCAGCTGGCTTCTAATCATGTGACGAAGCAGCATCCGGATTGGATTGTGAATGCGGGCGGCAAGCTGTATATCAATCCCGGCATTCCAGAAGCACGCCAGCATATTATAGACACCATTATGGAGGTCGTGAACGGTTATGCGATAGACGGTGTCCATTTAGATGATTATTTCTATCCATCGAATATGGTTTTTGCCGACGATTCTGCCTTCAAAGACTATAACCCGGCTAAAATCGCAACAAAAGCAAATTGGCGACGCAGCAATATTAATGAGTTTGTCCGGCAGCTGGGTGAATCGATTCATAAGGTTAAACCGCAGGCAAAATACGGTATCAGCCCTTTCGGGGTTTGGCGGAATAAGGCGGCAGACCAGACCGGATCCGATACCAAAGCAAGCATCACGGCGTACGACGATATGTATGCAGATGTCCGGACTTGGATTCAGAAAGGGTGGATTGATTATATCACGCCTCAGATTTACTGGAGTTTATCCTTTACGGCCGCGCGTTACGACAAATTGGCAGATTGGTGGGCGCAGGAGGTTACAGGTACAGGCGTTGACCTGTATATTGGGCATTCCCCGTATAAGCTGGGAACCAAGGAAGCTGGCTGGCAGAGCGCTCAGGAGTTGATTGATCAGCTTGAATACAATAAAAAATATGCGGTGATCAAGGGTGATGTATTTTTTAGCGCGAAGGACCTTCGGAGAAACACGCTGGGAATCAAGGACGCGCTGCGGACTTATTATTTTGAATAAATAGAGATAAATGATAAAGGCCGCTGGTTTGCCAGCGGCCTTAGTCTGTCGATCGTCTTATTGCGTATTATGAACGCTTAAAAATCAAAAAGCCGTCCTCTACGGGAATCGTCTGTCCGTTGATTGCTGAAGCCTCATTGGAGAAAAGGAAAGCTACCACGTCGGCGATTTGTTCGGGTTGGATCAGCTTTTTGCTTAGATGCTGCTCGGCAAGGAAGCTCTTGAAGTCGTCTCCATCCTTAATGATCGGCGTATCGATGAAGCCGGGAGCTACGGCGGTTACGCGGATGCCGTCTTCAGCCAGCTCTAGCGCGGCGGACTTCGTCATCATGATGACTGCCGCTTTTGCGGCTTGATAAGCAAAGCTTCCTTTGGCTGCCATGTATCCGAAGATGGATGCCGTATTGACGATAATGCCTTTGACGCCGAGCTCCTTCATCTTCTTCGATCCGTAATAGATCCCAAGGTAGACACCAAATTGATCGACCGAAATGACGTGGTTGAAATAGTCGGGGGTATGCTCCTCGAAGGATCGGATATCGCCCACGCCTGCATTATTGAAAATACCGTCGAGCGTGCCATGCGTTTCCACGGCCGCATCGATCATATGCTGAACGTCCTCTGCGCTGGAAACATCTGCTCGGACAAAGGAAGCTTGTCCGCCAGCCTGCTTAATGAGCTCGGCTGTTTCTTTGGCTGTCGCCTCATTATAGTCGGAGGAAACGACAATGGCGCCTTCGGATGCAAGCTTCAGAGAAGTTGTGCGTCCGATACCGCTGCCGGCGCCTGTGACGATAATGACTTTATTTTGCAATTTCATAACGATTCACTCCTTTTCTATTATTATTGGCCGATCATCCCGCCATCTACCGTGTAGAGCGAAGCCGTCACGAAGGACGCCTCGTCGGAAAGCAGGAAGTTCATGACAGCAGCTACCTCTTGGGGTTCGCCGTAGCGCCCCATTGGCGTCGCGGCTTCGTTGGCTGCTTTGAAATCTTCCGGACTGCCGAAATTCGCTTCAATTTGACGCATCATGCGCGTGTTGATTGTTCCCGGGAGCACAGCATTCATCCGAATGCCGAACGGTGCGAGCTCATTGGCTGTTACGCGAGTGAGACCGATAACCGCGTGCTTTGACATGATGTAGGGAGACATGCCAGGCGCCCCCATCAGTCCGGCAAGCGAAGATGTATTTAGAATCGCCCCGGATTTTTGCTTTTTCATGACGGGAATGACGTAATGGAGACCTAGAAAAACCCCGCGGACGTTAACGTTGTAGACGAGATCAAGCGCTTTGACGCTTTGTTCCTCAACAAGGCCCGAAGGACCCTCGATCCCCGCGTTGTTAGCAAAATAATCGATGGTGCCGAATTTCTCTACCGCTTTATTTACATAGTTTTGAACGTCTTCTTCCTTCGAAACGTCCGCTGCTACGATCAGTGCATGATGATCATTTAGTCCGAGCTCTTCCTTGACCTGCAACAAAGCCTCTTCGTTCAAATCGACCAGAACGAGGTTGACCCCGCGCTCGGCCAATCGCCGCGCGAGCTCCTTGCCGATACCGCCGGCGGCGCCTGTAATGACAGCTGTTTTGACTTGTGGTTGACTCATTTTCATTCGCTTCCTTTTCGTTGAAATGGATTAGCATGAGGCCGGATATCCGTACGCCGTGCCCTATATTCAGGATAACTCTCGATGAACCGCATCGACAATGAGCAGTAAAGCCGCATATGTCATGTAGTCGACAGAAGCGATTGAGATGTCTTTTTTGAAGAGGAAATTGGACATATGCTGCCGTTTTGTTGAATGCTAGGCGGATATCACCGGTATGGATGCCGCGGACTTTCGTGCCTTTCGCGATGTAGGGAGCAGATGGGCTATACTAGTAGCAGCATATTCAATGGAGGCTTGAACCTCATGACGATGGAAGCACATACGGACAGAAGAATAAGAAGAACCCGTCAGGCTATCAAAGAGGCTTTCGTGGCGCTTGTCCTAGAGAAGGGCTATGAGCTTGTCACGATCTTGGATGTGACGGAGCGGGCGGATTACAACCGGGGTACCTTTTACAACCATTTTATGGGCAAGGAGGAGCTGCTGCGTGAGATTCACGATGAATTTTTGCGCGGCTTTGCTGAAGCGCTTTTGCTTCCGTACGAGGGGATGGAGAGGGTGGAGGCAACAAACATTTATCCATCCAGCTTGCAGCTGTTCGAGCATGTAGAGAAGCATAAGGATGAATTTATGGCTTTGCTGTCTATCGATAAAAGATTGGGGCTTGAGCTTGTCGACGTGCTGCGGGAATCGATGAGGACGGATATGCATATCGAGATGGAGAAGAGCGATCCCCCAATCGACTATGAAATCATGCTGAGCTACCGGATGTCTGCGGCGGTCGGCGTTATTATGTATTGGGCGGAAACAAGCTTTAAATATTCCGCGCATTATATGGCGGAGCAGCTTCTTATGCAGGTGAACGGCCGAATGGATTACATTGAATTTATCAGACATCAACCGTAACGCGGATTCGCGTGAAAATGCAGAAAATAAACGAGGCCGTTCCGCCTTTTGCACGGAACAGCCTCGTTTTTTATAGAGCTTGCTAAGAAGGGTCGCTGCTCGCTTCTTCCTTATCCTCATTAAACCAAAGCGGATCATCATTATCGACCTCGCCGTTATAGTTAATAAGGATCTCCTCCCCTGCGGCGATGGCCGTATGGGCAAAAAAGTCGACGGTATGATTGTCGAAATTCAAATCATAATAAGCATTAGGCGTGTAGGAATGGTTAAACAGCATGCCGTATCCCAGCAGAATCGCCGTGTGATTGGCGCCATATTCAAATACGTAATCCGCGAGGATCGTTTTCTCTATGTGTTCATGCTCTTCATTCGGGAAGGGAATGACGGGTGCTTCATGGATCAAATCGCCTTTTGCTATGTCGCGTGTCGCAAATACCCCTCGATTTAACTCTCCATCGCTGAGCGTAGAAGTTTTTACCTCAATCATGTTCGTCACCTGCACGTTCTATAGTCTAAGGAGCTTATGTTCTGTAAGAATCTTGCTCACCTTAGGTAATATATCAATATAAAGCGGAAATAGCCAGCAGTAGACATGAATAGCAGTCATTTTGTCACCGTTTTGAATGAATAATAAAGCATAGAAATGAGAAACCATAATCTAATCGGCGAACTCTTATTTACAATGGCGAAATCTATGGCAAAATGAGAAAGGCGGAACGCAGCTTACTGGCTGGCGTCGAGCAAGAGCAAAGTTTTTAGGAGGAGCCACATGTATAAGCTGCTGCTCGTTGATGACGAGCCGGAAGTTACGGAAGGTTTAATGGTAGAGATCGATTGGGCAAGCTGCGGTTTCACCGAGGTAAGGACAGCCGGAAACGGCAAGGAAGCAATGGAGCTTTTTGAGAAAATGGAGCCTGACGTGCTCATTACCGATATTAGTATGCCTTATATGAACGGCCTTGAGCTCTCGGAATGGGCAAGGAAAGCGTACCCGATTACCCGTATCGTTATTTTGTCCGGCCATGATGAATTTGAATACGCGAAGCAAGCGATCCACCTGCAGGTGGAGGCTTATGTTTTGAAACCGTTCTCAGCTGGGCAGCTGACCGATACGATCGTGGAAGTGGCGAAGCGAATGGACGAGGAGCGGGAGCAGCGGGGCAATATCGCGCTGCTGGAGGAGCATTACCGCACAAGCCTTCCCATTGTTCGCGAGAAGTTTCTTTCTTCCTTAATAACGCGCATGCAGCCTTATAAGGAGATCGCGGCAAAGGCCGCAAAATACGGCATGCAGCTCGAAGGCGAAGGCTACGTCGTATCGATTATTGCCGTTAACCATTCGGATAACCAGAATGAGGAGGAGGCCGAGCCGCCTTCTATATCGCTGGCCGCATCCACCGATTTGGATCTAAAGCTGTTCTCCGTAAGCAACATAGCCAGTGAAATCTGGGCCCGGCATGAGCTGGGCAAAGTTTTTATCCATCAGGACCAGGTCGTATTGTTCACGGTAAGCCCCCATTCGGATCAGAAGCAAATGATGGAGCAAACGCAAAATGCCTTAAAGGAAATTTTGCAGAGCATCGAGAAATTTTTGCGTTTTCCGGTAATGATCGGCGTGGGCACGTTCACGAAGGATATTGATAACCTGAAATACGCGTATGAGGCTGCAGCCGTAGCGCTGGATTACCGGCGCATACTTGGCAATAACCTAATCATTTGCATTGATGATATGGAGAATAGGTTTCATGATAAGCTTCTTTTCGATGAATGGAAGGAGCAAAATTTGATACGCACCGTGAAGCTGGGTACGGAGAAGGAGCTTGAAGAGGTCATTGACGGGCTGTTTGACGAGATTACGCGCGTTCAGGCGCCGGTACATGAATATCAGCATTATCTGCTTGAAATGGTTACGGCGATTATTAAACTGACGAAGGTCTATGACAGCGATACCGAAGAAATATTCGGCGGAGGCTTCGGGATCTTGAATCAATATCAGAAGCTGAACAGCTTGCAGGAAACGCGGGCATGGTTCGGTGAAATGTGCGCAAGAGTGCGCAGCCGCATCGCAAGCCAAAGGCAGCATACCTATAAACAAATCGTAGAGGATGCCATCAGCTATACCAAGAGCCATTTTCACGAGAGCGACTTGTCCATCGCCAAGGTATGCGGGCAGCTGCATATTAGCGCAGGTTATTTCAGCGGTTTGTTCAAAAAGGAGCTGAAGCTGACGTTTGGCGCTTATTTGCTGCAGCTGCGGATGGAAGCAGCCAAAGAGCTGCTGCGGACTACGGAGCTGAAAGCTTTCGAGATTGCCGATAAAGTCGGCTTCGCGGATCCGAATTATTTTAGCCTGAGCTTTAAAAAATATGCCGGCGTATCGGCGAAAGAATATCGAAGCGGCTTGACGGAGCAGGAGAAGTGATGCAGCGCAGAAGCATACAGTTTATTCTGACGGTGTCCTTCACATTGTTCTCGACCTTTATTATTTTGATTGTCAGCGTCGTGCTGTACGGACGATTCTCGGCTACGGCCCAGGAAAACGCATTTCGCAATTCGCAGCAAATTGTCGATCAGGTCAGCTACAATCTTGAAAACTATGTAGAGGTAACGTCCGACCTGTTCAATATGATGCATCATGCACTCGGCCAAAGCAATGACGTGAAATCCGATATGATGCGCCAGCAGCTGGAATCGATGATGTCGACGCGTTCCGATACGGTATCGCTCGTCTTATTTGACGATCAGGGGCAGCTGCTGCTCGATTTGCCCAATGTGGAATTGAAGGAAACGCTGCAAATCACGGAAGAGGGCTGGTTCCGAAGCGCGCTGGATACAGCCGGCCACTTGTCGATCTCGCTGCCCCATGTGCAAAATTTGTACAAGCAGCAATACCGGTGGGTCGTGTCGATCAGCAAGAGCATCACCGTATGGCATAACGGCAAACAGGTGAACGGCGTTTTGCTGATGGATGTGAACTTCAATACGATTGACGAGCTTTCCGAACGAATCAGCTTGGGGCAGAAGGGCTACGTGTATATGCTGGACGAATCGGCGGGCAACATCGTATATCATCCGCAGCTCGAGCTCATTTACGCCAATCTGAAGGAAGAAAACGTGGAGCTTGCGCTTAAGCATACCTATGGCAGTTTTATCGATGAATCCGCCGAGGAAGAAAAAATGATAAGCGTACAAACGATCGGCAACGTCGGCTGGAAAGTGGTAGGCGTATCCTACATGGACGAGGCGATGACGACAAGCTGGGAGCTGAACCGGTCGATGTCCAAGCTGCTCATCGCTTTAGGACTCATTGTATTCTTATTGTCGAGCATGGTGGCCCGGCGGATTTCGAGACCGATCAAGCGGCTTGAGCTGTCCATGAAAAGCGTGGAGCGCGGCGATTTCGATATGACGGTAAGCGGCGAAGGGCCGCTGGAAATCAAGCATTTAGCGGATCGGTTCAACATTATGATCGGAACGATCAAGCAGCTGATGAACCGGATCGTAACGGAGCAGGAGAGCAAACGGAAATACGAGCTGGAGGCGCTGCAGGCGCAAATTAATCCGCATTTTCTATACAACACGTTAAATACCGTCGTGCGGATGGTCGGCATGAACAAGAACGAAGAAGTGATTACGACGATTACCGCGCTGTCCAAGCTGTTCCGCATCAGTATCGGCAAAGGGAAAAGCTTGATTACGCTTGCCGATGAGATGGAGCATGCACGAAACTATTTGATCATCCAACAAATGCGGTTCAAAAATAAATTCGATTATTCCTTTGATTTGCAGCAGGAGGCGCTGTCTCATGCTACCTTGAAGCTAATCGTTCAGCCGCTGATCGAGAATGCGCTTGTACACGGCATCGAGCCATCGGTCGATAAGGGCCATATTGCCGTATCGGCTAGGCTTGAAGGCAGCGAGATCGTCATCCAAATCAAGGATAACGGGCTGGGCATGTCGGAGGAGCAGCTGCAAAAAATCTTATCGGGCACCATCGTCAGCTCCAAAGGCTCCGGCGTAGGCGTAATGAACGTACAGGAGAGAATCCGGCTTTATTTCGGTGCGGCTTACGGGCTTCATTTTGAAAGCGAGCTGGAAGTCGGTACGACGGTTACGATTCGTTTCCCTGCTCAAATGCCAGGGCAAACAGAGGAAGGGGAGCAGTCCTAATGATGAAACATAAAGGAATCATCGTAAGCTGGCTGCTCTTCATTGCAGCCGCCGGTTTGCTGTACTCCGCCCTTTATCCCGGCCTATCTGAGCCGAAGCAGGAGCAGGCGGGCAAGACAATCCAGCTGATTCTCCGCACAAGCAAAGGAGACTACTGGCAGAACGTAACGATGGGTGCCCAGGCAGCCGTTAAGGAATTCGGCGTTAATCTTCATATATCGGCACCCTCGGACGAAGGGAATATTGACGCACAGGTGCAGACGGCGATGCAGTCGCTGGAGACGGAGCCCGATGCGATCGTGCTGGGGGCGAATGCAGATTCCGCTTTCGAGCCGTTTCTAATCGAGGCTGCCAAGCGGCGTATCCCCGTCATCGCCATAGACAGCTTGTTGACGTCGGGAGAAATTACATCGTATATCGGCATAGACAATTATGCGGCAGGAGAAGCGGCGATGCGAGAGATGTCCGAGCAGCTTGAGGGGAAAGGCGATGTCGCCATCGCTGCATTCAGCAAAGGCGGCATCAACGGCGGGCTTCGGGAAAAGGGCATTCGCGATGCCGTTAAGCAGTATCCGGGAATCCGAATCGTAGACAGCCAGTATTGCTCGGATGAATACGGCGCATGCCAGCAAGCGGTTCGGGAAATGATGGACAAGCAGCAGATCGACGGGGTTTTGTCGCTCAATACGGAAGCCTCGATCGGCGCGGCGCTTGAGCTCAAGCGCAGGCAGGCCGGCGAGCGGATTAAGCTGGTCGGCTTCGACAGCTCGCCGGAGCTGCTTGAACTGCTTCAGGAAAATCAGCTGCAGACGTTAATCGTGCAAAATCCGTTCAGCATGGGTTATCTCAGCGTCAAGCATGCGCTGGAAGCCGCGCAGGGAAAAGCGGTTCCCGAGCGGGTAGAAATGAACGTGGAGCTTATTACGGAGGAAAATATGTTTTGGCTCAAAAATCAGAAGCTCTTATTCCCCGTGGTCCAATAAAGAGAAATAGAATGGCAAACAGATGAGAATATTAATAAAAGTGATGAGGATATTACATGTGATTCCCTCGTGATATACGACATAATGAAGCAGTACTTAATTAATCCACCAGGGGGCAAAAAAAATGAAAAAGTGGACAGCAGCGCTTGTTATCGGAGCTTTAGCAGTTACAGCGGCAGGTTGCGGAAACGCGAATGGAGAAGGCGGTTCGAGCGGTTTGCCAAAAGCAGGCGTCGCCATCTATAAATTTGACGATACATTCATGAGCGGTGTGCGCAGCGCCATCGAAACAGCGGCAGAGGGTAAAATGGCAGTAGATATCGTAGATAGCCAAAACTCGCAGCCGACACAAAATGATAAAGTTGATTTGTTTATTACGAAAAAAGTAAAAGCAATGTCGGTTAACCCGGTTGACCGTACAGCAGCTGGCATTATCATCGACAAAGCGCAAAAAGCGGACATTCCGGTTGTATTCATTAACCGCGAACCGCTGGCTGACGATTTGGCGAAATGGGACAAAGCTTATTTCGTAGGCGCTAAAGCAGAAGAGTCCGGCACAATGGAAGGCGAAATTGTTGCTGAGTATTGGAAAGCACATCCGGAAGCGGATAAAAACGGCGACGGCGTGCTGCAATACGTAATGCTCAAAGGCGAGCCGGGCCACCAAGACGCTGAGCTTCGCACGAAGTTCTCCGTACAAGCCATTCAAGATGCAGGCATTAAAGTAGAAGCGCTTGCTGAAGATACAGCAATGTGGGATCGCGTAAAAGGCCAAGAGAAAATGGCTGCTTTCCTTTCTTCTAAAGGCGACAAAATCGAAGCGGTTCTAGCAAACAACGATGACATGGCGCTTGGCGCAATCGAAGCGTTGAAAGCTGCCGGTTACTTCAAAGACAATAAATTCATGCCAGTCGTAGGCGTAGATGCTACGGATCCGGCACAGCAAGCATTGAAAGAAGGCACGCTGCTTGGTACGGTTCTAAACGATGCGGCAAACCAAGGTAAAGCAACGGTTGAGCTGATGAACGTTCTTGCTTCAGGCGAAACACCGACTAAAGAAAATACGGGCTTCGAAATTACGGATGGCAAATATGTTTGGATTCCGTACCAAAAAGTAACGCAAGAGAGCAAATAATAACGGATAAGAATGGATGAACGAAAGCAGGGGATAACGTCACTTGCGTTGCCCCTGTTTTTTTTCGCCCGCATGCTTGAATAGAAGGCATTTTTACGCTAGGCGGGCTCGACAAAAGGAGGCTATACGATGGCAAAGCAGCATCCTTATTTGCTTGAAATGAACGGGATTACCAAGACGTTTCCAGGTGTTAAGGCGCTAGACGATGTAACGCTGAAAGTACGTCCCGGCACGGTTCACGCTCTCATGGGCGAGAACGGCGCAGGCAAATCTACATTGATGAAATGCTTATTTGGAATTTATAAGCCGGATGCCGGCGAAATTTTTCTAGACGAACAAAAGGTTGAAATCAAAAACTCGAAGGACGCGCTGAACCATGGCGTATCCATGATCCATCAAGAGCTTCATCCAGTACCGCAGCGCAGCGTGATGGAGAACATTTGGCTTGGCAGATTTCCGGTAAAAGGTTTTGCGCCTTTCCGGTTTATAGATCATAAAAAGATGTACCGCGACACGGTTCGGCTGTTTGAGGATCTGAACATGGCGATCGACCCGAACCAATTGGTCGGGGAATTATCCGTTTCCAAAATCCAATCGCTTGAAATCGCGAAGGCGGTATCGTTCAACTCGAAAATCATCGTTATGGATGAGCCGACCTCCTCGCTGACCGGCAATGAGGTGGAGCAGCTGTTCGCCATTATCAACAAGCTGCGGGCACGAGGCGTATCTATTATTTATATTTCGCACAAGATGGAAGAAATATTACGGATCTCGGATGATGTGACGATTATGCGTGACGGTAAATATATCGGGACATGGCCGGCGCCTGAGCTGACCATCGATACGATTATTACCCGCATGGTCGGCCGCGATTTATCGGACCGTTTCCCGGAACGCACGAACAAGCCGGGCGAAGTGATGCTGCGGGTCGACGGTTTGACTTCACCGCACGCGCATTCGTTCAAGGACGTATCGTTCGAGCTGCGAAAAGGAGAAATCCTTGGCGTCGGCGGACTTGTCGGAGCACAGCGTACGGAGCTAGTTGAAGCATTGTTTGGACTTCGCTCCGTGAAATCGGGCGCGATCTACAAGGATGGCAAAGCGATCACCATCAAGTCGCCGATTGATGCCAAAAAACATAAAATCGCTCTTTTGACGGAAGAACGACGGGTTACGGGTATTTTTCCGGTCTTGTCCGTCAAGGAGAATACGGCCATTGCTAATCTCGGCATGTACCAGAATCGCTTCGGCTTCCTAAACGAATCGAAGATGAAAGAAGAAGCGGTGAAAGGCGTCGAGAAATTCAAAACGAAAACGCCGTCTGTCGATCAGCTTATCCGAAACCTTTCGGGCGGCAATCAGCAGAAGGTGCTGCTGGCCCGCTGGCTGCTCACCAATCCGGATATTCTGCTGCTGGATGAGCCGACGCGCGGCATCGACATTGGCGCTAAATATGAAATTTACAGCATTATTATCGAGCTGGCGAAGCAAGGAAAAAGTATCATTATGATTTCGTCGGAGATGCCGGAGCTTATCGGAATGTCGGATCGCATCATGGTCATGTCGGAAGGACGTTCAACCGGTATTCTAGAGGGCAATAAGGCGACGGAACAAAGTATTATGCGGCTTGCTGCACAGACCGGCTAAGGCTAGAGGATTTAAAGGAGGTTAAGACAAATGGATGCTGCTAAAGGCTTGAAAATAAAACATGCATTTTCGCAAAACGCAATATGGATCGTGCTTGTCGCATTGGTCCTCGGAATCGCAATTATCGATGCAAACTTTTTGTCAATTACAACGCTTAGGGATATGCTGGTGCAATCCTCGACACGGGTTATTATTGCACTGGGAGCTGCTTTTGTACTGATTACCGCGGGAACGGACTTGTCTGCTGGACGGGTAGTCGGCCTCAGCGCCGTCGTCTCGGCATCGATGCTCCAAATGCCGGATTACGCAAGCAAGTTTTTCCCTAACCTGCCGCAGCTGTCGCTGATTATCCCAATCGTTATCGCGATTGTGGTCGGCTTGCTGGTCGGGCTTCTCAACGGGGTTATCGTAGCTAAATTTAACGTTCCGCCATTCATTGCTACGCTCGGTACGATGGTCGCGGTTTACGGCGCGAATTCGCTTTACTTCGATATGCCGCCGAACAACTCGCAGCCAATCGGCGGTCTGCGCAAGGATTTTACGGAGATTGGAACAGGCGCCATCGGCGGCGGCCAATTCTCGATTCCTTATATCGTTCTTATCGCCATTTTCGTTGCTTTTATCGTATGGGTCGTATTCAACAAAACGCGCCTTGGCAAAAACATGTACGCTATTGGCGGCAACATTCAAGCTGCTCACGTATCCGGAATTAACGTAGCGCGCAACCTAATGTGGATTTATGCGATTGCCGGCGCTTTGTACGGCTTGGCCGGCGTGCTGGAAGCAGCCCGTACAGGCGGAGCTTCGAACAACTACGGGAATATGTATGAGCTTGACGCCATTGCGGCTTGCGTGGTCGGCGGCGTCTCGACGACAGGCGGCGTGGGCCGCGTGAAGGGTATCATTGCAGGTGTTCTTATTTTCACCGTTATCAACTACGGCTTGACTTACATCGGTATCAATCCTAACTGGCAGCTGATTATCAAAGGCTTGATCATCGTCGTTGCCGTTGCCTTCGATATCCGTAAATATGTAGCTAAGAAGTAATATGCAGAAATGAAGAAGCTGTCCTAAAGGTCATTGACCTAGGGCAGCTTTTTTTTGTCCGTCAGGCGGTCAATATACTTCGCTACGCCATCTTCGTCGTTGCTCTCTGCCACGAGCGTTGACAACGCGATGAGCGCAGGATGCGCATTGGATACGGCAACTCTTGTTCCGGCGGACTCGAACATGCCCAAATCGTTAAGATTGTCTCCAAACACGGTGACATCCCCGGGGGAGCAGCCAACCAACTCGGTCCATTGCTTCAGCCCTTCTTTTTTGTTAGCCATGCTGTGGCTGAACTCTAGAAAATAGTGGTTTGCGATGTAGGCGTCTTTCATGAGATGGACATGCACCTGACTGCCAAAGAGGCGCTCGATCTCGGCTTTTAGCGGTTCAAGCTCATGCAGCAAGCCGATATAGGTTATGATTAACGTTCTTAATGAATCCGGGCATGCCAGCCGCGGTATCTCTCCAAACCGCGGATCATTCGGCCGGCTGTTATAAAAGGATAAATCCCCGGTCCGAATCAGCTTCTCATGCAATACGCGTTCTTTATCTTCCTCGTCGAGCGCAAACAAAAAAGGTATCAGCCCATGGGCTCTCCCGATTTCAACGATTTCGTTTGCCGTTACATGATCCAGCCAGCAGCCGCCAATGACCTTCTTGGACAGCGGATCAAAAATCATGGCGCCATTATACAAAACAATCGGGTATTTCCATGGAATAACGGATACGATTTTATGAGAGCTGATATAGCTTCTTGCCGTGGCATAGCTGATAACCGCTCCTTGTGCCAAGGCTTGGTTAATGACATGAATAGTAAACGCGGATAACGAGGCATCGGAGCGCAGCAGCGTGCCGTCGAGATCGGTTAGAAAATGATTATTTTCCAAAATATAAGGCCCCCTCCATCTATTCCTCCTGTGGTAAGAAACGAAACGCTTTATGACTGCAGTTATGCGGTCGACCAGGCCTTGGCCAGCAGCCCAATGCCTTGCTCGATCTCTTTATCCGTCAACCCGCCGAAGCCAAGGTAGATCCTCGGTGCGCCGCCGTATGAGGCGGCAGGGTTAGGAGAGGCGTAGACCTTCACATCCTCAGCCGCGGCCAGCTGAACCAGCTCATCGGCGCTTTTATCGGTATTTACCGTTAATTCGATATGAAGGCCGTTAGACTCCCCGTTGATAACGGTCTGATCCGATAAATGAACGTCTATGCATTGTAGGAGCCTAGCAAGCTTCTTGCGGTAGATATTGCGCATCTTCCGGACATGACGATACCAATGGCCGCGTTCCATGAAAAGCTGCATCGCCCATTGATCGATTCGTGAAGGACAGGAGAGCGCGTATTGGTTGGATTGAAGCTTAGCGGCCAGCTGCAGGGGCATAACCATATAATTCATTCGCAATGCCGGCGTAAAAGCTTTGGAATAGGTGCCGATATAAATAACGGCGCCGTGCTCATCTAAGCTTTGAAGCGAAGGAAGCGTTTTGCCGGCATAACGGAATTCACCGTCATAATCATCCTCGATAATAAAGGCGCGGTTACGAACTGCCCAGTTCAATAACATCTGCCGGGTTGCGTAAGGCAGCGGGCTTGCCGAGGGCCGGTGAGAGGGAGTGAGATAAAGCGCTCGAAGGCTCCTTTTCTCTAATTCCGCGACCAGCAGCTCTTTGCTGTGGAAAGGTACGGGAACTCCTTCAAAGCCATGCTGCGCAAAGATAGCGCCCACCTGCGCAATACCGGATTCTTCAACTGCAATCGCGCCTCCCCCGTCCAAAAGCCGGGAAAGAATCTGAATGCTATAGGTAAGACTTGCGCCGATGATGATTTGTTCCGGCAAACAGTTAATGCCCCTGGCGCGCTTCAAATAGCGGGCCAGTTGCAGCCGTAAGCCGTATTCGCCCTGCGGGTCACCGTATTGATGGACGCTGCTAAAGTGAAGGGACAGCGCCTCATGGAGAACGGATTTCCATGGGCGAAGGGGGAAGGAGTCACCGTCTACGGCGAGCAAGTTGAAATCAATTACTTTCTCCTTATGAAGGGGCTGCGGGCCGGCATGCCGATGCACAGCCGGCTGTTCTATGGCAGAAGGCTTAGCCGTCTTGCTCTCGGCGCCAGGGGCAGCTTGCGGATGAATGACAAACAAGCCTGCGCGCGGCTTGCTGTAGACATAGCCCTCTTCGAGCAGCATATGATAGGCCGTTTCAATGGTAGTTTTGCTTAATTTGGTTTGCTCGCGGAGAGAGCGGATAGACGGCAATTTTGTGCCGTCCTGAAGAGCGCCATCCTGAATGAGCCCGCGGATATGCCGATATAAAGACAAATATAAAGGGTGATGATCATCCTTGGGAAGTGTCATTTCCATTTCCGTAACCACGCAATCTGACCCTTAAATTAAGCTTATATCTGGCACTTTTTCAGGGGTCAATACTAGTATATGCTTTGACAAAGGCTTACATCAATCATCTACTACGATCAGGGAGCAGGGAGAATATGAACCGGATAGAAGGAACGGTTGAAGGGAGATTATCGGCATTTGGCATCGTGCTTCCTCAGGCGAGTGATCCGGCAGCCAAATACGCGAACTATGTTTTCTCGAACGGATTGCTATTCGTTTCGGGAAAAGGACCGGCGGGTGCGGTAAGAGGAAAGCTTGGCCGGGATTTTTCGACGGAGGAGGGGTATCAATTTGCAAGGCTGGCAGGGTTAGAGGTTCTCGCCGTATTGAAAAATGCTTTGGGCAATTTGGATAACGTCAGGCAGGTGGTGAAGGTGCAAGGCTTTGTGAATGCGGACACGAACTACGAGGAGCATCACAAGGTGCTGAACGGGTTCTCTGATTTAATGCTGGAGGTTTTCGGCGAGAAGGGCCTTCATGCCCGTTCGGTTTTGGGCGCAAGTTCATTAAGGGATCAACTGCCCGTCATCGTCGAATCCGTATTTGAGGTTGCAATGGATGGACAACTGCCGGGTGCTGCCGAGCAAGGTTCCTCTGTTTCAATATATTGACGTTGCATTTGCCTTCACATTCCCTTAACATTAATGCTTAGATTAGCCGTCATGACATGACGGTTATTTTCTATTGCACATGCATGAATTATTAAGGAGTGAAGGGGCTTGGAACTGATTTCGAAACGTTACGGCCGATCACCGTTTATCGTTATATTTATAATGATGATGCTGAAAATGCTGCTTTTCAGGCATTTTGTTTTTCAAGGCATTCAGGCAGACCGCTTGCTGACGGATGCGGCGTCGATATTGACCCTGCTGCTGATAACTGAACTGGTTACCTCCGCGAAATGGAGAGGAACCGTATTCCATATCCTGAATGCGGTGCTGTCGCTGCTATTATTTGCTTCTACGGTCTATTTCAGCTATTACGGGACCGTACCGACCTACACCGCTCTGCATGGACTCGATCAGGTGCTGCAGATACGCACGAGTGTAGGGTCGATTATTCAAACATCTTTTTATATTTATTTCGTTGATATGATCGTGTTTGCGGTTATATCCATTGTTAACCGTATCAAAGGTATCCGCAGCGAAGGGAGCAGACGGATCGCTAGACCAAGGATTGCAGTCGTTGCGTTTATCCTGAGCATCGCCATATCGGGCGGATACATTTGGTCGGGCAGCGCCATCCCGAATGAGATCGTGCAAGCCGAGAGCCTTGGCTTTCTCGATTATCAGGTCGCGGCAGCCATTCATGCGAAAAAAGAGAAAGACGCACTTAAAAACGGAAGCGTAGAGGAGACGGCAGCCAGCGCGGATGCGCTTCAGGTGTCTTATTTCAATCAAGCGGAGAATGCGGTCGAAGCGGGAACTCCCAATTACTTCGGCTTTGCCAAAGGCAAAAACGTCATCGTCATTCAAATGGAGGCGTTCCAAAATTTCGCGATCAACCTGTCGGTTGGCGGGAAGCCGGTTACTCCGGTGCTTAACGGGCTGGCGAAGGAAAGTTTCTACTTCCCAAATTTCTTCCAGCAGATCGGGCAGGGAAACACATCGGATGCCGAATTCATGTCGAACACGTCTATTTATCCGACTGGCGTCATCGCGATGTCTACTGGATACGGCGATAAGGTTCTGCCGAGCCTTCCGAGATTGCTTGGCGGACATGGTTATGAATCGAATACCTTCCACATCAATGATGTGGCATTCTGGGATCGCAACCGGATGTATCCTGCTTTAGGTTTTACGAAATACTATGATAAGCCATCATTCGAAAACGATCATTTTAACAGCTTCGGCGCTTCGGATGAGGAGCTCTACAGGGTTGGTCTAGAAAAGCTGCAAGCGTTGAAGCAGCAAAATAAACCGTTTTATGCGCAGTTCGTGACCACATCCAGCCATCACCCGTTCAAGGTGCCGAGCGCGCAGCAGCGGATTGCAATGCCGGATTCCCTGCAGGATACGCAGCTGGGCGATTATTTAACATCGCTTAATTATACGGATTACGCCCTAGGTGAATTTATTAAAGGGCTTAAAGCAAGCGGCTTATGGGAAGATACGGTTTTGGTCGCTTACGGCGATCATTCCGGCTTGCAGACGAAGGACAACGACCCTGCATGGGTCAGCGAGCAGCTTGGCATCAACTATGACGGGGAAGTCAGCCGCTTCAACATTCCGTTGTTTGTCCATGTGCCGGGTGCGGAGGGCAAGGTTGTCGATCAGGTAGGCGGTCAGGTGGATATTATGCCTACCGTCTCCAATTTGCTTGGCGTATCCTTGAAGGACGAAGGATATACCGCCTTTGGCCAGGATTTGCTGAATACCTCGCACAATGTCATTGGCATGAGATATTATCTACCAACCGGTTCGTTTTTCAACAATGACATTTTATTCGTTCCGGGCAAAGGCTTCGAGGACGGAACGGCTGTCGATATTAGGACGAGAAAGCCCGTGGCTGAGTTCAGCCAATACCGGGCCGACTATGATTATATATTAGAGCTGATGAAGCTTTCGGATGATTATGTCCGTTTGCTGCCGAAGCGTGCGCCATAAATGCTGTTTTAACGCCCCCGTCCGCTTGGACGGGGGCGTTTTTTTATTTTATGAGAAATTATAAGCTTTAATGGCGGGTGGCAATGAGTTAATATGGATATAGCAACAAATAATGATTCAATTCCAATAAACGTAAGGAATCGATGTGACATGCGGATTGGTTTTTTTGACTCAGGGATCGGCGGGCTCACCGTACTGGCGGAGGCGCTTCGCAGGCTCCCTGACAAGGATTTTCTTTATATGGCGGACACGCTGCATGTTCCCTACGGCACGAAAGCCGAGGAGGACGTGAAGGCTTATATTTTCGATACGGTCGGAATGATGATGAATGAGGGCATAGACGCTTTGGTCGTAGCCTGCAATACGGCGACCAGCATCGCGATAAACGAGCTAAGAGAGCGCTACTCGCTTCCCATCGTCGGGATGGAGCCCGCGGTTAAGCCGGCAGTGGAAATGAACCGCGCAACGGGCAAAAGGGTGCTTGTCTTCGCAACGCCTTTAACGCTGCAGCTGCCCAAATATTATGCGCTCGTTTCCCGCGTAGATGACATGGGCATTGTGGATTCCCTTCCTCTTCCGGAGCTGGTGCACTACTGCGAATCGCTGCAATTCGATAAAGCGGTCATGAATGAATATTTTCTCTCTAAGCTTGCCAGCTATGATTTGAACGATTACGGAATCATCGTGCTCGGATGTACGCATTACCCGTTCTATAAGGAAATATTGAGGGAGCTGCTGCCGCCTCATATTGAAATCGTAGACGGCAACGTGGGGACCGTGAAGCGGTTGTCGGCCTTGCTGAACCGCTATGGCATCGCTGGAGGCGGAGGGAACGGGGACGTTCGGTTTATGTGCTCCGGCCATGAACCGGCTTATATCGTTAAAATGCAAAAGGCACTGGCCTTTTTGCGTGAAAGAGACGCTTTAACGGAGACGCTTCCAACCTAAGACCACAAAAATAGGGTGTGTTAAAAGGCTATTGCCTTTTAACACACCCTATTTTCATTTCTTCAAAAAAAGGTAGGAAACGGGGGCATGCAACGACATCCATTATTCTTGGATTAAATTAATAGGATGAAGAAGCCATTCTCCCTCTCCTATTTATGAAAATAATTGTAGGTATATTTGTTAATAATAAGCAGTGATTATTAACAGAGGGGGATGATTGCATGAAATACCTGAAAAATCGAGACCTAAAATCATTGGAATCGGGAACCCTTACCATTGAGTTAAAACCGGGAGAAGTCGAACTCAAAATCGCTCAAATTCATGAACATTTATCTCATACGGAAGACCTGAAGATTCAAATGCACGTATTTAACAACCAAGCATGCGCATTGTTATATTTAGAAGCACTTGTAAACATTGAGTTAATTCAAACCAGTATTATTAAACCTTTGCTGGAATCAAACTCTGGAGATATAGAACGGTTTGTAAATGCAATCGAAGTCGTGAAATCATCCAATGTGGTTCAGATAGGAAAATTTTTACTTGATGGATTTTGCGTTGTTGTCATGGGGAATGATTCAGCCGCAGTCATGATGCCAGTCGCACAATCGCAAGGCCGATCAATCGAAGAACCCAGGACCGAACAAATCATTAAGGGATCGCATGAAGGTTTTATCGAAAGTTTAAGCACTAATATTTATTTGCTCCGCAATCGAATCAAAAGTCCAAAATTGAAGGTGAAGTATTTCACCTTAGGCAGTGTCACGAATACGAAAGTAGCACTCCTTTATATGGATAACATAGCCGATCCCAAAATCGTCGAGGAATGTTTGAAAAGGATTTCGGCGATCGATCTCGACTATTTGTATTCCGTTGGCAACATTGATGAGATGATCGAAGAACACCCGTTTTCTCCTTTTCCGCAAACGATACAGACCGAAAGGCCTGATCGGGCAGTTTCTTACCTAATGGAGGGGAAAATCACTGTAGTCGTTGACGGCAGCCCAAGTGTTTTGGTTCTGCCGATTACTTTTTTTTCGTTTTACCAATCCCCGGATGATTATAACAGCCGATGGCTAATCGGTTCATTTTATCGGTACATTCGTTTAATTAGTTTTATTTTGGCCACTTGTTTACCAGCGATCTATATTGCGATCGTATCGTACCATTCCGAAGTGCTTCCTATCGGAATTTTATATTCCGTTAAGGTTTCCTTAACCTACGTTCCGTTGCCGCCGATCTTGGAGGCACTCCTTATGCAAACCATCCTT
Source organism: Paenibacillus sp. LPE1-1-1.1 (assembly GCF_040676435.1). Lineage (NCBI taxonomy): Bacteria > Bacillati > Bacillota > Bacilli > Caryophanales > Paenibacillaceae > Paenibacillus > Paenibacillus sp. LPE1-1-1.1. The sequence goes on from NZ_JBEGHY010000034.1 coordinate 416,061, forward strand.
GAATTGCTGAAAGAGGCAGCGATCCGGTTACCTTCAACTATAGCCCAAACGATTGGCATTGTCGGGGGGTTAGTCATAGGTACGGCCGTAGTGGAAGCCCAACTGGTTTCTCATACGATGATTGTTGTCATCGGATTGACGGCGATTGCATCTTTCGCAACCCCATTAAACGAGTTTGGAACCAGCTTAAGAGTGTTGGGCTTTCCAACCATGCTGGCCGCAGCTTTGTTTGGCTTTTTCGGAATTTCCATCATGATGATGGTCATCTTCATTCACCTATGCAAGATAGAGATTTTGGGAATACCTTATTTCACACCATTTGGTCCTTTTGACGGGAAGCAAAATTTTAAAGATATTTTCCTGAGACTTCCATTATGGACGGTCAATAAAGACTCGCAAAACGGTAAAACCAGTCCCTTAAAACAGTTATTTTTCGGGAGGTGGAAGCGAACTTGAATACTACGATAAACAGATCCCAATTGTTTTTCTTGATCATCAAAACACAAATTGGAATCGGGCTCTTATCCTTGCCTTCGAAAATACAAAGTTCGGCTAAAGGCGATGCATGGATCTCGGTTCTTGTGGCTGGGGCGGCCATTCAGCTATTGCTTATCGTATATTGGCAGCTGCTTAAAAAATTTCCTAACCACACCTTAAGTGAAATTACGGTACGAGTGTTTGGAGCTTATATGGGCAAGACTCTAAACCTCATTTATTATGTTTTTTTTATTCTCATAGCGGGTTACGCGAGTACGCTCTATGTCCAGCTGGTTCAAACTTGGATGCTCTCCATGACACCCGGTTGGGTTCTGCTCCTGCTCATCATAGGGACCGGCATATATCTGGCTCTTGAAAATTTGCGTGTCATTGCAAGGTTTTTTGTATTAACTTCTGTACTATTCGGTTTGTTGATCTTGATCAGTTTTTTAAATTTTAATAACGAGGTGCAAGTTTCAAATATTTTGCCAATAGGCGAATCGGGTTTTGTGCAAATTTTAAAGGGAAGTGAAAAAACTTTTTTTTCAATGCTCGGTTTTGAAGTGATCCTCTATTTCTTTGCACAAGTGCAAGGCGACCGGAAAGGTATGCTCCGTGTTGTCACTTTAGCTAATTGTTTTGTCACCTTATTTTATACCTATTTTGTTTTCATTTGCCTGATTGGATTTAGTCCTAAAGCATTAGAACAAGTGAATGAACCGGTTTTGTATATCTTTAAAGGGTTATCTTATCAGCTGTTTGACCGCTTGGACCTAATCTTTTTAAGCATTTGGATTGTTCCAATGACCGCCACCATTGTTTCTTATCTATGCCTAGCCGGAAAAAGTCTAACAACAAATCAAAGTTCATATCGAAGGCTTGTGTGGATCAGCGGCTTGCTTGTCTATCTCATAGGGTGGTATTTATCCACATTGGAGAATATTGATTTTTTCTCTAAATGGTTGCAATATGGATACCTTATTATGATTGCACCCTTGCCCATTTTGTTGTGGTTGGTGTCCTTCCTGCTAAATAATAATGAAAAGGTTGGGTCAGCTTGAGAAAAAAATGTTTTCTTGCGGTCTGTATAGGTTTATTTTCAATGCTCCTAACGGGGTGTTGGGACCTTCAATTGTTAATCAAGAAAAAAATGATAAACGGGATTAGCTTTGATGCTGCTAAAGATGGCCAATTGGCTGGGTCGGTTAGCGCGGTCATCCTGAAGAGTAAAGGCAGCGGACAATTCGAAGTGAAGTCTGAACAGTTTCAAGCGACCGGGGATTCCGTTTTTAATGTGGGTTCTATTATTGACAGTATGCTTCCAGGCACCATAGAAGCAAGCAAGACTCATGTTTTAATCGTCGGGGAAGATTTAGCAAAGCGTGGCATTATGTCCCTTTTGGAGTTTTTTTACCGGTATCCAAAAGGTTATCTGGCATCGGATGTACTAATAAGCAAGGGACTAGCTTCCGAAGTTTTATCTTTTGAAACTACAGAAAATAGTCCTGCCGCTTATAGTATTAAACAAATGGTTGATGGATCAGAAAGCAGGACGATTGTACCGAAGCAAAATCTGTTCACCTTGTGGAGTCAAATCACTGACCCAGGTGTTGATGCGGTTTTGCCCATGATACATAAAACGAAAAATAAAGCGTTAGTCGTGGATAGCATCGCATTATTTAATGGAACCAAATTTACCGGAGCATCTTTGTCTCGTGACGAAAGTACAATGTTATTGCTTTTAATGGATAAGCTAAACAAACATGCATTTATGGAAATACCACTAAAACAGAGCTCTGAAGAGAGCAAGTTTAAAGAAACGACCGCTAATATGATTACTTTTGAAGCCCGGAAAGTAAAGAGGTCATTTAAAGTGTCTGTCAATAAAAACACGCAAGAAATCGAATGTTCATTAAAAGTTGACCTTTATGGCGCGATTAGCAGCTCCCCATCCCATATGGGTCGAAAAATCGATCGCGAGCAATTGAATCAGGAAATTTCCGCAATCTTGAGTAAACAGGCAGCAGAAGTTGCAAGCAAATTGCAGAAAGCGAATTGCGATGCTCTCGGAATCGGCAGAAAACTGAGAGTGAACCATTCGAATCTTTGGAAAAACATCGTCTGGAAAAACAAGCACAAGGATGTGCAGTTGAAGCCAAGTATTCAAGTTCATATTACAAGTACAGGCGTTATCCAATGAGCAAGACTTAGAGATCTTCCATTGTGAGCAGAACCGGGCAATGGTCGCTCCCGAGGATGTGACAGTCAATTTGCGCGTCGATCAGCTGCGGGCCGAGTCTTGCCGAAGCTAGGAAGTAGTCAATCCGCCAGCCCACATTCCTCTCGCGAACCTTCGGCATGAAGGACCACCAGCTGTATACTTCGGAACGGTCAGGATAAAAATGCCGGAACGTATCGAGGAAGCCGCCGTCCAGAAGCTCCGTCATCTTGCCGCGCTCCTCCAGCGTAAAGCCCGAGTTTCCGAGATTAGGCTTCGGATGCTTTAAATCGATTTCCCGATGCGCGACATTCAGATCGCCGCAAACGATCACGGGCTTCACGGCGTCAAGCGCCTGCAGGTAGCCGCGGAACCGGTTTTCCCATTCCAACCGGTAATCGAGCCGCGACAAATCGCGTTTGGCGTTAGGCGTGTATACGTTAACCAAATAGAAGCCCTCGAATTCAAGCGTAATAACGCGGCCCTCGGGCTCCGAGTTTTCCTCGATGCCGTAGTGGACGGAGAGGGGCTTTATTTTTGTGAAAACAGCCGTGCCCGAGTAGCCCTTCTTCACGGCGTAATTCCAATATTGCGAGTATTCCTCGCCAAGCTCCATGCTGATCTGGCCTTCTTGCAGCTTCGTTTCCTGCAGGCAGAAAATATCGGCGTCCGTTTCTTTGAAATAATCATAAAAGCCCTTCGTTACGCATGCCCTTAAACCATTTACATTCCAGGATACCAGCTTAATCATCATCTATCTCCTTGCGACCTGAATCGTTTTCTACTAGTTTATCATAGATTCGGCCGCGATTGGCTGTCATCGGCTGGCAGAAGCCTTTTAGAGGTTTTTCTGCGAATGATAGCCTCAATGACAATCAGATTAGGAATCCAGCAAAGCCAAGCCACGACAAGGTAACCCGACTCGAAATCCCCGAACAGCATGACAAGCGGCGCAAGCCAAATGCGAAGGGTAACACCCGCAAACGTAAGCGCATAGCTGCGGAGCATCCATTCGCGATGGGAATTGGCGTTCTTGGCCATTATTTTGCGTAAGCCGATCCATGTCGTTGCTACCCATAGAACATCCAGGGTGAAGAAGCCAAGTCCCGCAATCCAGCCGCCCGTTGCGAAAAAGGATAAATAGATGCCGGTAATGCCGCTCACGGCTATCGAGAGGACATAGACATAACCCAGCCTTTTATGCAGGCGCCCTCTAGGTTTGGACGGCTTTTGAAAAATTTGAAAGGGACCGATGACGAGCGCGAGCACAGCCGTCACGATATGGATGTAAAGCACATAGACCCAAGGCGTAAGCTTGAAGTCAGGCTCTAGAAGCTTTGCGGCCACGAGTCCGGCATCGCTGGCTTTAAAAAGGCTGTACTGCACAACAGCATAACCCGCTACCGCAAAAGCCAAGAAAAACACGAGCGCACGATTGATCTTTTTTCCCATAATGGCGATCACACTCTCTTTTTTAGAATTTTAATTGATCGGTGTTCAATAAAAGCGTAAAAAAATTAGTGCAGGCCGCGCAGCAGCAGCTGCACATGCAGGTAGGCCAGCTTAGAGACGTCCTCAAAGGACTGCGTGCTGGAAATGAAAAAGCTGACAAAGCCGTGAAGGGAGAGGAATAGGATCCAGATCATATCACCGTTTTCAGCATGCCCTGGGTTGATTACGAACAGGGACTTCTTCACTGCCTTTGCGAATTTCTCATAGCTTTCCGTCTTTGGCTTCATGGTGTAGCAGTCCAACTCGGGCTGCTGGATGAGAAACATCAGCTCGAACGATCGTTTATTCTCAAACCCAAACCGGATAAAGGCGATAAAGATCATCTCCAGCTGTTCTTGGCCGGCAAGGGGCGATTGGCTGACAGTCTCGTCAAGCAGCGTATTGAGCCGTGCAAAATCCTCCGCTGCCATCGCGCTGAACAAATCCGCTTTCTCGCGGAAATGGTAGTAGAGCGATCCCGGCGAATAGCCAAGCGACTTTGCGATGCCGCGCATGGAAACGTCGCGGTAGCCGAGCTGCGAGAATTGCTCTCTTGCAGTCTCCAGTATTCGTTCCTTGCTAAGCTCCTGATCTACAGCCTTACGTGGTGTCATGGGATCAAACTCTCCTTTTTTTGAACATTGTTCAATTAAAAATTTACCATATCCTTCATATTCATGTCAACCGTCTCATGAAAGCTTGGACAGGCCGCCGCGGAGAGTGTATCCTATTTTTATCCAGATCATCAAGGAGGACTTATGTTCAACCTCAAAACCTATTTAAGGAAGCCGCAAAGCCGCATCGAAGCCGAGTTTGGCCATGATTTGGAACAGTATGAACGAGTGTATAAAAACGAACGTGAGATATTATATATTCCTATTGATGACGATCTTGCCGCAAGTATGATAGATTGCGATGAGTTTTATGTTAACTATTTTGCAATGACCATCTTCATTCAATATAACGGCGCAAACGTGGTCGACCTCGACAACCCGTTTACCCCGGGTACATGTCTCTGGTTTGACTATTTAGCAATGATTGAACGTTATCTAGCGAATCAATATGCGGAGGGGCTCTATGGCATCGATTACTTCGAGATGCAAATGAAAGCATGCGGAAAAGACGAAATGGCATTTAGCATCTATTTATCTCATAACAAGGAAAGATTCGTGCATGCGGTCCTGCCCCAAAAGGCGTTTATCAAAGCTCTGCTGTATGAGCTGCACCATGTTTGGGAGAGATTGCATGAGCTGGGCGCGTTCGAGAGGGAAGCATTAAGGGATAAGAGGCATACTTTTCTTGGAGAGGAAACGATCATTCGCATTCAGCAATGCTTGAGCCAGCTGGATCCATAAGCCATAAAGAGCAGGAAGGGGAACAACATGGGCAAGACCAAGAAGATCAATTCATTAAGCCACTATCAAATGATGCTGAGCCGGTATCTGCTTCCGCGGAAAAAAACGGTAACCGGGCTCGCGCTGCTTTTATTTGTCTCCATTTTGCTGCAGTTGGTTAATCCTCAAATTATCCGTTATTTTATTGATACCGCGCAATCGGATAATGCCATGCAGCCGTTGTATTATGCAGCCGCGTTGTTTATCGGCTTCTCGCTTGTCCAGCAGCTCGTATCCGTCGCAGCGACCTATGTGAGTGAAAATCTCGCTTGGCGCGCGACAAACGAGCTGCGCGGCGATCTTGCCGAGCACTGCCTGAGACTGGACATGTCGTTTCATAAATCGAATACGTCCGGGTCCATTATTGAGCGCGTCGACGGGGATGTGAATGCGCTCGCCAATTTTTTCTCCAGCTTTATTATTCACCTAGCCGGCAATCTTCTTCTTATGCTGGGCATTATCGTTTTATTATTCCGGGAAAATGTGATGATCGGCGCAGGCATGCTTCTATTTGTGGCATTCGCTATGTTTGTCATTCAATGGATTCGCAAATTCGCCGTGCCCGTATGGGCCAAGTGGCGGCAAATCAATGCCGAATTTTACGGCTTTATCGGCGAGCATCTCGAGGGGACGGAGGATACGCGGGCAAACGGCGCGACCGGCTTTGTCATGAACCGCTTCTATTCGCTGCTGCGCCGGATGCTGCCTTTGCGGAGAAGGGCGTTTCTCGGCTTTTCCTCCATGTGGATAACGACGATCATCGTGTTCGCGCTGGGCAATGCGATGGCTTTTGCGATTAGCGCCTATCTCTGGAAGGCAGGCAGCATCTCGATCGGGACCGTTTATTTGATTTTTTATTACACGGAGCTGCTGGCGAAGCCGATCGAAAAAATCAGGACGCAAATCGAGGATTTGCAAAAGGCGGATGCCAGCCTGCTCCGGATTCGCGAGCTGCTTGCTACGGCGCCGCGAATCGAGGACGGGCCTGGAGCGAAGCTGCCGGAAGGCCCGCTTGCCGTGGATTTGAATGCGGTTACTTTCGGGTATGATGATTATCCGACGCTTGAGGAGCTGCAGCTGCATGTCAAGCCGGGCGAAGTGCTTGGCCTGCTTGGGCGAACGGGGAGCGGGAAGACGACGTTGGCGCGTCTTCTGCTGCGCTTCTATGACCCGCAGCAGGGCAGCATAAAGCTGAGCGGGACGGATATAAGGCAGTGCAAGCTCATGGAGCTGCGATCCAGGGTGGCGCTTGTGACGCAAAATATTGAAATTTTGCAGGGCAGCGTAAGGGATAACTTGACCTTCTATGACGATAGCATACCGGACCATGAGATCATTCTGGTTCTGCGCGAGCTTGGACTGCGGAGCTGGTATGATTCGCTGCCGGACGGGCTGGACACTTCGCTCGCTTCGGGCGGCGGCAGTTTGTCGGCAGGCGAGGCGCAGCTGCTGGCTTTTGCACGGGTTTTTCTCACGAACCCCGGACTTGTCATCCTTGACGAAGCTTCGTCGCGGCTTGATCCGCTGACGGAATTCCGGATGGAGCAGGCGATCGGCAAGCTGCTGAGCAACCGCTCCTGCATCATCATCGCGCATCGCCTGACTACGGTGCAGCGCGCGGATCAGATTGTGATTTTGGAGCAAGGACGCATCGTGGAAAGCGGGCCTCGGCTTAAGCTTGCCGCTGATCCAGCGTCCAGGTTCAGCAAAATGCTGGCGGCAGGGCTCGAGGAGGTGCTCGTATGAGTACATTTACGTATATGTGGCGTTTAATATGCTACCGGCCAGGCTGGTATTTGACCAATGCAATCGTCTGGACGGTTATTTACCTGATGCCGATTTTTCCGGGGCTCATCACGAAAGCGTTTTTTGATTCATTGACGATCGATTCAGCTGCCGGCTATGGGACGTGGGGCTTAATCGCACTTTTGCTTGGAGCCGCGCTTGCCCGCAGCGCGACGGTGTTGATCGGTTTTATCACGGATGTTAACTTTCGATTCCGCATGGGCATGCTGCTGCGTCGGAATTTACTGGAGCATATTTTAAAGGAGCCCGGGGCAAGGGCGATTCCGTGCTCGCCGGGCGAGGCGATCAGCCATTTCCGCGATGATGTCGACCAGTCGGAGGAAGCGGTCAGCTGGTCCGTCGATGTGTTCGGCATGACCTGCTTTGCGGTCGTGTCTTGCTTTATCCTCATCCGAATAGACGCGCAAATGACGACGCTGGTGTTTTTGCCGCTCGTCATCGTAGTGATTGCCGCGCAGCTGGCTACGACCCGGCTGCAAAAGTACCGCTCGGAGAGCCGTGACTCTACCGCCAAGGTTACCGGGGCCATCAGCGAAATGTTCGGCAGCGTTCAGGCTATTCAAGTCGCTGGCGCGGAGAAGCGCGTCATGTCGAGGTTTAGAGCGCTGAACGATAATCGCCGCAAAACGATGCTGAAGGATAAATTGATGACCGAGGTGCTGGATTCGATATTTTCCAATTCGGTCAATCTGGGTACGGGACTCATTCTGCTGCTTGCCGGGCAAAAGATGCGCGGAGGCGAATTTACGGTAGGGGACTTTTCTTTATTCGTCTATTACCTTACCTTCGTGACGCAGTTTATTTCTAACTTCGGCAAGTTTCTGACCTACTTTAAACAAATGACGGTGGCTCTTCTCCGTTTGACCGGTATTCTGCAAGGGGCGCCGGCTCAAGTGCTCACGGCCGCAAACGGTTTGCAATTGAAGGGGGATGCCGCGGATAGACCAGCGGAAGCAGCGTCATCTGCGGGAGATAAGCTGGAGCAGCTGGAGGCAAGCGGTCTGACCTATACGTATCCCGAAACCGGAAGAGGCATCGCGGACGTTAATCTTAAGCTTACGCGTGGCTCCTTTACGGTCATAACCGGCCCCATCGGTTCGGGAAAAACGACGCTTGTGCGGACGCTGCTTGGTCTTTTGCCTCAAACAGGCGGCACGGTGCGATGGAACGGCCGAGAGGTGCACGATCCCGGCTCGTTCTTTATTCCTCCGCGGAGCGCTTATACGGCCCAGGTGCCTAGGCTTTACAGCGATACGCTGTGCGAGAATATATTGCTCGGCCATTCGGACCAGGACGGCCAGCTGGCAAGGGCGCTGCACACCGCGGTGCTCGAGGAGGATCTCGGACATTTGCAAAACGGTCTGGACACGGTCATCGGCCCGCGCGGCGTAAAGCTCTCCGGGGGCCAGGCGCAGCGGACGGCCGCGGCGCGCATGCTGGTCCGAGACAGCGAGCTCTATGTATTCGATGATCTCTCCAGCGCGCTGGATGTCGAGACCGAGCAGAAGCTTTGGTCGCGTCTCTTCCGCGAGCGGGGCGATGCCACATGCCTCGTAGTCTCGCACCGCAAGACGGCGCTGGCGAAGGCTGATCATATTATGGTGATGAGAGATGGACGAATCGAGGCCCAAGGGACGGCGGCGGAGCTGCTTGAAGGCAATGAATCTTTCCGTAAGCTGTGGCATGGAGAAGAAAGCTAAAGTGAATTGTATTTTGTCGAATGCCGCGATATGATAGACCATATCTTAATTTGTCGAATCGTAATAGAAACGGATCTTACCACATAAAAGAGGTGTCTCAACATTAACCGTTTCTATCTTGCTGCGGGAAACGTACTCAAGGATTTATTGCTGGTATTTCGGCTTATTGTTAGATCCAGGAGCTCGGTAAGCAGGAAAATATTCATCTATTATATGGGCAGCGTAACCTTTGTTATATTGCTGTTCGGTATTTTGTCCTACAATTATTCGCGGACAGTCGTTATTGATAAATTAATGGAAAGCAGTCAGGAAACGGTGATGGAGACCGGCAAACGGATTGATCTGATGCTGGACAACTATAGGATGGTCACATCGCAGATTGCATCGGACTCGGAGCTCCGCGATGTGCTTGCAGGAGAATCCTGGCAAAGCCAGTATCAAAGCGACCGATTATCCAATATGCTGAAAACCAAGTTTCTGGGTTATTCAGTGAATGATCCGTTAATGCGTCTCGATTTGATGAAGATTGATGAGGCGCAAAAACAGGATTGGCTGCAGCCCGTTTTGCGGGAAAACGGAAAAGCAACATGGCTGGAAACCACGCAGAAGGGTTACATCGCGGGAAAGATTCTCAATGACCCGGCCTTTGCCGTGGCCAGAACGGTGAATAGGCAGGGAACGGTTCTCCCCCTCGGCGTTCTGATTATGGAGATTAATACGCATACGTTTGTCGATAAACTAGTAAACGTACGATTCAGCGGTAATTTGCTTGTCGTAGACAAGACAGGAAAAATTATGATCGCGGCAGACTCCAGCCAGATCGGCATGACCATTGCAGCGAATCAGCTGCAATTGACGAACGGCGATTCAAGCGGGTCGGCCCGGGGCATTTTTGTGGAAGGCAAGGAAATGATGTTCGTTTACCACAAATCTCCGGTAACCGGGTGGATTCTGATAGGTATGGAGCCCGTTACCGAGGTGACGAAAGAGACAGGGGCAATCTGGATTTATACTATGGGCATGATGGTATTTGCCCTGATGCTTACGGGTATCCTCGGCATTTTCGTTATCCGAAACGTAGGAGGCCCGCTGCATACGCTTAGCTCGGTGATGGATAAAAGCCGATCAGGGGACTTATCCGTTAGAGCGCCGGTCATGTCGAATGATGAGATTGGACAGGTTAGCCGCAGCTTGAATCAGATGATGGACCAGGTTCAGCTCTTGATGAAAGAAGCGGAAGAGTCCGTTTATTTGCATACGAGGCTCGAAGCGGAGTCGGAACAGCGGAGAATAGCCGACCACCTTACACATTCCATCACGCAATTGTCTTCCTCCCTGAAGCTGGAAGAAGTATTGTACCGTATATTTCCGCTCTTGAATGAGTTCGCGCCAATCGTTCGCGGGAGCCTATGGATGAGGGATGATGAAGAACGCTTGAGGCTTAAAGTACAGAAGAATGGCCCGGCGCTCGTATACAAGGAGCATTTCGTTGAGATGGAAACGCTTCCTGACTCCGTTTGCAGCTCCATATTCTCAAGCGACCCCATTGCCTTGGATGATGAAATCGCGCAAAAGTCCTTTGCTGCCCTGCTTCCTGACGGGGAACTTGGGAATCGGGGTTGGATGCTCTATCCCTTCGTGTATCAAAGGAAAACGCTAGGATTCTTGCTGCTCGATTGCAGTCACTTAACGGACAAGGAAAAACAATATGTTTCGCTATTTACCGCGCAGGCCACGATTACGATCATGAACGCCCGTATACATGAGGATATGCGGAAGCAGGCGACCGTTGACGGTTTAACCGGCATTTATAACCGCCGTTTTATATTTTCCGAGGCGGAGCGTCTCTGTTCTACGGAGCAGTCGATGCGTTTCTGCGTGATTTTGTTCGATATTGACCATTTTAAATCCGTGAACGACCAATATGGGCATGCCGCGGGTGACGAGGTGCTGCGGCAAGTAGCAGCATGTACCCGCTTGGTGTGCGGGAATAAAGGAATTCCTGGGCGATACGGCGGGGAAGAGTTCGTCATCCTTCTGCCGAATACAGAGCCCGAGGAAGCGTATCGCATGGCGGAAGAGCTGCGCGGCGTCATTGAAAACCATGTCAATCGGTACGACAACCAAGAGATTATGGTAACCGTAAGCATGGGGATTGCGTCTTCCGAAACCAACGTGTCTGATTTTCAAGAAGTGTTGTTTATGGCGGACAACCGGCTCTACCAGGCTAAACGCGAAGGACGTAACTGTATACGCTATGCATTAAACAATTAGGCTGACAAGGGAGTTTCTCGTATGGCGAAATGGGCTTTCCGATGCAGGTCTTTGGCCGTTTTAACCGTGCTGGCCCTTGTGGCCGCGGCTTGCGGCCATAACGATAACGACGACAGAATAGCTGAACAGGATAAGAATGCCCCGCTGGGGAGTGATTATGGGGAAGGAATCGTCGTTGGCTTTTCGATGGATACGCTGATCGAGGCTCGGTGGTTGAAGGACCGGGACCTGTTCGTTGCGGCTGTCGAGCGGATGGGGGCGGAAGTTAATGTGCAGGCGGCCGGCGGAGATGAGGAAAAACAAGTTTTCCATGCGGAAAATTTGATCAGCCTAGGCGTGGATATTCTGGTGGTGGTACCGAATAACGCGGAGGTAATGACGGAAGTCGTCGAGGAGGCTCACGCTGCCGGCATTAAAGTGCTCTCGTATGACCGTTTGATTAAAGGCGCGGACGTGGACCTTTATATCTCATTTGATAACGAAAAAATAGGAAGAATGCAAGCGGAGGCCATAAAGAAGCAAGTTCCTAAAGGGAATATCGTTTATATCGGCGGTTCCGAAATGGATAACAACTCTCATTTGCTTCGAAAAGGAGCCTTCTCGGTTCTCCAGCCTTTGATTGATAATGGAGATTTGAACATAATCGAAGACCGGTTCACGGATGAATGGCTACCGGCAAAAGCGCAGGAGACGATGCAGCGCGTTCTTGAGAATGCAGGCAGCCGGGTCGACGGGGTTATTAGCGCCAATGACGGAATGGCTGGCGGGATCATTGATGCATTAATGACGATGGACTTGCAGGGAAAAGTCGCTGTAACCGGCCAAGATGCCGATTTGATGGCGATACGAAGAATTATTCAAGGCACGCAGACGATGACGGTCTATAAGCCCATCGATCTCCTCGCGGAAACGGCTGCCGAGCTTGCTATTAAGCTTGCGAGAGGAGAGGCGGTAACCGCAGACAAGTACGTAAACAACGGAAAAGGCGAGATTCCTTCCGTACTGCTCGATCCGATATTTGTGGATCAATCGAATATTGACGCGACGGTCATCGCAGACGGCTTTCATAAACGGGAGGATGTCTATAAATAAAGTGCTCCAAAGACGCCGGAGTAAAGAAAGCGATAAAAGGTTAGGATGATAAAGGGCAAATCAGGCCGAGCGCCTCTCTAATTGGAGAAGGCGCTCGGTTTTTTTTGCGAAGAAGACGTGTTGACAACTTTTTATCCTAGTGTTAGGATAAAAATATCCTAATTATAGAATTCATTAATTTAAGATATATAAGCAAGGAGGCGCACGGCATGTATCAGCCGGATGAGCAAAGCCAGCTGGATTTAAGATTGTTTCGCATATGGCATAAAGCTTCCAAGACGATCGAAGATAATATCCGCAAGGATATGTTGAGCTACGGCATCAGCCAAGAGCAATTTATGATTTTGGAGCTGTTATATAGCAAAGGCCCGCAGCCCATACAAAAAATAAGCGAGAAATTTTCGATCCCAAGCGGCAGTATCACTTACGTGGTAGACAAGCTTGAGAAGAAAGGTTATGTGAAACGGGAGCCAAGCACTACCGACCGCAGAGGCTCGAACGTGACCCTAACGGAAGCGGGACAGACTTTGTTTGATGATATTTTTCCGAAGCATGCAGAGGTTATTTCACGGAATTTAAGCTTTGTCAGCAATGCGGATAAAGAGCAGCTTATTGTGCTGTTAAAAGCAATCGGCCTTGGTGCGGAAGCACTTGGCGAGAAGGGGGATAAATCATGAAGGTAAATGTGTATACGCCGTTGCAGCAGGCGGTTGGTTCATTTGAAGACGGTAAAATTACCGAGCAGAAGCCGATTGGATTTCCTCAGGACCAGGGGGCAGTGAAAAGGGTAGGTCCGTTATTTTATTGGGCTTGGGCACATGCCAAGGAAGGCGGCAGCATCGGGCTTCACCCTCATAAGGGCTTTGAAATTATGACTTATGTGGTGAATGGGCTGGTTGAGCATGGAGATACCTTGGGTACGGCAAGCACCGTAGGCCCCGGCGGCGCACAGGTCATGCAGACCGGCTCCGGCGTATCGCATCGCGAGAAAATAACCGGACCTGATGCCGAAATCTTTCAAATTTGGTTTGAGCCTGATCTTAATGAAGCCGTGAAAAGAAAACCGACATACAACGAATATAACGCAGGGGACTTCCCTCAATCCAGCGGCAGCCAAGTGCATAAAACAACCATTCTTGGTGAGGGTTCCCCAATCCAGCTGGTAACGGAGGCGCAAATGTGGGACCTAACCTTGGAGCCGGATTCCATATATGAATTGACCATCCCCGAAGGTTATTCCGTCGCAGCGCTTGCGATTAGAGGAGACGGCGTATGGAGCTTCGGCGCAGCGGGAGGAAGCAGGGCCCTGTTCAAGCAAAAGGATTTTACGGTGCTGGAGGCAGATGATCAGGCAGAGCCGCTGCACTTGGAAAGCGGGGACGATCAGGTGCGCATGATCGTCATTCAACTGCCGACTCAAGTAGCATACCCGTTATATCAGCGTTAAAGCATATTACAGCATGGAGAAGGAGAGGATAAGTATGTCAAACGTGAAGCTGGCCATTATCTATTACGGTTGAATACCAAGCCAAGCGGACGGTAACGGTAGCTCGGTGGGTGAAAAAAGGAATCGCCGAGGCCTAATTGATACAGCAAGGAATGATTGTTAAGAGGCCAGGCGCCATGCCGGCCTCTTTTTTTCGGGTAGATAGAATAATCAAAAAGAGGTGTAAACAAAGAAGCGGTTTGGAACTGGAGGAGCGGCAGCGATCGCCTTTGTCTCCGGATTTCAACCGTGAGAGGCGGTATAATCGAAGAAATCTGGAGACAACAGCGGCCGGAAGTCCAAACCATCACCGCAGTTGCAATCGCCATATTAGTGAAAGCTTGGAAAGAAGAATGCTCGGCCCTTTCGTTGATTATCGACAGGATCGTTGATTTTTGCAATTACGCGGCGAGGGATTATCGCCTATAATAGATGTAATCGAAAAGACGAACCTCAGCGTAATGAAAAGGAGCAATCGGCATGACGGAAAACAGGGTTATTTTGTTTCAAGGCGACTCCATCACGGACGGAGCAAGAGGAAGAAATGACGACCCGAACCATATCTTGGGTCACAGCTATGCCTATATTATTGGAGCGAAGCTTGGCTACGTTTGGGCCGAACAAAAGCCCGTCTTTATTAACCGCGGCATAAGCGGTAACCGGGCTTCGGATTTGTATGCCCGCTGGAACGAAGATGCGATTAGCTTGAATCCGAATGTCATTAGCATTCTCATTGGCGTAAACGATGCTTGGCGGATCATGCGCGGAGAGCCGAGCGGTGTTACGGACCGATTTGAACGCGCTTACCGCCATATTTTGGAGGAAACCAAGCAGGTGCTGCCGGAAGCGCAGCTTGTGCTATGCGAGCCTTTTATTCTAAATACGGGTGCGCCTTCGCAAAATTGGCCGGCCTGGTCCGAGCGGATCACGGCTTACCGCCAAACGGTCCGACAGCTGTCGGAGCAGTTCGGCGCCGTTTTCGTGCCGCTGCAAGCCGCGTTCGATGAAGCCTGCAGCCGTGCGGATGCCGCTTATTGGCTGTGGGATGGCGTCCATCCTACCTCAGCCGGGCATGAGTTAATCGCGAAGCAGTGGCTACAAGCGGTATTGGGGAATGATTATACAAATATTGGTTAATGAATGGAATTAAAGCGAGAAAACCGGCATCGTTGGAGAGCCGGTTTTCTCCGTTTACACCACGAGAAGAAGGTTATGCCGCATGCAGAAAATAACCAAGCTGTTTCGTAATTTAAGCGTGACGTGGAAATTTGTCGCGACTTTTCTTTGTATTTTGGCCGTGTCGTTATCCGCAAGCGGTATTTATTTGTATCTTCAGCTGTCGGGCTCGGCCATCTCGCAAGCGCAGATCGTCATGGAGCAAAATTTGCTGCAAACGCGAAACAGCGTCATGAACAAAATGAATATGATTCAAAACATATCGAAGCTGCTGACCTCGGATATCCGTCTTCAAACGTTTTTGGGAAGCGATTTCAATAACAATTCGTTTGCTTATGACGACTATACGTCCAACATTAGCCCGTACGTGGAAAACGTGCTGCGGCAAAATCCGAATGTGCATTCGCTTAGAGTCTATATGACGAATCCGTCGATTCCGGAGGTTTACGACAGCTTTTATCAGATCAGCCGGATCAAGGAGCAGCAGTGGGTTAGCGAGGTTACGAAAAACGATTCCAACATATCCGGCTGGCGCGGACTGCATACCGAGAAGTTTCTATTGAACATTCCGAAGCGCCGCGAGCCGGAGAGCGTCTTTTCCTTTTATCAAAAAATCAACTCGATCCGTTATTTTGACACGGTCGGTTTGCTTGAAATTGAAATTTTGGAAAGCGATTTATTCGATATTCTGAATACGGAGAGCACGGGGCAGATCGGTGAAATTTTTATGATCGACCGGGAAAGCAATGTCGTATCCAGCAATAAGAGCGAGCTGTTTAAGCAGAAGATTACGGACGCAGGCTTGGCGACGATTCCGCTCGAAACGTCCTTCAACCAGGTGCTAAAGGTGAATGGCCGCAAATCGGTTGTCATTTCCGTCCCCCTTCATGATCTTGGCTTGCGTTTAATCGGCATTTTTCCGGTGAGCGGTCTGAATGAAAAGGTGAAGGAGTCCGCGTTCTCGATTACGGGCATTTTGCTTATTGCGCTTGTTGTACTCGGTTTTATCGTTTATTTGATCACAAATGCTTTGCTGTCACGGCTGAAAAGGATCGTGCTTGCGATGAAGCGGGTAAAAGAAGGCTCGCTCACCGTATCGGTACCGGTCCAGTCGAATGATGAATTCTCGCAAATCGCAATCAGCTTTAACCATATGACCGAGAGAATCCATGAGCTGGTCGAAACGGTGTACAAAAGCCAGCTGATGGAGCGGGAGGCCGAGCTCAAGGCGCTGGAGTCGCAGGTCAATCCTCATTTTCTTTATAACACGCTTGCTACGATTTCTTGGGTAGCGCGAAAAGCCAATTCGACGGAAATCGTTCATCTCTCGGGAGCGTTGGCGCAGTTTTACCGATTGGTGCTGAACAAAGGCAGACGCGAGATTCTGATCAAGGATGAGCTGGAAATGGTCAAAGCATATCTTGCGATCCAGAAATTCAGATTCGAAGAAATGTTTGACGTCGTTTACGATATCGACGAACGCGTATATGAATACTGCGTGGTCAAAAATATCCTCCAGCCGATCGTCGAAAACGCGCTGAACCACGGGATCGAGCCGAAGAGGGATCGCGGGACGCTGCAGATTAAGGCATCGATTGAAGCGAATGACATGCTCTGCTTCAAGGTGATCGATGATGGGGTCGGGATGTCGAAGGAACGGCTGGCGGCGCTGCTTGTCGGCAACATTGAACGTACGAGCGGGAGCGGCTATGCGGTGAAAAACATAACAGAACGGCTAAATTCCTATTACGGCGACAAGCATGCCTTCCACATTCACAGCGCACCGGGCATCGGAACGTCGGTTATGATTACTTTTGCCAAGGAGAGAGCGTGACTTATGTATAAGCTGCTTATTGTCGAGGATGAACGTTGGGAGCGGGAGGGTATGGTCGATTTTCTCGAATGGGCATCCCTTGGAATAGAAATTGCGGGAACGGCGCGCGACGGCATTGAAGGCCTCGAGCAAACGCTTGAGCTTGATCCGGACATCGTCATTACAGACATTCGGATGCCCGGCATGGACGGGCTGGAGATGTCCCGCCGGATTAAGGAGCTTAAGCCGCATGTGCGGATCATTATTTTGACGGGCTATGGCGATTTCGAATATGCGCGGAAGGCCATAGACCTGCGGGCGAGCCATTATGTTCTGAAGCCGATTAGCGAGGAAAAGCTGCTGGAGGCCTTGCACAAGGTCAAGGATGAATGCGAAGAGGACATTCAATCCAAGGAAGAGCGCGAGAAGCTGAGGGCCGAGGTGCAGGAGCATCGCCAGCTGATGAAGGAAAAATGGCTGGATGATTTGTTGTTCGGCACGCTTGAGACTAAGTATATTAGGGAGCTTATCCAAGCGGAAGGCTTCGGATCGGAGCAGGGCAGATTTGTGGCGTTCGCTGTTGCGGATCAAAGGCAGGGCCGTTTCGCCGAACGGCTGAAGAGCTTTTTCCCTGGCCCCAGCCTGGTCTCTTACTCGGATAAACGAGGCGGACAATGGATCATCGTCATTCCGGAGCCGGAGGAGCAGCCCGAGGAATACGCTGCCCAGCTTGGCGCGCGGATTACGGGACAAGGGGGCTTGCTGTGGCCTGCTGATTTCAAGGTGGGAGCAGGCGGACCGGTTGATAGTCTGCTGCGGATCGCGGAGTCCGTCAAGCAGGCTGAACAGATGCTCGCGTATGCATCATTTTGGGACGAGAACGGCGTGATCAGCCTGGAGCAGGCAGAACGGGAGCGGTCGGGGTTTCTGAACGAGGTAGCCGATTTTTTGCACAAAGGCAGCCAGCAGGTAAAAGCGATCGTGCACAGCGTCCATGCGCTGGATGAAGCACAGGCGCTTGCGAGCGCGGAGGAGATGTTCCGCGACGTGATGCTCCGCAAAGGGGCAGACGGCGATTACATCCGGCACTATGTCAGCGGTCTGCTGTTCGAGCTGTCTGTAGTCGCAGGGTCGCGCCAAACCGAAGAAAACGGAGGGGCTGATCCCGGCGAGCAGCTGTATATGCTGCCGACACTGGCCGCGATCAAAGTATACAGCCTTCAATTTATCAAGGATACGATTAGGGCTCTTCGCGAGAAGCGTGACGGCAAGGAGGAGTATGTCGTCCGCCAGGTGAACAAGCTGATCGAACAGAAGTTTATGTCGCCGGATATAAGCTTGAAGTCGATTGCGGAGGAAGTATTTCTGTCTCCTAACTATTTAGGCTCCCTCTATAAGAAGACGACCGGGCGCTCCTTTCATGACCAGCTCGCACAGATCAGAATGGACAAAGCCAAGGAGCTGCTGGCTTCCCCGCAATATAAGGTGGCGAGGGTCGCCAAGGAAGTCGGCATACCGAGCACTTCTTATTTCTGTACTGTTTTTAAGAACGCCTTCGGGATCTCGCCGGGCGAATACCAGGAAATGCTGCATCGAAAATAACGATAACGGAACGGTCGGACGGCTGCCTTGTCACTGAGGCAGCCGTCTTTATTTACAAGAAGAGAATGAAAGCGTTTAAATAATGCGTTGATATTTGAAACAAACCACATTTTTTGCTATATCTCGCCCCATCCCCATCTTCTACAATAGGATTAGGGAAAACATCAAGAGAAGGGGTGAACAGATGGAAGACTTGAGCGTGGCCGCAAGGCCTGGTGTGGGCAGCGGAATCAAACGCGGCAGCTTCGGCAAGCGCTTATGGGCGCAGCGCTATCTAATGATACTAACGCTGCCGGCTGTCATTTGGCTGATTATATTCCATTATGTGCCGATGTACGGCATTATTATTGCATTCGAGGAGTACAACCCGGTACAGGGCTTTACGTTCAGTCCTTGGGTGGGGCTGGCTAATTTTAAAGAGCTGTTTATCGATCCAAGCTTTCTGGATTCGGTTGTGAATACGTTTAAGATCAGCTTTCTGAAGCTGCTGTTCGGCTTCCCGGCACCGATCCTGCTTGCGATTATGCTCAACGAGCTAAGAGCGCAGCGCCTTAAGAAGGTTGTTCAATCGCTGTCGTACCTGCCTTATTTTATTTCATGGGTATTTGTCGTCGGCTTCATGTACACGCTGCTTGATCCAAGAACGGGCGCGCTAAGCGGGCTGCTGCAGTGGCTTGGCCTCATCACGCAGGACCAACTGCTGATGGGCGATCCCAAAACCTTTACCACGCTCGTCGTTATCTCGGAAGTATGGAAAAACATCGGCTGGAACTCTATCATATTTTTGGCGGCGATCGCAAGCATTGACCCTCAGCTTTACGAAGCGGCAACGGTGGATGGAGCGGGACGCTTTCGGAAAATATGGCATGTCACCCTGCCGGCCATTAAGCCGACAGTGGTCATTCTGCTCATCCTCAACGTAGGCGGCCTGGTTAATGCCAACTTTGATCAGCTGTTCCTGATGAAAAACTCGATGACGCAGGACCAGGCTAACGTGCTTTCTATTTATTCCTATGAGATGGGACTTGTGCTTGGGCGGTTCTCTTACGGTACGGCCGTTGGGCTGTTCCAGTCCATCGTTGCTTTCGTGCTGATGCTGGGCGCCAACTACTCATCACGCAAAATGACAAACGAAAGTCTATTCTAAGCGTCTATAGGCAGCGATCATCACGATGAATACGCATGAGGAGGGTTAGGTATGAATGCTGTACACCGGACAACGGGGGAGAAGCTGTTTGACGCGGCGAATGTCGTGCTGCTTCTGCTGCTTGCCTTCGTGACTTTGTATCCGTTCTATAACATATTGATTACATCATTAAACGATCCCGCCGATGCGGCGCGGGGGGGCATCACCTTTTGGCCGCGAGTCCTTTCCTTTGAAAATTATAAAATGGTGCTGCAGGACGAGAGCCTGATCAATGCTTTTATTGTGACGGTGCTCCGTACGGTCGTCGGTACGGCAACAGCGGTCCTGTTCACGGCAGCTTTCTCGTACGGGGTTTCCAAGCCGGAGCTGCTTGGCCGCAAGCTGTTTCTGATTTTGGCCATTATCACGATGTATTTCAGCGGCGGACTGATCCCGCACTATTTGCTGATTGCCCAGTACCTGCATTTGAAGGGCAGCTTTATGGCCTACATTTTGCCTAATTTGTTCAGCGTATTCAATGCATTAATTATGATTACCTTCTTCCGGGGCATTCCGAAGGAAATGGAGGAGTCGGCTAAGGTGGACGGCGCGCATGAGCTTACGATTTTCTGGCGGCTCGTGCTGCCGGTCTCAAAGCCTGTGCTTGCGACGATTGCGCTCTACAATGCGGTATTCCACTGGAACTCATGGTTTGACGCGATGCTGTACGGCGGCGAGAGCCTGCGAACGCTTCAGCAAATCCTGATGCAAATCATCAGCTCCAACAGCAACGTGAGCTTGATGGCGAGCAACCTCGGGATGAAGGCGGTTACCGCAGAATCCGTCAAGCTGGCAACGATGGTGATTACGACGCTGCCGATCGTATTCTCTTACCCGTTCCTGCAAAAGTATTTCGTTAAAGGGATCATGATTGGCTCGGTTAAAGGCTAAGCAACGGCTTCCGCGGGCAAACTGCCCGATATATAGAAGCAAATAGAAGCAATTCGAAAAGGGAGGATTCATTCATCATGTACAAAGCAAATAGAAAGTCGCTTACGGCCGCATTGGCATTCATTCTCGTGCTTGCCTTAGCGATCACGGGCTGCAGCAGCGGCAGCAATAACGAATCGGCGGCAAACGCGGGCAGCGCCAATACAGAGACAGGCAAACCCGACAACGCCGCGCAAACATCCAGCGATCCGAATGAGCCGGCATGGAAGCAGGACACCTCGCCGTTTACGTTCCGCCAATATTTTTATGGAACATGGGCATCCAACTATTTGTGGAAAGATCAATACAGCATGAAGCAGATTACGGATAAAACAGGCGTAACGATTGACCGCTTCCTTGCAACAGGCAATGATAATGACTTTTTAAATACGTTGATCGCCTCCAATGATTTGCCGGATACGCTCATGCTGGACTGGAACCATCCGCAGGTGACGAAGCTAATCAACAATGGCATGCTTTATTCCCTGGATGAGCTGATTGACCAATATGCGCCGAAGCTTTGGGATTCGATCGATCCGGAAATTATTAAATACCATTCCGTGAACGGCAAGCTGTGGTATTTGCCAAACAACTACGAGACGGAAGAACGCTTGACGAACGGCGTGCCGATTACGGGCATCCGCCCTTGGTTCGTGCGTAAAGATATTTATAAAGCGCTGGGCGAACCGAAAATCGAGACGGAGCAGCAGCTGTTCGAATTCTTGGAGCAGGCCAAAGCCAAATATCCAGAGCTTAGCCCCGTGGGCATGGAATCCTTCGACGTATCGATGTGGGGCTTCCAAGGCAGCTTGTCGATGGATTATCTGATTGATTCGTTCTCCCCGATGAATATGGAAAACCGGATTAAGGATGACACGCAGCGCGTGCTGTATCCGATGCGCGATACTAAATATATCGAGGCATTCCGTTACGTGAACAAGCTGGCCAAAAACGGTTTATTCGATCCGCAGCAGCTGATCGCGAAGTCGGAGCAGTATGACGAGAAAATTTACGGCGCCAACTTTATCGTAACCTCTGCTTTTATGAACGGCATGTACACGCAGTACAACCCGAAAATCAAAAGCACGTTAGGCGAGGATAAAACGTATGTCGTTCTCGACGGCTTGAAGGTCGGCGGACAAGAGCCGCGTTATCCGGCGAGCCGCTTGATGGGCTGGCAGGGCTTCTTCATTACGAAAAAAGCGGAAAATCCGGAGCGCATTATTAAATTCCTGGAATACGCATGGTCCGATGAGGGGCAGCTGGACTTCCGTTACGGCAAAGAAGGCGAAACCTACGATATGGTTGACGGCCTGCCGAAAGCGAAGGATGATGTGAAGGCTCTTGAGCTGAGCGACAACAATGCATGGTACAGCCAATACGGCTTTACGGCTTCAACGCTGATGTGGCGCTCCGGCAAGCTGTGGGATGCCGCAGAAAAACGTGATTTCGACGAGAAGCAGCCCGAGCAGGCGGCAGCGAAGGATCTTCTGAAGAAATACAATTTCGACAGCTTCTCGCTTGGCCTGGAAAATATCGAGCCGGAGGGTTCCACGCCGGAAGGCGTCATTAACGCCAAAATTAAAAACCTGTGGAACAAAACGATCCCGACGCTCGTGCTTGCGGGATCCGATAAAGAATTCGACGATATCTATAACGATTTCGTGAAGGATATGGAAAAGGTAGGCGCCGATAAAGTAGAGAAGGTTATGTATGAGCGCCATTTGGCCGATCTGGAGAAAAAAGGAATTAAATAATAGCGGAGCGGACAGGGAAGCTTGTCCGCTTTTTCTTTTTGCGGCCGCGGATCGGCGTACGCCAGGAACATAGAAAGGGAGGAACAGGCACAATGAAAGGAAACGACAATCAGGAGCATGCATGGAAATTGTGGTACGGGCTGCCGGCGCGGAAGTGGGAGGAAGCGCTGCCGATCGGTAACGGACGGCTTGGCGGCATGGTTTTCGGAGACACCCGACGCGAGCGGATTCAATTGAACGAAGATACGCTGTGGGCGGGTTTTCCGCGGGATACGAACAATTACGAGGCACTCCGCTATTTGAAGGCGGCGCGGGCATCCGTAGCGGACGGCCGCTATGCCGAGGCAGAGAAGCTTATCAATCAAAAAATGCTTGGCGTCAATACGGAGCCCTACCAGCCGCTCGGCAATCTTTGGATTGAGCATGCGGGGGCGGCTTGGAAAGAGACCGGCAGTTACAGACGCGAGCTTGATTTGGCGACAGGCATCGCGGCCACTGAATATGGCTTTGGCGAAGCGATCGTGAAACGCGAAGTCTTCGTCAGTGCAGTCGATGATGTTATGGTGGTCACCTACGAAGCGAGCGGCGCGAATCTGGAGCTGCTTGTTTCCGTCGATTCCCTGCTGCCGCATCGCGTGGAGACAAGAGAGGATGGGCTTGTGCTTGCAGGACAATGCCCGACCCATGTGGCGGACAATTATCATGGGGATCACCCGCAGCCGATTTTGTTCGAGGAGGGGAGAGGCATATCCTTTGGGCTTCAGCTGCAGGTGCTGCAGGAAGGCGGAACGGTCAGCGCAGCGGCGGACGGCAGGCTGCAGCTTACAGGAGCGCGGCGGGTAACGCTGCTGCTCGCGGCTGCGACCGATTTTGTCCGTTACGATACGCCGCCCGCCGGGGCTGCGCTCGCAAGCGCGCGATGCACCGAGCGTATGGTTGCAGCCGAAGCGCTTGGCAGCAAAGCGCTGCGCGAGCGGCATATGGCGGAACATACCCGGCTGTTCGGGCGGGTGGATCTGCATTTGGGCATATCCCCCGCAGCGAAGCTGCCAACGGATCAGCGGCTCATAGCTTATCGGAGCGGGGGAGAGGACCCTCAGCTCGAAGCGTTATATATGCAGTACGGACGATATCTGCTGATGGCCAGCTCGAGGCCCGGCACCCAGCCGGCCAATCTGCAGGGGATATGGAATCATCAGCTGCAGCCGCCATGGAACAGCAATTACACGACGAATATCAATGCGCAAATGAACTATTGGCATGCCGAGGTCTGCGCGCTGGGCGAGTGCCATCTGCCGTTATTCGATATGCTTGGCGAGCTGGCGGAAGCCGGTCAGCGGACGGCGAAAATCCATTACGGCGCGCGAGGCTGGACCGCTCATCACAATGTGGATTTGTGGCGTTCAACCTCGCCGAGCGGCGGGGACGCCAGCTGGGCGTTTTGGCCGCTGGGCGGAGCATGGCTGACCCGGCATTTGTGGGAGCATTACCAATTCGGCCGGGATACCGCATTTCTTAGGGAAACGGCCTACCCGCTGCTCAAGGGCAGCGCCTTGTTTTTTCTCGATTTTCTAGTGCCGGGACCGGAAGGTTATTTGGTCACGAATCCGTCGACGTCACCCGAAAATAAATTTGTTGCAGCGGACGGCGAAAGCGTCAGCGTTTCCTTAGCCAGCACGATGGATATTAGCATTATCCGGGAGTTGTTCTCGCATTGCATTGAAGCCTGCATGATCTTGAATATAGATCCTCTCTTCAAGGAGGAGCTGGAAGCAGCCCTGTCGAAGCTCCCTCCGCTGCGAATCGGGCGTCATGGCCAGCTGCAGGAATGGTTTTATGATTTCGAGGAAAGCGAGCCGGGTCACCGCCATATCTCCCATTTGTACGGCCTTCATCCGGGGGAGCAAATCTCGGATGAGACGCCGGAGCTGCTGGCGGCGGCAAGGACGACGCTGGAGCGCAGGCTGAACCATGGCGGCGGGCATACCGGCTGGAGCTGCGCATGGCTGATCAACCAATTCGCGCGCCTGCGGGACGGCGAAGGAGCTCATCGCTTCATTCGCACGCTGCTGTCCCGTTCGACGCATCCTAATTTATTCGATGACCACCCGCCGTTCCAGATCGACGGAAACTTTGGCGGGGCGGCCGGCATTGCCGAAATGCTGCTGCAAAGCCATAACGGCAGGATTATGCTGCTGCCTGCGCTGCCAAAAGCATGGCCGGAAGGCAGCGTCTCAGGCTTAAGGGCAAGGGGAGGTTATATTGTCGATATCGCATGGGGCGGAGGCAAATGGCTTGAGGCCTCCATAACGGCAACGGCAGACGGAATTTGCATAATTTCACACTCAGGCGAATTTGACATGTGGAACGATTCGGGAGAAGCGTTAGCCTGCGAAGAGAATGCCTTCCCTGTGTCGGCGGGGCATACGTATCGTCTCCAAAGCAGGGCTGTAGACTGAAGGAGCTTGTTGGCAAGGCATGCGATAAGAGATAAGATGGTTGATATAAGGTTGGAAGGCGGTAACCCCATCCTTTACTAAGGCAAATCAAAGAGGAGCCAAAGCGACCATGACGCAAACGATCCATGACAAATTAAAACAGATGGAGCTGGAGGAGCAGGAGCTTCGGTTCTCATCGTTCACGAATGACACAGCTCTTGCACTCGGACTCGCGATTGTAGAGGAAGCAAGGCAGTCAGGAAAACGGATAACGGTCGACGTTACCCGGGCCGGTCAGCGGTTATTTCTCCATGCGATGGAGGGAACATCGGTAGAGAACGAGAATTGGATCAGGCGCAAAAACAATGCTGCGAATCATTTTGGCACCAGCTCGTGGCATACGGCCTGCCGGCTTCAAAGCGAAGGAGTCACCATGGAAGAGAAGTATGGACTGCCGCTCACGGATTATGTGGGAGCGGGTGGAGCATTTCCGCTGATCGTGGCCGGCGAGGGACAGATTGGAACAGTCACCGTGTCTGGATTGCCCGATCAAGAGGATCATGATTTGCTTGTCACCGTGCTGCGCCGCTTTTTGTCCGGGCAGCCCCGCTAAAAAGCTTGGAAGGCGGGAGTCACAGTGAACGCTGATCGAAAAACATTTTGGAAAACGTATTTGAGCGGTTTGCAATTGCATGTGGCCGTCGCAAATTATACGAAGGTGCCCATTTCGTGGAAGGACGATGATTATACTCCCGATGTAAACAAGCTTTATTACATCCAAGAGGGCGAAGGGTACGTTCAGATAGGAAAGCGTAAATATTATCCGAAGGCCGGCGACCTCTGCTTGCTGCCTGCGGATGTCATTCAGTCCTACGGCACGCTGAGCGAGGATACGTTCGGCAAATACTGGTGCCATTTTACGGCGAAGCTGGATAATTTCAATTTGTTTCAGATGCTGGAAATGCCCGTCATCTTAACCGTGAACGATCATAACGGGCTGAAGGAGAAGTTCGAACGCCTCGTGGCGCATCATAAGAGCGAGGAATGGACAGCCGAGCTGCATGTGCAGGCAGCTTTTCTTGAGATTCTGGCTATGCTGCTGGAGCAGGCCGGCCACGTTGCGATAAACACGCCCACCACAAGCTCCTTCGAGAAAATGAATGTGGTGCTGAGCTATATCGAGGAGCATTTATCGGAAAATATGTCAGTCGATACGCTCGCGCAGCTTGTCCATTTTCACCCTAATTATTTTATCCGCATGTTTAAGAGTACGACGGGGCTTTCGCCCATTCAATACGTGAACCGCAAGCGGATGGACAAAGCGAGGCAGCTGCTTACCTTTACTTCGCAGAGCATCTCGGCAGTCGCTGAATCGCTCGGCATGGATGCTACCTATTTTTCGCGGGTTTTTAAGGAGTACACGGCATTGTCGCCAAGCGAATATCGGGAGCTTTCCATGAAGGCATAGGAAAAACAAAGAACCGCGGCAGCTTCGCCGGCGGTTCTTTGTTTATTCCGCATTAAGGATAGAAAGGGGTGGCCGGCGTAGTAGTCGTGCACCAGCGGGCGTTGAACAGCGATTTGATTAAAATGTTTTTTGCATCATCCGTGCCGATGTACCGGAGCGCTTCGAGCGCATGTGCCCGGACGTAGCGGTTCTCATCGTCCAGGGCAGCCTCCAATGCGGGAACGGCGGAAGCAGCCGCCGGACCGAGCCGGGATAACGAGAGTCCGGCGGTAAACCGAACCTGGACATCCTCATCGGATAAGCAGGCGATGAGACCATCGACCGAAGCGGGTGAAGCTGACCCGATAATGCCGAGCGTCTCGGCAACAGCGCTGCGAATGGCTGCGGAGGAATGGGTTAACAGCTGGCTAAGCGCTTCAATTGCCGGGGCCGCAAGGTGGCGAAGCTCTCCGAGCGCGAATACCGCATGGCATACCGTTTCTTCGCGTTCGTCGGCAAGGGCAGCCGTTAAACCTTCTACAGCATCAGCACCGGCAACGGAAAGCCCGTATGCGGCTGTTCGCGAAATCGATACGTCTTCGTGGCGAAGGCTTGCTATGAGGGCCGAAATGCCTCTTTTACCGTATCGGGCAAGCTCATAGGCTGCGTTCAGCGCGGTCGGTTCAAACGAATGCGCCAAATCCTCGGAAAGCTCGTTTAATTTCGCGCTGTTCTCCTCCCTTGATTCAGCCAGGCTGCCCACGCTTCCGGATAACCAATTCCAGGTTTCTTCCCATAAGGTTTCGTGGAAGGCGATAGGCAGCGAAAGGCCGGAAGGCTCCTGCCATTCGGCTGCCTGATTATCCCATGAAGGTTTAATTGGAGCCTCGGTCCGCATAAATTCGAATTTAAGCATATAGCGTGACTGGCCTAATACATTCGGCGTGGAACGATGCCATATATCGTAATGGATAAGGGCGAACGTCCCGGCTTCACCGCTGGCATAGGCTTCACCTGCCGCCTCGTCGGAAACAAAGGCGCGTGATTCGTAATTTTGCGTGCCGGGCATAACGCCTGTCGGTCCTAGCTCAATCGGCGTGTTTTGCGGAAAATACATGATCATCGCCCACCATGGATGGTGGTTGCGCATACGGGAGTAACCCCAGTAGCTGTCTTTGTGCCAGCCGCCAGCCGCGGCCTGGGCATTATAATGGCCGTGCCGATGCGCATGCAGCATATAGTTGGGTCCGAGCACGCTCGTCAACGCGCCTTGGATGACGGGACTGTCGAATACCTGTTGGATTTCCCGGATTCGCGGCAGTAAATTATTGCCGGGGTTTCCTTCCTCGTCGTAGACCTTCTTTAGCTCGGCGGTCATCGACTGATGAAAGGATTCCGGGAAATCGGTCTTCAAAATCAGGAAGCCTTCCGTAATGAACTTCCGCATTTGTTCGTCTGTCAGCAATAGAGGGGGTTGATTCATAGGGTGATGTCCTCCTAAGATTTGTTGGAATACACCGATTATATGAGATATCAGCCCGGTGCTACATACACGAAACTAAGCGAAGCTTGCATAAAACTAACTTCCTGTTCGGCAGCAAAAAAAGCCGCTTATTTCAGCAGCTTTTTGATCTTGTCCAGCTTTCCGGCGTATGGCGGGAATACGAGGCCCTGCTCGAATACGGTGCTAAGCAAGCGGCCCTAGTCTGACAAATGAGCTTGAAAACGGGTATAATGGGAATAGCTTTTCTCGAAGGAGGCATTTGTAATGGAATGGAATTATTACAATACGTTTATTACGGTATCAGCGGATTGTCCGGTAGAGTTCGGAACGGTGCCGCCGGACAAGAAGGGCGGACGGACAAAGCCGAGCCTTGAATATGAGCTTGCCGCGGGGGAGCCTTACCGCTATACGCAGGAAGAGCTGTTGCTCGAAGTGCATTTGCGCCACAAGGAGATCGCGCCTGAAATAGTAGCTGAACGGGGCGCGGAAATTCGCGAAGCGTTTTTCTCGAAGCCAATGGCATGCATGCGCGCCTCGATGCTTCCGAAGAAATACGGCTGGGGCATTCATTTTAATGAGGCAGGAAAGCTTGCGCTGGTAGCGATGGAGTCTGCTGAATACCATCAATTTGCTGGGGGCACGCAGGAAGGCTTAAAGGTACTTGCCGGGATGCGCAGCAGCAAAAAGTAAGGGCAGTAGAACCAGTCTGCGAAGACAGCGATGTATGAGAGACGAATGAGATAACCATGAGGAGGCTTGCCTATCATGAAACAAAATAAATATGATGAACCCGGCTTTTTCGCGAATTACAGCCGGATGTCCCGTTCGATCGGCGGTCTCGATGCTGCCGGGGAATGGCATGCTTTCCGCGCGATGCTCCCGGAGCTGCGCGATAAAAAGGTGCTGGATCTTGGCTGCGGCTTCGGCTGGCATTGCCGATATGCGCGCGAGCGCGAAGCCCGTTCGGTGGTTGGGACGGATCTCTCGGAGAATATGCTGGAGCGCGCAAGAGCGCTGACGAATGATTCCGAGATTGAGTACCGCCGCTGCGCCATTGAAGATTTCGACTGCAGCGAGGGTGAATTCGACGTGGCGATCAGCTCGCTTGCCTTTCATTATGTCGAGAGCTTCGCCGACGTTTGCCAGAACGTTTACCGGGCTCTTGCTGCGGGAGGTTCCTTTGTGTTCTCGGTTGAGCATCCGATTTTTACGGCGAAGGCGGAGCAGGACTGGCATTACGGCGCTGACGGAGAAAAATTGCATTGGCCTGTCGACGGATACTATAAGGAAGGCGCGAGAGAAGCGAACTTCCTCGATCATACCGTCGTTAAATATCATCGCACCGTGTCCAGTTACGTGAATACACTCCTTGAATCGGGCTTCCGTATCATGAAGCTTTCCGAGCCGCAGCCAACGCAGGAGATGCTGGACCAAATACCGGAAATGCACGACGAGCTCCGCCGCCCCATTTTTCTAATGATCGCAGCGGTTAAAAACTAGAATATGGCATGAAAAGGAAAAAGAAGCGGGGTCGCGGACTCCGCTTCTTTTCGTTGATAAAGCTTTGTGCAACATTTTGTGCAAACGTTGTCATTTTCTTCAAATGGGATGCATATACATGTCGAAAGATGGGAAATACACGAAAAACAATTGACAGCGCTTTAACGGGAGTATTAATATGAGATTGAGCAAACGCTTTCATTCCTGTTTCAGCAGAAATCGTGTTGATTAATGGGGATTGAAATTAAAGTTTGCATTTGTTTTGCTTTTTATGCAAACGATTGCACAATAACTGCCGCACCGTTTAGAGAAGCCGGGAGGTGTTGAAACAACGGGAGAGATGCAAGGAAAAAGTGTTTATTCGAAGGGATTTAAACGAGATTTAACGATAATTTGGGGAGGTTCACACGAATGGGCTTTGCTCTAAAGCGCAAGAAAATGCTGGCTATCCTGTTAATCGCGGCTATGATTTGGTCGATCGCCGGTACGATACCGATGCAGGTCAGCGCTGCGGCACCGAATCAGGTTGTGCTTGTCGGCAATCTGCAGTCCGAGCTGGGTCATACCAAGGATTGGGACCCGGCAGCGGCAGCTACGCAAATGACCGCTAACGGCAATGGCGATTACAGCTTTACGGCCATGCTTCCGGCAGGCGCATATGAATATAAGGTTGCTTTAAACGGCGGCTGGGAAGAAAGCTATGGCTTTAGCAGCTATACGAATCCAAGCGGTGCGGAAAACGGAGGCAATATCAAGCTGAGCCTCGCTGAAGCAGCGGAGGTTACTTTTTACTATAATCACGATACGCATAAGATCGCTGATTCTACCTATTACACGCCGCTGGCAGGCGATAAGCTCCCGCGAATCGTTGGCAGCCTGCAGAAGGTAATCGGCGATCCGGGCAACTGGGCTCCGCAAACGGCGCTCGCTGTGCTGGACGATTCTGATTTTGACGGCGTCTATACGGTCACGAAGGATGTGCCCAAAGGCAATTATGAGTTCAAAATCGTACTCGGAACGACATGGGAGGATGAGGCCTACCCGCAAGAAAATCAAGCGCTTAGTCTTCCTGCGGATCTTCCGGTAACCTTTAAATATGATGCCGGCACTCATGCGGTAGCGGCAGATTTCAAGGCGCCTGTTGAACCGGATCCAGACCCGGACCCGGTCGATCCGACTATCGATCCGGTTCCGGCAAAGCATCTTCGCGTGCACTACAGCCGGACCGATGCCCTTTACGGGAATCAAGGCGTATGGGCATGGGATAACGTCGCTGCTCCATCAACGGGCTGGCCGCTTGGCGCGACCGCTTTTCCGGAAGATAAACGCGACAGCTACGGAGCTTATGTCGACATTCCGCTTGCGGATAACGCCAAAAAAGTAGGCTTCCTTATTGTGAACCGCACCGACGGCGCTAAAGACGGCGGAGATAAAGCCGTAGCGATCAGCACGCCGGAAGTGAATGAGGTTTGGATAGAGCAAGGCTCCGATAAGGTATCCTACTTCGAACCGGTGGAGCTTCCGGCTAACACCGTTCGCATTCACTATGTCAGGGACGATAACAAGCAGAGCGATTTCGGCCTATGGCTCTGGGATCAAGTTTCGGCGCCCTCTACAGGGTGGCCGGCGGGAGCAGCCGCTTTTACAGCGGAGCATGTTGACCGGTATGGCAGCTATGTGGATGTACCGCTTCTAGAAAATGCCCAGAAAATGAGCTTTCTGGTCGTCAACCGCACTTCAGGCGATAAAGACGGCGGGGACCGAACCTTCAGTCTCCTGGACCGCTATAACCAGCTTTGGATTAAAGAGAATGATAACAACGTGTATGTATCCCCTTATTCCGAATTGCCTACAGGGCTTGTGTCCGCCGAAATCCTGTCTGAGAGCAGGCTCCTTCTCGGGTTCACCATGACCGACGGACTCGCAGCGGATGAATTAAAGACGGCGATCACGATTACGGATAAGGACGGAGCAGCCGTTGCCGTCAATCAAGTCACGTTAAACGCGGATAAAAAAACAGCGATTCTCTCGGCGAATATTGAGCTGGACAATGCTCCGCTGAACGTTACCTACCAAGGGAAAACCATAACGGCCGCTTCCGGCTGGAGAATGCTGGATGAGCTGTATGACTATCAGGGCAATGATCTTGGCGCGACCTATGACTCCGGCACCGGCAGCGTTATATTGAAGCTTTGGGCGCCAAAAGCAAGCACTGTCGCTGCCAATGTCTATGCTAAGGATGATGCAGCGCAGCTTGTCGGCAGCGTGGATTTGACGAAAGGCGACAAAGGCGTGTGGACGGCAGCCATTGAGCCGGCCGATTTGGACGGTCATGGCATTACCGATCTAAAGGGTTATTTTTATCAATATGAAGTAACGAATGACGGCGTAACCCAAAACGTACTCGACCCGTACGCGAAATCGATGGCGGAGTTTAGGGTCAATACGAAGGGGGAGACCGGGCCTGACGGCGATGCGGTTGGGAAAGCGGCGATCGTTGATCTGGGCGAGACCGATCCTTCGCCAGATTATGACTTTGCCCAAATCGACGGGTATGAGAAAAGAGAGGATGCAATTATTTGGGAGGCGCATATTCGGGATTTCACTTCCGATCCTTCCGTTGCCGGAGATCTTACGGCGCGTTGGGGCTCCTACAGCGCATTCAAGGATAAACTCGCCTACATCAAATCGCTGGGCGTTACCCATATTCAGTTGCTTCCGGTGATGGCTTGGTATTATGGCGATGAAGCGAACATGGGCGTGAGGGAGAATGCGTATTCGACGCTCGAAAATGAATATAACTGGGGGTATGACCCGCACAGCTATTTCTCGCCGGACGGCGCATATTCGGAAAATGCCAAGGACCCTGAGCTTCGAGTGAAGGAATTAAAAGGACTCATCGATGCGATTCATGAGGAAGGCATGGGAGTCGTGCTCGATGTCGTTTACACCCATATGGCCAAAGCAAGCTTCCTGAACGACATTGTGCCGAACTACTATGCGTTCCAGGATGCGAACGGCAATAACATCGGAGGCTTCGGAAACAATCTGGCAACCTCTCATAAAATGGCGGAGAAGCTGATGGTTGATTCCGTTAAATATTGGTTCGATGAATATAAAATCGACGGTATGCGCTGGGATATGATGGGCGATGCCACGTATGATTCCGTTCAGCATGCCTATGATGCGGCTGCGAGCATTAATCCGAATGCCTTGTTCATCGGGGAAGGCTGGAAAACGTTCGGAGGCGCCGTATCCGATCCTGCCTTAAAGGACAAGGGCGCGGACCAAGCTTGGATGGACAAAACGGACAGCGTCGGCGTTTTCTCGGATGAAATCCGCAATGAATTGAAATCCGGCTTCGGCTCCGAAGGCGAGCCGAGATTCATCACAGGCGGAGAGAGAAGCATCGCTACGATTCTGAATAACATTAAAGGCCAGCCGGGCAATACGCCTGCGGATGATCCGGGGGACATGGTGCAGTATATCGAAGCCCATGACAACCTGCCGCTTTACGATGTCATCGCGCAATCGGTCAAGAAGGATCCTGCCATCGCGGCTAATGATCTGGAAATCCATCAGCGGGTACGGCTGGGCAATTTGCTTATCCTGACGTCGCAGGGAACGGCTTTCCTGCATGCAGGGCAAGAATACGGCCGGACGAAGCAATGGCTCGGTGACGGCATACCGGAGCAGAAATACCATGAGCTTGCGGATGCGTCAGGCACAACGTTCGGTTATTTCATCCATGACTCCTATGACTCCTCCGATGCCATTAACAAGTTTGATTGGCAGAAGGCAACGGATGCCGGGCAATATCCGGTCAATCACGTGACACAGCAGTACACTGCGGGGTTAATCGAGCTTAGAAAGCATACGGATGCGTTCCGTCTCGGCGACAAGGATTTGGTGAATTCCAACGTGACGCTCATTAACGCCGAGGAAATGAAAGCAACGGATCTTGTCATCGGCTATAAAAACAAAGCAACCGACGGCACGGGAAATTATTATGTATTTATGAATGCGGATGATACAGAAAGAACGCTTACGCTTTCGGAGGATTTGACGGGAGGCACGGTCGTTGCAGATAGCGACGAGGCAGGTATTCAGGCTGTTGCTGACCCAACGGGCTTCGAGCTGTCAGCGGGCTCGATTAAGCTTGCTCCTTTGACAGCCGTCATTATTAAGCTGGACGCGGCAGCGCCTGAGCTTACGGGGCTTGAGCTGGACAGCGCGAGCTATTCGCTGCAAGTTGGAACGACGCATCAAACGGCTGTTTTTGCGAAATACAGCGACGGCAGCAAGAAAAAAGTAACGAATGCAGCCGTGTTCTCATCGGCGAAGCCTGAGGCGGCATCCGTTACAGCAGGCGGTCTTGTGACGGCAGTCGGCGCTGGCCAAACGGCGATTACGGTTACGTACAAAGGCATCACGGCAAGCGCGGCGGTTTCGGTTACGACGGATTCGGTAAAGCGTTACGTTCAACTGAACTACATTCGTCCGGATAAAAACTACACGGATTGGAATCTGTGGATTTGGAATACCGGCGTGAAAAATGACCAAATCAATTTCGATAAAGTCGAAAACGGCGTAGCTACGGTCCTGCTGGAAATTTCGGCGGACACGACCAGCGTAGGCTTTGTGCTTCGCAAAGGCACAGACTGGAACACCGCGAAGCAGGATATTCCGGATGACCGGGTCATTCCGATTGCGCCGGGCGCGGCATTTACGAAGGTCAATATTACGAGCATGGTTAGCCAGCCTGATATTTTGCCGACGATTGAAGGGCCTATTCTGAAGGACGGGGGCATTACCTTCCTCTACCGGGATGATCTCTTATTCAAAAGCGGGCAATCCAGCGATTTGACCAGCGTTAAGGTAAAGGTGAACGGTACGGAGCATGATATGGCTTACGATGCTTCGAAGGAATGGTTTGCGTATACGCTTGCTGATGTTGAAGGCGGTACGTACGAGTATACCTTCGTGGTGAAGAAGAAGGACGAAGCGGCAGCGGAAATCAATGATCCGAAAAATACGGTTGACGGCAAATCCGTCATTACGTATCGGAAGCCTGTCGTCACCATGACGGCAACCGTCAGTCCTGCTGCGGTTTCGTACAATGAAAATGCGGTGCTAACGATCAAAGCTGATTTATCGGAAGAGGCAGCTTTTAAGGAAGGTTATATGGACCTAACGGCATTAGGCGGACCGGCTAAGGTGAATATAGATACCAAGCTTCTTGCTCAAACCATTGCGGTCAAGGATACGGTTACTGCTGGCTTAAAGGAAATACCGATTACACTGGTCGACGAGTACGGCAACAAGCATACGCATACGGCCACGGTGACCGTGAAGGCAAGAACGTTTGCCGGAAATCTGGACTTTGATTGGGATGAGGCGCGCATCTATTTCGCGTTAACCGACCGTTTCGCGGACGGAGACGACACAAACAATGCGGACGTGGATAAAGAGCATCTCGAGGCCTATCACGGCGGTGATTTCAGAGGAATGATCGACAAGCTGGATTATTTGCAGGAGCTTGGCATCAATACGCTTTGGATTACACCGATTGTGGATAATATCGATTTCAACAAAGGCGCGGATTTTAACGCCAAGCAATACGGCTACCACGGCTATTGGGCGAAGGATTTCACGAAGCTCGACGAGCATCTCGGCGATATGGAGACGTTCAAGGAGCTGATCAACAAAGCCCATGACAAGGGCATTAAAATCATGGTCGACGTGGTGCTGAACCATACCGGCTATGGCTTGAAAGCGGACGAAGACCGCCCGGGCATTACGCCTGAGGACAAAGCGCGCTTTGACGGCATGCTGAGAACGAACGGGGTTCAAGCCAGCACGAATCCGATCGAAGGGGAGCTGGACCATCTTCCTGACCTTAAGACGGAGGATACTGCCGTACGCGAAAAAATCATCGAATGGCAGGCGGGCTGGTTAGAGCGTGCGAAGACAGAGCGTGGAGATACGATTGATTTCTTCCGCGTAGACACGATCAAGCATGTGGAGAGCACGACATGGAAGGCGTTCAAAAATGCGCTGACAGCCGCGGATCCAAGCTTCAAGCTGATCGGCGAGTATTTTGGCGGTACGGTAGACGGAGACGGTGGCATGCTGCGCAGCGGCCAAATGGACAGCTTGCTCGATTTCAGCTTTAACGACAGAGCGAGAGATTTTGCGAACGGATCCATTGATGCAGTAGACGCTTATTTGGCGGACCGCGAGACCAAGCTGGATAACACGGCAACCATGGGGCAGTTCCTGAGCAGCCATGATGAGGACGGTTTCCTTTCGCATTTTGTTGACGGCGACAAAGGAAAGCTGAAGATCGCGGCAGCTCTGCAAATTACGGCAAAAGGCCAGCCTGTCATTTATTACGGGGAAGAGCTGGGCCGCTCGGGTGCCAATGCGCGCGATATGAGCGCAGGTCTGTTCAGCGAAAACCGGACGGATATGCCTTGGGAGCAGCTGGAAGCGGAGCAGGCGCTTCATGACCATTATGAGAAGCTGCTCAACATTCGGGCTAAATTCTCGAAGGTCTATGCAAAGGGGGCGCGAACGAAGCTTGCGGGCTCGGATGCGCTGGGCCACCTGGCGTTTAACAAACAATTTAACGGCGTAAATGTCGTAACGGTCATTAATACGGCAGCAGACAGCAAATCGGTTGTGCTGACCTCTCCATTCACGGCAGGTGCGGCGGTTAGGGATGAATACAGCGGAACCATGTACACAGTGGCGGCAAATGGCGAATTGACGGTTGCCGTGCCAGGCAGGAATGAAGGCGGAACGGTGATTTTGAGCGAGGTTTCATCCAGTGGCCCATCACCTAGCACACCGCAGGAAACAGATGCTCAAGCCGTGGATGAGAGCAGCTTGAAAACGATCAAGGACGGCAAAGCCACGGTGCAAATAGCCGATGGAAAAAATGCCGTGCAGCTGCCGTTTAAAGCAGCGGATATGCTGGAAGGAAATGACTTGGATCTAAAAGCTAACGGCATTACGATTCATCTGCCGAATGAAGTGCTGGCAGCGGTGCAAGCCCTTGTTCCAGCCGCGCAAGCGGATGGCGCACAGCTTGTATTTGAATTAAAAGCAGTGAAGACGGCGGAAGCGAATGCTTTGCTTGACCGCATAGAAGCGGATCAAACGAAGGTGAAAGCTGTATCCCAGGTGTATGAATTCCATTTAAGCGCAGTCCTGAAGGATGGAAAAACGGTTCAAGCTTCGAAGTTCGAGAAGCCGATCATGCTTACCTTCAAGGTTGATGCGGCAATGAACAAAGACATTGCTGGCGTATATTATCTAAGCGACGACGGCAAGCTTGAATTCGTCGGTGGGACGCAAAACGGCGATTGGATGACGGCAGAGGTATTCCATTTCAGCAAATACGCGGTTCTGGAATATGACAAATCATTTGCTGACGTTCAAGCGAGCCACTGGGCTTCCGCGGCAATAAAGTCGCTTGCGGCGAAGCAAATCGTTAATGGGGTTAACGAGAAAGAGTTTGCTCCGCAAGCAAACGTAACCCGTGCCGAATTCGCAGCCATGCTCATTCGCGCGCTTGGCGTTAAAGCGGAAGGGACCGCGGGCTTCTCCGATTACGAAGCAGGCAAATGGTACTCCGGTTACGCAGCCGCGGCGAGCAAGCTGGGTATCGTAAAAGGACGCAGGGGTAACCGCTTTGCACCGAATGAAATGATTAGCCGCGAGGAGATGGCGGTTATGATTATTAGGGCCTATGAATTGCGCAATGGGAATGAGAGCGCAGCGGAATCGGCAGAAGCAGCGTTTGCCGACCAAAGCCAGATCAGCCCGTGGGCGGCAGCATCCGTATCGGCTGCAGCAGAGCTTGGACTGGTTCAAGGCAGA
Source organism: Paenibacillus sp. LPE1-1-1.1 (assembly GCF_040676435.1). Taxonomy (NCBI): domain Bacteria; kingdom Bacillati; phylum Bacillota; class Bacilli; order Caryophanales; family Paenibacillaceae; genus Paenibacillus; species Paenibacillus sp. LPE1-1-1.1. The sequence goes on from NZ_JBEGHY010000034.1 coordinate 453,239, forward strand.
GCGAACGACGCTTTTGTGCCGAAGGGCAAAATGACGCGTGCCGAAAGCGCGCAGGTTATTTATAACTTGTTGGGTAAATAAACGAAGATGGGCTGTTTCTTTGGTCAATTGACCATTGGAGACAGCCCGTTCTTTAATTTACGCTGCTTCGTAAATGTTTTTGCTGTTATGGCTATTAATGAAATCGTACGTTCCTTCTGCCAGAAAGATGATTTATAATCAATAAATGGAAATTAATTGAAGGCATAGTAACGATTTAAGGGGGCACTCATGATAAAGTCCATACTTTACTTATTCATGTTATTCGTTATTTTTTGTACCGCATGTTCTGGAGAAAACGAGATTTTGGTTGAAAAACAAAGTTTCGTTAGATGGCACGAAAAAGATAGCATTTTAGAAGTATATATTGCAGCAGCCAATAAAACAGATAAAGAAGTTTCATTCGAAGCCTCTATCGTTATGTTAAATCCAGATTTAAAAGATGCGGTTGGCTTTGAGACCAAGCAATTGGAAACGGACGATAGAAACGGCAAAACACCTTTTCTTTTAACCCCGCATACCGAAACCGTTTTTCAACGCGACTTTACGACGGATAGGATATTGACGCAAGAGATGCTAACGAATGGTGTCGGTATCAAAATTACAACTTCAGAAGAAAGCTATACTATGCCAATCAAGTATGGCGAAGTTGAATAAGATCATATTTATGTACTTACCCTAATCTTGGTTTCCGTCGTATTACGCTTGTTGACGTAATGGTGAAGGCTGGCTGCACTGCACAAAATACATTAGAAACCTAACATGAGCCTCGAAGTGATCGGTACATTGCAAAAAATACAACAGAATCAGCACTCGGCTGCGATAAAGAACCGGGGATAGCTGATTCTGCTGTACAAACTACAACGTGGCTCCATTTTGCACGGTTAAAAGAGCATTACATTGTATAAACTGCAGCGTAGTCGTAGAGAAAGCCTGATCATACGGACAGCCTATTCCTTCCCGTGCCGGATAAAGAGCCATACCCCGAACAAAATCAAGGCACCAGCCGCAAGCTGGTAGCCCGTTAAGGCTTCTTTCAAAAGCACCCATGCGAGCAGCGAGGAAATAACGGGCTCGCCGAGTACGGACATCGACACGGCGGCCGCGCTCATATGCTTCAGCAGCCAGTTAAATAGGTAATGGCCGAAAAGCGTAGGAACAATCGCGAGCAGCAGGAATAAGCCCCATTCCTTCGGGCTGTAGCCCGTGAAGGGGTTGCCGCGTACGATATTGTAGAAAGCCAGCGCCGTAGCGGCAAGCGCGAATACCCAGAAGTTATAAGCAAAGGCGCTCATATCCTTCCGCAGCTGCTTGCCGATCAGCATATGGACAGCTACCGCCGCCGCTCCCAGAAAGGATAGAATATCGCCAAGCAGCGCATCGCCGGAGAGGGAGAAATCGCCCGAGCCGATGACGATCGAGCCTGCAAGCGCAAGGCCCATGCCCCACAGCATCATGCGGTTCGCCTTGATCCGGAACAAGAAGTAAGAGCCAAGCATCACCATCACGGGCTCAAGCGTTAAAATAACGGTTGAACTTGCGACGGTCGTAAGGCGCAGGGAAGCCATCCAAAGCATAAAATGAAGGGCAAGCATGACGCCGGAAGCAGCTAACAGCCGCCATTGCCTTGCGCTGAGATGGAACATTTCAGCCCGGTATTTCCATACGAGCGGGAGCATAATGAGGTTGGTTAAATACAGCCTGTACATGGCAATGACGGCCACATCGGCGTCGGACCACCTTACGAAGATGGATGAGAACGAGATGGCGATTATACCGATAACGTATAGCAATTCATAGGTAGCGATTGACTTGGTGCTGCGTTCCATTGTGTTATATCTCCTATACTTGTAAATATCACCTATACTTATAAAACCCCCGACCCTCTCGAAGCGTCTGCTCGTCAAGGGCCAGGGGCTTGTATGATATTCTTGGTTATCCGACTTGTCCGGCGGTAGGCTTAGCGGCGGCCTTCTCCAGCTCGGCGTCAAAATATTGCTGAAGCTCCGCGACCTTCCGTACATCCTCAAACGAGGCTTTGCCGGCAAGATAACGCTCAGCGAAAACTTCCCATTTCGGCACGATTTTCTGCGAGGTCATCGTACGAATCGCATTTTTCACCATGCGGCGTTCCTTGGCATTCGTGTACATATCCTTGAACTGCTGCTTGAGGCTGAGATCCAGCTCGCCGAAGATTTTGCGGAATACTTCGGCCGTCATGCGGGCATCGTCGAGCGCGCGGTGCGCAGACCCTTCTGCCGTAATTTCAAGATCGAGCAGGGCGGCTTCGACGCTGACATCATTCGTGACATTTTTGTACCGGATGTATCCCTTCAGCAGGTCGAAATAATCTGCCGCCATCCAGAAGCTGTCATCAAGCTTATGCATCCGCGTATCGTAGACGATCCGCTTCAAGTCCTCGCCGCCCCAAGTAAACAGCAGGAAAGAGTCGCTTTTGTTCAGCCATGCGGTAAAATCGCGAATAACCTTCGGGAATCGGCTTGCCGTGTCGATGTCTTCCTGCGGAATGCCGGTTTTCTTCTTGATAAAGCTGTTTAGCTTCGCGAAATAAACGGGCTTGATTAATGCGGAAAATTCATCTGTCTGCTCTAATGAGCTATTTAAACGAACCGCTCCGATCTCAATGACCTCCATGGGCAATTCGCTTGCAAACTTACGTCCGTTAAATTCAATATCCAATATAATATAGTCCAAAATCTTAACCTCCGATAGATAGCCTGTGTTCTCCATTCTATCAGAAAAAGCAATCCAGATGGAAACTACAATCTGGTAGAACGCGATTTCGTTTTATTTTGTTCATTTCACCGCTTAGTAAATGATTGTCCCTGGCAGAATGAGGAAAGCAACGGGAATCAGCCGCATCCGGGGAGATGCGGCTGGGGAGAGCGGCATGCTGATCATGCCGCTTGCGGTTCGCGTTAGGAACGCTTCGTACGGCGGGAATTAAGCCACAGCGGAATGCGGAAGATTAAATTGATGAGGAGTACGACAAAGACAAGCACGGCAGCCGCTTTCTGGGCAATTTCCTGCGCATCGCCGACAATGGCCTCGGACTGCACATACCAGAGATGAACCGCCAGCGTGGCGCCGGGCGAGAACAGGCTGAAATCCCACATTTCACCGGAGGTAGTGACGCCCGCGGTCAAAATGATGACGGCACTCTCGCCAAACGCGCGGCCAGCTACCAAGCAGATGCCTGTAATGATGCCGTTTAATGCCGCGGGAATCAGCGCACGGGTGATGGTTTGCAGGTGAGTGCCGCCAAGGGCGAAGGAAGCGTTTTTCAGCTCCTTTGGCACCGAACGTATCGATTCTTCGGTTACGCGGGTCAGCACAGGCAAATTAAGAAAAGCCAAGCTGACCGCGCCTCCAAGAATGGTCAAGCCGATCTCGAAATATTCAACGAACAGCGCTATGCCGAATAGGCCGAAAATAATGGACGGTACCGACGCGAGGCCTTCAACGCATATGCGTACGAACCCGATCAGCTTGTTGTCCGGCGCGAACTCCGCCAAATAAATGCCGGCTGCCATTCCGAGCGGAATGGCGATCAGCAGGGAGATAAACAAAATGTAGAAGGAGTTCAGCAGAGTCGGACCGATCCCTCCGCCCTCGTCAATCTCGCTTGGCAGGCCGAATATGAAGTCCCACGTAATCTTCGGGAGCCCATCCTGCAAAATCAAATAAAGGAGACCGAAAATAAAGGCGATGACCAGAATGCCAAGCGACCAAACGACGCCTGTGAACAAGCGGTCTTTGACACGATTGAGTCCTTTTCTGCCGCTGAACGGATTTGCTAAAGGGTTGATATCGAGTGCTTGCTTCATGCTTGTGACCCCTTTCTTTGCAGCCAGCGAATGGCAACGATCATGAGCAGCGAGATGACGAGGAGCAGGAAGCCCATCAAATAAAGCGCGTAATTCCATGTGGAATCAAAAGGAACATTTGAAATTTGCATCACGATGTTGCTAGTGAGAACGGAGGTCGGCTTCAGCAGGCTGTCGGCCAGCTGCGGCGTATTGCCGATGACCATTACGACAGCCATCGTCTCACCGACTGCGCGCGCCATGCCAAGAATGACAGCATACATGATTCCGCTCTTAGCCGAAGGCAGCAGCACTCTCCATACGGTCTGGAAGCGGGTAGCGCCGAGCGCGTAGGAGGCATCGCTGAATTTGGAAGGAACCGCGCTGATCGCATCATCGCTTATGCGGCTAACGGTTGGAAGGACCATGATGGTAAGCACGAGCGCCGCTGCAAGCAGGCCGTCACCCATGCCGCTTCCGGTTACGTTCCGAATCAAGGGTATTAGGACCGTCAGGCCCAAGTAGCCGTAAACGACGGAGGGGATGCCGACAAGCAGGTCCAGCACCGGACGAAGCATGTTTTTGAGCCAAGGCGGTACAAATACAGATAGAAAGACGGCTATGATCAGCGAAATAGGTACGCAGATCAGCAGCGTTAATGCCGTGAGGGCAAAGGTGCCAAAAATAAAGATCAACGCCCCGTACTGCTCATTCTCCGGATTCCATTCCGCGCTGAAGAAGAAATCCGCCACCGAAATATGGCTGAAGGTCAGCACGCCGGTGCGGAACATCAGCAGCAGGATTAGAAAGAGAATAAGGCAAACAAAGCTGGCTGCCGCGATGCAAAGGTAACGAAAGAGACGGTTGGTGAAGAACAGGCGGGATCTTCGATCAAAAGGCTTGCTGCTGCCAGCCAAGATGGCTTTGCCGAGCTCGGCGGAAAGCCGCGGCCGCGACTGCCGCCCGGCATGAGTGGATTCCAACATAGACGGTAAGCTCCTCTAAGCAAAAGCGGTCGGAAGCCGGTCGTTCTGAAGGCTTCGGGACGCTTTTCGCTATGAAATATAAATGGAAATCATGATTAATGCCATGGAAGGAAAAGACGGCCGACTCAGGCGCTTATTCGCGCAAGCCGACCGCTCCTTTGTGAAAAGACTATTTGATGGCCGAGATCGGAATGAATTTAAGCTTCTTGAGCGAACCGTTTTGGAACTTCGTGCTTTGAACATATTTGATGAATTCTTTTGTTGCGCCGGTCGGCTCGCCTTTTGTCATATAGTAGCCGTAGCCCCATACCTTGTACTTGCCGTTAATGACATTGGCTTCCGTTGGAGCAATATCGTTGATTTTTACAGCCGTCATTTTGTCGGTAACATAAGCAAGATCCATATAACCAATGGCATTAGGGGTAGTTTCGATAGCGGACTTCATATCGCCGCTCGTTTTTACTTCCTTGTAATTGTCGCCTTTGGTCATGAAATCAGTACCGTTAAGCGCTTTGTCTTGGAAGTTTACGCGGGTGCCTGAACCAAACGTACGGTTTACAACGATGATTTCGGCATCCTTGCCGCCGACTTCTTTCCAGTTTTTGATTTTTCCGGAGAAGATGCCTTGCAGTTCTTTTGTCGTTAGGTTTGTTGCGGTTACGTTCTTGTTAACAACGGCAGCAAAAGGAATGATGGCTACTTTATGGGCAACTTGCCCTTCGAATTTCTTGAAGCCGGGAACATCCTTGGAAGCATCCCAGTCAACGGCACCGATGTTGGCAATGCCTTTGCGCACGGCTTGCGGTCCAGTGATCGAGCCGGCAGCGGATGCGGAAATTTTTACTTTTGGATTGAGTTTTTTGAACTCGTTAGCCGCTTGAAGCGTCAACGGCAGAAGGGCAGAGGAACCGTTGATGACGATTTTGCCGCTTAGCTTGCTGGCTGCGGTAACGGCAGGCGTGGAAGCAGGGACGGAGCTGAAGCCGACTACGGCGATGAGCGCCGCGATCGTTAATTGTTTAAACCATTTCATTAGGAATGACCTCCATAAATTAGTTAGTTATGTTTTTCCAGCTGCCGTTAGTTGAAACAGCCAGCTGACCGTCAATCAGTACCGCGATATCCGAGTTGTTCGAAACCACGAGCTCCGAAGCGCTGTCCGATACCGTTTGTACGAGTTTGCTTGCGCCTGTTGCGCTGTCGATCTCATAGATGGCGTTGGTGCTGTTGCCGTCTGCTGTAAGCAGATAAAGCTTGCTTCCACTTTGAACCAGCTGATAAACATCCTTGTCAGCGAAGAGAGGCGTGCTTGCTTTTCCCGCATTGTCTACCGTAACCAGCTGTCCAATGCTTGCATCGTCCGCGCTAACGCTGACGTAGCTGACTTTGGAGCCGTCTGACGAGAGCGTTAGGAAAACCTTATCGGCCGTATCTTTTGTAAGCTGCAGCGGTTTATTGTCTGCTGCCTTGGCATTGTAGAAGTAGATTTGCGGCTCCGTGCCCGTTGCATCGATCGCGACATCGTCAAGTTCAACGTCCTTGCTGCTGTCTGCGGTAACTTTCGGCTGCTTGAAGACGTAGAAAGCGAATTGCGTACCGTCGGCAGATACCTCAAGGTTTGCTTTGTAGTCAACCTTGTCTTCCAGAACTTTGGTCACTTTGCCGTCCGATACGTCAACCTTTGCGATAATCGAGCTTTTGTCGCCTTGCAGGAAGAAGAGGGAAGAGCCGTCGCTTGACCATTGCAGCTCATTTTTAATGGAGCTGTCCGTGCTTACCTGCTTCGACTGCTTGGTGCTCAGGTCAATCGTGAACACGGCACCGTTCGCATCGGAGTAAGCGACGCTTTTGCCATCCGGAGAAAGAACGAGGTCAGAAGCGCCTTCGGACTTCAGCAGCAGCTCGTTTTTGCCAGTAGCGGCATCAACCAAGAAATCCTCGCGTCCTTCGCCTGCTGTGTTAGATACGATCAGCTGGGAAGCATTAACCCAAATCGCATGCTCTGCTCCGTCAAGCAGGTTCACCGTGCTGATCGCGTTGTTCTCAAAGCTGCCGCCAAGCGCTTTAACGAATGCAGCAGGTTCGATGAACGTAGAGTACGCGACTTCCTTTACCGGATGCGAAAGCGGAGTGGCTGCGCCGTTAACCGTAATGGATTTCGAAGCGTTTTTCAGCTTCAGCGTGTTCTCGCCGAATTTGACGACAACCGTATGATCGCTGTTGATATGCAGCGTAGCGCCAATTGCGTTCGTGATGTCGCGAACGGAAGCGAGTGTAACGCCTCCGTCTACAATCGTGCGGATGGATACCGGATTTGCGTTAACGAGAAAGCTGGAAGCATTGATTTGCACCGTGTGGTTTCCGGCTGCCGTTTGTGCGAATACCGGAGTGACTGCCGATGCGCTTAGTGCTGCTGCGATCATAGAGATGGCCATTGCTTTTTTCATTTGCATGGAATAGGATCACCTTTCTCAATTGGGAATTTAGTATAAACCGAATCTCCGACGTCTTGGTCGGTATGTATGTGGCTTGATCCCTCCCAGGCAGCGATAGTCCGGAACATTTTTATAGCATGTCGTTCATTTCTACTAGATCATATCAACTATTTATTATCCCATTATTTAGAAAATTTATTGAAATTGTAAAAGAAAGGAGGTATATCGAACTAGATTTCGATACTTTAATAGGAGAGGAGAAAAGGATGAAAGCGATATTCGAAAATACGCAAGTCAACGTTTGGCGGCTATTATATCGGCACCGAACGGAGCCTAGATATCGGGTGACTGCAACCTTTTTGGCCGCGGAGCCGTTCAATGAAGTGAACGTAAAAAACGAACAGAAGAGGTGGACGACCATGAAGAATCGAATGCGCACAGCCATCGCAGCGGTCGCAGTCATGCTTTCTGCATCCATAACATCGCATGCCTTCGCAGCGGCTCCCTTTGGCGATATCGCTAGTTCAGGAAACAAAGCCAAAATTGAAGCCTTGCAGCAGCAAGGGATCATAAAAGGGGTGAGCGATACGGCATTCCATCCCGAGGACAATCTAACTGCCGCACAGGGCATTTCCTTAATCGTGAGAACGACGCAGATCAGCCTGGCAGCCATTGATTTCAAAAAAGCGCCTCTAGCGGATGACTATTATACGAAGGTGAAAAATGACGCATGGTTTGCGGAAGATTTTATTATCGCGCATTACAACGGTCTCGATATCCCGGCGGATATTGATCCGGCTGCTCCGCTAACGAAGGAACAGTTTACGCATTACCTCGTACAAGCGCTTGAGCTTACAGGCCAATATCCGACGGTCAAAATGTTTATTCCCATTCAAGACGAGAAGGATATTACGGTTGATTACCAGGGCACCATTCAGCGGGCGCTCCTTTACAAAATCGTCTCCTTGGACGAAGAAGGAAACTTTGATCCTTCGCATGTCTTAACTCGCGCGGAAGCTGCGGCGATTCTTTATGATACGAAGGCGTTTATTGAAGCGCATAAAGAGAATCCCGTTCCGGAGCCGGAAACGAGCGCATAACCCTTGTTACGCATAAAAGCAGCCGATCGGACTTTTGAAGTCGGGTCAGCTGCTTTTTTTGTTATATTTATTTAATCATTTACCTATTTTGTCCGAGCATAGCTATCATTCCAAGCGGAGTAGTAAGAAATAAAGTGTAATCTTTATTTATATCATATTGCTAATTTAAAAATCAATAGAAAAACAAAAAAAGCCTTGAATTATTTTCCAGGCTGTAGTATCTTCTGTATAGGATATGACTAAGGGAGGTGAGCGGGCATGGAAAAGATGGCAATGCAAATGATGATGAACATGTGTATGGAAGAAATGATGTGCAAGATGAAGTCCATGAAGATGATGATGGACATGATGACGGAAATGAAAATGATGGACAGCATGGATATGAACATGATGATGATGAAGATGCAAGAGTGTGACGAAATGTCTACGATGATGATGAAGATGATGCGTGATATGGAGCAAGTATCGATGTAATGCATATTATCTATGAATCTAGCCATTCATAGACGGGATCGGCAGAGCAGGTTGCTGCATGCCTTGGTTAATAGCTTTACCCTACATAGCTAAGCAGAGCAGATCACTGCATGCAGGCTTTTTTTTTATTTCCGAATGTTTATGGAAGATATAACCCCGTTTAATCGCCTTATAATGCATAGTGGGCCTTTAGCTTGCTGGCAATCATCACCCGTTGAAGCTTGAACTCCCAAACTTTCTCTCTAAGCTGTTTTTGCAGCTGCTCCGAATTTTGCGCATTCCGAAGCTGTTCATAGATATCGAGCATTTTCCGGTTAATGTTATCAAAACGAAGCCATAAATCCACGCGAATGCCATGCTCGATTTCGAGGCGGATGTGGTTATCCTTTGCATGCAGAGTTTGGATGATTTGCTGCTGCCATTCGGTATCCTGAACGGTTACGGCAAAGTTATAGAGATCCAGATAATCGTCAACCCATTTTGCGGCAACTTGTTTCTCGGAATAAGTCATGCGGAGCAGCTCCAATCTCTATATTGTTCTTATACCGAGTATTATACTAGGAATTAAAGGAATTGCAAGTGGTTTATTTCATGAGGTTTAGGTGGAAATGTTGCATAAAGAATCCTGGTGCGACGAGGTTAATGGCGTTAACTCCATGCATATGAAAAACACGCCAGTAATTCCAATTTATTTAGTCGGAATTAACGACGTGTGTTTACGGGAATTCTAGAGAGCGTTAATTTTCGCAACTGCTCCTTTTTTAAAAGCGGCAAATACGGCAAAGCCGTGATGCTTATAAATGCAGTCGGCGTTGACAAATCCGGCTTCGCAAAGCCATTTTATCTGATCCTGCACACTCGCGTTGATGTCCACCTCACGGCGTTTAATGGACGCTTCAATCGCGTCGTTGGACAGTCCGCTTTTCTGAATCGCGCTTTTCCACTGCGACATGTAGTATTCGTTCCAAAAAGGAGTCGAACCCGCGGCTTGATCGGCATTAACGAAAACGCCGCCGTCGACTAACCGCTCATGAATGATGGAGAAAAGCTCCCGTTTGGCGGGGTGCGTCAAATGGTGAATGGAGAGGGAGGAGATAACGGCATCGTATTTGCCCGTATAGGGATAATTCGAATAATCAGCTGCGATATAGTTAAATGCGGGATCATTTCCAAAACGAACGCGTGCTTCTTTCAGCATTTCCTCGCTTAGATCGATTAAGGTGAAATGGGCAAGCGGATATTTACTGCGTATAAAGGCTGTGAAAAGTCCTGTGCCTGCCCCTAAGTCCAAAATACGGGGAGCGGGATTCGCGCATGCAACGGCATCGGCTGCCATGCCGTAAAAGTCATCGAAGCAAGGGATAAGCTGCCTGCGCTGCCGATCATAACTCGGGGCAACGGCATCAAAATGTTTTTTTACGATATCACTCATGAAATAGCCTCCTTGATCTATAAATGTGCTCCTGCTGCGCTTCCGGGTTAAGTTATATAGTATTTTACAGGTTCTTTGTTAATTTCGAAAATATATAAAATAAATAATCTTTATAGGTATTGACTATAAACGACTGGAGTTCATAAGTTAAAAAATGGGTATTGCGCATCCGGGTATTTGATGTTATTATTGTGAAAATTTCATGAGTATCGTTAATTCTAAATGACAAGCTAAATAGCTTTTACATTCTATGACGAGAAAGAGTACGTTACGGGCCTGATCGAACAGAGAGTTGGGGCAGCTGAAAACCAACGTTCGGGTACTAACGGAAAGCCATCTCCGAGAAGCAGGCTGAACGAGAGTAAGCTCTGCCGCATTTCCAGCGTTAACGGGAACATGCATTGATTGATGCATGAGCAGAGTGTCGCGCTTTGGCGTGAAACTAGGGTGGTAACACGGGTGGAGACTCGTCCCTTTATAGGGATGGGTCTCTTTTTTTTTGTTTATTTATCTCCGCGAAACGAGCTTTTGCCGACAAAAGACGGCTGCAGACGTTTACGCTTATCACAGAATCTACATTTAGGAGGAAAAGACATGAAAACATGGTCGATGAGCGAGCAGATCTCGCCGATAGTGCAGCAAATCCCGCCTTCGGGCATTCGTAAATTTTTTAGCTTGGCTGAGGGGAACAAGGATATCATCTCGCTGGGTGTAGGAGAGCCTGATTTCGTTACGCCGGAGCATGTGCGGGCAGCTTGCGTGAGAGCGCTGGAGCTCGGAAAAACCTCCTATACGCCTAATGCGGGATTGCTGGAGCTGAGGGAAGAGATTGGGATCTATTTGCACAATAGCTTCCAAGTGCAATATGAACCCGAGAACGAGATTATCGTTACCGTCGGCGGCAGCGAGGCGATTGATCTTGCGCTGCGGGCTTTAATCGGGCCAGGCGATGAAATTCTAGTTCCCGTTCCAAGCTATATTGCCTATTCACCGATCGCGCAGTTGAACGGCGGGAAGGTCATCGAGGTGGAGACGTTTGCGAAGGATCAGTTTAAAGTGACGGCCGAGGCTTTGAAGGCTGCGCTCACTCCGCGCTCGAAGGTGCTGATTATTAACTACCCTAACAATCCGACGGGCGGAATCATGAAACATGAAGACTGGCTTCCGATCGCCAAGTTGGTCGAGGAGAACAATCTGATCGTCATATCGGATGAGATTTATGCAGAGCTCACCTACGATGGGAAGCACGTGAGCTTCGCCTCGCTGCCGGGCATGAAAGAAAGAACGCTGCTGATCAGCGGCTTCTCGAAAGCTTTTGCGATGACAGGCTGGCGGATCGGCTATGCTTGCGGACATCGGGAGCTCATCGCCGCCATGCTGAAAATCCACCAATATACCGTTATGTGTGCACCTATAATCGGTCAAATCGCGGCGATTGAATCGCTGCGGAACGGCTTGGAGGAAAAGGACATGATGATCGATGCTTACGCGCAGCGGAGGCGGATGTTCGTCAAAGGCTTACGGGATATCGGATTGCCGTGCCATGAGCCGCGCGGGGCGTTTTATGCCTTTCCGTCGATTGCGCATACGGGACTTGATTCCGATGCTTTTGCACAGAAGCTGCTGTTCGAAGCCGGGGTCGCAACGGTTCCCGGGCATGTGTTTGGGCTTGGCGGAGAAGGCTTTCTTCGCTGCTCCTATGCATCGTCGGTAGCTAGGCTAGCCGAAGCGTTGGATCGCATGGATCGCTGCTTGCGTGCTGCGGGTATGTAAGGCGATAAGAAAAGGGAGCAAGCGCATGCTTCCTCCCTATTATTGAAAAGATTAATTAGCCACATGGAAAATAAATAACAATCGATGTGCCCTCACCAAGAGCTGAGCATACTTCAATTCTGCCGTTATGCGCCTCTACGATCATTTTGGCTATGCTCATGCCAAGGCCGGTGCCGTCGCTTGATTCTTCCGTATTTGTCCCGCGGTAGTACCTCTCAAAGAGCTTTTGAATGGTCTCCTCATTCATCCCTGTACCGTTGTCAGAGACGCGAATATAAGCTTCATCGTTCAGCATGCCGCTTACTACTGTAACATTGATACCGGGCGGATTATGCTTTACAGCATTGGATAGCAGGTTATCCATAAGCCGCTGCAGCCATTTGTCATTTCCGAATATGGCAACCAGAAGCCCATCCTCCTCATAATGGAAGGAGACATCCCTGAGAGTAGCATCATTAACATACTTTAATACGGATCTTCTAACGAGCTCGCCAAGCTCGATTTTTGTCCGGTCTATAAGCACGGCACCTTGTTTTAATTGAAAGATGAGCGAGAAATCGGAAATTAGCTCCAGCATATAGTCGCTTTTTTCGCGAATCATTTTGCCCATATCTTGAAGCTCCTCAGGGCTCCAGTCTGCAGGCGAGTTTTCCAAAATGTACCCGTACCCTTGAATCGTGGAAAGTGGCGTACGCAGATCATGCGATATGCCGGTCATCCACTCTTCTCTTGTCTTCTCTAGCTGAAGCCGATCCTTTTCCGTTTCCGAAAGTCGCTCGGCCATTTGATGGAAGGCTCCGATAACCTCTCGGTAAAGACGATAGCGAACGCGGATTTTGCCGTTACGGCGAAATACTTTTCTGCGGTCTTTAGTCGTAAATACGTCCCCTTGAAGCCCGCTGCCCATGCGTTCAAACCAACCGGCAAATAGGATGAGAGGTTGACCGTATCGATAGCCGTGCCAGACCGAGATGGCGAGAGACAGCAGGAGAATCGTGCCGCCTACCCAAATAAAGCTGCGAATGATCTCTTTGAATACAGGCTGATTGGTAAATGTTCCTGGTTTATTAGGGGTGTACATAATCCATGTCATGTGACTTGCTGGCGGCTGATATACAGCAATATTTGTATCGTAATCGCCAGGCCTCTGCTGCATAGCCAAAATCTCCAAAGGCTCATAATCTTTGACGGCAGAAGCCTGTTCGCCAAATGTCTGTACGTTCTTGCCTGCCTGATCGACAACAAGCAGGTAGCTGTCCGTTTCCCGCAGCTGGGAGAGAAGTTTAGTTCGAAAAGCCGCGTTTACGAGACCATTTTGCTGGTAGTTTTCGTACCACGCCGCAAGCTGTTCCTGTTGCGGACTTTTGTAACCGAGAAGAAACAGCAGCGGCGTGTCGTAGGTTTGATCGAGCTGGTTAGCGACAATGTAGGACCCATATTTACCGGATTGTTGAATTGCAAAAAGCTGGGTGATGGAATAGGAATTGGGCTGGTCGGCTGGTGTATTGGCAGCATAAATCACATTGCCCTTAGCGTCAGCTACCTGAAGCCAAATACCACGCTCCTCGATAAGCTTCTTCCAATGCGCTGTCAGCCTAATTTCTTCCTTCTCGTAGTACGTTTCCGTGACGATCTTTTCAAGTGCCCCGGCAGGAAAGGAACGCTTTAGATCCTCATTCGTAATTTTGTTAATGAGAGCAAGCAAAAGGACGACCATGGTGACGATGATTAGGACTGAATATACAATTAGCTGGTATATAAAATGAAAAGCTAATCTGCGCTGAACCTTCATATGCGCAGGGGTTCCTTAGCTAGTTTATAGCCTAATCCTCGAACGGTGAGCAAATGGGTCGGCATGCTGGGATCGTATTCAATTTTTTCGCGTATTCGACGGATATGTACCATAACCGTATTATCATCGCCAATTCCGTCAATGCCCCATACAGCTTCGTAGAGCTGGCCCTTGGAGAAGACGATACCGGGATTTTTGCAGAAATATAACAGCAGCTGAAAGACCTGTGCGGGACAGGACACGGGCATGCTATCGACTAATAGCTCGCCGGCTGCTTCATCCAGTTGAAAACGGCCAAAGCGAAATATTTTCCGTGAGGCAGCGGCTATTGCTAAAGGTGAAGCAGCCGCATCGCCTTTAAGGCTGCCCATTTCATCGAAGCGGCGCAATCGCGCTTTGATGCGTGCTGCAATTTCCAACGGGTTAAAGGGCTTTGTTATGTAGTCATCCGCTCCCATCGCGAACCCCGTCAGAATATCAAGGTCAGATGCTTTTGCTGTTAAAAATAATATATGCGGATTGCCCAGCTTTCTTATTTTGGGGCAAACCTCGAATCCGCTGCCGTCCGGCAGCATCACATCAAGCAGGACAATATCGGCTCCGAAACGGGAAATGGTATCGAGAGCCTCTTGGCAGGTACCCGCTGTATAGATGTGCTGAAAGCCTTCTTTCTGCAGCACCAGCTGCAGCATTTTAACGATAGAAGGTTCATCATCAACGATTAAAATTTTATTCATAGTTATCACCCGTTTTCATGCTATCACACAAACCTTAACAGCAGTTGAACGAAATCGGAAAATTTAAGCTGCTGTTATGATTCTGTTTGCTTTCCGTTCAACAAGAGTCATTATCATTATGGAAGAGGTGATGGGGATGATTAATCAATTAGAAACGAGAAGCCGAATTCGCATGATAGATGTAATTAGAGGCTTCTGCTTGCTCGGCATATTGCTTTCGAATATGCTTATTTTCCAATATGGGATATACGGGAAAGATGAAATGCAGTATTTTAGCCCTTCCAAGCTGGATGAATTCATGCATCGGTCGCTGTTAATCGTAGTCGAGGGCAGCTTCATGCCAATTTTTATGTTCTTGTTCGGATACAGCCTGTATAAGCTGCGGGAAGGTTTGATGTCGAAGGGGATAAGACCGGGGGGATCTTTGGTAAGGCGCTTTATCATGCTGATCGCGCTTGGCCTTATGCACAGCCTCTTGCTTTGGGAGGGGGATATTTTGCTCGCTTACGGGGTTACGGGCTTTTGTTTGTTGTTATTTGTGAAAAGGAAGCCAAAGACGCTTATCATATGGGGCATCGCTTTAACTTTGTTGTTAGCGGGAATCAACTATGGGATAGGTGAAGGTACGCCAAAAGAGCAAGAGCGCATGCAGGAGTATGTGATGCAGTCTACCACTATCTACGGAGAAGGGACACATGAGGAGATTATGGAGTTTCGCTTAAATGAAGATCCGCTAGATCTACCCGTGGCCGGCATGGTGGCTTTAATGATCTTTATGCCTCTGATCATGCTGCCCATGTTTCTGTTTGGAATAGCGGCTGCAAAAAAGCAGTGGTTCCATAACCCGAAACGAGAGAGGCGAAGGTACGCCTTAGCAGCTGCCATCATGCTGCCGCTTGGCCTATTGTTAAAGAGCTTGGGCGTGCTGCAGAAGGATTGGGATTGGAGCGGTGTGGCATTGCATATTGGGGCGAGCATGCTGGCTCTCGGATATATTTTCGGACTAGCGCTCGTTTTATCGTATGCAGCAAAAAGCTCGGTAGTTGTATCGGCGATTGAAGCGGTTGGGCGGATGTCCATGACCAACTATTTGATGCAAACGGTCATTTGTACGACTTTGTTTTACGGCTACGGTCTCGGCTGGTTCGGAGAAATTGGCGTGTTAAATGGCATGCTGCTTGCACTTTTCATTTATGCTGTTCAGGCCGTCGTGTCCAGCTTTCTATTGTTCAGGTTCAAAAATGGACCGCTTGAGCGACTGCTGCGGATGTGGACGTATTGGTCTGTTAAGGGCAAACCTCGGCAGAGCCGGAAAATAGCCGATCCTCCCGTAGTGGATGTTAGATTATAGGAACGTTGATAAATCTTAATAAGCAATGAACGGAAGGAGCAGATCGTATAGACTGCTTCTTTTTTTTTGCGATGAGTATGGAGCGTGTTAGCATTTGGGTTCATGCCCATTGGCTTATTGCGATTCCAAGAAGTGAATTTCCTGTATGCCGGCGGATTGTGCCGCAAATGTGAGCAGCTTAGCCCCTTCTTCTGCCAACGCTTCTTGATCCGCCGTGCTCAGCCGCTCGAAGGGTTGAATGAACAAAGCAGCCGATTTGTTCGTTTGTTCTATTTTCCAAGTGCCGCGCACAAATCCGTCTATGAGAAACGTTGACCGAATAATGCCGTTTATCGTGAATATTAGCGGTTTATGCTTTTCATCCATGATGCGGCTGCGGTCGGCGTAAGAGAGCAGCATATTGTCAAATTCGGACAGGAACCTCGGCGGAGCTATCGTGTCT
Organism: Paenibacillus sp. LPE1-1-1.1; assembly: GCF_040676435.1. Classification (NCBI taxonomy): domain Bacteria; kingdom Bacillati; phylum Bacillota; class Bacilli; order Caryophanales; family Paenibacillaceae; genus Paenibacillus; species Paenibacillus sp. LPE1-1-1.1. Next base: position 469,627 of record NZ_JBEGHY010000034.1, read on the forward strand.
GCCGGCGGCAAGGGTACACTCGCCAGGTCGAATAATTCATTGCCATTCTCGTCGGAGAAGGTACGCAGCTTAGGGCGAAGGTTTTCTACCGTGTCGCGCAGCCTGCTCAGACCCGACCATACCTGCATATCCTTGACGGTCGCCGGGCCGAAGGCTGCGAGGTAGCGCAGAAGCATTTCATCAAGAGAAGGAGCGGCTGCGAGAGGCTCGCCGAGCCAAGCTTCCGCTGAGGTATGCGCGGCTTGGCCGCTAGTACCCCATATCCCGCGCGGCGGTACTTGAACGAGAGGGACGAGCGTCCGAATGATGGCACTGAGCGCAGCAGGGTCGGCTTCGGGCCGCTGTTCTACGAGCAGCTTGCCTAGTTCGTTGAAGGTGCGCGGCTTCGCTTCGACTAAGGCGCGGCCAGCTGCGCTAATCGCGTCCAGATCTAATGCCGCCAGCTTTTTGCCGAAAGCGCTCCGCAGGCCTTTATCCAAAACGGCTGCAAGTAGGGGGCGCATTTCTAGGCAGTCCCGTGCGCTGACCAAATGGATCGTCGCGCGCATGAGTGCAATACGCACGACCTGCCGCTCCTTCATTAAATGAGAGAGCTGCTCGTGGCAGAAGCCTTCGAGCCGTGACCATAATGCGAAGTATGGTGGATTTGGAGCCTGCGCTTGAATCGCTACCAGCCGTTCAATCGCCTCGAGCACAGAAATGCTTGAGCGCTGAAGCAGCATCTGGCGATCCAGCAATGCGCGATTTAATTGCCGCTTACTAAGAACGGCTGCCGAAGCAGCGCCAGCGCGCTGAGATGTCCGCATACGCATACTCCAAAACCTCCCCTAAACTTCCTTAATCCTCATTATTAGCTTAATTATATTTCATCAACCCTGACAGCATAGTGACAGGGTTAGAGACGAAGAAATTATTTTCACTCGCTGCGGGCGGTATCGCTGTGTAGCTAGCTAGCAAATCTATAGCTGCTTGCCGGTAATGAGCAAGTGCTGAAAATGTTGAAAGAGAGGAAAATGCTGAAAGTGCTGGATGTGCTGGATGTGCTGAAAGAGAGGAAAGTGCTGAAACTACTGAAACTACTGAAATTACTGAAATTACTGAAATTACTGAAACTGCTGAATACCGAAACACCTATCCAATTAATCGCTGCGTACACTGCACTTTGTACAACAGAAACTGCATATGTGGAGCACGTGAGGTGCTACGCTGCAGAAAGTACAGCAGAAACCGCCTCATCAGGAGAAATGAGGCGTAATGGACTGATTCTGCTGCAGAAACTGCAGTGTAGCAAGTGCATGGTTACTTAAAAGACGATTAGAGTGTACAAACTGCAACGTAGCGATGGTGAGTGTTTGGAGAGGGGGTGTTGGTGGTACTGCTAGTGCTGGTAGTTGCCGGTGCAGGAACTACTGGTGATTCTGGAACTGCTGGAACTGCTGATAGTGCTGAAACTGCTGAAACTGCTGAAACTGCTGAAACTGCTGAAACTGCTGAAACTGCTGAAACTGCTGAAACTGCTGAAACTGCTGGAACTGCTGGAACTGCTGATAGCGCTGATACAACTGATACTGCTGACTGATACTACTGAAACTGCTGATACTACTGATACAACTGATACAACTGATACTACTGATACTACTGATACTACTGATACTACTGACTGATACAACAGATACTACTGATACTACTGACTGATACTACTGACTGATACTACTGAAACTGCTGAATACCGAAACACCTATCCAATTAATCGCTGCGTACACTGCACTTTGTACAACAGAAACTGCATATTCGGAGCAAGTAAGGTGCTACGCTGCAGAAAGTACAGCAGAAACCGACTCATCAGGAGAAATGAAGCGGAATGGACTGATTCTGCTGCAGAAACTGCAGTGTAGCAAGTGCATGGTTACTTAAAAGACGATTAGAGTGTACAAACTGCAACGTAGAGAAGGTGAGTGTTTGGAGAGGTGGTGTTGGTGGTACTGCTGCCGGTGCTGAATAAGCTGTAAATGCTGAGACTGCTGGAACTTCTGGAACTTCTGGAAGTGCTGATAGTGCTGATACTACTAATACTATTGAACATCAAAAACATCTAACTAATTAATCGCTGTATACACTGCACTTTGTACAACAGAAACCGCATATTTAGAGCGCACGAGGTGCTACGCTGCAGAAAGTACAGCAGAAACTGCTGTATATAGGGAAATGAGGCGGAATGGACTGATTCTGCTGCAGAAACTGCAGTGTAGCAAGAGCTTGGTTACTTAAAAGACGATTAGAGTGTACAAACTGCAACGTAGCGAGGGTGAATGTTTGGAGAGGTGGTGTTGGTGGACCTTCTAGTGCTGGTAGTTGCAGGTGCAGGAACTACTGCTGAAACTGCTGGAACTACTGGAACTGCTGATAGTGCTGATGCTACTGATACTACTGAAACTGCTGAATATCGAAAACAACTAACCAATTAATCGCTGCGTACACTGCACTTTGTACAACAGAAACTGCATATGTGGAGCACGTGAGGTGCTACGCTGCAGAAAGTACAGCAGAAACCGCCTCATCAGGAGAAATGAGGCGTAATGGACTGATTCTGCTGCAGAAACTGCAGTGTAGCAAGTGCATGGTTACTTAAAAGACGATTAGTGTACGAACTGCAACGTAGCATCAGATGAGCAAAAGACCAAACAAAGGACCAAACAAAGGACCAAACAAAGGACCAAAAACTAACTGCTTGGCCTAAGCGGCGGTCATTGCGTGCATCTACAACAAACATTCCAAGGAGCCTTCGGCGAGTTCATAGAAGCGTATGTCCTTGCCGTTGACTATGGGACGAAGCAGCTTTTTCTCGACGAGCGACTGAAGTCTAATTCGTGCTGTGCGAAAATTCATGTTCAGATGATTCTGGACATCCATCGGGCGTATTTTGCGGCCTAATGACCAGGCTAATTGAAGGACTTCCCGCTCTTTCAGGTTGATTGGCGTGCTGGAGCTGCCGCGTATAAGATGAGGAGCAAGGGACATTTGGAGCAGCATGCGACATATTTCAGGACGCTTCTGTACATCGTCAAACGTGAAATGGAACATCCTCCAGCCCATGGCGGTCAAAAAATTATCACGATTCACGGCATAGCTGTGCTTTTCTCTGTCCATATCTTTAATGTGACTCTGAAAACCATCGCATTCCAGCCCAAACTGTCCAAACTCAGGCAGAAAAGCAAAATCGAGAAACTGTGATTTTCGGTTCCAATCATAAATCTCGTATTCGGGATGCAGGTGATGGAAATTGCCGAAAAGCGGCCACCATACGTTTTGGAGCAGCAGTTTCTCGGCATACCCATGCCCTCTGACCAGCCTTCTTTTACGTTCCCCGGATCTTTTTCGCTCGTGCAGCTCTAAAAAATCACAATAAGATTGCTCAAAGTCACTCATTGCAACATGCCTCCTTCTGAAAATAAAAAAAACGCCCCGAAGCCATCGGAATGGCTTTAGGACGTTCTTCGTCTGCTGCAAGTATATCATTCATATAGTTGAGGACCAAGAACAAATCTCTATATAAAAGACCCCTGCCTCAAACAAGGGTCTCCTCGATATATGGTTACTCTTTAATATTACCAGCCTGCTTAAGCCGTTTGGCGATTGCTTTAAAGTCCTCAGGGGAAATCCCAGGGGCGAATTCCTCTTCAACGGAAGGAGCTTCAGGAATCGGGAAGCCTTTTGGTGAGCCTTGAATGACTTCAAGCGGAAGATCATCCTCGGGATGCGTTCCCTTCCAGATCTGATCGATCGTGGTAAAGTCCTTTTCGCTCCAAGTGTACAGCTTCGTGTGCTCGCCTTTTTCTTCGTATTTTCTAGCCTCGTTAAATGCTTTGTTGCTCAAGGAAGGAATCGGCACTAACTTCGTTACATTTACGCCCGTCGCAATCTCCAGCGCCTTGGCATAAGCAACGACATGGACGCCGCCCCGAACGAGGAGAAAACCTACGACTGCGCGCGCAGCAGGGTGGTCGGTCATTTCGTATACTTTCATTTTATGGGTTCTAGCCCCACATTCGAGGAAGAAGTTATGCAGCAAATCCTCTACCAGGTTTCCGCTGTTAAACACATTGGCGCCTGTCCACGGATTTCCCATGGAGTCAAACGGCATGGCGCCTTGTGCCCCGGCAAGGAAGTGATAAGACAAACGTGCGTCTTGAACGGAGCCAAGCGGCGTTTTGTCCGGCTCTTTATAGTCAGTTGAGCCTCTCAAGCATTTGTTGATGGCATGCGATACAAGCTCGACATGGCCAAGCTCTTCCGCTGTGATACTCATCACCAAATCATAGAAAGGCTTAAGTTTTTCTTTTGAACGGAAGTTAAAGGATTGATACAGGTAATTGTTTAACGTTGACATCTCTCCGAACTTACCGCCCAGAAGTTCTTGTACGGCAGCAGCAGCGTTAGGATCCGGTTTCTCAACATCAGGGATTTCGATCAAAATTTCATCCATACGTTTAAACATACGTTTCTCAACCTCCTAATTTCTACCTTGTCTTACCTCATGTAGTTAAACCTATTCTGTATTAGTTAAACAGCATCGTGCTGCGTCAGAGGATCCTCATACAACAATAATCAAAATGAAAACGCTCCACTAAACAGCTTGTTTATGTTACTTTTAAAGGAATCATTTCATTTTATTGAGCAAAGGGAGCGATTTAGATGTCAGCGCAAACAAAAGAGTGGATCCTGCATTCGGTTATTTTCAACTTAAAGCATGAGCAGGGCTCGGAGGCGGAGCGTCAGTTTTTGGAGGACGGCGAGCGGATTTTAACTTCGATTCCGACGGTAACGAACTTTCAGGTTTATAAGCAGGTAAGCGGGAAAAACGACTACCGTCATGGATTCGCCATGGAGTTTGCGAATCAGGCTGATTATGATGCGTACAACGAGCATCCGCTGCATGTGCAATTTGTGAATGAACGCTGGGTAACCGAAGTCGAAAAGTTTCTAGAGATCGATTACGCGAAATAGGACAATGATTGAAGAATTGTTTAAAACATCATATAATGAGCGTTAGAGATAGCACATTTTCGAACAAATACGCACATAATGGGAAGAGGGACAAACGGATGAAGAAGCTTAGAGTGCTGCAACAGCTGACGGATGCCGGCGTTGTGGCTGTGCTGCGCGCAGACTCGCCAGAGGAAGTTGTGGAAATGTCGCGCCGCGCGATCAAGGGCGGAATCAAAGCCATCGAGATTACGATGACGGTGCCTTTCGCGCTTCGCGCAATCGAGCAATTATCGAAGGAATATTCAAGCTCCGTATCACCTGATGCGGATAACTTTGCGATCATCGGCGTGGGTACAGTGCTTGATCCGGAAACGGCACGCGCAGCCATTTTGGCAGGTGCCGAATATGTCGTATCTCCTGCTCTTAACCCGGATACAATTAAGCTTTGTAACCGTTATGCGATTCCGATTTTGCCAGGTACCATGACGATACACGAAATTCAAACGGCACTTGAGCTTGGCGTCGATATCGTGAAGCTATTCCCAGGCAACCTTTACTCTCCGAGCGTGATTCCTTCTATAAAAGGACCGCTGCCTCAGGCAAACGTGATGCCGACAGGCGGCGTATCGCTCGACAATTTGAAGGACTGGATCAAGGCCGGCGCGGTAGCGGTCGGAATTGGTTCCGACCTGACGAAGGATGCCGTGAAAACCGGCGACTTCTCGCTCATCGAGAAGAAGGCGGCTGCTTATATCACGGCTTACCGCGAAGCGAAAGGGCTGTAGCCAAATACCCTGACAGAGAAGCTTAACCTCTGTCAGGGTATTTTTTTCAAAGGCATGCCTAAAACATCGAGCTACTAAAGGAGAAATGAGCTAATGTTAAAACGTGAAGATATCCGCATTCGGGATCCGTTTATTCTTGTCGATGAGGAAGCGGGCTGTTATTACCTATACGGTACGACAGACGAAACCGTGTGGTCCGGTCCGGGAACCGGCTTTAATACGTATCGCAGCACGGATCTGGAGCAGTGGGAGGGGCCTTTTCCAGCGTTTAGGCCGGAGCCCGGATTCTGGGCGGATCATCACTTCTGGGCGCCTGAGGTGTATTTTTATCAAGACAGCTATTATATGTTTGCATCCTTTAAGTCGGACGATAAACGCCGGGCCACGCAAGTATTGATCGCGGAAAGTCCGGTTGGCCCCTTTAAGCCCCTTAGCAAAAATCCCGTTACGCCGGCGGAGTGGGAATGTCTCGACGGAACGCTGCATATCGACGAGAATGGAACGCCGTGGATGGTGTTTTGCCATGAGTGGGTACAGGTGAGGGATGGGAAAATGTGCGCCATTCCGCTCACTTCGGATCTGAGCGAAGCAGCAGGAGAGCCGATCACGCTGTTCTCGGCATCGGAAGCGCCTTGGTCGGCGGCTGGCGGAGATGACAAGGATGTTTATGTAACGGATGGGCCGTTCCTGTTCAGAAATCAAGCGGACGAGCTGCTCATGCTGTGGTCTAGCGGATCGAAGAACGGTTATGCAATCGGTATCGCCCGCTCGGAAAGCGGTAGGGTAGAGGGGCCTTGGAAGCAGGATGAAGAGACGCTGTTTCCCGAGGACGGCGGGCACGGCATGCTGTTCCGATCCTTTGAAGGACGTCTCATGCTGGCCATGCATACGCCTAACAATCAGCCGGAGGAACGGGCTGTCTTTATCGAAGTCATCGAGGCAAATGGAACGCTGCAAAGAAAGTCCTAGAAGAAGAATACGCCGCATTGCTTGATTCTGGACGGGAATAGCGTTATAACAGAAACAGGGTCATGAAGAGACAAACCAATTGATTAAAGGAGTCGTTCAAGAAATGGATTATCGGATTGAGAAGGACACAATGGGTGAAATTCAGGTTCCTGCAGACAAGCTGTGGGGCGCTCAAACGCAAAGAAGCCTGCAAAACTTTAAAATCAGCGGCGAGCGCATGCCGATCGAAGTCGTATATGCCATGGCATATATCAAAAAAGCAGCAGCGCAAGCCAACGAGAAGCTTGGCGTGCTGGATGCGGCGAAATCAGCCATTATCGGCGAGGCCGTAGATGAGATCGTTGCAGGCAAATGGGATGACCATTTTCCGCTAGTCGTATGGCAAACAGGCAGCGGCACGCAAACGAACATGAACGTAAACGAGGTAATCGCTAACCGTGCGAACGGCTTGCTTGCTGAACGCGGCAGCGATGTGCGCATTCACCCGAACGATGATGTTAACCGTTCGCAAAGCTCGAACGATACCTTCCCTGCAGCGATGCACATCGCCGGCGTTATCGCCCTGGAAGACCGTTTGCTCCCTTCGCTTGACCTGCTTAACGGTACGCTTCGCGCAAAAGCGGAGAAATTCAACGATCTCGTAAAAATCGGCCGTACGCATCTCCAAGATGCGACGCCAATCACGCTTGGCCAAGAAATTAGCGGCTGGTACTCGATGCTGGACAGAACGCGTGCCATGCTTGTTCAAAGCGTGGAAACGATGCGTGATCTAGCGCTTGGCGGTACTGCGGTTGGTACAGGCCTTAACGCTCATCCGGACTTTGCCGTTGCGGTAGCAGAGGAAGTCTCGTCGCTTACCGGCAAAACCTTCGTGACGGCGGAGAACAAATTCCACTCGCTGACAAGCCATGACCAAATCGTGTACACGCACGGCGCGGTTAAAGCGCTGGCGGCGGATTTAATGAAAATCGCGAATGATGTGAGATGGCTGGCCAGCGGACCGCGCTGCGGCATCGGCGAAATTTCGATTCCAGAGAATGAGCCGGGCAGCTCGATTATGCCGGGTAAAGTGAATCCAACCCAAAGTGAAGCCTTGACGATGGCGGTTTGCCAAGTCATCGGTAACGATACGGCGATTTCGATGGCGGCAAGCCAAGGTAACTTCGAGCTTAACGTATTCAAGCCTGTTATCATCTATAACTTCCTGCAATCCGTAGCGCTGCTTGCTGACGGCATGGTATCGTTCAACGATAATTGCGCGGTCGGCATTGAGCCGAACGAAGCGGCAATCAAGCGCAATCTTGATCAATCGCTTATGCTCGTTACGGCGCTTAACCCGCACATCGGTTATGAGAATGCGGCTGCAATCGCGAAAAACGCGCATAAAAAAGGTCTTACGCTCAAAGAGTCGGCTATCGCAAGCGGCTTGCTTACATCCGAGCAGTTCGATGAGTTTGTACGACCTGAGAACATGATCGGCAAACGTTAATTTATAACGGAAAGGGCCTGCACCGTCTTTTTGGAGACGAAGCGCAGGCCCTTTTTTTATAGATATGAGTTTATATGACGGCGGCAGCCGTTCATGCTTGCTTAATTATTAGTGCTTCTGTTGGCCTAGTTTGGCTTAAGATAGCTATCTATAATGGCACGGATTTGCTGGGCCGTCCGCTCGAGCGACAAATTTTCGATAATATGCTCACAGGATTTGCGATAGGTGACCTCTTCGGAATAATGGCTAAGGTAGCTGTTGATAATCTCATAGCTCGTGCCTTTGCTTTCTAGTCGTTCGGATACCGTTTTCTTGTCGACGTACAGAAAAATCCGGATGGCACGCTCGCCGTAAAGCTTGCGAATCGTATCCGCGCCCTCGCGGTTAAGAATAAGATAGACGCTGTTGCCGGCTTGAAGCGCCAAATCGAGATAACGCCGGCCGATTCCGTAGCGGTGCTGATCAATTTTGACCAGTTCGGTGAAGAAGCCGTCCGCTGCCAATAGATCGAATTGCTCTTTGCTGACATAGCGGTAGTCCATATCGGGACGCTCTTTGTCGCGCGGCGGCCGGTCGGTGCAGGAGGGGATATGCAGGATACCGGAGCCTTGCAGGGCTTTATGTGCCGCGGTCTTGCGGCCGGAACCGCTTGTGCCGGTAAATAGAAATAAATAGGGTTTACCCATTAGGGATCACTCCTTCCTTTCCTCTTACTTGTTATATCGACATAAACCGGGTCAATAATGACTGCTATTTCGTGAGGGGGAGACGGGCTGCCAAAGCCTGCGCAAAGTGAAGATAAAGCCTTTTTGTGGTATGATACGAGTGGCTGCTGTTGCAGCTATACTATTTCAAAAAAAGTAGGTTTGCCTCATGCATTTATTGTCTGTAGAACATATAACAAAGAGCTATGGCGAGAAGCTATTGTTCGAAAATGTCACGTTCGGCGTAGAGGATGGCGATAAAGTAGGCATCATTGGCGTGAACGGGACGGGGAAGTCAACCTTCCTTAAGGTGATCGCGGGCCTTGAGCCGGCAGATTCCGGCATCGTGTCCATCGGCAACCGGGTAACGGTCAGAATGCTGGCACAGGATCCGGTTTTTGCACCGAATGAAACCACGCTTGAGCATGTGCTGGGTGGCGATTCTCCGCAGCTAAGAGCCGTTCAAGCCTATGCCGCGGCAATGGAAGCCATTGAGCTCAAGCCTAGCGACGCGGTGCTTCAGGAGCAGCTCATTAAAGCCAACCAGCTGATGGATGAGTTTGATGCCTGGCAGCTGGAGAGCGACGCGAAGATGGCATTGTCCAAGCTGGGTATTTATGATTTTGATGCGAAGGTCGAGACCTTGTCGGGCGGTCAGCGCAAGCGTGTCGCTATGGCGGCAGCGCTCTTGCTTCCATCGGATGTGCTTATTCTCGATGAGCCTACGAACCATATTGATAATGATTCCGTGGCTTGGCTGGAAGGTATGCTGCAAAAGCGCAGAGGCGCGCTCCTCATGATTACGCATGACCGCTATTTCCTTGATCGTGTCAGCAATAGAGTGATCGAGCTGGATAAAGGGCAAGCCCATTTCTATCAAGCGAACTACAGCCGCTTCCTGGAGCTGAAGCTGGACCGCGAAGAACGGGAAGCTGCGACGGAATCGAAGCGGCAGAACCTGCTGCGCAACGAGCTCTCATGGATTAGACGCGGCGCAAAGGCGAGAACGACAAAGCAAAAAGCGCGTATCGATCGTTTCGAAGCGTTGAAGGCGGATGCGCCGAAGCAAGCGGGCGGGAAGATGGACGTATCGGTGGCTTCGACGAGATTGGGGCGCAAAATCGTAGAAATCGAAGAAGTAACGAAGCGCTTCGGCGATCGTACGCTGATTCGTGATTTCAGTTATATTGCGGTTCCTGAGGATCGGGTCGGCATTGTCGGCCGCAACGGAAGCGGGAAATCTACGCTGCTGAAGCTAATAACCGGCCAATTAACGCCGGATGAGGGCACGGTCGAGCTTGGCGCTACGGTTAAGCTTGGCTGGTTCTCGCAGGAGCACGAGGAAATGGATCAATCGCTGCGCGTGATTGAATATATTCGCGAGGGCGCGGAACAGGTGAAAACGGCGGATGGCACGACAATATCAGCGGGTCAGATGCTGGAGCGGTTCCTATTTTCGCCGACGATGCAGTGGACGCCGATTTCCAAGCTGTCCGGAGGAGAGAAGCGCCGTTTGCAGCTTTTGCGCGTGCTGATGAATGCGCCGAACGTACTGCTGTTGGATGAGCCGACGAATGATCTCGATATTTCGACGCTTACCGTGCTTGAGGATTATTTGGACGATTTTCCGGGAGTCGTGTTCGTGGTTTCCCATGACCGGTATTTCCTCGACCGTACAGTCGATAAAATAGTCGCTTTTGAAGGCGATGGCGTTATTACGCATCATACCGGCAATTATACGGACTATCAGGAGTTTGTCGCAAAGCACGGCACAGCTGCGCCGGCTGCAGCCTCTGCTCCGAAAACGCCTGCGGCAGTTGCCCCAAGCATCCCGGATGCTCCAGCGAAAGCGGCAGGCAAAGAGCGTACGCTAAAAATGTCTTACAAGGACCAGAAGGATTTCGAGCAAATCGACGGCTGGATTGAAGACGCGGAAAACGAAATCAGTGAAATCGCAGGCCGCATGGAAGCGGCAAGCAGCGACTCCTCGCGTCTGCAGGAGCTTGCAGCAGAGCAGCAGCAGCTGGAAGAGAAGCTGGAGAAGCTAATGGACCGCTGGGCAGAGCTGAATGAATTGGCCGAGCAGATCGCAGCTCAGAAATAAGCGGCTGCAGCATAAATTATAGGACAGGGAGGCGGCGTTGTTCATGAGCAATAACGAGATTCGTAATATTTATTGTATTGGCCGCAACTATAAGCTTCACGCATTGGAGCTCGGCAATGAGGTTCCTGAGGAGCCGCTTGTGTTCACGAAGCCGTCTCACGCCGTCGTTCCGATGGCCGGAAATGTCGTTGCGCTTCCGGGGAATGTGGGCGAGGTGCATTTTGAGCTGGAAATCGTGCTGCGTATCGGCCGGGCTTACGAGTCGGGCATCGATACGGAGCAATGCATTGACGGCATGGCGCTTGGGCTGGACTTAACGCTTCGCGATGTGCAGTCTAAGCTGAAGGCAAAAGGCCAGCCGTGGCTTGCCGCAAAAGGCTTCAAAAGCTCAGCTCCGCTCGGCGAATGGCTGCCATATCCGGGTGCGGCTGCGCTTGCGGAGACGGAGTTCGTGCTTCTGCGCAATGGAGAAGAAGCGCAGCGCGGCAAAGCGGGCGATATGCTGTTTGGCGTAGCAGAGCTGATTCAATACGTAGGCGAGAACTACGGACTAGGCGTCGGTGATATTCTGTATACGGGAACGCCGGCCGGCGTAGCGGCTTTGCATGAAGGCGATCAGCTGCAAGCGCAGTGGGCAGGCAAGCCTGTCGGCAGCTGCAGCGTTACGCTGGTGTAAATTAGGACCAAGCTTTCAGGCCTAAATAATGGTTACAAGAAGACAGCTCTTCCTTACTTGGAAGAGCTGTCTTTTTTATATGAGCATTTAATGTTCGGTAGCGTGACTGGTTGACTATGGGAGCGTGAGTGAATGCTGAAAGTGGTATGGATTAAGGATGAGGAAGAGCTGCTGCAGGAATGCGCTTGAGTTCGGCGCGGATATTGGCTGATGTGGTTGGACCTGTGATTGCCCTATTCGACCCAAAAGAGGGTGCCCCAGCAGCGTAGTCGCGGCTGAGACACCCTCTTTTTACGATGAAAACAGCTTATTTGCTGTTAAATGCACTAAGCATCCAAACATGTTTCTCAAGCGTGGTATGAATCGCCAACATCATGTCAGCTGTCGTTTCATCCTCAGCCTCCTGTGCGGCCGCCATGCCTTCCTTCAGCTCGCCGATAATTGTCGTGAAATCCGCGATTAATTGATCGACCATTTGAGTTGCATCCTCTTTATTGGATGCTTCCTCGATGCTGGAGGTTTTCAAATGCTCCTTCATCGTTGCGATAGGCTTGCCCTTCAAGGCAAGCAGACGCTCTGCGAGCTCATCAACGTGGAGTGCAGCCTCCTCATATAGCTCTTGAAATTTAACATGTAGAGTGAAAAACTGAGACCCCTTCACATACCAATGATAATTATGGAGTTTGATGTAAAGCAAGCTCCAGTTTGCGATTTGTTGGTTGAGGTGCTGTTGTACGGTTGTCGATTTTGTAGTTGTTGCTGTAGCCATATTAATCATCCTTTCTGATGGTAGTTTGCGCTATTAACAGGAAGTGAATACGGAATAAATAAGGAGAAAAACGTTCTTTTGATTTAGATCAATTCCTTATTTATAATTATTACAAATAACTTGTTCCTTGTCAATACTAATACACTCATTTGAGTGATGTGAAACAGGTGGAGGAACATGATGTGGAAAAAAATTATGGAGAAGTAGAAAAGCAGCGGCAGGAGCTTGGTAATAGAAGAGTCAGAGGTGGCCATTGTGTTCGAGTGAAAGAAAAAAGCGCATCGGCTGATTCAGTCGATGCGCTTTTATTATATACAGGTATATTAACTATTAATCGGATTAACGTTCCTTCGGAACTATATACCCCAATCTACACGCGCGCCAAGCTGAGCTACATTGTAGTTTGTGCAACAGAATCAATGGTTAGTCTCGCTTTCCGTAGCTACAGTGCAGTTTGTGCAATGGTTGGGCTCATCTAAGTAGCATTTGGCGCTAAAGGACCAATTAGAATGCCTAAACTGCAGTGCAGGCAAGAATTGGTGGATAGGAGTGAGCTTCTGTTGTATTTAATACATTGTAGCCTGTGTAGATTGGTTTGGGTCGATATTGGTTCTTTTCGATATGCCCCGATCTGACAGATTAGTCTAATCCACATCATCTACCTATTCAACCCAAACAACCCAAACAACCCAAACAACCCAAACAACCCAAACAACCCAAACAACCCAAACAACCCAAACAACCCAAACAACCCAAACAACCCAAACAACCCACGCGCCAAGCTGAGCTACATTGTAGTTTGTGCAACAGAATCAGTGGTTAGTCTCACTTTCCCTAGCTACAGTGCAGTTTATGCAATGGATAGGCTCTTCTAAGCAGCTTATGGCGCTAGAAGGACCAATTAGAATGCCTAAACTGCAGTGTAGACTATGAAATGAGAGTTCGGCTTAGCTTCCTGTTGTACTTTATACACTGTACGGCTGTGCTGAGCTGGCAAGTAGGAGAGGGGAAGCTAGGCTATGCATCTGATGCTCAAATCCATGGCTCCGCTACTCAAAGCCACGTTACTCCATATTGCTCAACGTGGTCACGCTCTCGTAGCCACGTTGCTCCACATTACTCAAAGTAGCTACGCTACTAGCTCGCGTTGCTTACCCTTGCGAGCGCGCAGCTGCTTCCTCGAGGGATGCTTTCGCATTTGCTTTCGCATTTGCTTTCGCATTTGCTTTCGCATTTGCTTTCGCATTTGCTTCTGCTTCCGCTTCTGCATCGGCGAGCATAAAGATCGTGAGAATAAACATCGCATGCGACCAAGTGAGCGGTACGACCCATGCGGTTTCGCCGGTATTTTTGTCTACTTGCTCAGGCAGCAGGCCGGATTCGGTACGATGATCGACGGCCCACTTGAGCAATTGCTTCGCATCATCAAGGCTTCCCGTTTGAATGCGATAATGTGCGAGCCATAACGTCGTAAGAATCCACGGATTGCCGCCAATATAAATATCATCTTCATAACGCTTGATACCGCCAACGCCAGGCACAGTCAGTGCGGCTTCTACGGCATCGGCTGTGCTGCGCATATAAGGGTGTTCAGCAGGTACGGCTCCAAACGGCACGGAGATGCCCAGCAGGCTGATATCGAGTACGTTGTCGTGGTTGATGATGTGTTTTTGGTAGCCTTTATTGCCTTCCTTAACATAGCCGGTTCCGCCGTCCGCAAGGGCTTGCACGTATTTGCTTGAATGAACGGTGAGTTCTACGCCACGGTAAAAGCTGCCGCCTGCTTCATTCCAGCATAGCTCCTTAATGGCTGCTGAAATCCGCTCTGCCGCAGCCGTCCATTCGGCAGCAAGCTCCTGCTTTCCTGCTAGCTCGGCAAAGCTCGCAGCCGCCGTTAAGCCGCCGTATACAGCAGCGGAAGAGTAGGTGTGCGAAGCTTCGCGTTCCTCCCATAAATCAATGCTTGGTTTAGGCAAGCCGTTATCCGAATTGATGAAGCTAATGAGGAAGGAAGCGCCTTTCTCGACTGCAGGCCAAACCTGCTCCGCGAACTTCCCGTCCTTCTTCTCTAAGTAATGCTGCCACATTCCCCAAAGAATCGATGCGCCTTCATCGATTTGAAGTCCCCAAGACGGAGCAAGGCTGCCGTCGTGATAGTGGCGCTGCTGCCATGAGCCGTCAGGAGATTGCGCTGTGAGCGTCCATGCATAAAAGCTGTCGGACAAAACGCCAAGGCCTGCTCTATCAAGCGCAGTTGTAATGAATGCGGCATCTCGGCCCCAACAGAACGAATATCCCCCGCAGCGGACAAAGTTTTCATCAAATTCCGGAGCTGCGATGATGCTGCCGGTTTGCTCGTCGGCCATCAGCTTGAACATAAGCAGGGAGCGATCATACAACTCCGAGATCTCAGGATCCTCCAGAGGGCATGGCGCAGCCGCTGCCAGGAATTCATGCCAATAAGCCGTGGTTTCCGCGATCCATGCGGAGCTTTCCTTTTCTTTCGCCGCACGCATTTGCCGCAAAACGCTTTGTTCGTCATATCCGGCTGTCAGGTAGACGGGAACGGTTACGGAATCTCCTGCCGCAAGCGAATCAATCTGCCATTTTAAAGCCCCGTCCGGCTTCATATCGATATTGTTGCCATTCAATTGGCCGCTCTGTACCGACTCCCATGTAAGGCCTGATTGATAACCAGTGCATACGTTTGCACTCGAAAGCGCAAAATAATACTTATGGCGAAAATGAACCAATGCGTCGTCGTCAGCGGCAAACAACGTGGTGTTGTACAGCTGGTTTTCGCTAACAAGGAAGGAGGAATGAACGATAAACGAAAAGGAAACGGGCTTATCGCTTGTATTCGTAAAGGTATATTCACGTACTATCGTATCTTGGCCGGGAACCGCAAGATGCAAGCTGTTTACTTGAAGAGGCTGCTGATCAGAACGGGCATTCACCCGGAAAATATTCGTTTTGGACACATATTCAGCCGTATGCTTCCAGCCGTCTGCCTCTTCATCAAACCAAGAAATAGGTGTTTGCCCGAATTGAATGCCGGTGCGAATGGCATCCACATGCTGAGGCAGATCAATATTCGGCCACCACAGGCGATACATTTTGCCTGTGCGGCCAAGCGATGCAAGAAATTTGGAATTGCCGATAATAGCATCTACTAAATAAGGTTTTTTATCCGACATGAGGTCAGCTCCTTTTGGAAATGTTCTGTATGGATGACTCGCGAACAATTAGCCTGTGCGGTATAATCATTCGGTTCTGATGCACGCTCTCTTCCTGAATGAATCGGATAAGCATTTGCGAAGCCGTATAGCCGAGCTGATACGTTCCGATATCGATGGAGCTGATCGGAGGCGTTGCAAGCTCAGATAAAGCGATGTTATTGAAGCTGACAATGCTTAAATCGTCCGGAACCTTGTAGCCAAGCTCAGTCAGGCCGCGCAGTACGCCGAATCCGACAACGTCATCGATGACGATGAGGCCGCTAGGCCGCTCGGGCAAGCTCATCATGAAGGACATCGCGCGATAGCCGCTTTGTTGAAGAAATTCGCCTTCCACGATCCATTCCGATCGGACAGGTAAGCCGGCTTCGCGCATCGCCCGGCGGTAACCCTCCATCCGGTCATGTGCAACGGTAAGCGTTGGCGGACCGCTGACGAATCCGATTCTTTCATGGCCTTGCAAAATTAAATGCTGAGTCGCGTCATAGGCGGCCAGCTCATTATCATTGTCGACGGATAAAATATTGGGACGATCTTCGGTCCGGCCGATCAATACGGTAGGGAAGTTATGTTTATTCAGCAGGTCGATTAAAGGGTCATTTACCCGCGAGGACAACAAAATCACGCCGTCTACCCGGCGTCCGAATACAAGCCGCGATACCGTTTCCATTTCATCGCTTGGAGATGTGGCAGCCGTCAGCAGCATATCATAGCCCGCTCTAGTCGATTGCGTTAGTATGCCGCGAAGCAATTCGCCAAAGAAAAAATCCTGGAAAAGCTCTTCGGCAGGGCGGGGCAGCATTATGGCCAGCGTCTGGGTTGTTTTTGATACAAGGCTCTTCGCCATCACGTTTGGATGGTAGCCCATTTCTTCCATAAACCGTTTAACCTTCTGCGTAGTTGCCTTACTAATACGAGGGTGATTGGAAACGACCCTGGAAACCGTAGAAGGCGACACTCCGGCAGCTTTTGCAATATCTTTAATGGTTACCATAGTAAGCCCTTCCCCCATTGCGCAATCATGCGTGCTTTATATGCTTCATCCTAATGCAATTGTTGCCTAAAAGTAAATATATATCTAAAGAAAGCGTTTCACAAATCATAAAAAACTGAATGAGAAAGAGAAAATCAGAGAAAAGCGAAGATAACGCATTATTTGTTCTGATTATTGAACTGTGCAAACGTTTTAACAAATGGCCTGCCTTGTTGTATGATGAAGCCACGAATAGAACGCTTTCAAAGTTGTTCCATCAGATATGCAACGCGAAAAACGGTAAAAATACCGATTGCGGAGCATTTTTTATCGCAGCTTGTACAAACGTTTGCGCAACGCGTGGTTTAGCAGCTGTTTCAAGTGAAGCAAGCCGCTGCGCAGCGTCAATCAAATGGTTTGTACGAGGATATAGCTGCTGTAAAAGATCTTGAGGGGCCGATTGAACGCGACGATTCAGTAAAGGCATGGAACACATTATGGAGGGGGATCACCTAGCATGAAAAAGTGGTTTGTAATGTCATTGATTGTTGCCTTATTTATCGTATCCGCATGCGGCGGCTCTAACAACGGCGGGAAAACAGGAAATGCAGCTGACGCAACAAATGCTCCTGCAAGCACGAACGACGCAGCAGGGAACGCAAATGAAGGAGCGGCAGATTCCGAAGAGATAACACCAGAGGAAGGCGCATCCTTGCTCGTATGGGAAAGTAAAGAAGAGCGTCCTTTTGTTGAAGCGATTTCAAAAGAATTTACCGAAAAATACGGCATTGAAGTGAAATTCGAAGAGGTTGGCGCAGCTGACCAAGTAACGAAGCTGACGACTGACGGTCCTGCAGGACTAGGCGCAGACGTTGTCGTTTTCCCTCATGATAACTTAGGCAGAGCTGTAACGGCCGGCCTTGTATTGCCAAACGATTTCTATGAAGAGCAAGCGAAAACAGCAAACTCCGAAATCGCTGTAAACGCGGTTACTTATGACGGCACGCTTTACGGCTACCCGCGCTCGATCGAAACCTATGCTTTGTTCTACAACAAAGCATTGATCAAAGAAGCTCCAAAAACATTTGAAGAAGTCGTAGCTTTCGCAAAAACGTACAATGATGTTCCAAACAACAAATTTGCTTTGATGTGGGAAGTAGGCAACTTCTACTTTAACTATCCGTTTATCTCCACTGGCGGTTACGTATACGGTGAGAACGGTCAAAACAAAGACGATATCGGCTTGAACACAGAAGGCGCAATCAGCGGATTGAAATACTACGGTTCCCTGAAAGACAGCATTCTGCCGCTTAACTCCGGCGATATTACGTATGACATCAAAAAAGGCATGTTCACAGGCGGAACATTGGCTATGGATATTAACGGTCCATGGACCATCGCGGATTACAAAAACGCTGGCATTGATTTCGGCGTAGCTCCAATCCCAAGCATCAACGGTCAACCGGCTTCTTCTTTCTCCGGCGTAAAAGCTTGGTATGTCAACCAATTCTCGAAATACCCGAATGCAGCCCGTTTGTTCGCTAACTTTGCTTCCACAAAGGCTGCTCAATTGAAAGACTTTGAATTGACAGGCGCTATTCCGGCTAATACCGAAGCAACAAGTGATCCAGCCGTGCAAGGAAACGATATCGTAAAAGGTTTCGTTGAGCAATTTAACCAATCGACGCCGATGCCTTCTATTCCTGAAATGGGCAACGTATGGAGCCCGATTGCAGCAGCGTTCTCCGATGTGTGGAACTCTGGCAAAGACGCAAAAGAAGCGCTTGATAACGCGGTTCAACAAATCAAAGACGCCAATAACGGCGCAGAAGCAAAATAATAAGAGAATCGGGTGCCGCCCGCCGAATCTGATTCGGCGGGTGAACCGATTTCATTAATCCGCAGCTTTTCAGGCGCATGGCGGCTTAAAGCGTTTTTTACATGAAAGGAAGGGAGCCAGGCGGGATGAATCGTCATCGCAGCACTGCGGCTATATTGTCGTTACTCGTAATGGGTCTTGGTCAATTGTATAACCGCCAGTTTATTAAAGGCATCATCATGCTCGTTGTCGAAGCGGCAGCGCTTATGTATTTTATTCCGAACTTAGGAAGAGCCATTTGGGGGATTGTAACGCTCGGCGATAAAACGCAAGGGCTGGAGAAAATCGGTAAGATCAGTGTGCGCGTGGACGGAGATCATTCGATCTTTCTGTTAATCAGCGGTTTGATTACTTTATTTCTATTCATTCTTTTTATCATTATCTACATTATGAATATCCGCGATGCCTATCGGAACGGCAAGCAGAGAGATGAAGGCGTGCTTCCGGCAAGCTTCAGGCAAACATTGGCTTATGTGACGGATCGCAATTTCCCGCATTTGATGCTGACCTTGCCGGCGCTCGGCGTTTTGTTTTTAACGATCATGCCGATTATCTTTATGATTATGCTTGCTTTCACCAACTACGCGTCGCCTGATCATATCCCGCCGGCTAAGCTGGTGGACTGGGTAGGCTTCCAAACGTTCGCGAACCTCCTTACGCTTAAAACATGGAGCCATACCTTCTTTGGCGTATTCACATGGACGATTATTTGGGCGATTATCGCAACGGTAACGACTTATTTCGGCGGATTGCTGGTTGCTCTGCTCATCGAGCAGAAAGGCATTCGCTTCAAAAAATTATGGCGGACGCTTTTCATTATTCCCTATGCGATTCCGCAGCTTATTTCCTTGCTCGTCATGAGAAATTTGTTCAACGGGCAGTTTGGTCCGATCAATCAATATTTAGGTTACTTTGGCATGGGTAAGCTTCCATGGCTCACGGATCCGTTCTGGGCGAAGGTGACCGTAATTTTAGTCAATATGTGGGTTGGCATACCGGTATCCATGGTGCTTATTCTTGGTGTATTAACGGCTATTCCGAAGGATTTGTACGAAGCGGCCGACGTAGACGGAGCGACAGGCATCCAGAAGTTCCGGATCATTACGATTCCATTCGTGCTGTTCTCCACGGCGCCGATTCTCATTACGCAATTCGCAGGCAACATTAATAACTTTAACGTCATTTTCTTGCTTACGAACGGCGACCCGGTAAAAGGCGATTATCAATTTGCCGGCAGCACCGATTTGCTCGTAACGTGGCTGTATAAGCTCACGCTGAACAACAGCCAATACAATATGGCCTCGGCTATCGGCATTATCATATTTATCGTTGTCGCTTCATTCTCGATTTACAACTATCGCCGTTCGCGGTCATTCAAAGAGGAGGATATGATTCAATGAAAATGGGACGCAAAACCGCAAATGTTGTCCGTTTGACGTTAAGCTACCTGCTGCTCCTTGCGATAGCAATCTGTGCGATCTATCCGGCCCTTTGGGTGCTGCTTTCGTCGCTCCGCCCGGGAACCTCGTTATTTAGCACGAGCCTGATTCCCGAGTCCTTTACGCTCGTGCATTACAAGGAATTGTTCACGAACCCCAGCTTCCGTTATGGGGTTTGGTACTTGAATACGCTGAAAATCGCGACGTTAACGATGATCTTCTCCACGATTCTTGTCACGCTCAGTATGTATGCCTTATCGCGTTTCCGCTTCCGCGGTCGTAAAATGACATTGACGTTAATGCTCGTCCTTGGCATGTTCCCGGGCTTTATGAGCATGATCGCCATCTTCATTTTCTTGCTGCAGCTAAATCTGCTGGATACGCACGCAGCTTTAATTATCGTATATTCCGCAGGGGCGGTGCTTGGCGGCTTCGTCGTCAAAGGCTTCTACGATACGATTCCGCGGAGCTTGGATGAAGCGGCCCGAATCGACGGCGCTTCGCATTTGCAGGTTTTCGTGAAAATCATGCTTCCGCTTTCGCGTCCGATGCTGACCTATGTGGCGCTGACGACGTTTGCGGGTTCATGGGTTGATTTTATTTTTGCCAGATTGGTGCTGCGCAGCAAAGACAACTGGACGCTTGCCGTCGGGATGTGGGACCTGGTTAACTCTTATCAAAATAGTAACTTTACGCTATTTGCCGCCGGTGCGGTCTTGATTGCCATTCCGATTACTTTGCTGTTCGTCTTCCTGCAGCGCTTCCTGGTGCAAGGGCTGATGTCCGGCGCATCGAAAGGGTAACAGGATGAAGGACAAACGTTTGCGCCATGCGGGAGCTGTTCTATTATGCTCGCTGCTGCTAGCCATACTCGCCGCTTGCTCATCGGAGAATGCGAATGACGGCGGGCTGCCGGCCAATAAACCAAGTAATGAAACCATCGAGCCTGCGGGGAACAGCGCGGGCGAGCCGGCAGCTGCTGCTTATTCGGTAGATGAACAGCCGGGAAAGGTTTATTATGAGATCTTTGTCCGTTCCTTCTACGATACGAATGGGGACGGAATCGGCGATCTGAACGGCGTAACCGCTAAGCTCGATTATTTAAAGGAGCTCGGAATCGGCGGCATTTGGCTGATGCCGATTAATGCTTCGCCCAGCTACCACGGCTATGACACAACCGATTATTACGCCGTCAATCCGGAGTATGGCACGCTTGATGATTTGAAAAAGCTGCTTGAAGAAGCGCATAAACGCGATATCAAAATCATTATGGATCTCGTCGTGAACCATACGAGCAAGGATCATCCTTGGTTTAAGGAAGCTTTGGCAGACGAGGATAGCCCTTACCGCAGCTGGTATACTTTTGCGGAGCCTGACGAGAAGGTAAGGGCGGATGGCGCAGTGGGCGGCGACCCATGGCATAGTTTTGGCAGCCTCAACTATTTAGGCGTCTTTTGGGAAGGCATGCCGGATCTTAATTTTGACGAGCCTAAGGTTCGGGAGGAAATGATCAAGATCGGCCAATATTGGCTGGAGCAGGGGCTCGACGGCTTCCGGCTGGACGCGGCTAAGCATATTTACGGCGATTTCGCTTCTACGGCGAGCACGCCTGAAATTCAGGCGAAGAACAAGGCGTGGTGGCAGGAGTTCCGTACCGG
Organism: Paenibacillus sp. LPE1-1-1.1; assembly: GCF_040676435.1. NCBI lineage: Bacteria > Bacillati > Bacillota > Bacilli > Caryophanales > Paenibacillaceae > Paenibacillus > Paenibacillus sp. LPE1-1-1.1. The sequence goes on from NZ_JBEGHY010000034.1 coordinate 491,294, forward strand.
CATGGCCCAGGTGAAGCCGGATGCCTACTTGATTGGCGAGGTCTGGGATTCGCTGACCGTTATTGCGCCTTATTTTGATCAAGCGTTAAATTCGGCTTTCCACTTCGATCTTGCCGGACGCTTGCTCAGCGCGGCGGACAAGGAACAGGATGCGGATCTAGCGTTTTCGCTTGGACGCGCTTACGGCGTTTACGAGAAGTCTTCCGGCGGGAATTTCGTAGACGCGCCTTTCCTCAGCAACCACGACCAAAATCGCGTGATGACCGTACTAAACGGCAATCTCGACCATGCCAAAATGGCAGCGGCGATGCTGCTGACGCTTCCGGGCACGCCATACCTTTATTACGGCGAGGAGCTTGGCATGAAAGGCGCCAAGCCGGATGAGTATATTCGGGAACCGATGTCGTGGTACGCTTCTCCAGGCGGGGGCGAGGGCCAGACGACTTGGGAAAAGCCGCGCTATAATCCCGACCCGGGTACCGTATCGGTCGAAGCACAGACGCAGGATGAGCTGTCGATGCTGAATCATTATCGCGAGCTGATCAAATGGCGGAACGAGGAAGCGGCTTTAAGAGACGGCGGCATTGCCGAGTTTAAGCTGACGCCTGCTAATCCTAAGCTTAGCGTGTATGTTCGGGCTGTTGCCGATGAGAGAGTACTCGTCGTACACAATTTATCAGGCGAGCAGCAAGCAACGGATCTGCAGCCGTCTGAAGTATTTGGCAGCTTCAAGGAGCTCGCTCGCGCAACGGGCAGCGGGGCGAAGCTTGAAAGCGGAAAGCTGACGCTGCCTCCTTACAGCACCGTGATTTTAAAGTAATACCGAAAGAGGGAATTGCACAAAACGTGCAGTTCCCTCTTTTTGTTGCGGGCTGCTACTGCTTGCGGTAGGTGTTCGGCGATACGCCAAGCTGCTTTTTAAACGCCTTGGAGAAGGAAAATAGATCGGGGTAACCGACGGATTGCGCGATTTCCGCCAGCTTGTAATCCGTTTGCTTCATCAGCAGGGTCGCTTCGTTCATCCGAAGCTGCTGTACGAATTTCATGGGCGACAAGCCGAAGGCTTTGTTGAAGGTTTTGGAAAAATGGGTACGGTCAATGCCTACGTATTCCGCTACGCTTTCGATTGTTATTCCGTCAGCGTAATGAATCTCGAGGTAGTCCTTGGCTTTTTGAAGCCAGCTGCCTGCCGAGGCAGGAGTGCCGTGAGGGATTTTGCTCTCGGAGAGCGTATCGAACAGCTGATGGAAAATAGCCAGCCGCGACAAGTCGGAGGGAGGCTTTTCCTTATTGGAGACAAGATTGAAAAACTGCTCCATCAAAGCGAGCGCGTCTGCGGTCAATCCGTTTGGCAGATGCGGACGGTAGGGGCCAAGTCCGATTCGGTCGAGAAGCTGCAGCGCAAGCTTGCCGTCGAAGGCGAAAAAAGCTTTTCGCAGCAAAGCATGCTCCATTGTGTAATATTCATGCGTTACCTGCGGGAACAGGCAGAACAGATCGTTTTTGCGAAGCGTATACGTTTGGCCTCCCTGGATAAAGATGCCTTCCCCTTCAAGCACCATGATTAAGTAATAGTAGGGAGTAATTCTTGGACCGATATGATAGCCCGTTTTTGCTATATTGGCGCCGAGCCTAATCGGCCAGGCCGGACCTGCTTTCTCGAAGGCTGACGGTGTGAAGTAGTGAATCTCAAGCTGCTCGTGGTGATCCTCTTTCATGTGGTTAAACAGAATGGCCACCCCTTTTTGCCATTGGTTTTGGTGAATCTTGCTTATGAAACAATTCAATTCTCTAACATGAAACCACAAAATGACAAATAACTCAAGCAACGAAATGACATTGACGCTAGAAGGATTGATTGCTATTATTCAAATAACAAATTAATCCGATAAAAATTGTCGGTTATTTACCGGTCAACTGGTGATACGAAGCGTAAAGGGGACAACAGAAATGGGCAAACAGGCAAAAGTGGAATTTGGATGGTTTATTCCGACAAACGGAGATGGCCGCTATATTGGCGTTAAGGCAGAACGGGAGCCGTCGCAGCAATATTTTGTCGAGGTTGCGCAAGCAGCGGAGGAAGCAGGGTACGAGTTCGCGCTAATTCCGGCGGGCGGGGATTGCTGGGACGGATGGATCGTCGGTTCGTGGGTCGCATCCGCAACGAAGAAGCTAAAGCCGCTTATCGCGATGAGACCGGGGCTTATTTCTCCGGTATTGGCGGCGCGAATGGCATCCACGCTGGACCGCATGTCCGGAGGCCGGGCGCTGATCAATGTCGTTACCGGCCATTATCCGGCAGACCTAAAAGCAACCGGAGATCCGCTGCACGGCAGCCACGACGAGCGTTATGAACGGACAAAAGAATTTCTGGAAGTGGTCAAAGGCGTATGGCAGCAGCCGGCAGGCGAAGGTGAGGGCTTTAACTTCGCCGGGAAGCACTACGAGGTAGAAGGCGGCGTAAGCAAGCCGGCAACGGTTCAGGAGCCGCATCCTCCGCTGTATTTTGGCGGAAGCTCGGTGGCAGGCAAGCGCGTTGCGGCAGAAACCGCCGATGTTTACTTAATGTGGACAGAGCCGCTGGATTGGATTCAAGGCCAGATTGCCGAGATGGAAACCTATCTTGCCGAGCTGAAGGAAGAGAAGGGTATTGAAAGAGAGCTTCGGTACGGCATTAGAGCTCAAGTTGTCGTGCGCGAAACCGAGGAAGAGGCATGGGCGGCTGCATGGAACATTTTGAGCAAGGCGGATCCGGAGCAGCTGAAGGCCAAGGAAAAGCTGCACAACAAGACGGATGCGACGAATCAGAAGCGTCAAATGGACTTGTTTAGCCAATCGAAAGAGCAGGACTACGTGATTGGGCCTAATCTTTGGTCAGGCTTGTCGGCCATTCGCGGCGGCGGGGCGGTAACCTTTGTCGGTACGCCGGAGCAGGTATCGGACCGGTTCATCGAGTTTATCGATGCCGGCGTAACCTCCTTTATTTTATCAGGCTACCCGCATCTAGAAGAGGCGAAAATATCAGGCGAGCTGCTGCCGCTCGTTAAGCAGAAGCTGGCCGCAAAGGGAATAACTATTTAATCATTGGGGGTATGAATATGAATCGATTACGCAAACCGCATTTAGCGCTGCTGGCGCTTACGATGATATTAAGCGTTGTGCTTTCGGCCTGCGGGTCAAGCAATTCCAATACGAACGCAACCGGAAATAAGACAGGGGAAGGAGCAGCGGAAGGCAGCTCTGGCGATAAACCTGTGACGATCAGCTTTATTCATTGGCGCGGCGAGGATGCCGCAGTGCTGGACGGCATCATTAAAAAGTTTGAGGAAGAAAACAAAAACATCAAGGTAGAAACGCAGGTGTTTCCATCTGATCAATATCAATCGACAGCCCAAGCGAAGCTGCTGGACGGATCTGTAGGCGACGTGTTCGCTTCCTTTCCTGGCGCTCAGTTTGAAGCCATCGCGAAAGCAGGCTTGTTCTCCGATTTGAGCGGCTCCTCCTTCGTGGACAATTTCACGCCGTCTTTGATTGAATCGGGCCAAAAGGATGGCAAACAGCTGGCGGTTCCGTACCAGCTCGTTTATAACATTCCGATCTATAACGTAAAGCTGTTTGAAAAATACGGTATCGACGTTCCGAAGGATTGGGACGGATTCCTTGCGGCGGCCGAGAAGCTGAAGCAGGAAGGGATTGTGCCGATCGCCTTCCCGGGCGCGGATATCGGTCCAGGGCAATTCATGAATCCGATGGTGATGAATAACGCGCCGGATGAGGAGATTTTTACGAAGCTTGAAGCTGGCGAAGCAAAGCTTACCGACGAGTGGTGGGTTAAGACGCTTTCCCAGTTCAAGGAATTGAACGATAAGGGCTACTTCCAGAAGGATGCGCTTGGGACGAAGGGCGATGCGGCCGGCGCGTTGTTCGTGCAGGAGAAAGCAGCGATTCTAGCGACGGGCTCTTACCAGCTGGTAGGCAATAAGAAAAACAATCCGGAGCTTCAGCAAGGCTTGCTTGCGCCGATAACGGTGGCAGCTGACCAAGTGGTGTTCGAAGGGATTCATACGACGACGTTCATGCTTGCCGTGAACAGCAAGTCGAAGCACCCGGAGGAAGCGAAGAAGTTTATAGAATTTCTAAGCCGTAAGGATATTGCCGGCGAGTATGCCAATGGCACAGGCCAGAACGTAACGATTAAGGATGTCGCGTATACAAGCGATGAACTGAAGGCCGTAGCGGAATGGACAGCGAAGAAAACACGTTTTCAGCCACGCTTCACAATAAAACACGCTGAGGTTCAAAAAGCGGTCACCAGCTCGATTCAAGCCGTGTTAGGCGGAACGGAGCCGGCGAAGGCAGCGGCAGACGCGCAAGCGATCGTGGACCAGCAGATAGGAAAATAAGCAGATGAAAAAGTATGCGAAGCTGTTACCGTTTTTTGTGCCCGGCATTGCGCTGTATCTCGCACTATTCATCTATCCGACGGTAACGGGTTTCTATTACTCCTTAACGGATTGGGACGGCTTATCGCCGTCCTATCAGTTTGTCGGTGCGGATAACTATGCCAATGTAGCCAAGGATATTATTTTTCGAAAATCGATCGTGAACAATATAAAGTTTATGGTTGCTGTCGTTATCGTGCAGACGGTTGTCTCGCTGCTGCTCGCGCTTCAGTTGTCGAAGCAAACGAAGGTTAATGTCGCGCTGCGCTCGCTGTATTTTGTGCCAACCATTTTGTCGTCGGTTTCGGTCGGGTTTATTTGGACCTTCGTCTATGATCCGTCGCTGGGGCTGTTAAATGGCTTGTTTGAGACGGTGGGACTGACTTCTTGGACGCAGAACTGGCTGGGCGATTCGGGGATTGCGATTTTCTCGATTGCGGCGGTTCAGGCATGGGCCCACATTGGGCAAATGATCATTTTGTTCGTCGCGGGACTGCAGGCGATACCGGAAGAACTCGTTGAATCGGCCAAGCTGGACGGGGCGACAAAGCTGCAGCTGTTTTTGCGCGTCATATGGCCGCTTCTGGCACCAGCAGCTGCGATTGTCGTGTCCTATACGACGATTCAGTCGTTTAAGGCTTTTGATCTCGTGTTTACGATGACCGGCGGCGGACCGGCGTATTCCACCGAGATTTTATCGACTTATATTTATAACTCCGCATTCATGAATTATACGTTTGGCAAAGCGTCAACGGCATCCGTGTATTTCCTTGTGCTTATTTCGTTTATAACGTTTCTTCAATTCCGCGCGCTTCGGACGGACCGCGTATCCTACTAGTATGCAGGCAGGTGAATTCATGTGGTTCTAAAATGGTTAGGCAGGTCCATGCTGCTGCTCTTCGCAGCCGTTATTCTCGTCCCGCTGCTCATCGTGTTATTTACGTCATTAAAGACAACGCCGCAGTTTTATGCGAATCCGCTAGGGCTGCCGGATGCCTTGTCATTCCACAACTTTAAGGCGCTGTTTGACGGGCAGCCGATGTGGGGATATTTTCGCAACAGCATTGTCGTTACGCTGGCAGTGGTAGGTCTCGAGCTTCTCCTTGCCGGGTTCATCGGTTACGGCATTATGCGTTCGGGGCGCCGTGTAGGTGCCGCCGTATTTGGCTTATTTGCAGTTGGCCTGATGGTGCCGTCGCAGGTCAATATGATTCCTATCTACACTTTTGTGCAAAAGCTGGGCTGGAGCAATTCGCTCACGGGCTTAATCATCGTGTCCGCCTCCGTGCTGCTGCCTCTGTCCGTATTTATGCTATCCGGTTTTATGAAAACCTTGCCTAAGGAAATTTTGGAGGCAGGCGAGATCGACGGCGCCGGCGAATGGACGCTGCTCGCGCGTATTGCGCTTCCGCTCAGCGCGCCGTACCTTGCGGCAACCGCTGCCTTTTTGTTCGTCATCGTATGGAATGACCTGCTGTTCCCGATGCTGCTTCTGAACGGAAAAGATAAGCTGACGCTGCCGCTCGCCATGCTGCAATTCCGCGGCGAATATATTACGGACTACCCCGTGCTGCTTGCCGGAGTCGTGGTGACGGCGCTGCCGATGATCGCGTTGTTTATTTTCCTCCAGCGTTATTTCATATCCGGCGCACTTGCAGGCTCATTGAAGGGTTAGATTACAATTAGTCGAAGTCGCGGATCGCTTTCAATTGATTGTAGGCGATCATCCCCATCAAGAGCATAGCGGCGCCGCTTGCCGCAATAATGACGGCCGGACCGTAAAGATCGGACAGCGTCGAGAAGACGGCTAAGCCGACTGGCGGGGCAACGCTGGTTAAAGCGCCAACTAGCCCGAACACTCTGCCCTGCATGGATGGCTCGATCGCTACCCGCAGCACGATAAAAATGATCGTCGTACTGAAGGAGAAGAGGAAGCCGACAAGCAGGATAAGCGGAAGCGCGGCGGCGGCCGCAGTCATAAACGAAATGGCAATGAATAACGGCCCCATCAGGATCATACTCCCTATGATCCATTTTCCTCTGCTTTTCAGCTTTGTATCCAGTCTCATAATCAGAATAGAGCCGATCACGTAGCCTAGCGGAATACAGGCTTCCATTAGCCCGAAAATGAAAGGTTTTGCCTGCCAGACCTGTACGGCCATGACCTGAATGAGCATGAAGGTGGATAGAAAGAAGAACATGACAAGCGGAAGCAGCATAACGGCCGCTTTGGCGAATGGCTCATTCCACACGTACCGGAAGCCGGCTGTGAGATCCTCCTTGAAGGAAGTTTTAGATATTGCCGTGTCCTTGGGCGCTTTATAAGGAAATTTGCCCGCAAAGAGCAGTAACAAGCCGGAGAGCAGGAAGGTTGCAGCGTCGATCGCTATCGCAAAAGCGCCGCCGAATGCAGCAACGGCAATGCCGCCTAACGCAAAGCCGGAAATGCGGATAATGTTGTCTGAGATGCTGATTGCGCCTACAGCTTGCGTCAGCTGTTCTTTACCGACGATTTCAATGAGGGAGGCTTGAAAAGCCGGCGTTCGAAACACACCGGTAAATGCGACAAGCCCAGTAAGCAGGACGATAAAGACAAACGGAATATGCGGCAAAAAAATGAGCAGGGCAATCGCTGCTACAAGCACGAAGCGGATAATATCCGTTATCCACATAAGGGTGCGACGGTCCATGCGATCCGCAACCGTGCCTGCGAACGAGCCGAAGAGCATGCTGATGACAAGATGAGTGATAAGGACGACCGACATGAGTTTGGCGCTGCCGGTTGTTTGAAGCACCCAAAGGTTCAATGCAATGCTGTGGAACGTATTGCCAAGCAGCGATAAGCTATAGCTGGAGAAAACCGCTAGAAACGTTCGGTTTCGCCATAAGGATACTCCTTGGCTGCCCGGCTGCCGGACCGGATTCGGCGTCTTGCTTTGGGATTCTTTAGCCAATTCAAGCATGTGTCAGCCTCCTAAATGATAGTATGGAACAACAATATAAATCCTCGCTAACCAACTCCGTTGGCAGTCTCCCTTAAACCGTCATCCATCGACCTGGAATTGTTAACTTAAACGTTTAAGTTAGTGTAGAAAAAGCAGATCGAAATCTGCTAATCGAACACCGTCACCGTCATCGTCATTAACTGAAAATTTGAAACGGCATTAATCATTAATGGCTTTTACTAAGATATAGCTGCTTTCCGGCCCTTTCTTTGAATGATCCAGCAGCTGCAGCATCAGCTGAAAAGCAGCCTCGGGCTTGCGATCGCCATAAGCTATGCGGCCAGCGGAGAAAGGGAGGATCTCGGGACAGCCTGCCGAGCAAATGACGGTTAAATTCGCAGGGTCCACATATTTGGCAGCCGAAATGGCTGCAAACTCGTTCAGTATAATCCCTTTTTTATGTGCGTGATTTCTCAGAAACAGCTCTAGTGCTTGTTCATTCTGCATAATATGAATACAATCGGGTTCCAATTTCGAAGCAAAGGCAATATGCTCCACGAGCTCTTTGTTATTGAAATTATCAATGATTACATACTCGAATGGAACGGAGGCGGAAGCCTGGGCTGCCATGAAAGCATCAAGATAATCATAGTTCACCTTATAAAATAAGGCATCGTCGATGATGCTGTCTACCACGATGAGCGGTACGCCAACCGAAAAATGGCTTGAAATCAGGTGGAAATTTTCCGTTTTGACATCGACTACGAAGACGCCGTCAAGCTTGCGTTCCGAGATGATATCGAGCTTTGGACTCGCGGCATCGAGGCCGAATAAAACGACGTGGTAGCCGTAGCCCGTGAGCAGCTGCTCCAGCCGGTTAATCCATTGCGAATAACGGAGCTGCCTCCAAAAGCCTTCGTTTTCTGCGCGGTTGATCAGAATGCCGATCAAGCCGGATTTTTGTTTCACCAGCGATCGTGCGGCCAGATTAGGCACATAATTTAATTGCTTGGCGGCATCGAGTACGCGGGATCTCGTCTCGTCGGGAATGGTTTGCTTGACGACGTTATTGAGTACGTAGCTGACCGTAGCGACAGAGACGTCTGCCATCTTTGCTATATCCTTAAGCGTAGCTTTTTTAATGAGAAAACAGCTCCTCCATTAATCTATGCGGCTTAGTAAGCTAACAGCGATTCAATTGCGGCAGGCACTGCAGCCAAAAGCACGATGACTAGCTTAAACGTTTAAGTTATTATCACACAGGACAGGCTTCTTTGTCTAGAGACAATCGGAGCGTTGAGGAATCAGGCGAGGAGTTATCCGAGCTCAGCATGAGACAGTGAAATAGTGGGACTTTTCCCCACTTTTTTAAGACGCATGCCCAAGAGCTGAGCCCTAGAGGAATGGTACTATAACCGTATAATCAAGCGAAAGGCGTGAGGGCATTGTCGTTAAAAAAACATGCGGAAAATGTATGGAACGAGATGAAGCGGGATTATGCCGGTAATTGGGGAATGGACATTCACAAGTGGGATTGGGTTCCGGGCGTAGGCGTCATCGGTTTGCTGGACTATTACGAAACGATCGGCGATCCGGCTATTATAAGTTTTTTGGTCGAATGGGCGGCGCGCAACAAAATGACAACGGAGGCAGAGCTCGTCATTAACGCGATCGCCCCGTTTGCGATTTTCCCCGCCTTGTACCAGGTGTCGGGAGATAACGGCTTCAAGGAAGAGGCTGCGCGTGTCGCTAAGTGGCTGATGGAGGAAGCGCCGCGCACAAGAGAGCAGGCATTCGAGCATACGGTGACCGAGAATGTGGAATTCTCCGAGCAGGTATGGGCGGATACGGTATTTATGGCCGTGCTTTTTTTAGCGAGGACGGCATCATTGCTCGAAAATGAAGCCTATGCGCAGGAAGCGCAGAAGCAGATGCTTCTTCACTTGACGTTGCTTGAGGACAGAGAGAGCGGCGTCCTGTTCCACGGCTGGAACTGCAGTACGGCGGACCATATGTCCGCCGCACGCTGGACGAGGGCGAATGCCTGGATTGCTGCCGGCGTGCCGATGATATTGAAGGAAATTGCACCGCTCGTGCAGGTATCGGAGGAGCTGCTGGCGCGATACCGCCGCTTGATGGATGGACTTGTGCGGTTTCAGCGCGAGGACGGCTTGTGGAGTACGGTGCTGGATCAGCCGGATTATTACCGCGAAGTGTCCGGAAGCGCAGGCATCGCATACGGGCTGTGGAAAGCGGTCGATGGCGGCTGGCTGCTGCCGGAGCAGCGCTATGAGACAGCCGCTCGACGTGCGCTGAAGGCGATTATTTCTAATATAGGCGAAGACGGCATTGTGGCAGGCGTATCGGGAGGAACTCCGGTAATGGAGAGCGTTGAGGCGTATAATGCCATTCCGACCTATCCGACGCTTTACGGGCAAGGATTAGTGCTGATGCTTCTATCGGAAGCACTGTGGAGAGGGGAATCGTCCCATGAATAGAGAACAGCTGCAGGAAAGCATCCGGAGGAAAACGGCGGTGTATGACGAGACGCTGCAGCTTATCCGAACGCCGCTGACGGCTACCTACCATACGGCGCTGAAGAGCAGCGAACACCCCGAGGTCTATGCGCTGCTTGCAGCAGCCGGCTACGCTTACGACTTGCTTGAATCGGGGGAGGCCGAACATATTGCGAGAGCCAATGGGATTTTAGAGCGGGTGGTCCCGCTGCAGGACCGGAATCCGTCCTCCGACACCTACGGCATCTGGCCTTATTTCTTCGAGGAGCCGCTTGATCAAATGGACCGGCCCGACTGGAACATGGCTGATTTTCACGGCAAACGGCTTATCCTTATATTGATGAAGCATAGGGAGCGTCTGCGGGCGGAGCTGGCGGAGCAGATCGAAGCGGCGATTTCCCATGCATGCCGGGCGATCATTATACGCAACGTCGGTCCGCATTACACGAATATTGCGATTATGGGCGCGTTCGTCACGCTGGTTGGCGGCGAGCTTTTGCAGGTAGACGAATATAAAGAGTACGGCTTAGCGCGCATGAAACGGTTTTATGATTTTACGTTCGGAATCGGCACGTTTTCGGAATATAACAGCCCTTGTTATACGCCGATTGCGATCCGCGAGCTGCACAGCATTGCCGTCTTCTCGGCGTCTGCCGAGGCAGTTGCTTACGCGAATGAGCTGATCGAGCTCGCTTGGAAAATGGCCGGTGAGCATTTTCATGCCGGAACGGGAGAGTGGAGCGGGCCGCACAGCCGGACGTACAGCACGCTGCTGCAGCCGGATGACCGCAAGTTTCTGTACGAAGCGCTTCTCGAGGAAAGCTTCGAATTCGGAGAAAACATCCGTTGTCCGAAGGCGTACCGCGGATTATTTCAAACGGCTCAAACCCGCTATCTGACGGAAGCGACGCTGATGGAGGCGGACACCGGCTATCAGGTCTATGCTACGCTATTCCAGAATAAACGCTTGTCTCTGGGCACATTCAGCAAAGGCGTCATGTGGAATCAGCGGCGGAACATGCTCGCTTATGTGAATGTCGAAGGAGAGCCGGTATACGTTCAGCTTCAATTTCTGAAGGACGGCGGTGATTTCTGCTCGGCGATGTTCGCTGGCGTACAAGCGCGCACGAACGTGCTGTTCGGTTTTAATTTACTGACGGATAACGGAGCTTGGCATTCGGATCTGGATCAAATCAACGGCAGATTCCGGTCAAGCGATCTAAGGATTCGTTTGAAAATCGGCGGCGTGACGACTGGGCTGCCATTGCCGGAGAAACAAGAGGGCAAAGCATGGCAGCTGCGGCTGGGCGAGGCTTGGCTGGCGGTTAAGCTGCTGCATGAGCGCTCTGATTACGGGGAATTGGAGCTGCGCTGCGAACGAATGGATGACGCGATTCATGCGGATTATGTATTGTACAGCGGGGAGGAGCGCGAATTCGATTTTCATGCGGTTCAGGAATCGGTATGGCTGTTCCAGCTCGCGCTGAACGAGTCGGGGCAGCTGCCGGCCGCGCAGATCAGCCAAGTAGGGAACCTCGTCAAGGCTTCGGCCGAAATGGATGGCGAAACGGTTTCGGTCGCGCTGTCCATCGCCCCGGGACAAACAGCAGAGCGATACCGGAGCAACGAGGTAGGGCTTCCGAATGCTCGCTTGCGCTCGAAGCAGGCGTAGTGTCTTGGGGAAATATAGCATTAGACTGACCCGAAAAAGCGCAATGCGGCAGCCAGGGACGAGAAAGTCCTAGACTGCCGCTGTTTTATGGAAAGATCGTCCGTATCATTTCGTTCTTCTCGAGGAAAATCGAGAGGATTACGGCTTGCCTAATCGGAGCAACTAATCAGTAAAAGTAGTGAGAATCGAATCTAATGGTTCATGCCCGGAAGCAACCGCATTAACTTTGTCAACAAACTCCTTATTAATTAAATATTTCAGAGGTTGTTCGACAGTGTTGAAATATTTGAACGCCTCCCTAGCCATCTCGTCCCATTCCTGATAATAATTTAAATAATCATCTGCTTTGACTCTTGTGCGAGACGTACCTTCTTCAGGCACGCATTCAAAATCTTCATCATCACCCAGTATTCCATAATCACATGTTAATTGTTCGCCAAGTTTAATGTCTCTTGCAGCTAATTGAAATTCATAAGCTGTATCAATACAATTTGGTTGGAAACTGTGATTCACGTACCTTGAGTGATCCCAATGAAGAATATAGTTGCCGTTATTTTCTTGATAAGTGTATTTAAACACCATCTCCCTTCGAAGTTCATCGAGGGAATCTACATAATCCTCATCAAGGATCATATCTAAATCATCCGAAATCCAAACGATCGTTCCCTTAGGGATGAATTTCGTTGCAAATACACCGATACCTACCTCTTCACTTACAAATCGAAGTTCTGTATCTGGATGAATCATGTTTTTAGTTCACCCTTCCTCTTATCAGTATCATAATACGATATGTGGCGGTTTTCAGATTGTCACTTTGCTTAGGGAACAATATGATACTGAAAGGGCTGCCGTTTGGCAGCCCTTTACTTCACTAACGGATGTTGAACAGAAGCACCGCATGGCGTGGTTTACAATTAGTTTATTAGCGCTTTCATGCGTGTCTTTGCATGAATTGACATAACATAACCTGCCAAGTAAGATGGAACAATAACGTATTAGCAAGGATGAAACCTGGCCTTTTTACTATTTCTTGAAAAATTGTAGTTTTATCATTTCATAGGTATTGGGGTGATTCCGTATGGCCAGCATTAAAGAAATTGCCAAGTTGGCGAACGTATCCCAGGGAACAGCCTCTATCGTGCTGAATGGAAAAGGGAAGCAGTATCGGATATCGGAGGCCACTCAGCAAAAGATATACGAAGCAGCCAGAAATCTTAATTATCAGCCTAATATTTCAGCAAGACGCCTTAGAAGCGGAGGTGAAATCGTACTGCCCATTATCGCGCTTTTTTGGGCATTAGATACAAGAACGATGCTGATCAGCCGCTTCCTTAAAGGAATGCAGGAAAAGCTGCAAACGATCGAAGGCGATTATGAATTGCTTATTCAGCCTTATGTGGGCACGAAGTTGAGTGAAGTTCGCAGCCTGGTTACCGGAACGAGATTTAACGGCGCCATTATTGCGAATGCGACGGAGGAGGACGAGGCTTTCCTGGAAGAGGCGCAATTGAATGTTCCCATTGTCCTCTACCAGCGAGGCTCGGATAAATATTGCTCGGTCAATGTCGACAGCTATTATACAGGGGAGACCGTGGCACGGCTGTTTGAAGGCAATGGGCATCGGACGGTGGGTACGATTGTTCCGAATGTTTCCTCTAAGGCGATTAGTCTGCGCAAAGAAGGTTTTTTGTCAGAAGCCTTGAAGCAGGGCTTAACGGCTAAAGAAGAGCACATCATTTACTCGGATTTTTCGGAGCAGGGCGGATATGAAGCGATTAAACGGCTATATCAACAAGATCAAGAGTTACCCTCGGCATTATTTGTCATAAGCGATCAGATGGCGGTCGGGGCGTTGGCTGCGCTGAATGAGCTTGGCAAAAATGTTCCCGGCGATATCGAGGTTGTCGGGTATGACGATGATGAAGTTACTCAGTTTACGATCCCTTCTCTAACAACGGTGCATTTGCCCGTTGAGGAAATGGCAGCCGAATGTGTCAGGCTGCTTATGGACTTGATGCACCATAAACGGATAGAGCCGACTTCCAGCATGCTTGATACGCGCATCGTCATTCGTCAATCCTGCGGCAATGGGCGAACAAGCTAAGTGAATCCATTTTAAATTTGAGGTGAGCGTTCAACGGATAATCCCGTTGGCCGTTCACCTTTTATATTTTCAAAACGGAGGGACTTTAGCCTCGAAAAAACGGTTGACATGTAAGCGTTTTTAAAATATATTAATTGCAATAACGTATTAGCATAACGTATTAGCAAAACGTATTAGCAGTTATGGGGTGTAAGGTATGGCCAGCATAAAAGAGATAGCGAAGCTTGCGGATGTGTCTCAAGGAACCGCTTCGATGGTGCTGGGTGGAAAGGGCGACCACTATCGAATTTCTGCTGTTACGCAGCAGAAAATCGTAGAGGCGGCAAAGCAGCTTAATTACCAGCCGAATATTTCAGCGAGGCGTCTGCGCAGCGGGGGCGAAACGGTTCTTCCGATCATCGCGCTATTCTGGTCACTGGATGTTCGAACAGCACTCATCAATCGGTTTTTGCATGGACTGCAGCGTGCATTTCATTCTCTGGATCAAGAGTATGAGCTTCTTATCCAGCCTTACGTGGGCAATAAGCTATGTGAGGTGAACAGCTTGCTTACGGGAACGAGGTACAACGGGGCGATTATTGCGAACCCGACCGAGCTGGATGAACAATTTTTGGAGGATGCTAATCTTCTCGTTCCAATTGTGCTGTACCAGCGCAGCTCGGACAAATACTCGAGCGTGAAGGTAGACAGCTTTAAAACAGGGCAGGAGGTAGCGCAGCTCTTTGCAAGCAGAAAGCATCTTAAAGTGGGCGTCTTGGTGCCGGATGTTTCCTCGAATGCGATTCAGCTTAGATTGCAAGGTTTTACGGACAAGGTGAAAGAGCTGGGGCTTGAACTATCCGAGCAGCATGCGTTGTATGCAGACTTCTCGGAGAAGGGCGGTTACGATGCGATCCATCGGCTGCTGGTGAGGGGAGAAAAGCTTCCGACGGCCATGTTCGCGATTAGCGATCAAATGGCAGTAGGAGCTTTGAAAGCGCTTCACGAGTCTGGGAGAAAAGTACCGGATGAGATGGAGATTGTTGGTTACGATGATGACGCGATTACGAAATTTACCATTCCTGCCTTATCTACCGTTCATCTTCCCGTTGAGGAAATGGCCGAAGCCTGCGTTAACCTTCTTAGTGATTTAATGCTGTATCGCTCGCATGAACCTATCAGTAAATTATTCGAGTCTTGTTTGATTTTACGCAGCTCTTGCGGCGGATCTGAATAGTAAGCGTTTCCATAGTGTCAGATCGATTGGAATTGACTTGTGAACGCTTCAACAAACATAACTCGCCTACATCTGATGAAGCGTTTTAAGTATATATCATAAATATTTGGGAGGTTCTTGTATGAAATTCAAAAGGGTGTCAGCCATACTCGCATCAGCAGCTTTAATCACGACGTTGTTTACAGCATGTTCAAGCAATGGAAATGAGCAGCAAGGAAGCGCAAGCAGTACAGCGGGCAATTCGAACACTCCAATCAAAATCGACTATTGGGGCGGGTGGACGGGACCCGATCTGGAAACGATGAAGGGGCTCGTTGATAAGTTCAATGCCGAACAAAGCGGCATCCAGGTTGAATTCACTTCGATGCAGTGGACGCCGTTATTTGCCAAGTTCCTAACCGAGATGAAAGGCGGAGAACCGCCGGATGTTCTTGCGATGCACCCTTTTGAGATCGGACAATTTTCCGAGATGGGCGTACTCGATAACAAGCAGATTGAAGCGGCCAAGCTGAATAAGCCGGATTACTCCGAATTCGCATGGGGCGGTACATTCTACAAGGATACGCAGTATGCGGTGCCGCTTGATGTACACATGCACGGCCTTTATTATAACAAAGCATCATTCGAAAAAGCAGGCTTAACCGCCGCTCCTCAAACGGGAGAAGAGCTGATCGAGATGGCGCAAAAGCTGACGATTGACAGCAATGGCAAACATCCGAACGAAAGCGGATTTGATGAGAACAACATTGTGCAGTACGGTCTAGGCTTTAATATGAACCATCATATTTTCTATCAAGCCTATGCGTTGATTAATCAGCAAGGCGGCAATCCATTCCATGAGAGCATGGATAAGCTGGAACTTGACGAAGAGAAGACGGCTAAGGCGTTTGGCTTCCTGCAGGATCTCGTCTTCAAATACAAAGTCGTTCCTAAAGGGGAAAAATCGCCAGTGGATGATTTCACTACATCCAAAGTGGCTATGATTTTTGACGGTCCATGGCAAATGCCGAAGCTTGAAGCATCCGGCTTGCAATGGGGAAGCGCGCCGTATCCTCAGGTGTTTGATAAGAAAGCAGCATGGGGTGCTGCGGAAGTTCTGACATTCCCGGTTAACAAAAAAGGAAGCGCAGAGGAAAAAGAGGCTTCCATTTCATTCGTCAAATGGCTCGATGCCAATTCGGCGGACTGGGCGAAATCCGGACAGCTGCCATCGAACAATGCAGGCATGGAATCGGCTAAGGGTCTTGTTGGACGCGAGGCGTTTATCGCCAGCTTGGACAATGCCGTACTGCTGCCTGCGCACCCGCAATCGGCGCAGCTGTTCTCGAGCACAGCACCGAGCCCGATCCTGACAGCCGCGCAGGATGCGATTCTGAATAATAAAGACCCGCATGAAATTTCCAAGCAGCTGATGAAGGACATGAATGCGATATTAGCAGACCAATAAAAATGGTTACAGGCGGATACGGCTGGACATCTTCCGGTCCCTGTCGTATCCCTGTTATCTCCGCCAGAAGGGTTGTAGCGCTATGAACAAACAAGGGAAGATTGCAGCATTATTTTTACTGCCCTATTTGCTTATTTTCACCGTTTTTCGCTTCGGGCCGAGTATGGCGGGCTTGTTCGTCGGCTTCACGAAATGGAATATCGTTGGCGATGCCACTTTCGCCGGCTTAGACAACTTCGAGAAGCTGTTTCGCGATCCGATGTTTTATACGTCCTTGAAGAACACGATGCTGTTCTTGCTTATGGTTTTGCCTCCACTTGTCGTATTCAGCTTGCTGCTTGCCGTATTGCTTAATCAGAAGCTTCGCTACCGCAATGCCGTTAGAACGGTTTCCATCATTCCATACGTCCTGATTCCCGCCGTAGTGGGAATTATTTGGAACTGGCTGTACGATAACAATTTCGGGATATTGAATTATTATTTGAAGATGATCGGAATCGCGCCGATTGAATGGCTGACTAGCGACAAATACGCGTTATTTTCCGTAGCGATCGTAACGGTATGGTCTTACATGGGCTATAACATGATTCTGTACCTCGCGGGGCTGCAGGACATTTCGAAGGATTTGTACGAAGCATCGACGATTGACGGTGCGAATAAGTTTCAGACCTTTATGAAAATTACTCTGCCTTTGCTGAAGCCGATTACGTCCATGATCATTACCCTCACGCTCATTAACGCCATCCAAATATTTGACCAAATATTTGTGATGACGAACGGCGGACCGGGGACAGCGACATTGACGCTTGTGCAGTATTTGTACGGAACCGCCTTCCAAAATTATAATCTCGGTTACGGTTCGACGCTCGGCATAGCGATTGTTGTCATATTGATCGTGTTAGTCCAAATTCAATCCAGATTCTTCAAGCTTGATAACTAGGAGTGAGCGATACATGAATGTGAAAAAAATATCCGTATATGTTTTGATGGCCTTTATAGGGATCATTTTCTTGTTTCCGCTTTTTTGGTCGCTTATTTCTTCAGTAAAGCCGGAGAATCAAATTATAAGCTATCCGCCGCGCTGGATTCCTGAGCATTTTACGTTCAGCAACTATTCGCTCGTGCTTAAGAATCATCCCTTTCTCACCTGGATGTGGAACAGCGTCTTTATTACGGTTGCCTCTACGATTCTAGTGCTTATTCTAACCACGTTGGCTGCATACGCCTTTGGCCGTTTGGAGTTCAGAGGGAAGAAGCTGATCTTTACTTTAGTTGTTTCTATGCTGCTTATTCCGATTCAAGCGTATATCGTTCCTTTGTTTCTGCTTGTCTCGGAGCTTGGCCTCCTCAATACATTCGCTTCGATTATTCTAGTAGCAGGCGCGAACGTAACGAGCGTGTTTATTCTGACGAGCTTTTTCAAGAGTATTCCGAAGGAGCTGGAGGAAGCGGCGCGTATAGACGGCTGCAAGGATTTTGGCATATTCTCGCGAATCATGCTGCCGCTCTCGAAGCCGGCTGTCTCCACGGTAACCATTCTGATGTTTATTACGAACTGGAACAATTTCCTCTGGCCGCTTATTGCGATTAGAGACAACTCGTTGAAGCCATTGACGGTTGGTATTGCCCAGTTCATGGGCGGAGCTAATTCGACAGCGCAGTTCCAATACGGCACTTCGCTTGCGGGTGCATGTATGGCAATCATTCCGTCTATCATCGTATTTCTGTCGCTGCAGCGTTATTTTGTTGAAGGGATCGCGAATACAGGTATTAAGGGTTAACCGAAGGCAGCTATTGCATAGTGCTATAGGAGGCGCATCATGTATACAACCTTAACGAAAGAGCTTATATTCAGCAGCGAACCTCCATTCTCCAGCTGCCATGCTTCCCATTTCGTTGTCTTGCCAGACGGGGATATTTTGGTTGCTTGGTTTGCCGGCAGTAAGGAGGGCGAGGGAGACATTGCGATTTGGTGCTCAAGAAGGCGCCAAGGGAACTGGACGAAGCCGGTTGTGCTCGCGGACGAAGAGGACCTGCCGCATTGGAACCCTGTTTTTCATCAGAAGAACAACGGTGAGCTTATCCTCTATTACAAAGTAGGAGCCTTGCTCAAAGAATGGTATACAAGGTATAAAGTTTCGATGGATAAAGGCGAAACATGGTCAGATCCGCTCGAGCTTGTGGAGGGAGACCGCGGAGGAAGAGGGCCGGTAAGGAATAAGCTCATTGTGCTGTCAGACGGCACTTGGTTAGCTCCGGCATCTACGGAGGATGGCATTTGGCAAGCGTTCACCGACCGCTCGGAGGATGGCGGTATCACCTGGACGAAGAGCGGCTCAGTCGTGATCCAAGGCTTGGATTACAGCGGCATAGAGGAAGTAATGGATAGCGGCATTCCGGTATCGAAGCAGTCCTTCTCCGGACGGGGCGTCATTCAGCCTACCTTATGGGAGTCGAGGCCGGGACATGTCCACATGCTGCTGCGAAGCACGGAAGGGCGCATTTACCGCAGCGATTCGGAGGACGGGGGCAGAACTTGGTCGCAGGCCTATCCGACAGAGCTTCCGAATAATAACAGCGGTATTGATTTGGTTAAGCTGGGTAATGGAACTTTGGTGCTTGCTTATAACCCGGTGGGCAAGAATTGGGGCGAGAGGTCGCCTCTGGTACTGAGCGCTTCCCTGGATAACGGTTTAACCTGGGAACCCCCTTATATTTTGGAGGATGAGGAAGGCGAGTTTTCTTACCCTGCGATTCTAGCAGACGGCAATCAGTTATTCATAACTTATACATGGAAAAGAGAGAACATTGCATTTTGCATGATTAACCTTTCATAGGATGAATAAGATAAGACGGAGTAAGAGGGAGAACCGGATGAACATGAAGATATCGACAGGCGTATGGCCGACAATGGTCACCCCGTTTACAGAAGATAATAAAATTGATTATAAGGTGCTTGAGAAGGCGATAGAATGGTATATCCGCAAAGGAGTTGATGGGCTATTCGCGGTATGCCAATCGAGCGAGATGTTCTATTTAAGCTTGGAGGAGAGAGTAGAGCTTGCGGCTTTTGTAAAGGAAAAGGCTGCCGGGCGCGTACCGGTTATTGCTTCCGGCCATATTTCTGATTCCTTTGAGGATCAAGTAGAAGAGCTGCAGGCCATCGCGGCCACGGGCATCGATGCGTTAGTGCTCATTACGAATCGGCTGGCACGCGAGGATGAATCCGATGAGGTATGGCTGGAGAATCTGGAGAAGCTTATGGCAGAGCTTCCTGAATCGGTGCCGCTTGGTTTTTACGAATGCCCCTATCCTTATAAGAGGTTGATATCGCCGTCGTTATTGAAGTGGTGCGCTGAAACGGACAGGTTTCTATTCCTTAAGGATACGAGCTGCGACATTGCTAATATGACGGAGAAAATGCAAGCGGTGCAAGGGACCGGCTTAAACCTGTATAACGCGAATACCGCTACGCTGCTGGAGACGCTGAAGCTGGGAGTAACCGGTTATAGCGGCGTGATGGCCAATTTCCATCCAGAGCTGTATGTAAAGCTTATGCATGACGGCTTAGATCAGCCGAGGGAAGCGGAGCAGCTCATTAATTTCCTAAGCCTCGCTTCTTTGATCGAGAAGCAGCTGTATCCGGTCAACGCCAAATATTACTTAATGCTCGAAGGGGTATACGACAATTACAACTGCCGCTCCAAAAACGCTGACGAGTTCACGCCAACAAATCGATTAGAAGTGGAACAGCTGCATCGGTTAACTGAAACGTATGCCAAGTCGTACGCGAAAAAAAATTGATGGATAAACGGTAAATTACAGGGGGCAGGATAGATGGAGAAGAAGCGGGGCGGAAGCGCTGTGATGAAACAGCTGAAGCATATTCGATTGCAGCAGGAAGAAAGAAGCGCTGCCATATGATCGTTGGCGATATTCAGCATCTCGCGCAGGAGATCCAGTTCTATCCCCAGGCTGTCCGCAGAGCTTTGGAGCATTTGCTATCAGGCGGGCTTGCCGATAAGGAGCCGGGGAGATATGAGCTGGCAGAAGAAGGGCTTATGTACGCTTTTGTGCAGCAAATCGTTACGCAGCCGAGCAGTGAGCAGAGATTGGAGTCACATAGTACTTATGTAGACATTCAGTACGTCGTAAGCGGGGAAGAAAGAATCGATTTTATTAGGCTCTCTGATCATCTTGTAGTCGAAGAGCAGGATTTGGCTGTCCGGGATATTGTTTATTACGCAAGGATGGAGAATCAAGAATCCAGTCTGGTGCTGACACAAGGCCAGTTTGCCGTCTTCTATCCCTCCGATATACACCGTCCGTGTTGCGCGGTGGATGAGCCCGGTGAACTGAAAAAAATCGTTATAAAGATTCATAAGCAGTTATGGAATAACCAGTATGATTAGTCGAAGAAGGGGCAGCCCCAAAAGGTTATAGACCTTTTGGGGCTGCCCCTTCTTCATAAATTGCATAAATAAGTGTTCATATAAATAAAGTTTTAGTCTGGGGTTGTTGATCACACGCGGTTTTTGAATCGAAAAATCGGCAGACTTCGAAAAATTAGTTTTATTTCATAAATTACATAAAAAACAGATCTATCCCACGAGATATAGAATTCACTGACGTCCATATAAAGAATCGCTAACGTTCTCCGTTAGCGTGATGCAGGTGAGAATATTTTAATGTATCCACGTGGCCTACACCTTCGGATAAACAACAATTGAAGAATCAACCATTTAATTATTTTTTTAAGCACATTGTAAACTTTTTAGTTTACTGTTTTATATCAAATTTAACATTAATATTAATTAAAAAAATATTTTTTGGGGTATAGAGGGTTTTATCACATAATGATTAGGAAAGTATTAAAACGTTTAGAATCTTTTCTCAAACCTTTAAATATATTATATAAACTGAATAAATGCAATAATGCTGACTGTCTCTGTATTTTTATCCAGTTTTTTGGAAATGACAAATAAGCTGACATCCTTTATATTATGAATTGTGAACGAGACGCTGGTGAACATCGCGTTCATTTCATAACCTTTGTTACTCCTCCGGTGTTTGAGAGTCACCAGAGGAACCTTGGCCCCAGCTTTACAAACTGGGGTTCTCTTTTTTAGTTATTAACAAAAATGAAGGTTTAGCCTACCGTTATTTTTAATCATGAACCAATTCTTGAAGAACATCCATTCATTTCATAACCTTTTTTACTCAGCGGTTGAGAGGAACATTGAGTCCACGAACTATATCGGTTTTATTCTCGTAAAATGAAGGTTTAGCCGAAATTTTTAAATAAGTTTACCTGCCATCTAGGCATTTCACATATTTTATTAAACGTAACTTAAGGTGAAATTGTTTCACGCATTCGAAAAAAATTATAAAAGTAAAAATTCATCCTATGATCAAGATCTTATGCCTTCGTTTCTGCCTATTAGCTTAATAAAATGAGCAGGCCGTCGCAGCGCCTGTTATAATACTTTCCGCCCAGTTACACTCGTGCTAAGTGAATTATTCTATAACTATCCATGTTATCCTTTGTAAGGAAGCGGCGATAATCGTTTACCCTTGCGTTCTGCCGAGCGCGGCCTGGCGCCGATAAGACATCGGTGTCATTCCGGTGGACGTACGGAATTGGTGGAAAAAATGCGAAAGATCGCCAAAGCCGGTTTGTCCGGCAATATCTATCATGGGCAAGGAGGTCTCAATTAATAGACCTTTCGCTTTGCTCAGCCGGTATTCATTCAAGAAACGCTTGACCGAATAACCGGTCGTTTCCTTGAAAAGCCGAAACAGGCGGGATCGCGACACCGGAAATTTACGCAGCAGGTCGTCTATATGCAGCTCCTCGCGGTAGGAGGCTGCGAGATAAGCGACAACGTCTCCGATGAGCCTCTCGTCTTCGGATAATGTTTCCCTCTGAGCATGCGGCTCCTCATGCTTTCTAATCATAAGCAGCACAAGCTCTGACATACATCGCAGCACTGAGAGTTCACGAAATGGCAGGTTCGAGGCGAGCGAAGCGCTGAGCTCCTCCAGCAGCAGGCGTGCCTGCTCGAATTGCGGAGCCGGAAGGAAATAATGCCGGCCGGAGGCTCCGCCCGTCAGAAGGCTGCCGATTCCTTCTTCCATATCCGGACATGCCTGGTCGAGGCGATTCAGGTAAGAGTCGCTTACGGACAGCACGTAACGATCAAAGTCCTGTTCCGGCTTGGAGAACGGATGATGCAGCACATGCGGAGCAATGACGGTGAGCGTTCCCGCATGAAGAGGGTAGAGATTATTCTCCACGATATAGGAGCCGGTACCGCGCAAGCAGAGATAAATTTCGTAACCATCGTGATGGTGAAGCGCCTTGCGGCCAAGCGGTCCCGTACGAAGCTCGCAATGAACCGGGTATTTGGCCAAAAACAGGTTCGTGAATTCATCAAGGACAGAGCTGGCCGGCTGTTCGAATCGTTCGCGTGTCATGCGGCTTCCTCCCATACGAAATGATGGATGTACCTATATGATAGCATGCGGCTCACCCATTCGGGATGAGCCGGATCAGCCAAATCAAAAAGGGGAATGTTTCGCGGCCGATAACGCCTGCTTAAACATTCCCCTTTTTATATTACTTTGAAACGACTGCTTTGGCGATTGCGGACGCGCCAGTCATTTAGGCTTGCAAAGCTGCTACAATGCCGTTTGCTCCAGGATGACATAGCCGTAGGCCGGCAGCGCAAGCTGAAGCTTGCCTTCAACCGTGCTTATTGCCTTGGTAAGCCCATCAGCGCTTCCGCCCTCGCTTGACAGGAGCGTTAACCATGCCGATTCAACGGGCGCGGTTACCTCATCTGTAACTGCAACTGTTAAATCTGCGCTGCTGTCAGCTGCCGCCGAGCCGTCAGCAAAAACCGGTACATCCGAATCCGCTTTGCCGGAGAACCCGGCAAACGCGATCTCATGAGGCAGCGCGCCTTGATTAGTTGGCGCAGCCTCAATCGCGAAGCTCAGATCAGCAGCCTCGCCGCGCGCATTCAGCGCGATAAGCAGGCGCTGATCGCCGTCGCGGCGCTCATATACCAAGGTGCCGTCTGCTGCGCCGACATGCACGAAGGAAATATCCGCGCTGCGGAGCGCGCGGTATTTGTGGCGAAGCCCTATTGCCGACGTGTAGAAGGCGAGCAGCTCGCGATTTTGCTCAGCCGGGTCCCACACCATGCATTTGCGGCAGCCGGGGTCGCCCGCGCCGTTAATCCCTACCTCATCCCCGTAATAAATACATGGGGTTCCAGGGTAAGTCAGCTGGAACAACGACGAAAGCTTCATGGATTCCGTGTTGTCCCCGCAAATGGTAAGCAGGCGGGGTGTATCGTGACTATCGAGCAAGTTGAAAGCGGCTTCGGTTACCTGCTGCGGATAAGCGGCAAGCTGCGAGCCGATGGCATTCGCGAAGTCGGCGGCATCGATGGTCTGGTAAGCAAAGAAATCAAGCACGGCGTTCGTGAACGGATAGTTCATGACCGCATCGAATTGATCGCCCTGCAGCCACATCATCGAGTCATGCCAAATTTCACCCAGGATATAGGCCTCCGGATTGACCTTTTTCACGGTCTGGCGGAATTCGCGCCAAAATTGGTGGTCGACCTCATTGGCCACGTCAAGCCGCCAGCCGTCGATGCCGATTTCCTCGATCCAGAATCGTGCAACCTCGAACAAGTATTGCTTTACCTCGGGATGCTCGGTGTTCAGCTTCGGCATGAGCGGCTCGAAAGCAAACGTCTCGTAAGAAGGGACACCGTCTACCACCTGCAGCGGCCATTCCCGCACATAGAACCAGTCTGCGTATTTCGACTGCTGTCCGTTTATCTGCGCATCCACAAACGGAGGGAAGGTTTTGCCCGAGTGGTTGAACACCGCATCCAGCAGGACGCGAATGCCGCGGGCATGGCAGGCATCCACCAGCTCCTTCAGCTTCTCGTTGGTTCCGAACTGGGGATCGACCTTCATATAATCCTGTGTATCATATTTATGATTCGTCGTCGCTTCGAACAGCGGCGTAAAATAAACGGCATTAATGCCCAGCGCCGAAATGTGGTCCAAATGATCGATTACGCCCTGCAAATCGCCGCCAAAGAAATTATAAGGAGTCGGCTCGCCGCCCCAAGGCAGTACATTCGCGGGATCGAGCGATGGATCGCCGTTCGCGAAGCGCTCCGGAAATATTTGATAGAAGACCGCATCCTTCACCCAAGCCGGCGGCTCGAATACGTCGATGGGATTAATATAAGGGAAATCGAAAAACGTATTCGGATTATCCGGCAGCATTAGCTCGAAGCCTTTATCGGTAAGCAGAATGCTTTCAGAACCGCTGGTTAAACGAAAGGCATAACGCAGACGGCGGAAAGGAGGGAGGACAGCCGTTTCCCAATAATCGAATCGTGCATCCGAGGATAAAATGCGCATGGGGACCGTTGTGATGGTTTGCTCCCAAGCATACTTATCGCCGACAATCGCTTCAACCGAGGCCACATCGTCTTTTTTGGTGCGCAAACGAAGGTGCAGCGTCTTTCCGTCGTAGGCGTAAGCCCAGTTTTGCTTCGGCCTGTGATATACCGCTTCTAATAACATGATAATCGCTCCTTATGGATGAAATAAATAAAGGGTGAAAACGCGAAAAAAGGTACAACCTCTGCTCATAAAAGCCGAGGTTGTACCTTTTCCCATCAAACGTTCAGGCGCCGCTCACGCGAAGCATATTGCGAACAAATGGTTGCGGTAGCATTGCCTTTCTATTGTAACTCTCAACACGTTTATTATACATAATTTGCACGTTTTGTACTAGTACGTTTACGAAAAAAAATTACGCGTGAACCGCTTCATGCGCTTGCGATTCCAAGAAGCGTTCACAATCCAGCGCTGCCATGCATCCGCTGCCGGCAGCCGTAATCGCTTGACGGTAATTGCGGTCCTGAACGTCGCCGCATGCGTATACGCCTGGAATGTTCGTCTCCGAGGTGCCTGGCTTCACGATAATGTAGCCCTGCTCATCGGTGTCGATTTGTCCGCCTAGGAAGCCGGTATTCGGCGTGTGTCCAATGGTAACAAACAGGCCGTCCGACTCGAGCAGCTCTTCTTCGCCTGTTTCATTATTGCGCACCTTCAACCCTTGCAAGCCCATGCCTGTCGCAGCCACTTCAAGCGGCGTGCGGTTTAAGCTCCAAACGATTTTATCATTGGCGCGGGCGCGGTCCTGCATGATTTTTGAAGCGCGAAGCTCATCGCGGCGGTGCACGAGTCTAACCTCCGACGCGAAGCGGGTAAGGAACACGGCTTCTTCCATCGCCGAGTCGCCTCCGCCGACGACAATAATCTTTTTGCCGCGGAAGAAGAAACCGTCACAGGTCGCGCAGGTGCTTACGCCGCGTCCGATATTTTCTTGCTCGCCCGGTATGCCGAGGTATCTGGCCGAAGCGCCCGTTGAGATAATGATCGAATCGGCTTGCAGCTCGCCGATGCCTTCCACGTCGAGCGTGTAAGGGCGCTTGCTGAAGTCCACGCTTTTGACGGAGCCTGTTTTGAATTTCGCGCCGAAGCGCTGTGCTTGCTTAC
Source organism: Paenibacillus sp. LPE1-1-1.1 (assembly GCF_040676435.1). NCBI lineage: Bacteria > Bacillati > Bacillota > Bacilli > Caryophanales > Paenibacillaceae > Paenibacillus > Paenibacillus sp. LPE1-1-1.1. The sequence continues at coordinate 517,236 of NZ_JBEGHY010000034.1, forward strand.
GCATATTGGACATGAGCTCGCTGCCCAGAATACCTTCGGGGAATCCAGGGAAGTTTTCTACCTCGGTCGTCGTCGTAAGCTGGCCGCCAGGCTGCCAGCCTTCAATAACGAGCGGCTCCATGTTCGCGCGGGCCAAATAAATGGCAGCCGTCAATCCGGCAGGACCCGTACCAATAATAATCGTTTTGTAAGTCATCTATAATCTCCTCCATTTCGGATGTTTATCGGATAATAAGTACTACTTTAAAATTATTACAATCTAGCTCCAAAGTCAATATCGTTCATGTAACGTTCATGTTCGTATTGTATGCTAATTTGAGCGACTGCATAAGCCAGACTGGAGGACGATTGAAATGCCCAAAATTGTTGTTGTAGATGATGATCCGAACATTCGCGAGCTGGTCGGTCTTTTTTTGAAAAGAGAAGGCTGCCAGGTTATGGAAGCTATAGATGGCGTAGACGCATTGGAGAAGCTGGAGGCGGTCCGTCCCGATTTGGCGATTATCGATGTTATGATGCCCCGTATGGACGGCTGGGCGCTTTGCGCCGCAATGCGCGCCAGCTATGATATTCCGCTGCTCATGCTGACGGCAAAAGGAGAAACGACGCAGAAGGTAAAAGGCTTTGAGCTGGGGGCGGACGACTATATGGTCAAGCCGTTTGATCCGCCGGAGCTGGTCGTGCGGGTCAAGGCCTTGCTCAAAAGATACCGGATCACCGCGTCGCAGACGGTCGAATTCGGCGGCGTTATAATGAACCAAACCGACTTTCATATGTCAGCGGACGGAGAGAAGGTGACCTTGCCGCCAAAGGAATTCGAGCTGCTGTTCAAGCTGGCCAGCTACCCGGGAAAAACCTTTGCGCGCGACCAGCTCATCGAACAGATTTGGGGCATGGACTACGAGGGCGACGAGCGGACGGTTGACGTACATATCAAGAGGCTGCGCGACAGGTTTCCCGAGGAGCAATACCGTTTCCGAATCGTAACGATCAGGGGACTCGGGTACAGGCTGGAGGAATGGTCATGATCCGCAGCCTGTATGTCCGCATCACGGCTACTTTTTTAATCATTGTACTTATTAGCATAGGCGTGGCATTTCTATTCACGAATCAAATGTTCAAACGGGATGCACGGGGCCAGCTGCCCAATCAGTTGGAGAAAGCCATTGAGCGTATCGAGCAGCTTTATGCGGTGTCAGAGCCGGCATCGATGAAAGAGTTTTTGGAGGAGATGTCGAATCTGCAGGGGCTGTCGATTATCGCGGTCAGCAGCGCCAACCGCCTAGTATCGGTTGGAGAGAGAAGCGATGCCATGGTGGAGAGGCTCACGTACCAGCAGCTGGCAAGCATATTCAGCGGCAGTACGGTGCGCATGGAAATGTTCAACAGGGAGACGGGAAGCCCGCCGCTGCCTCCAGCCATAGGCAGACTGGTGCAATTCGGCGGCGAGAGATGGGCTTTGTTTGTCCAGCCGGATCGTTTTCCGCAAAACAGCAACTTTATTTGGACAGCCGTGACGCTGCTCGTCACTTTGCTGGTCGTTGGATGCGTGCTTATTTTGGTAGCGGCCCGTTATCTCGTGAGGCCTTTAAAAATGATGACCAATGCGGCGAGAAGGATGTCGGAGGGCGACTTCAGCGTGCGTTTGCCTGCAAGACGGGGCGACGAGCTCGGCGAGCTCGCCGAGGGCATGAACAAGATGGCGCTCAGCTTGTCGCAGCTTGAAATGATGCGCCAGGATTTCGTATCGAATGTGTCCCATGAAATCCAGTCGCCGCTCACCTCCATCGGGGGCTTTGCCGAGGCGCTCCGCAGCGGGGAAGTGACGGAAGCCGAGCGGGACCGCTATATCAGCATCATTAAGCAGGAAAGCATGCGCCTTTCGCGTCTTAGCGAAAATTTGCTTAACCTGGCATCGCTGGACTCGCAGCAGCATCCGTTTCACCCGCAGCCATATCGGCTGGACCGCCAGCTGCGGGACGTCGTGCTTGCCTGCGAGCCGCAGTGGATAGCCAAGCGGCAAACGGTAGAGCTTCTAATGGAGGAAACGGTCATTACGGCAGACCGCGACCAGCTCAATCAGGTATGGATGAACCTATTGGCGAACAGCATGAAATTTACGCCCGAGGACGGTAAAATCTTTTTTTCGCTGACCGGGCAGGACGGCTTCGCGGTGGTCCGAATTTCCGATACGGGGATCGGCATTAGCGAAGAGGACCGGGAGCGCGTATTCGAACGGTTTTATAAGGGAGACGTGTCGCGTGACCGCAGCCAGGGAGGCAGCGGCCTTGGGCTGTCCATTGCGCAAACCATTGCCCATATCCATGGAGGGAGCATTATGCTTGACCCCGGGGTCGATCAGCTTGCGGGCGCAAGCTTTATCATACGGCTCCCGTTCACGCCGCCGGCTTAATCGCGATGACCGGCGCCTTGCCTGACGGGCGCGTTTATAGAGGATGTAAACATGGCTAATCGGGAATGGAGCGGTTATGATGGAGGTAGCCTATACAATTCATGCAACGTTCTGGGGGAGAAGCTCGAATGGAAAAGCGGATACGGAAAGCGATCATACCCGCAGGGGGACTCGGGACAAGGTTTTTGCCGGCAACCAAGGCACAGCCAAAAGAAATGCTCCCGATCATCGACAAGCCTGCCATTCAATATATCGTGGAAGAGGCGGTGCAATCCGGCATCGACAGCATCGTGATCGTCAGCGGGCGCAACAAACGGGCCATCGAGGATCATTTTGACAAGTCGGCAGAGCTGGAAATGGAGCTTGAGGCGCGGCATAACGAGGAAATGCTGGAGATGGTGCAAAAAATATCGCAGCTGGCCGACATCTATTACGTAAGGCAGAAGGAGCCGCTGGGACTTGGCCATGCTGTATTGTGCGCGCGCCGCTTCATCGTGGACGAGCCCTTTGCGGTATTGCTCGGCGACGATATTTTGAAATCCGATCCGCCGTGCTTGCGCCAAATGATCGACATTTATGAGCGGGAGCAATCTTCGGTCGTCGCCGTTATGGAGGTGCCGTGGGATCAGACCCATAAATACGGCATCGTCGATATGGAACCGGGCAAGCAGATAGCCCGCGTCCGCGATATCATCGAGAAGCCGGCGCCGGGACAAGCTCCTTCCAATTATGCGGTTGTCGGCCGCTACGTTCTGGATCCTGCGATATTTGGACTGCTGGAGAAAGCGGCGCCAGGCAAAGCGGGCGAGATCCAGTTGACCGACAGCCTGCAGCAATTAAACCGAATGGCCTCGTTAACCGCGTTTCGCTTTGACGGCCGCCGTCATGATGTGGGCGATAAGCTCGGCTTTGTCCAAGCGACCATTGATTTTGCGTTGGAGCGCGCGGATCTTGGCGATGAGGTTAGAAGGTACCTGCAGGCGCGACTGCGGGAAACGAAGGCATAAACTCATAAAGAGAATCCAGGACCGCCGGTGGCGGTTCTTTTTTTATGGATAAGGAAGCTTATTCCTTGTTCCTATCCGGATAAGATCATGTACGTACAAGTTTCGCTTATGCTATACTACTAGGCATACAACTAACGGAGCTGAGAGAATAACAATATTGATCCGAATCAAGTGCCTTCCGTGCTGGTTAACAGCCACGCGCCGTTCTGCTGGGGCAAGGACCCGCATAATGCGGTTCATAACGCGGTCGTTCTTGAGGAATGCGCAAAGATGGCCTTGCATACGTTCCAGCTTAATCCGAATGTGCAGCTAATGGATCAAGCTTTGTTAGATCGTCATTATTTACGCAAGCATGGAGCAAATGCCTACTACGGCCAAAAATAAGGGGGATTCGGATAATGAGCAAAAAATACGCAATCGGTGTCGACTACGGCACGCAATCGGGTCGCGCCGTACTTATTGATTTGTCTAACGGCGCTGAGGTAGCGGAGCACGTTACGCCATATACGCATCATGTTATCGATGAGAAGCTTCCTGTCTCCGACATTAAGCTTGAGCATGACTGGGCGCTGCAGCATCCGCTTGATTATATCGAAGTGCTTGAACGGTCCGTTCCCGCTGTCATGAAGGAATCGGGAATCGATCCTGCCGAGGTCATTGGACTCGGCATCGACTTTACGGCATGCACCATGCTTCCGATCGATGAAAAGGGAGAGCCGCTTTGCGTGCAGGATTCCTACAAGGATAATCCGCATAGCTGGGTAAAGCTCTGGAAGCATCACGCGGCCCAGGATGAGGCTAATCTTATCAATGAGATGGCTGCTCAGCGTGGAGAGAAGTGGGTACCGCGTTACGGCGGCAAAATTTCCTCCGAATGGATGATGGCAAAGGCTTGGCAAATTTTGAACGAAGCGCCTGAGATCTATGAAACGGCGGATAAATTCGTGGAAGCGACCGACTGGGTTATCGGCCAGCTGACAGGCAATATCGTTCGCAACAGCTGTACGGCCGGATACAAAGGCATGTGGCATAAACAAGAAGGATATCCTAGCAAAGACTTTTTCAAAGCGCTTGATCCGCGCCTTGAGAATTTGACGGAAACGAAGCTGCGCGGCGAGGTAGTGCCGCTCGGCTCCAAGGCTGGCGACTTGCTGCCGGAGCTTGCGGCCCGCATCGGACTGGCGCCGGGCACGGCGATTGCCGTTGGCAACGTCGATGCGCATGCGGCTGTACCTGGCGTCGGCGTCGTAACGCCGGGCAAGCTGGTTATGGCGATGGGCACATCGATTTGCCACATGCTCCTCGGCACGGAGGAGAAGGAAGTTGAAGGCATGTGCGGCGTCGTAGAAGACGGCATCATCCCTGGTTACTTCGGCTATGAAGCGGGTCAATCCGCGGTTGGCGATATTTTCGAATGGTTCGTTGAGGAGTCGGTTCCTGCTTACGTATTTGAAGAAGCGGAAAAAGCCGGAGAAAACGTACATGTTTATTTAACGCGCAAAGCGAACGAGCTGAAGGCCGGCGAGTCCGGACTGCTTGCGCTGGACTGGTGGAACGGCAACCGCTCCGTATTGGTAGACACGGATCTTACCGGTACGATTGTTGGCTTGACGCTGCTCACTAAGCCTTGGGAGATCTATCGCTCCCTGCTTGAAGCAACTGCATTCGGCACGCGCAAGATCGTCGATGCTTTCCGCAATAACGGCGTAGAGGTCAACGAATTGTATGCCTGCGGCGGATTGCCGCAGAAAAACGCGCTGCTTATGCAAATCTATGCGGACGTAACGAATCGCGAGATCAAGGTCGCGGCTTCGAAGCAAACGCCGGCGCTGGGCGCGGCGATGTTCGGAGCGGTAGCGGCAGGCGCAGAAAAGGGCGGCTTTGACAGCATCGTCGAAGCGGCTCAAAGCATGGCACGTGTACGTGAAGAGACGTTCAAGCCGATTCCCGGGAACGTGGCGGTATACGAGAAGCTGTATGCGGAATACAATCTGCTTCATGACTATTACGGCCGTGGTTCTAACGATGTTATGAAACGTCTAAAAGCGATTAAAGAAGAGCAGGCTTTAGCCGGCTTTCATGATTAAAAGACGGTTTCCGCATGAAAAGAAACCCGTGACCGGCCTGAGGCCAACATGAAAAAAGCATATGGCCTATTCGGAAGAAGATAGGGCTCTCCTTTAAGCAGCGGTGCTGCTTTTGGGAGGAGCCCTGTCTTTTTTTTATGTGAGCTGCCGATGGAAACATGGCGATTCGGATAGGAATTCAGCCTGCTATACCGATTAAAAAATTTCCACCAATAAAAAATGGAGATCATTTACTTTTTGAGATAGAATAGATAAATGTGTGTAGAGAGAATCAAGGCTGGGGGATGAACGGAAGTGTATTGCCATCATTGCGGGAAGAAGCGGACAGATGATGCGATTTATTGCAGCCAGTGCGGAAGATTGCTTGCAACGGATGAGGACAGCGCAGCAAATGCAGGTGCTGAGCGGACGTTAGTCCTGCTGGAGACGGCTGCTTCTATAGAGACGGATCGGGGAAACAAGCGGGCTGCCATATCCATGGACACCCGGAAGCGCGGCGCTAAGGGCTCGCTGTGGGCATGGCTGCTGCCTATCATTCTAGCACTCGTTACGGCGGGTTCTGTTTTTGGCTACTATATATATCAAGCAGGAATTAATGACAGCGTGATTAAGCTTCAGGCGGAGGCGAAATCCGCGGCGCTGGCAGGCAGGTATGACGAAGCGCAGGCGTTGCTTAAAGAAGCTGCAGAAGCGCGGCCAGCCTTTGCGGCGGTACAGAAGGACGCTGAGATCGTTGCAATTGCCGCGGAACTGTCGCAGTCGGTGACTGCGGCAGCCAAGCTGCTGGAGGAACAGAAGCTTGCCGAAGCGGAGCAGACGATCGAGAAAGCGGGAAACGAGCTGGACGGGCATACCGAGCCGATCTTTACGAGGGTAAAGGAGCAGTTGGACAACTATTCGGTGAAGCTGGGCGTAATGAAGCTGACTGTAGAGCTCGCCGATGCGAAGACCGTCGATGAGCTGGCGGCAAAGCTTAATGTTGCTAAACATTTAGAGGGTGAAGAAGCAGCCGCTGTGAGGGAGCAGATCGTGGCGAAGATCGTAGATATCAGCTTGAAGGAAGCCGAATCGCTGCTCAAGAAGAAAAACTACTCAGACGCTTTGGATGCTGCTTCGAAGGGGCTGACCTACGCCAAGGATAACCCTAAATTAGCTGAGCTGGAGAAAAAAATCACCGAAGCCCGGGCAGATTACGAGAAGGATGAGCAGCAGCGGCTGGAGCAAGCGATGCAGCAAGCGGCGGCCGAGGATCTCAAAAACCAAACGGCAGCTGTCGAGGTGATCCAAATCGATTCGACGCTTGATGAGTTCGGTGATTTGAATATCGCAGGCGAGCTTAAAAACGCGGCTACGCGTCCGATCTATTCGATCACCGTGAAATTCATTGTCTACGACGCGGAAGGCAACGAGGTAGGCTCGGGCACGGCCGTGGCTTCTCCTGATTACGTGGAGCCAGGCGAGAAAATAACCTTTACGAGCACCGTATACGGTGTTTATGTCGAGAATACAACCGTCGTCGTTGACCATGCGACTTGGTATTTGGATTAAGGGGGCGATGAGATGAGTAAACGAGCATGGATCAGCGCCATCGCATCCACTCTTATTGTCTGTGGCGGAATGGCTGCCGCGCTGGCCGTTCATTCTGAAATGCCGGGCAGGCTGCAGGGGAAGCCGCTGCTCGCTGTAGCGGAAATCGGACAGAAAAAGACGCTGAAGGATATTATTTTTGAAACGCAGAAGCTGGTCGTCATGATTGAAACGGAAGACGGCTCCCAAGGGTCCGGGTTTCTATATAACAAAGAGGGCGATCTGATCACGAATGCGCATGTCGTCGCAGGCGCCAAGAAGGTGAAAATAAAAACGGCTGACGCACGCGAAATGGACGGCGAGGTCATCGGCATCAGCACGGAGACGGATATTGCCGTCGTTCGCGTCGAAGCGCTGGCTGGGACCGAGCCGCTGCAGGTGGTCCGTGACGGGAAAGCGGAGGTCGGCGACGAGGTGCTGGCCGTGGGCAGTCCGCTCGGCTTTCAAAATACGGTCACGACCGGCATCATAAGCGGGTTAGGCAGAAGCTTTGAGATCGAACCGTATTTATATTCCGATTTGTATCAAATTTCGGCGCCCATTGCGCCGGGCAACAGCGGAGGGCCGCTTGTCGATCAGACGTCGGGCGCCGTGCTCGGCATCAACTCGGCGGGGTACGAGCAAGGCTCGATCGGATTCAGCATTCCGATTTCGAACGTGATCGAGATTGCGGAGGACTGGTCAGAAGAGCCGATGAAAGAGCTGCCTGAGCTGGAGATTGCCGATGAGACTGCCGGCCTGGAGGAAGATGCTGAGGTAGAAGAGTTTGCCGGCTATCTGGTAACGCATTTCTATGACAGTCTGAATAATGCGGATTATGTGTATGCTTACTCGCTGCTCGGAGGCAATTGGAAAGAAGGGACGAGCTACGAGAAATTCCGCGAAGGCTACTTAGGGACGTTAAATGTTGTTATCGACGATATGCATGTAAAGGACAGCAAGGAAGACAAAGCGACCGTTATCGCCGTAATTTCCGTAGATGAACGCGTAGACGGCAAATATGTGTTAAGCAAATACCAGGTAACCTATGAGGTTGGCTACGAGAACGATCAATTAAAGCTGATAAGCGGCAAAGGAAAAGCGATTAAATAAAGGCTGCGCCTAATAAAAAAGAAAGAGCGAGGAAACCGCCCAGGGGGGACGGCTTTTACTCGCTCTTTTTGTGTGGTTGGTTAATCTTTTGCTGCTTAATCCTCGGAAGCAGGGTCGAAGGTGTACGTTTCATCTGCGAATTCGTCCCCATCCTCACGCGGAAAAGGATTGTAAAAGAGCTGAAGCGCGACGGAGTCATTTCGCTGAAGCGGGAAGTTGAGCAGGGAAGCAGGAATGACACGGCCGTTAAGCTGAAGCTGATAGCTGATATTGCCGCCAATCGGAATGCCGCTGACGGAAATGATTTGGCCGTTAAAATTGAAGCGAACGACCCCTGTTTCCGCAAGCGCTTGATAGATCGTCAAGCCGGGACGGAAACGCACGCGATAGGCTTGCGTCACGTAAGGGAACGCTCTTCCGCCATTGATGACAACCGTCACCGAAGCTTGAGGACCTGGAGGGAACGGGAAGGGAATCGGGAACGGAATAGGGAACGGAAAAGGAAACGGCGGTCTTGGCGGCGGAAACGGCCCTGGTCCAGGAGGGAATGGTCCGGGTCCAGGAGGGAATGGTCCGGGTCCAGGAGGGAATGGTCCGGGTCCAGGAGGGAACGGTCCGGGTCCAGGTGGGAACGGTCCGGGTCCAGGAGGGAACGGTCCGGGTCCAGGAGGGAATGGTCCAGGTCCAGGAGGGAACGGTCCGGGTCCAGGAGGAAACGGCCCTGGTCCAGGCGGGAACGGTCCGGGTCCAGGAGGGAACATACCAGGCCCGCCAGGCCCTTGGCCTCCCGGCGGAGGCGGAGGCATGATGGTGCGCGGTCCGCCGCAGCCGCAGTCGCTGCCTGCTTGAACCGCTTGCCGCGCATCCGCGCTGAATTGTTGCTGGTTAATGTAAGTATAATCCATGCAAGCACTCATACTCCTTTACGAAACAAATTAGGCATCTATCCTTATCTATCGTATGCGGCAGATGCCTATCCGGTGTACAAATGCAGGAGGGTGGAACAAAATTATGCCCTAAGACGCAAAAAAAAAACGGCGCTGCCCCATATAGGAGGCAAGCGCCGTTTACTAAATATATTATTTTACAGCTGCTTCGTAACGTTTGCTAACTTCATCCCAGTTTACTACGTTCCAGAACGCTGCGATGTAATCAGGGCGTTTGTTTTGGTAGTTCAGGTAGTAAGCGTGCTCCCATACATCAAGACCTAGGATTGGCGTTTCGCCTTCCATGATCGGGCTGTCTTGGTTTGGCAAGCTGTATACTTTCAATTTGCCGTTTGCAACTGCTAGGAATGCCCAGCCGCTGCCGAAACGAGTTGTTGCTGCTTTAGCGAAGTCTGCTTTGAAAGTTTCAAAGCCGCCAAGCTCGCTTTCGATTGCTGCTGCAAGAGCGCCGCTTGGTGCTCCGCCTGCGTTTGGAGCGATTGTTTCCCAGAACAAGCTGTGGTTCGCGTGTCCGCCGCCATTGTTGCGAACAGCAGTACGGATACCTTCAGGAACGCTTGCAAGGTCAGCGATCAATTCGTCGATCGATTTGCTTTGCAATTCAGGAGCGGACTCCAAAGCAGCGTTAAGGTTAGTCACGTAAGCATTATGGTGACGGCCGTGGTGAATTTCCATTGTTGTCGCATCGATATGCGGCTCAAGTGCGTTGTGCGCGTAAGGCAAAGCTGGTAGTTGATGTGCCATTTTTTTACAGCCTCCTAATTATATGTAGTTATCCAAGTCCATTATCCCTTATCCGATCGAATAAATCAACATTATTGTTGCAAAAGTCGAAAGGAGCTAAGGGTTCGAACCTAACCCAAGCATAAGCGGCAGTCGCGATCCTAAGTTTCAGAGCAGCCGTACCGCGGCGCAAAAGCAGCACTTTTATAGGCGAAAACTTATAAAGCCTAATACCCTAAAATAGGGTATCACTAACCTATCGAAATTATACGAACTAGTCATATGGAAGGAGCGGCGTTAACAAAAAAACGATTAAATCAGTGTAAGCGCTTAATATAAAGCGTTTTCAAGAGATAATCGATGATTTGTTTAATTTTTTTAAGGAATATTAAAGATACAAGCAGGATTTCGTTAAATTTTGTCGTAATATATTCTAAATGCAGTACTATGACATGGTATAGAAGGTGTAATTTAAATGAATGTTCGTTCCTTCCAGTTGTCCGATTACCGACCAATTACAGCACTTCTCGAGGAAGTTCTTTCCGAAGAGTGCTACGAACAAACGATGGAAGCTTTTGCCCGCCAGTTGTCATGGGATAGTGATTTGGTTCTAGTCGCTGTCGAAAATTCCGAAATTGTGGGCATGATTATCGGTACGATTGATAATAACAAAGGTTATTATTATCGAATTGCCGTCTCTCCTCTCCACCAAAGGAAAGGAATCGGTAAAACGCTCATCCAAGCATTGCGCCAGCGTTTCGAACAGCGCCATGTCACAAAGATACTAATTACCGCGGACGAGCACAATGAGCCGGTTTTACCGCTGTACGAGTCGATGGGGTACGTGGCCAACGATTTTATCAGATCATTTCAGAAACTGAGCATTGTAGCCGGTTAACGCGAACTTTACTGCATGTATGATGTACGCAGGGCATATCTGCACCGCCATTGCTTTTGGCGGTGAGATATGCTTTTCTTATTACTATATACTTTTACGAGGAGAACGGGATGGAACCATATCGGCATTGTGTCATCAAAAGCTTCAAACATAACGGTCACATTCACCGTACTTGGCATCAGAATTGGCTTGTTCCGGACGAGCTGCTTGCGGTCGAGCATAAAGCGGAAGCGATCAAGGTGCTCATTAACAGCCAAACGCCGATTCAGGAGTCAGACGGTAAGATATGGGTTAGCCGCGTTCCGGCAGTCTCCTTTTTTATACCCGGCCAGTGGTTCAACGTCGTTGCTTTATTAGAAGAGGGAGGCGTGCGCTACTACTGCAATATTGCCTCGCCTCCTTATTTGCAAGGGGAAGTGCTTACTTATATCGATTACGATTTGGATGTCATCCGCACAGTTGACGGCGAGAGGTTCGTTGTCGATCAAGATGAGTATGAAATGCATAAAGCGGCCTACCATTATCCGAAAATGGTGGACGATAAGGTGCAGGAGGGGCTTGCTGCGCTTTTGCACCGAATCGATCAGAGTCAGTCTCCTTTCCATGACCAGCTTGTGGCCATGTATTATGAGGCTTGGTTGAAGCGCGAAGATGAGGTGGAGAAATGAGCAGACTAGATACGGATCAGAAGCTGGAGGAAAACAGCACGGGGCTGGGAGCGGATCCGCAGCTGAATGCTGCCGCGGACAAACGTCCAAGCTGGCTTGTCGAGCTGATGGACTGGATCAAAACCTTCGCGATTGCATTTGCCGTTGTGCTGCTTCTGCATTTTTTTGTCTTCAACCTGTCCAAGGTCGAGGGACATTCGATGGAGCCGACTTTAACGGAGCACGAGTGGCTTTTTGTTAACAAGATTATATACATCGTCGGCAAGCCGAAGTTCGGAGATGTTGTTATTTTGAGGGAACCGGGCAGCGGCACGGGCGAGAAGAAGTATCTTGTCAAAAGAATTGTCGGCCTGCCCGGCGATCGCATCGAGGTGCATGACCAGCGTTTATACCGGAACGGAGAGCTGGTAGACGAGCCGTATACGGATTCTCTCATCGAAGATATGAGCTATGGACCGGAGATTATTAATGAAGGACATTATTTTGTCATGGGAGATAACCGTCACGCCAGAGCCAGTCTGGACAGCAGGTCGTTCCATGCGGTCCCGGAAGAGCTGATTCAGGGCAGAGCCGAGTTTATTTTATGGCCATACAATGAGATAAGAGCGCTTTAAGGAGGGTTCGGCAATGAAGGAGGTTATGATCTATACGGACGGAGCCTGCTCCGGCAACCCGGGACCGGGCGGCTGGGGAGCGGTGCTCTTTTTTGGCGTTCATCAGAAAGAAATCTCGGGCGGCGAGAAACATTCGACGAATAACCGCATGGAAATCCAGGCGGTGATCGAGGGTCTGAGGCTGCTGAAGGAGCCGTGTCAGGTGAAGGTTTACAGCGATTCCGCTTATGTTGTGAATTGCTTCCAGAAGGGCTGGATTAAAGGCTGGCTGCGCAACGGGTGGAAGAACAGCAAGAAGGAACCGGTGGAGAACCAGGAGCTCTGGAAAACGCTTTGGGAGCTTATGCAAAAGCATAAAGTAGAATACGTAAAGGTAAAAGGCCACAGCGACAATCAATGGAATAATCGCTGTGACGAGCTTGCTCGTGAAGCAATAAAAAGGTTATAGCTATGACAGACAGATGGGAAAAGTTAAAGGAAGAGATGAAGGAGGCTGCGAAGAGCCTTGGCATCGACAAAATTGGAGTCGCCTCCGCGGATCCGTTCGTATCCTTAAAACAAATATTGCTGAACCATCGCGAGCTCGGCAGGGAGTCCGGCTTCGAAGAGCCGGATATCGAGAAGCGTACGAATCCGTCGCTGCTGTTCGATAATCCCCAGTCGATTATCGCGATTGCGGTGGCTTATCCCGCGAAGCTGAAGGACCCGCCCAAATCGGAGCCTGGAGCAAGGCGGGGAATCATGTCCCGCTCGGCCTGGGGAGAGGATTACCATAAGGTTTTGCGTGACCGTTTAGCCAAGCTGGAGGCTTGGCTAAGGGAGCGCGTGCCCGAGCTTCGGGCAGAAAGCATGGTGGATACGGGCGCTTTGTCGGACCGGGCGGTAGCAGAACGCGCAGGCATTGGCTGGAGCGCGAAAAACTGCTCCATCATATCGCCCGAGCTTGGATCTTGGATATACCTTGGCGAGATGATCACCAACCTGCCTTTTGCGCCGGATGAGCCGGTTACGGAGAGCTGCGGCAGCTGCACAAAATGCATAGATGCTTGTCCGACGGATGCGCTTGTCGGTCCGGGTCAATTGAATTCCAGCCGATGCATTTCTTTCGTAACGCAGACCAAAGGAATGCTCTCGGACGAGTTTATGCGCAAAATCGGCAATCGGCTTTACGGCTGTGATACATGCCAGACCGTATGTCCGGTTAACCGAGGCAAAAACTGGACGCATCATCAGGAGCTGCAGCCCGATATGGAGCTGGTGAAGCCGTTACTCGTTCCTTTGCTTACCGTTGGGAATAAAGAGTTTCAAGCAAGGTACGGCCGTACCTCCTCGGCTTGGCGCGGGAAAAAGCCGATTCAGCGCAACGCGGTTATTGCGCTTGGCAACTTCAAAGAGGCGAGCGCCGTTCCGGATCTGATTCGCGTGCTAGAGCAGGATACGCGGCCGGTGCTGCGCGGAACAGCAGCTTGGTCGCTTGCGCGCATAGGGGGCGAGCAAGCGAGGTCGGCGCTGCTTGCGGCTGCAGACAAAGAAAGCGATGAGGAAGCGCGGCAGGCGATTGCGAATGCGCTCGAACAAATCGATGCCGCGGCCAACGGTCATGAGCAGAAGGCGGAAGCAGGTGGCACGAATGATTGATCGCCTATATGCGGCTTTGATTGATTCTCCTATCGGGACGATGACGCTGACGGCAAGCGATAAAGGGATTTGCCATTTGGATTTTGCCCCGTATGAATCGGTCGCGGAAAGTCTTCAGCTGTGGGGGGTGCGACATGTTGGTCCGCATGCCGCGGAAATTCCGCTCATGGAGGCGGCCTCCCATCCGCTGCTGAAGGAAGCGGAGAGGCAGCTCCAGCTTTATTTTGACGGACAGCTTCAGCAATTCGAGCTTCCCGTGCAGATGTACGGCACGCCGTTTCAACAGAGAGTATGGGCTGCCCTGCAGCAAATTCCATACGGCGAGACGCGAACCTACAAGGATGTTGCTGTCATGCTGGGCCAGCCGGGCGCGATGCGAGCCGTTGGCGGGGCGAATAACCGCAATCCGGTGTCGATCATTGTGCCCTGCCACCGCGTCATAGGCGCGAGCGGACAAATGGTCGGTTACGGCGGAGGCCTGCCGATAAAAATAGCGCTGCTAGACTTAGAGAAGAGAGCGCCGGACAAGCCGTAAAAGCAGCCATAAAAAGGTTAAGCGAAGCGGCAGTCGCTTCATTGCGAACACGGGTCGAACATGCTATCATGGGAACATTATACACAGCAGGAGATTAGAAAGGGTCGGGTGAAAGGGATGTCTTGGGTAAACATTGTAGTACCAATCATAACATTGCTAGCAGGAGCTGTAGGGGGCTTTTTTGTAGGCGTATTCTATCTGCGGAAGCAGCTGGAGAAGATGCAAAACGATCCGGAAATGATTCAGAAAATGGCTAAGCAAATGGGCTATAACCTCAATAAACAACAAATGCAAAAAGCGCAGCACATGATGAAAAACCAAAAAATGCCTCGCAGATAAAGATAAGCTCGAGGCGGAACCGGAGGGAGAGTACAGAAATGGCGGGACGGAAAGATTACGTCAATTCGAATGTAACGAGCAACCGGGAGCAGATTGAACATCATATCAGGGAAATTTTGAAGCTTGTTGGCGAAGATGTAGAGCGTGAAGGATTGCTTGAGACGCCAGCCCGCGTAACTCGAATGTACGAGGAAATTTTCGCAGGCTATGAGGTTGACCCGCGAGAGGTGCTCGGTGTCACGTTTGACGAGCAGCACGAGGAGCTTGTTATCGTGAAGGATATCGTTTATTACAGCCAGTGTGAGCATCATATGGCGCCTTTTTTCGGAAAAGCGCATATCGGTTATATCCCAAGCGGCAAAATTGCGGGACTCAGCAAGCTTGCTAGACTGGTAGAGGCGGTTACGCGCCGTCTGCAGGTGCAAGAACGAATTACATCGCAAATCGCGGATATCCTTGATGAGGAGCTGATGCCTAACGGCGTGATGGTCGTCGTCGAAGGCGAGCATTTATGCATGTGCGCGCGCGGCGTGAAAAAGCCGGGCAGCAAGACGGTAACCTCCGCCGTGAGAGGCGAATTCCGTTCCAATTCTGCTCTTCGTTCTGAGTTTCTGACATTATTGAAGCAATAGGCTGGCAAGCCCGGTAAAAAGCCGGACAGGGGAGACCTCCTGTCCGGCTTTTTTTTATACAGTTGGCGGTTAGAACGGCGTCCACACAAGCTTACGCGCTTCCTCGAAGCGTTCATTCACAAATGGCCAGATCACCACGTTCCACCAGTCCTGCACATAATCAGCCCGTCTGCTTTGATGCTTCAAATAATAGGCATGCTCCCATACATCGAGCGGGAGCAGCGGAATAACGTCCCATTGCGATAGGTTTTGATGCTTCTCGGCCGTCAAAATTTCAAGCCGCCTGCTGCGCGGGCTCCATACGAGAATGGCCCAGCCGCCGCCTTCCACTTTTACCGCTGCCTCGCTGAATTGCTTCTTAAAAGCAGCGAAGCCGCCAAAATCGTTTCGGATTTGCTGGCTTAGCAGGCCGGTAGGATCTCCGCCTCCATAAGGGGACAGGATGCTCCAGAACAGCGTATGCAGATAATGGCCTGCACCGTTAAAGGCAAGCTCGCGCTCCCAGTGCTTCACGAGATCAAAGCTGCCGGTATCACGCGCCGCTTGCAGCTGTAGCTCTGCTTGATTCAAGCCGTCGACATAGGATTGATGATGGATATCATGGTGGATCCGCATGGTCTGTTCATCAATGTACGGCTCTAGCGCATCATAAGGATAAGGCAGCGGCGGCAGCGTATGCCCGCCAATAGGTACTTGCTGGAGCGGGGCGCGCTGCTCGCTATTGCCGGGGCTGTTCGCAGCTTGGCGATAAGCGCTCATTAAACCGATATAGTAATTCGATTCCCTGATGGAATGGAGAATGACGGTTTTGGCGATGGGAGAAGAGACGGATGCCGTTCGCTCGATGAGCTGCGACAGTTGGTCCACATACGTGCGCGACTGCTCCAGCGCAGCGTCAACAAGCGCTTCTACGGTCTGCTCCACATAGGAAGGCAAGCGGGAGCGGGTAGGCAGCCATTCCTCCAACCATTGATTCGTATAATGGGCAGTATGGGAGAAGACGGGCTCCCAGGATTGGAGAAGCTGGACATATTGGCGATCCAGCTCAGGGAAAGCCTGCAAAATAACAGCAGCATGTTCTTGTTCCTGCTGCTTCCAATGACGAATCAGCTCGATAACGCGAACGGGCATGAGCGTTCCGTAAACAAAAAGCACGACCATCGCCTCCTTTGTCGCAACAAGTGCATCTATGTTAGATGTATTCGTTGTGAAACGGGCTTATGTCGTGCTTATTGATTATATGCGTTCTGCTTGGAGCTGTTGGTCAACTTGGCTGAGAAATAAAGCGGCTCTCTGAATGTATTCGCTCGGATGAACTTGAAACAGCAGCTCATGCTTGCCATCCTGCACGATCCAAGAGCGGGAGAGGACATTTCCTTGTCCTTCAGCAATCGTTTCGGCTGTTTTGTATGGGGCTTTTACGTCGTTCGTGCCATGAATAATGAACAACGGAATATCGTAGACATTGGATATGACCTCGCTTGCCGGAATGGAGCCGAAGCTCGTTCCCGTCCACAGCGGAATCATCGTTTCGATTAGCGGCAGCGAAAATTGCGGCAAGGATACGAATTGATTCAAGTTTTCGAACAAGGCTTCAGAGCTCGGAATAAACAAGCTGTCGAGTATCATGGCATCGATCTCATCAGTTTGCAGGGCAGCTTGCAGGGCCGTTCCCGCACCCATGGAGAAGCCCCAAACGACGATATCCTCGGCACCTCGGGATTTGGCATAATCTACGGCAGCAAGCAGCTGCTGCGATTCCTCCAGTCCTCCCGTAGCCGGTGCTTTATACTCCTTGGAGGCGTAGCCGTAATCAAACAGCAAGATATTATAATTCAGTCCGTGCAGCAGCTTGGAGAGCTCATACATCGGAACCCATGATTCTTCGCGATTCGCGCCATAGCCATGGCTGAACACTACCGTGCGCGCCGAAGGCGCCGATGCAACGGCTTCGGTATCGGCAGGGATAAACCAGCCGCTGACCGTCGTGTTTCCGCTCTTGCTAGGGAAAACGACATCCTCGTAATCTAGGCCGATAGCCGCTTGCGGATTAGAGGAAAGCGGAGCAACGTAAGGAAAAGCAAGCATCCAAGCGACATAGCCATGAAAAATAATAACGGCAAGCAGGCACATCGCGGTTAGTGAAGCTACGGAAGCAACCAGCAAATGCTTGCCTCGGCTTCTGGATTTACGCAGGAGAAAGGGATTGTCGGAATCTCCAAGCGGGAAGGGCTGAAGGCTTTGCGGGAATCCGCCTTCAAGCGGCATAGGTGTCATCATGGTCGTGCTCATGTCGTTGTCCTCCCTCTGTATGCAAACGTCTATTGGACTAGTATATTCCAATGGTTGTAAGCGCTTTTCAAATCTAGTACTTTCATCGTAGTCCGGTCCTATAAGCCTGTCAATTGATGTCGAGGTAATGTTAATCATTTGTAATGTTGCTGTAATGTAAAGAACTTTTCTTTACGATAATGGAAGCGATGAGTTATACTGAATGAGAACTGGTTTCATTGGATGAAACTTTTGGATAAATAATCCTGAATAAGCGAAACGCTTATGCACGTACTTATTTATCACCGCGGAACGACTGCTTTTTGCTGCTCAAGACGGCGGCGGGCGTTTACGCTTGGAGGGAGGTGCGGCTGCATGGAAGATGGAAAATCGACGGTGCGGGCAGTGGATCGGGCGCTTGATATATTGCTATGTTTTATTTCAAAAACGGACTGGGCGATGACGGAAATCGCCGAACATGTCGGCCTGCACAAAAGCACGGTTCACCGGATGCTCGCTACGCTTGAGGAGAAGGGCTTTATCGAGCGGGACCGCTCAACCGACCGTTATCATTTAGGATTAAAGATGTGGGAGCTGTCCGCCAATTTATCGCGTTCAGACGACCAAGCAACGATATGGCTGCCCGAGATGGAACGGCTGCGCGACCAGCTGGGGGAAACAGTCAGCATATATGTAAGGGACGGCTCGGAGCGGATTCGTATGCAAGCCGTCCAAAGCAATCAGCCCGTGCGGCGGGTTGCGCCGGTCGGCGTGAGGCTTCCGCTTTACGCAGGCGCTTCGAGCAAGGTGCTGATCGCTTATTCCGACCCGATGGTGCAGGAGAGCATCTTTGGCGATCCGTCATGGCTTTATTCCATTGATTTGGATCAGTACAAGCAGCAGCTGGAAGAGATTTTGACGCAGGGATACGCGACAAGCTTCGAGGAGCGCGAGCCGGGGGCTGCCGCGTTATCTGCGCCGATTTTTAATCGGACGGGCAAGCTGGCAGCAGCATTATCCGTGTCGGGGCCTGCAAGCAGGCTGACCATGCAGACGATGCGGGAATACGCGCCTGTGATGATGGAGTCCGCCAAACGAATGGGTATTATGATTTTATAGCCAGAACAACAAAAAGCAGCAGGCCGGAGGCGAACCTCGGGTCTGCTGCTTTTTTTAATATATAAGAAAGTATAATTTTCACACGATACGATGCTTATAGTTCACCGCGAAACGAGCTTTTTTCGCCAAGGAAGGGACAGCCGTTTACGCTTGTGAATGATGCCATTTCAGAAAAAAAGGGCATCCGTCAAGCCGATTGCTCTGCTTGAACGGGTGCCCTTGTCTTACGGCTGCACAGCTTGTGCGTGTGCGCCGATTATTACATGTTAGCGATCATTTGGCGAAGTACCGTTTGAAGGATACCGCCGTTGCGGTAGTAATCCACGTCTACGACAGAGTCAAGACGTACGATTGCAGGGAAATCGAAGGTCGTACCGTCTTCGCGAGTAGCGGTTACCGTTACTTGCGAGCCTGGTGTAACGTCATTGGACAAGCCAACGATGTCAAACGTTTCGCGACCCGTAATGTTAAGCGTCTTCCAGCCTTGGCCTTCTGGGAATTGGAGCGGCAATACGCCCATACCAACCAGGTTAGAGCGGTGAATACGCTCAAAGCTTTCAGCGATAACGGCTTTAACGCCTAGCAGCATTGTACCTTTTGCCGCCCAGTCACGGGAGCTACCAGTGCCGTACTCTTTGCCGGCTAGAACAACAAGGTTTTTGCCGTCTTTTTGGTATTTCATCGATGCATCGTAGATCGACATCACTTCATCGGTCGGCAGGTAAGTCGTAACGCCGCCTTCTGTGCCTGGAGCCACTTGGTTACGAATACGGATGTTCGCGAACGTACCGCGCATCATCACTTCGTGGTTACCGCGGCGGGAGCCGTACGAGTTGAAGTCTTCGCGTTTTACGCCGTTATCGATCAGGTATTGGCCGCCTGGGCTGTTAACGGTAATGTTACCGGCCGGGGAGATATGATCCGTCGTTACGGAATCGCCCATAAGCGCAAGCACGTTTGAGGAATGAATATCTTCGATATCGTTCAGGTCAGGGCCAAGGTTTTCGAAGAACGGCGGGTTTTGGATATAAGTCGATTTATTATCCCACTCGTAGCTCTCGCCCTTAGGTACCGAAATCGCATTCCAACGCTCGTTCTGCGTAAATACGTTCTCGTATTTGTCGCGGAACATTTGCGGTGTAAGAGCCGCGGACATTGCATCGTTAACTTCTTGCGATGTCGGCCAAATATCTTTCAGGTATACCGGCTTATTGTCTTCCGTATAGCCGATTGGCTCTGTAGTCAAATCGATGTTAGTCGTACCGGCAAGCGCATAGGCGATAACCAGCGGCGGAGAAGCCAGGTAGTTCGCTTTTACTTGCGCATGAACGCGGCCTTCAAAGTTACGGTTACCGGAGAGCACAGCGGATACCGTCATATCGTTGTCGGCAATTGCTTTGCTTACTTCGTCCGGAAGCGGGCCGGAGTTACCGATACATGTCGCGCAGCCATAGCCGGCAACGTGGAAGCCGAGTGCTTCAAGCGGCTCAAGTAGGTTTGCTTTTGTCAAATATTCCGTAACAACGAGCGAGCCCGGCGTCAGTGAGCTTTTTACGTAAGCCGGCTTCTTAAGTCCAAGTGCCACTGCTTTCTTAGCGACAAGGCCGGCACCGACCATTACGCTTGGGTTAGAAGTGTTCGTGCAGCTTGTAATCGCGGCAATCACGACTGCGCCAGTGCCCATTTTGCTCACTTGGCCGTCATTGTGTTTAACCGTTACGAACTGCTCGATTTTCTCATCGGAGAGGCCGTAGCCGCCTTTGTCGATCGGAGTGCGGATGATGCCGTTAAAGGATTCCTTCATAGCCGTTAACTCAACACGGTCTTGCGGACGCTTCGGTCCTGCAAGGGAAGGAACGATTGTCGAAAGGTCAAGCTCAACAACATCCGTAAATACTGGATCCGGAGTTGCATCCGTACGGAACATGTCTTGTGCTTTGTAGTAAGAACCAACAAGCTCGATAAGGTCATCAGAGCGGCCTGTTTGTTTCAAATAGCTAAGCGTTTCGTCATCGACAGGGAAGAAGCCGATTGTCGCGCCGTATTCCGGTGCCATGTTGGCAACTGTTGCACGGTCAGCAAGGCTGATGTTCGACAAGCCAGGGCCGAAGAACTCGACAAATTTGCCGACAACGCCTTTTTTACGCAAAATTTGAGTAACAGTAAGCGCAAGGTCAGTCGCTGTAGAGCCTTCTGCCAGCTTGCCCGTCAATTTAAAGCCGATAACTTCAGGCATTACGAAGTATAGAGGTTGGCCAAGCATACCCGCTTCAGCCTCGATACCGCCTACGCCCCAGCCTACTACGCCAAGACCGTTGATCATCGTTGTATGCGAATCCGTACCAACGAGGGAATCAGGGTATACGACAGTTTCGCCGTCGATTGTTTTTGTAGCTGCAACGGATGCAAGGTACTCAAGGTTTACTTGGTGAACGATACCTGTGCCCGGCGGAACCGCGCGGAAGTTATCGAATGCCGTTTGCGCCCAGCGAAGGAAACGGTAGCGCTCTTCGTTACGTTCGAATTCAACCTTAGTGTTGTATTCAAGCGCTTCAGGCGAACCGAATGCGTCCACCATAATGGAGTGGTCGATGACAAGGTCAACGGGTACGAGCGGGTTGATTTTCTTCGGATCTCCGCCTGCTTTTTTCACGGTATCGCGCATTGCCGCAAGGTCAACGACAACCGGTACGCCCGTGAAATCCTGCAATACGATACGGGCAGGGATGAAAGGAATTTCTTTGTCTTCGCGTCCGTCAGCCCAAGTTGCCAGCTGCTTTACATGTTCGGGAGTAATGGCGCGTCCGTCAAATTGGCGAACAGCCGCCTCAAGCAATACTTTAATGGAAAAAGGCAATTTCGAGATATCGCCTAGTCCTTGTTCTTCAAGTCCGCCCAGACGGTAGTAAGCGTAAGATTTGCCACCAGCGTCCAGCGTTGTGCGAACCGAATAATGATTTTGTGTAGCCATCGTCATTCTCCTCTTTGAATGTAGTTTGTGTTTCATTCTGTGAAACACAATTTCAAAATCGCTATATCTATAGTATATCGCTAAAATAGTCCTTCCGTAAAGTCCAATTATGACTTTCCAAGCCTGTAAATCGCTTGAAAAGGCAACTTTACGAATGTTACATGAAACGGAAGAAGGCTTCATATAATGAAGCAGTTAATCTGCGTTAAGCTTGCAGTCACAACAAGGTCAAGGAGGATTGCTATGCCGCGAACAGGTAACCAGGGACATGGTACGACTGGTCAGAAGAAAACGCAAGCAGCGTCCAAGCAGGCCGCGTCTCCGCGTAAATTAGAGCAGAAAGCTTCGACGCATGCTGTCTTGAAGCCGCAGCTGCCCCCTTCCGGGGTGCAAACGGAACGACAAGCACAGCCGAGCATTCACGCACCGCAGATCAGGGATCGGGCGAATCATGAAATAAAACCGGTTAAACCGCAAGCCTCAAAGCTTAACTCGCTGCTTCGTTCCTCTGATTATGACCAGCATATCCAGCAGGGGAAGCTGCAGGGATGGAAAGCGGCTATCCACCGTTACGTCAGCTTGTACAATCAAGCCGAAGCTAATCAGCACGCGGCTGTGCTGACCGACTACGTAACCGACTCTGACCATTGCGAGCGCCTTCGCTGCAGGCTGGAGCGGCTCAGAGAACGTGATTTGCTCAGGGGCGCGCTTCCGGCAGGGAGCGAAACAAAAGCTGAGCTCATTCGCGTTAACGATTCGCCGAATGAGGTTTCCGTGCTTGTCCGGCTCCATATCAAGAGAAGGATGGAACAGTCTGGACGATTTTACATGGAGGAAAGATCCGAATTTGAGCGTCTCTGGTTAGGGCTGTCCGGCGGTGCTTGGGATATCCTGCGGGTGGAGCCGATTATTTCGGAACGCAGGCCACGCTTTGGCACGGCAACAGACAACTGGATGACCGTCGATGATTATTCGGAGCTATTTGGCGATCTATCGTCACCGTCAACACCATACTTAAATTATGACCTATTACAGCAATTCAAACACCGTCCCTCCGGCATTCGTTACAGGAGAGATTTGGCTGCGGCTTATGCGGATCGTTGGTGGAATGAAGGGAACCCGGCATATGAGCTTTTTGAGGTGAATTGTACCCATTACGTGTCGCAGTGCATCTTTGCAGGCAATGCCCCGATGAACTATACTGGTAAGAGAGAAACGGGCTGGTGGTATAAAGGCCGGAACAAGGGCAGCGAATGGTGGAGCTACAGCTGGGCGGTATCCAATGCTTTGACCAATTATTTGACGGGGTCGAAATCTTCTGGCATGCGTGCGGAGATTGTGCAATCTGCCGATGAGCTGCAGCTGGGCGATGTCATTACCTATGACTGGAATGGCGACCATCGCTTTCAGCACAGCACGATCGTCACTGCTTTTGATTCGTTCGGAATGCCGCTAGTGAATGCCAACACCGTTTCCAGCAGGCATCGCTATTGGGATTATCGTGATTCCTATGCATGGACGGAACAAACGAAATATCGTTTTTTTCACATTGCTGATCTATTATAAATTATTGTACCGGAGGATATGCCATGGGGAGCAAGGTTCGAGTAGGTTTAGTTTACGGGGGGAAATCGGGAGAGCATGAGGTATCTCTGCAAACGGCTTACGCGGTTATGGGTGAGTTCGATTATAGCAAATACGAAATCAAACCTTTCTATATTTCAAAACAAGGCGAATGGAAAACGGGCGCCGTGCTTCATGCCCGTCCAAACACGGTAGAAGAGCTTCGTTTTGCAGCGGGCGAGGCGAAGCAGACGGGCTTCGCTTTGGCTCCATTATTTCAAGGCTTAAACGCAGGCACATCCGCTGAAGGCGAGGAGCCGCGCATTGATGTCGTGTTCCCGCTGCTGCACGGGACATTCGGCGAGGACGGAACGATTCAAGGACTGTTCGAAATGGCGAACATCCCATATGTGGGAGCCGGTGTTCTCGCTTCTGCCGTTGGGATGGACAAGATTATGATGAAAAAAGTATTTGCGCAGGAAGGCTTGCCGCAATGCATATTCCGCTACTTCAACCGGACGCAATGGGAGAGAGACGCTTCTTTCTTTATTATGGAGTGCGAGGTTGCGCTTGGATACCCATGCTTCATCAAACCGGCTAACCTGGGCTCCAGCGTCGGCGTATCCAAAGCCAAAAACCGCGAAGAACTTGTTGCTGCGGTGAACTATGCGCTGCGTTTTGACCGCAAGGTCATTGTGGAGGAATTTGTGGATGCGCGGGAAATCGAAGTAAGCGTACTGGGCAACGACGACGCCAAAGCATCCGTACCGGGCGAAATTGCGCCTTCTAACGAATTCTATGATTACAAAGCTAAATATATCGACGGAAAATCGACAATGCAAATTCCGGCTATTTTGTCACCGGATATGACAGAATCCATCCGCGAAATGGCGGTTCGCGCATTCCAAGCCATCGACGGCTCCGGTTTGTCCCGCGTAGATTTTTTCGTTCGCAAAAGCGACAACCAAATTTTCATCAACGAAGTGAACACCTTGCCGGGCTTTACTCCTTTCAGCATGTATCCGCTCATGTGGAAGGAAACCGGTATTCCATATAAAGAACTATTGGATTCATTGATCTCGCTGGCTCTTTCACGCCATGCCGACAAGCAGCGTATTGATTTCACAGGCGAAGCGGCACAATAAGAAAGAAGCTTACCGAAGAATTGCTGCAGCTGCTGAGCTTGCACAGTGTGAATTCGGGACCGCTCAAACGCCGCTGCACTTAAAATCTTAAAAGTAACTTATTCATTCCTGCAGTGTGTCACGCATTGCTGGAACGGAACCATTCGTTATGACGTGATCGCATGAAGCTTACTCTGCTGCTTAACAACAATGAGAATGTTTGTGCATCCGATGCTTCTGATGAGCAATTAGCAGGATTAACTCCTGTTAATTGCTCATTGCTTGGAGCGGCGGCTTATTTAACAGGAATTACTCCATCTAATTGCTCGCGTATTGGGATAAATGATGGACAAGCACCAAATCAAATGGAGTATTACCATCTAAATGCTTAAATGCAGCACAAAAGGTTGAATTACCAGTAGAAATTCCATTTATTTCAGATGATGTGCGTGTCCCCCAGGGACGAAAGCGATCCTTGCTCAAACGCAGCAAGCAAGCGCCGACGACTCGCTGAGTGTTGGTGGAGAGAATTTGAAGGTTGGTCCAAAACCAACCCAAGTTAAGCGTGTCCCCCAGGGACGAAAGCGATCCACGCTCAAACGCAGCCAGAACGTGCCCCGTCTCACCGACGTTAGTCCAGTTGCGGGTGTCCAGAGGGTGCAACCCTTGGGGCCCTCCCTTGGAAGGAGGGTTTGGGTGGGTTCGAAAAGCCTTTAAAGGTTTGGTACTAAAGCCTTTAAAGGTTTGGTTATAAGCCTTTGAAGGTTTGGTAGTAAATCCTTTGAAGGCAGGGTGGAAATTTCACTGAAAGGAGGGAAATACAATGGGTTTTGCAACGGAGTTTAATTCGGTTTGTAAATTTAAGTCCGAGCAGGAGCTGTATGAATTGTTGGAGTACGGTCGGGGCAAAATGGTTAAGAGCGGCTTTCGCGTTTTTCCAACCGGCCAAAAGGTCATTGCCTACACGCCTGCCAATGAAGCGATCGCGATTGTCCGCATTTTAGCTTCCATTGCCGAGATTAATTTTCAAGGCGAAGAAGTGACACAAGTGGAGATGGAGCTCGTGAGAAAGTTGACCGAGGAAGAAGCAAGAGTTCAAACGGCGCTTGCTTTTGAAATGTTTTTTGGCGAGAGGGCTTAATCGATGATCGTGAGATTGGGCTTTGTCGCAATGAGCTTGCAGCTTGAAAACGCGTCTCCCTCCAAAACGATGACCTTCAAAAATTTCTCCAAGCTGGACGACCGTGAGGCGGGAATCCGGAAGCTGGAAAGAATTGCGGAAGAAAATCTGCGGAGCACGCTGCGTATTTTGAAGCTTTGCAAAGCGAGCGGCATTCAAATGTACCGTTTTTCATCTAAGCTCATTCCGCTAGCGACGCATGAAGAATTGGCAGATTGGAATCCTTTTGCCGCGCTTGCTCCTGCTTTTCTAGAGGTAGGTGAGTATGCTAAGCAAAACGGTATCCGAGTTTCCTTTCATCCGGATCACTTCTGCGTGTTCAGCACGCCGAGACCGGAGGTGCTTGCCAATTCCGAGCGTGATTTGATGAATCATGTTCTCATGCTGGAGGCAATGGGATTGGATGAAGCAACCAAATGCAACATACATATCGGTGGAGCATATGGCGACAAGGCTGTAGCTGGGGAACGGTTCATCCGTCAGTTCAGCGCCTTGTCGCCTCGTCTTAAGCATCGGGTTACGCTCGAAAATGATGATAAAACGTTTAATGCGAGGGAAACCCTCACAGCGGCGGAACAAGCGGGGGTTCCCATGGTGCTCGACATTCATCATCATGCCGTCAATTCCGGCGACATCGAAGATGACGAGCTGTACCATGGGTTATGGCCTCGGATTGAGCGGACTTGGGCAAAGGAGCGCGAGCGGCTGGGCTATGGGAGCGCCAGCCAGCTTCCACCCAAAATCCATGCCTCCAGCCCCAAAAGCTTATCCGATCCGCGCGGTCATGCCGATTTTGTGGAAGCTGGTCCATTGGTCCAGTTTTTGCGCCAAGCTGCACGAAGCAGCGAGCATTTGGACTGTATGCTGGAAGCAAAAAGCAAAGATGAAGCATTGATTAAGCTCATCGAGGACTTAAAGCAGCTGGAAGCAGCCGAAGAAGGCATTAAGGTGTTAGATGGCGGGCGCGTAGAAATAGCTCCCGTGCATTAAAAAAGCAGAGGAGCACCGCCAAGGCATTTCTTGGCGGTGCTATTGTATGCCGGCAGCTAACCGTACAGCCTCCTTTATCACAATGAAAAGGTGATTATCATCATGGAATGGATACTTCTAATATTACTCGGGGTTGTAGCGGCTATGTTCGGCAGCATAGTAGGGCTAGGCGGCGGAATTATCATCGTTCCCGTGCTTATGCTAATCGGGCCCGTATTAACGGGCGATGAGATTGGACATGCAACGGCGGTCGGCATTTCGCTAACCGTGCTTGTTGTGACGGCACTGGCATCAACGCTTAGCTACGCAAAACGGAAAATTGTAGACTTTCGCAGCGGCTGGTTATTTTTTATTACGAGCGGACCGGCTGCGATGATCGGCTCAGCGATGACGGGCATGCTTCCCGCAGGCGTGTTTCAGCTGGTATTCGGCGTTTTTATGCTGCTGATGGCCTCGCTCTTGATTGCACGGGACTATATGAAACCGTTTTCCAAACAGTGGCCGATCGTCCGTATGATAACCGATGCTTCGGGAGAGACGCATACCTACAGCTACGGGATCCTCCCGGCGCTTGCGATCGGTTTCGGCGTTGGGCTCATGTCGGGTTTGTTCGGTATTGGGGGAGGCTCGTTATTCGTGCCGCTCATGGTGCTTTTATTCCGGTTTCCGCCTCATATGGCAACGGCAACCTCGATGTTCGTTATTTTTTTATCATCCATCCTTGGAAGCGGCATGCATGCCTATTTGGGGGAGACGGATTGGCTTTTGGTTCTTGCGTTAGTGCCGGGAGCATGGATCGGAGGAAAGCTTGGCGCGGCGATCGCGGTGAAAATGAGCGGAAAAGGCTTGTTATGGCTGCTCCGGGTAACGCTCCTGCTCCTTGCCGGACAATTAATCATTGAAGGCTTGCGATCATTTTGATATGGTGAGAGTACTTATATACGAAACTTGCCGGAAGCTTCATACGTAGAAGAGGATTACATGGATAGAAATGTTCGTGATTTTACATAGAGGGAAGAGTGATGGATCATGAGTGACCAGAACAACACTTCCGTCGTTGGCGGGAAAAGCTTTACTGCTGTCGCAATCAACTGTGCGTCCAAAGCAGGAGAATGGATTAAGACGAAGCTTGGCAATTACGCTAGCCTTGATATAAAGTATTCCTCGCATGATCTTGTTACCGAAGTAGACAAAGGCTCAGAGCGCCTGATCAAAAATCTCGTCATGACGCATTTCCCTCATCATTCGTTTCTAGGAGAAGAGGGCGTGGAGCCTGGACCGGAAGCGTCAACGCGGGCTCTTGAAAATATCCGTGATGCCGAATATTTATGGATCGTCGATCCGATTGACGGAACGACAAATTTTGTGCATGGTTTTCCGTTTTTCTGCGTGTCCATTGCGCTTGCCCATAACGGCGAGGTGATCGTCGGCGTGGTGTATGACCCGATGAAGGATGAACTGTTCGTTGCTGAAAAAGGCAAGGGAGCTTACGTTCACGGAAAAAGAATGCACGTATCCAAAGAGGATACGCTGCGCGGCAGTTTGGTAGCGACCGGCCTTCCGGCTGATCACCACTATGCTCTGCCTTTAAATTTGCAAGGCATACAGGCGGTTGCCCCTCAGGTGCGCAACCTGCGTATCGCCGGATCCGCCGCGCTGCATATGGCGTATGTAGCAGCAGGACGGTTAAGCGGCTTTTGGGAAATCGGGCTTAGCAGCTGGGATTTGGCGGCAGGCTCGCTGCTTGTGCAGGAGTCGGGAGGAATCGTAAGCGACACGCTTGGCAGGCCTTACGACCTCGGTGTTCGCAATGTCGTAGCCTCTAACGGCCATATTCAAGAGGAGCTCATTCGAGCTCTTGGTGAAGCGAAAGCAAACGAATAGCAGGATAGGACAGCGCATTGCGAGACTTGCAACTGCGGTGTCCTTCTCTGTTTAACGGGGGAGTGAGCGTAGAATGACAGCCAAAAAGCGGATAACCGCCATGGTCATGACTGCCTTATGCTTAGGCATGCTGTCCGCATGCGAAAAAAATGAGGCGCCCGGATCGCAGCCGCCGGCCAATACGGCAACAAACGCAGTTACCGAGATACCGATGGAAACGGAAACGGGCGCGGAGACCAACGAGCCGGCAGCATCAGAGAAGCCGGACGAAGCTTTTACAGTGCTTGCACAGGAGCTTCGTGTTCCTTGGGTCATTACCTTTGACAAGGACGTAGTTTATATTAGCGAGCGCGAAGGGAATATCGTGAAGGTGGACGGCTCGAACATGACCCGCCAGTCCGTCCATCTGAAAAAAAGCGTACACGGTAACGGAGAGGGCGGCTTTCTAGGCTTCCTTTTGGCACCGGATTTTGCAAATACCAAAAACGCCTATGCTTATCATACCTACGAGGAGAATGGCCGAATATTGAATCGGGTCGTTCTGCTGAAGCAAACCGGCGAGCAATGGGATGAGGTTCAGGCTCTGCTTGAGGGCATCCCCGGAGCGGCCAACCATGACGGCGGAAGAATGGCGATCGGACCCGATAAGATGCTTTATATTACAACGGGAGATGCGCAGCAGCGGGAACTCGCACAGGACCTTAACAGTTTAGCCGGTAAAATATTAAGGATGGCGCTTGATGGTGAAATTCCTGCGGACAATCCTTACCCAGACTCGTATGTTTATTCGTACGGGCATCGCAATCCGCAAGGCTTGGCATGGAATGCTGAAGGCGTTATGTTCAATACGGAGCATGGCCCATCCGGAGATCCGGGCGGACATGATGAGATTAATATTATCGAAGCAGGCGCTAATTACGGCTGGCCGGATATTTACGGAGATGCGGAAAAAGAGGGAATGGTAACGCCAATTTACCATACCGGCGAGAAGGCCATTGCGCCATCCGGCACTACAATCGACGCAAACAATCGACTGTTGATTGCAACCTTAATGGGCGGAGCGCTCTATCGTTTTGATCCGGCGGCGAATCAAATGTCTGTCGTATTTGAAGGTGAAGGCAGACTTCGCGATGTGAAAATAAAGGATGGACGCATTTACGTCATCACGAACAATACTGACGGACGCGGCATCCCGTCGAAAACCGATGACAGGCTCCTGCTGCTTAACGATGTGAAATAATAATGAGCTGCAATAAAAAACGAGGAAGTCTTGCCAGCCCAGCGGCCACGAAGACTTCCTCGTTTTTCTTTTGTTTTTCCGTTGCATCTTACTAATAAGCTGCCGGCTTAGTCGACCTATTCAATGGCTGGCAGTTGGTTTATGAGACAGCGCCTGCAGAACCTAATTGCGCAAAAGCGTGATCAATTGCAACGATTGTTTCATCAATGTCCGCTTCCGTATGCGCGGTCGTAAAGAACCATGCCTCATATTTGGACGGCGCAAGGTTAATGCCTTGATCGAGCATGAGCTTGAAAAATTTGCCGAACAGCTCGCCGTCCGTATCCTGCGCCTCATCATAATTCGTAATCGGATGATCACAGAAATGCGCGGAGAACGAGCCGCGGATTTGATTGATCGTAAGCGGAATGCCATGCCGCTTGGCAGCGGCATGCAGACCTGCCGCGAGCTTCGTTGCGAGAGCATTCATTTTGTCGTAGATTCCCGGCTTCTGCAGCAGCTCGAGACAGGCAATGCCCGCGGAGATGGAAGCGGGGTTGCCTGCCATCGTACCGGCTTGATAAGCAGGTCCAAGCGGAGCAACCTGCTCCATAATTTCGCGTCGTCCGCCGTATGCGCCGATCGGCAGGCCGCCGCCGATGATTTTGCCGAGCGCGGTTAGATCCGGTTCCACGGCTTGGTGATCGGGAAATGAAACATAGGTCTGTGCTGCGCCATAGTGGAAGCGGAAGGCGCTAATGACTTCATCGTAGATAACGAGAGCGCCGGCCTCGCGGGTAAGCTTGCACAGCCCCTCGAGGAATCCTTCATGCGGCATGACCATGCCAAAGTTGCCGACGATGGGCTCTACCATGACAGCGGCAGTCTCGTCGCCCCAGCGATCCAAGGCAGCTTTCAGTGCAGGGAGATCGTTAAATGGCACTGTTATGACCTCGCTTGCGATGCTGGAAGGTACGCCGGCGCTGTCCGGGATGCCAAGCGTAGAAGGTCCGGAGCCTGCCGCAACGAGCACAAGATCGGAATGCCCGTGATAGCAGCCGGCGAATTTAATGATTTTGGATTTTTTCGTATAAGCGCGGGCCACGCGAATGGTCGTCATGACGGCTTCTGTGCCGGAATTGACGAACCGGACCTTGTCGAGCGAAGGAATCGCCTCTTTCAGCATGCGGGCCAGCTTAATCTCCAGCTCGGTAGGCGTGCCGTAAAGCGTTCCGTTTTGGGCGGCACGCACGATTGCGTCCGTAATATGCGGGTGGGCATGTCCGGTAATAATCGGACCGTATGCTGCTAAATAGTCGATATAACGGTTATCGTCGACATCCCAGAAATAAGCGCCTTCCCCGCGTTTCATAAACACCGGAGCGCCGCCGCCTACTGCTTTATAAGAGCGGGAGGGGCTATTTACGCCGCCAACGATATGCTGCAGCGCTTCTTCATAGAGCTTCTCGGAATTCGGTCGTTTGTTCGTCATGGCATTCAGCCTCCAATGGATAGGGTAGCCGGGTAATATCTTACCCGGAGTTGGACAAGCTTTAACGGCTGTCGCGTCCTCTGTGAAAAAAAGTGTCGTGTCGCAACCTATAGAAACGCATGCTTTTGAACACTTATAAGTTCTTATTCAGGTAACAAAATACACGCAACTTGCTGGCGCAGTTGCGTGTACGTATAGGTTATTGCTGTTGGTTGTTTGCTTCCGTACCGTCTGTCGGTGCAGTGGTTTCCGTTGGAGTAGGCACGGTATCGTCCTGCTCCAGCGTCATTTGTACGAAATCGCGCAGCTCATCTTCGTCGCTGATGCCGATGACGGATGCGCCGCCAACGCGGTCTTCCGCGATGAGCTCCATCGGCGGGATTTGCGTTGTGCTGGCCACGTGGCTTTTGACGCCTAGCTGGCCGAGCTTCAGCATATCCATCACGCTGATATTCATGCTGACATACGGCTGGACGCTTTCAAGAATTTTCTTCATGCGAACGATGTTCCAAGTGGATTGAAGCTCCTTGGATACCGCTTGAAGAAAGTTTCTTTGACGCTCGGTACGCGTGAAATCGCTCATCGCATCATGGCGGAAGCGGACATATTGCAGCGCTTTGTCGCCGTCAAGCAGCTGGTAACCCTTTTTAAGGTCGATATCGTAGCGGTTGCCGTCTGCGTTATCGGTGTAATGCATATCTTTCTCGACATCGAAGTAAATGCCGCCGATCGTATCGATCAGCTTCTTAAAGCCTTCAAAGTCTGTATATACATAATATTGAATGTCGAGACCGAGCAAGTCGCCGACGGTCTTCATGGCTAACGGGTATTCCCCTAGAGCAAGCGCCGTATTGATACGGCCTCTGCCATGGCCCTCAATATCGACATACGTATCGCGGAGCACGGAGAACAAATGCGCCTTTTTTGTTACGGGATCAAAAGAAGCGACTAATATGGAGTCGGAACGGGCAACCTGCCCCTCGTCTAATCCACGGGCGTCACCGCCAAGCAGCAAAATATTGACGCGTTCTTTTCCTTCCCAATCCGGGATGGGAACAGGCGTAGCTTCGGCGTCCTCTACGGGCACTTTCGTTTCTTTAGGGTCACTGAAGTTATCAAGAGCATTATATATGCCTACACTCCAGTAGATAAGAAACGCTGCGGCAGCGCCTAGTATTACGGAGAGGCTGATGAAAAACCATTTCCATCTTTTCTTCTTGTTCTTTTCTTTAGGCACTCGGTTCGTCTGTTTAGACATTTCGCTTGACGTGCTCCTTTCAGATGCTGCAGGATCATTTTGTGTCAATGAGGGTAAATTGCAATGTAAGCATGCATGATGATGGCATAGCGAATGGTCCGCTTCCAATGGAAAGGCTAGCGGAGCCGTTTACGCTAGAAATATAAGAACGTATAAGTATGAGCTTTTTCATAGCTTATATTTCATCTGCGAACAAGCTGCCGTACCTGAGGCAAAGCCAGCCGTTTACGCTAGGCGTGAACTAATGTATGATTACATATCATAAAATTATAAAGCTGAACGACATGTAGAGCAAGTTTTATCGTTTTAGGTAAATAAAGATCGGTATTTCCTAGGAAATGTCGAAGCGAGAGGGGCTTTAAGAAGCAATGCTAGCCATAGATGTAAAAGATTTACGCAAGCAATTCAGCGTGCAGAAAAATCGTGAAGGCTTATCCGGCGCACTCAAGGACTTGTTTAAACGCGAGTACAATGAGGTAACGGCGGTTAAAGATATTTCCTTTCAAATCCCGCAGGGCGAAATCTGCGGTTATATCGGAGAGAACGGAGCCGGCAAATCGACAACGATTAAAATGCTGACCGGTATTTTGGTGCCTACGTCAGGCGAACTCAAGGTGAACGGCTATGTGCCGTTCAAGGACCGCGAGAAGTTCGTGAACGGGATTGGCGTCGTATTCGGGCAGCGCTCTCAGCTGTGGTGGGACATCGGCGTCATCGAATCCTTCCAGCTGCTGCGCAAGGTATACCGGGTATCGGAGGCTGATTTCCGCAAACGCCTGAACGAGCTTGTCGAAAGACTGCAGCTTGGCGATTTGCTCAACCGTCCGGTACGCAAGCTGAGCTTAGGCCAACGGATGCGCTGCGAGCTTGTCGCTTCGCTGCTTCATAATCCGTCCATCCTGTTCCTGGATGAGCCGACGATTGGTCTCGACATTGTCGTGAAGACCGAAATCCGCGACTTTCTCATGCAAATGAACAAAGAGCAGGGAACGACTATTTTGCTGACTACCCATGATTTGCAGGATATCGAAGCGCTTTGCTCGCGCGTCATCATGCTGGATGACGGCCGCATCATCTATGACGGCGGTCTAGACGATCTGAAGAACCGCTGGAGCAAGGGCCGTGAAATACAGTTCCAATTCGCTGGTCACACGCAGCTGACTAAGCTGCAGCAGCTAACGGAATCCCTCGATGTCACCTGGACGATGGAAAACGAGGTTACGGCAAAAATGTGGCTGCCGCATGCGGTTAATGTTTCCGATGCTTTATCCTGCGTAGTAGGCGGCGTAGAAATTCGCGATATCAAAATTATTGAAACGAATACGGATGATATCGTCCGCAGTATTTATTCATCCGGTTCCGCGTCAACCTCCAAGGAGTCGGTTCAACCATGATGAGCGCTTATATCGATTTTATTCGGATTCGATTTATCATGATGCTTGCTTACCGCGTTAATTATTACAGCGGTATCATTATTTATGCGATTAACATCGGCGCTTATTACTTTCTGTGGCAGGCGATTTACGGGGACAAGGAGACGCTCGCCGGTTTTACGGTGACGCAAATGACGACCTATGTGGCGGTATCGTGGATGGCGCGTGCCTTTTATTTCAACAATTTGGATCGCGAGATCGCAAATGAGATTAGAGACGGCAGCGTGGCGGTTCAATTAATCAGGCCGTATTCCTATTTATTCGTAAAAATGATGCAGGGGTTCGGCGAGGGTCTCTTCCGCATGCTGCTGTTCATGATCCCGGGGATGATTATCGTTTGTCTCATCTTCCCGGTCACGCTTCCGACAGATCCAATGACATGGCTTATTTATTTAGTCATGCTGTTCTTTAGCTTTCTGATTAACTCGCAAATTAATATTTTGACCGGCTTGTTCGCGTTTTTTGTCGAAAACAACGAGGGCATGATGAGAATGAAGCGGGTAATGGTCGATTTGTTCTCTGGCGTGGTCGTGCCGATTGCCTTCTTCCCGGGTTGGCTTTCCGCTATCATGCAGTGGCTGCCGTTCCAAGCGATCACTTATTTGCCAAGCTCCGTATTTACGGGAAGAACGCCAAGCAGCGAGGTGCTGCATGTGTTTGGCATTCAAGTGTTATGGTTTGCGGGTTTGCTGGTGCCGATATGGCTGACATGGCGCGCGGCTCGTAGACGGCTGTTCGTGCAAGGGGGGTAACAGACATGAGATATGCATCTTTATTTTGGGAATACATTAAAAATTACGCGAAAACGCGGCTGACGTACCGGGCAGATTTTTGGGTCGAGGTGCTGTCCGATTTATTGTTCCAAGGGATGAACCTGATCTTCATCTTAATCGTGTTCCAGCATACGCCTTCGCTCGGCGGCTGGTCGGAGGCAGAGGTTGTATTCGTTTATGGATTTTTCATGATTCCTTACGGCGTGTTCAGCACCTTCTTCAGCATTTGGAATTTCAGCGAACGTTATATCGTAAAAGGCGAGATGGACCGCGTGCTTACCAGACCGGCGCACAGTCTGTATCAGGTGCTGCTCGAAAACGTAGATCCGCCTTCGTTAATCGGCTCCTTCGTCGGAGCTATCATCATGGCGCTTTGCTGGACACAGCTCGATCTGCCGTTCCAAGTGCTTGATGTACTCGTGCTTCTGCTGCTCATCTTAGGCGCAGTCCTTATTTATGCAGGACTTTATACCGCGCTCAGCGCGATTTCCTTTTATTCGGATGCGCCGACCGGTATCGTGCCGCTTATGTACAATATTCAAAACTACGGTCGCTATCCGGTTAACATTTATAACAAAATGATTCGCTTCGTTCTCACCTGGCTGCTGCCATTTGCATTCGTCGGCGTGATTCCTGCTTCTTATTTCCTCGAGAAAAAAGCCGATGATCTTTCCCGGCTGGCGCTTCTGACACCCGTCATGGGCATCATCGTTTTCTCGTTGGGGCTCTGGTTATGGAACCATGGCGTAAAGCGTTACCGGGGAGCAGGCTCCTAGCTTACGCTTTTCACTCACGAATAAGGCAGCAAATAAAGAGTGCTTGATGGAGGTTTAGCAATGACACAGCTTCAAATAGGAGAATTGGCTCCGGATTTTAACCTGCCTGCTTCAAACGGGGAGAACGTCTCGTTAAGCGATTACCGCGGGAAAAATGTCGTCCTTTATTTTTATCCCAAGGATATGACGACTGCCTGCATCCAAGAGTCCTGCGACTTTCGCGATGCGAACGCGGAAATGCTTAAACACAATACCGTTATTTTGGGAATCAGCCTCGATACGGTTAAATCGCATCAGAACTTTATCGCCAAAAAAGAGCTGCCCTTCCTCCTGCTGGCGGATACCGAGCATGCCGTGTGCGAACTTTATGGCGTATGGCAGTTAAAGAAGCTTTATGGCAGAGAATATATGGGACTCGTAAGGTCGACCTTTCTAATCGACGCAGCGGGCAAGCTGGCGCAAGAATGGCGCAAGGTCAGAGTCAAGGGACACACGCTGCAGGTGCTTGAAGCGGTACAGCAATTGCAGCAGGCTGCACAACGATAAGCGGCAAGCGATGCACAAACTAAAATAAGCCTATCCAGCTTAACGGCGGGATAGGCTTATTTTTTCTATGTTGTTCGGGCAGTCCTTGAAAGAGTAAATCATTGGGTTGAGGAAACAATAAAGAAAATTCGTTTAAGCCGCTTAATTGCTTGATGAACAGGGTATATGAATAAAATGGAATATTTTATCCATTGACGGGATGCTGACACATTTATACAATATGGTTTTGCTTGTTCGATAGGGGGTTATTAGACTGATCAGGCTAAACAACATCAAAAAATCGTATCGAGTAGGGACGGTTTCGGTAGAAGCAGTCCGTGACGTTAGTTTAACGGTCCATAAGGGTGAAATATTCGGCATCATCGGCCATTCCGGAGCAGGGAAAAGCACGCTTCTGCGCTGCGTCAATCTGCTTGAGAAGCCGACAACGGGCAAGGTAACGGTAGGCGGCGTTGAGCTTACAGATTTGTCTGAACGGCAGCTGCAGCAGCAGCGGAGACGCATCGGGATGATTTTCCAGCATTTTAACCTGCTGTCGATGTCCACGGTTAGAGATAACATTGCTTTTCCGCTTGCGCTTGCAAAGCTATCCAAATCAGAGATGAATAAACGGGTGGATGAGCTTCTGAAGCTGGTTCAGCTAGAGGGGCATGCGGATAAATATCCCGCTCAGCTCTCCGGGGGACAAAAGCAGAGAGTCGGCATTGCCAGAGCGCTAGCGAACAATCCGGACGTATTGCTGTGCGACGAAGCAACATCGGCGCTCGATCCGCAAACGACGAATTCGATTTTGTCGCTGCTGCTCGATATTAACGCGAAGCTGGGCATTACCATCCTGCTCATTACGCATGAAATGAATGTTATTCGTTCCATCTGTGACCGCGTAGCCGTGATAGACCAAGGGGAAATCGTCGAGATAGGCGAAGTGCTTCATGTCTTTCTGAAGCCCGAGCATCCGGTGACCCGCGAGTTTGTTGATCAAGTGGCGGACAGCGGAGTAAACGGACAGCTATTGCGCCAGCGCACAGGGCGTCTATTGCGCATGACCTACATCGGCGATTTGACATATGAGCCGATTCTTTATAATGCCGTGAAGCCGACATCCGTCCAATTCGCCATTTTGCAAGGAACGGTATCACGCATGAAGCAGACGCCGTATGGCCAGCTTATTGTCGAGCTGATCGGCAGCGATGCAGAAATCGAGACCGTGATTGACGTTCTGCGCAAGGACGGTCTGGAGGTGGAGGCGATATGATGAGCTTTGAAAACGTGCGCTGGCCGGAAATAGGGGAGGCGACGAAGGATACCCTCTATATGCTGTCGGCCTCGCTTGTGTTTACGATTATTTTCGGATTAATACTTGGCATCATTTTGTTTCTAACCTCTCGCAGACAGCTGCTGCAGCAGCCTGTGGTTTACGGGGTGCTCTCTTTTATCGTCAACGTGCTGCGTTCCGTTCCGTTCGTCATCCTCATGATTATGATCATGCCTGTTACTAAGCTGATTACGGGAACGACGCTTGGCGTAGAGGGCTCGATTCCGCCGCTCGTCGTAGCCGCCACACCCTTCTTTGCAAGGCTGGTGGAAACGTCGCTGCGCGAGGTGGACCGTGGCGTGATCGAGGCTGCCCAAGCGATGGGCGCTTCGAAATGGGATATTGTGCGGCGCGTGCTGCTTCGGGAATCCAGCCCAAGCTTGCTTGCGGCCGTGACCATAACAGCAGTAACGCTCGTCTCCTATACGGCTATGTCAGGCGTAATCGGCGGCGGGGGACTGGGCGACTTGGCACTGCGTTACGGCTATCAGCGGTTTCAAACCGATGTGATGCTCGTGACGGTTGTGCTGCTGATCGTGCTTGTTCAGGTGCTTCAGACAATTGGCGACGCACTGGTTCGGCGTTACAGCAGGAAGTAGAAAGTTAGAAAGCATTACAGCTTAGAAAGCAATACAACATTGGAGGAATGAACATGAAGAAGACAAGCTATTTGATATTAACGATGATGCTGATGTTTACATTGGCTGCCTGCGGACAAGACAAAAATACCGGGAACGATGCGAGCGGTACGGGAGCGGAAACGCCATCGGCCGTTAAGCTGAAGGTAGGCGCAACTCCCGTGCCGCATGCGGAGCTGCTGGAATTCGTGAAGCCTATTTTGAAGGAACAGGGCGTTGAACTGGAAATCATCGAATTCAATGATTATGTACAGCCAAATACCCAGCTTTTTGAGAAACAAATCGACGCGAACTTTTTTCAGCATACGCCGTACCTCGATCAGTTTAACAAGGACAAAGGTTATGACCTTGTTAACGTAGCAGGCGTTCACATTGAGCCTTTCGGCGCGTACTCGAAAAAAATCACAAAGTTGGAAGATCTTAAAGAAGGCGCAAAAGTCGTCATTCCGAACGACCCTTCGAATGGCGGCCGCGCGCTTGCTTTGATGGCCGAAAATGGCCTAATCAAGCTTAAGGACGGCGTTGGCGTTAACGGAACCGTTGCTGACATTACCGAAAATGCGAAAAAGCTCGACATTACAGAAGTAGAAGCAGCTACTCTACCGCGTGTACTCGGCGAGGTTGATCTTGCCCTAATCAATACGAATTATGCGCTTGAGGCGGATCTTGTTCCGACGGATGACGCGCTGTTCATTGAAGGCAGCGACTCTCCTTACGTAAACATTCTTGTTGCTCGTCCGGACAACAAAGATTCCGAAGCGATGCAGAAGCTTGCAGCGGCGCTTCGTTCGCCGGAAGTAAAGAAATTTATTGAAGATACGTATAAAGGCGCGATCGTAGCTGCGTTTTAAGAGCAGCAATGCCTGATCATAATGGCATAAACAGCCGAGCAGAGAAGCAATCTCTGCTCGGCTGTTTGCGTTTCCGGCATTCATCTATACGTTCGCAACCTTTCCATCCCTATAAGCGTTATTAATTATCGAAAACCCATTTTATTGAATAAGAGGGGATGATTGAAAGTGAAAAGGAGCATAACAATCTTCATTCTGGCCTTATTGCTTATTCTTCCGGCTACAGCTGGTGCGGCAGCCCAAGGCAAATACGAGTTCCACTGGATGGAGAGCGGAAGCTTGGGGGGAACCGCCCTTGTGAAAAATGGGGTCACATTCGTGCCTCTGACGCGTATGACGGCTTACTTTAAGCTGGACCTAAGCTGGGATGCCACGGGCAAACGAGCGCAATTCAACGGCTGGAACAAGTCGCTGGCAGTTCGCGTAGGCAGTCTGACAGGGATGCTTGACGGGAAGATGGTGAAGCTTCCGGGCGCGCCTTTTCTGTTCGAGAAAGAGCTCTACATACCGGCGCGTTTCGCTGTCCAGGCGCTCGGTGGCGGCCGTTTGACATGGGATGCGCCGACTAAGACGCTAAAGGCAGAACAGCTGCAAACGTTCAGGAAATATGATTTTGTCCATGAGGGATTAAAATATACGGTGGAAGGAAAAAGCGGTATTCTTTATGTGACGGATGGCAAAGGCGTAAGACGCGAGCTGGCAAAGCTCGGTACTTCGATTAAAGAGTATCTGTCTTCGAATTTTGAAGGAACGCCTGGCGGCCTGCTAATCATTTCTTTTGCCGATCATTACGGAGAGCCGCTCTTGAATAATCAATATTTCACGCTGGTCGTGAAAGAGGGCAAGGTTATTCATCAAGCTAGCGTGCATTATTGGAATCGCGTAGAAGTAAATGTAACGAAGCTGGGCAGCCAGCTGTTATTGATCGACGGAAAAACGCTGAGAATCATCGAAGACGGGACAGGGGAATTGCTCGAAACGATCGATTTGGTGAAGCTTGGCGGCGAAGCAGATCATTATTTCGTCGAGTACTTCGACAAGGATGTATTTCTGCTGCGTGGGAATAAGGATGGCATTTTGAAGCTGGTAGATAGGGGAACCAGCGCGGTTACGGTTTTATACAAGGAGCTGCTGGATACCCAACATCAGGAGTATGTGAAGTATAATGATACGCCATACCGCGGCGATTTCCTTAAATTCATGAAGCGCGAAGGCGATCTTCTTTATTTCAAAAACGAATTTCCTTATGATAAGGATAATAATATCTATAGCGTAAACGTTGCGGATTAAGAGGTAGATCATATTCCCGCAGCTTACATAGCAGTTGATGAAGAAAAATAGAGTAACTCTTCACCCATGACAAAAGCAAGACGAAAGCCAAACACAGCAAGAGGCAGCCGTGTTTGGCTTTTTTTATTTGGGAGGCGGGAATATATCTCATCATTTAAGAGAAACAGTCATTTACTAGAGAAGCGGCTCATATAATCTATCAGAATACACGAGAGTTCCTATTCATAGGTAGAGAAGGGTGGCACATCGAATGCGGCGTATGTTGAGGGTGGCAATTTGTGCAGTGATGATGTGGGTCGGCTTGATTGAGCTTGGAAGCTTTGCCGGTGATCAGAGCAATGCGGCAATGGAGCGGGAGACGGTGCAGGCAAGTGAATCCGTATTAACGTCTGTTGCTCATTATGAAGCCAAGCCGTTTTTAGCTGCGCATGCATCCTATGAAACAAAGCAGCAGCTGGCAAAAGACAAGCCGGCCGCAGCCGCGGGAGAGAAGCCAAGTGAACCCGTATTGGCTGAAAAGGCAGAGACGAAACAGAAAACCGTATATTTGACCTTCGATGACGGTCCGAGCAAAAATACCGAACAGGTCCTTGATCTATTGAAGCAGGAAGACATTTCCGCGACCTTTTTTGTTTTGGGCGAGCATGTGCTGAAGCAGCCGAATATAGCGAAACGGATCATCGCGGAAGGCCATGCGATCGGCAATCATACGTTTGATCATAAATATGAGCGTTTATATGGGAGCTTTGCCGAGTTTGCGGAGCAGGTCATGAAAACCGATAAGGCCATATACCAAACAACAGGCGTCAGGACGATACTTTTTCGGGCGCCTGGCGGGACACACACCAATTTTGATCAGGGCTACTTCGATGCAATGGATGCGGCGGGCTACCAGGTGCATGACTGGAATGTAGACAGTAGGGATTCGAAGCAGCAGGGCGTACCTGCATCTGAGATTTTGACGACGATCCAAGGTTCTAAGCTTGCGAGCAAGCTGAACGTTTTGCTTCATGACAGCGCGGGGCACGAGGAGTCGGTAAAAGCGCTTCCGGCAATTATTAAATATTACAAAAGCAAAGGTTATGCTTTTGCCAAGATAACGGATGAAGTAAAGCCGATTCAATTCAAACCAGCGGATAAGTTGAAATGGAGCA
This sequence comes from Paenibacillus sp. LPE1-1-1.1, assembly GCF_040676435.1. Lineage (NCBI taxonomy): Bacteria > Bacillati > Bacillota > Bacilli > Caryophanales > Paenibacillaceae > Paenibacillus > Paenibacillus sp. LPE1-1-1.1. The sequence continues at coordinate 558,263 of NZ_JBEGHY010000034.1, forward strand.
GGGCAAGTGTCACCAAGCCAGAAATAAAGAAGCTTGTCCAGTTCTCGGAAAAGCTTGCCAGGGAAAGCGCATTGGCGCAAGCAGCGGCGAATGCGCCGGATCTTATTTTGCACCGAGGAGAGGAAATGTTGGTACTAAAGGCAGGCGAATACGGCGTAACAAACGGGGCTATCGAGGTATCGCTGCGGAAACTTACAGAATGGGTTGGCGGAAGCATACTGCTTGATGTAGATAATGGACTGATCGATGCCTATTACGAAGGAAACCGAGTGCTGTCGCTAACGGGTGATGAAATTCATACGTCTGATAAAGGCCAGGTCATTGTGCCCGTGCGCGCAGCGCTGCATAAATTCGGAATCCAGATCACGAAATATGTGTATAGCGATCAACAGCGGGAAATATGGCTCACGGAGTAACAGAAAGGTCTTCTAGCAGGTCTAAAGAGAGAGAAAGCTGGGGAAACTGAAAAATAGATAGATTTATTTTTCAGGAGGCGAATGATACGATGATTTCTCCCCAATTTTCAGAGGATTCGAAAGAAGACCGTTATAGCCATTGGCCGGAAGCGCCGCAGGTGCTGCTTCACCGATTGCTAGTGAAGGTAGAGAGCGTATTGCTAGGCAAGCAGCAGGTTATCCGTCATACGTTAACCGCGCTCCTGGCAGGCGGACATGTACTGCTAGAGGATGTGCCTGGCGTTGGCAAAACGCTTCTGGCTCAGGCATTTGCGAGAGCGGTAGGCGGCGATTTCAAAAGAATACAGTTTACATCCGACATGCTCCCGGCCGATATCGTTGGCGGAGTCGTGCTGGATACCCGTACGAGCGAGCTTGTGTATCGTCCAGGTCCCATTATGGGCAATGTGGTGCTGGCCGACGAAATTAACCGGACATCGCCCCGCACGCAGTCCGCGCTGCTTGAAGCGATGGAAGAAAGGCGTGTAACGGTGGAGGGGAAAACCCGCAAGCTGCCGGTTCCTTTTATGCTGATTGCGACACAAAACCCGCTGAGCTTCGAGGGGACGAATACGCTGCCGGAAGCGCAGCTGGATCGCTTTATGATGCGGCTGACCATCGGTTACCCCGGCTCTTTCGAAGAGAAGCGGATGCTCGAGCAATACGCCGACGGCAATCGGATCGAGCCTGAGCGGCTGCGTCCCGTCATCGCGACAGAGGAATGGCTGCAAATGCAGGCGGAGGCAAGGCAGACCCACATGCATCCCGCGCTGCTTGAATATATGGTGCAGGTAGCGGATGCGACCCGTCGAGCGCCAGAGGTCGTGCTTGGCTTAAGCCCGCGCGCGCTGCGCGATTGGCTGCGGGCCTCCCAGGCTAATGCCTATATGGAAGGACGCGGCTACGCGGTGCCGGATGATTTGCTTGCAACGGCAGAAGCCGTGCTGCCTCACCGGCTGTCGCTTCGGTTCAATGCCTCCGCAACAGGTGTTGATGCGGCAGCGGTCATTAAGCGGACGATCCGCGATTGTACGATGCCGGCAGCAGCGGGAAGCGGGAAGCGCCGATGAATGCACCGTTTCAAGATGGCTTATTGCAGAGCGGGGAGCAGGAAGACGGTATCGCTGATAGCATAAACCCGCAAGCCGAATCCATGAAGGACCAGTCTGCGGGTGTCGGTGTCGAGCCAAGGGCGGCAGCCGCTCAAATGAACAAAAATGAGCCTGTGACCGAGGACCGGAATGCCCGTGGTTATCGTACAAGATGGCTCGCTTGGGCCATTATCGGCGCGGGCTGGATAGGATGCGCGGCAGCCATCCTGCTGCGGGGCGGCGCCGTGGAATGGTTTATGGCTGCCGTCCTGACCATGATTGTGGCAGTAAGCGGATTAGCGCCTGCTATGGCTGCGGCAGGCTTTAGCGCAGCGCGGGTTTTATCTCAGGAATTGACTCGCGAGGGAGGGCAGCTTGTCATCAGCTTGACGTTAAAGCGATCCTTTCTGATTCCATTCGTATGGATAGCGGTTCATGATGAAACGATGAACGAAAGCTCTGCGGCTAATCGCAAAATAAGTATCCGGACGGTGTTTACCCCTGCGCTCCGCAAAGAGACGACCTACCGTTATACGCTGCATAAATTGCGCCGCGGAAGGCATCCTTTCGAGCATGTAACGGTTACGGTAGGCGATTGGCTCGGACTCACGGCGATCCGCAAGCGGGTGGAGTGCAAGTCGGAGTTTATCGTGCTGCCGGGAATCCCGCAGCCGGAGAATGGAACAAAAGCAGAACGCGCGGGAGGGGCAGCTATTTATGCCGTGCCTTCTCCTCTGACAGGTGAAGCGCTCGATCGCCGCGGGGAAGCGGGACGCGAAGAAATCGAAGCAGCAGTGCGGGCAGCCGGAATGGGGCCGGATAGCCGTCCATACCGGGAAGGCGATTCGCTTCGGCATTTGGATTGGCGGAGCGCAGCCAAAGGACGAGGCCTTCATACCAAAGTTTATACACCGGAACAGCCAGTACAAACCTTTATTGCGGTCGATACGCTGGCTTCCGCCTATGATAAGGATGATCGCTTATTCGATGCTTGCGTGGGCTGGGCTGCGCTTGCCGTAACCAAGGCAGCATGGCTGGGAAGCGGCGTCACGCTGCTGCTCGGTCAAGGCGGGCAGGCGATTCAAACGCCTGTCGATGGCGGCACGCCGGAAGGCATTTCCGGTATGCTGCATGCGATGGCATTGCTTCGCGCAGAAGGAAAGGGCTCTTTGGCCGGAAGCTTTGTTCGCGGATCGAAAATGCTGACCCGCGGTTGCACGATCCTTGTTTTCACTGCGGATTGGAGGGGCGGGCGAAGCTGGGGAGAGCTGGCGGGTTACGCAGCCGAGCATGGCTGCAGGCTGGAGCTCTTTATTGTGACGCGCAGCAACATACCCTCCTTCGCGATGCGGGAGCAGCAGAAGTGGCTGGAGAGCGGCGGCGTCAAATTGACGTGGCTGCATGTTCCCGCGAGCATGGCCGCGCTTCCTTACGCCGAGGAAGGGGGTGAAGCGCATGAGTTTGCATAAAAGCGATGTGGCCGGAAGAACGAGAAAAGGGCTGCAGGCTGATCGCAATCCAATGCGCGGCGAAGCTCCCGAAGAGTCTATCGGCTACCGGTTCATGACAAGCCTGCTGCTGTTCGGCCTGCTTGCCGAATGGCTGCTCCCATGGGTAAACGCAGGGGAGTGGTCCATTATCTATAATCCGGTGCCGCTGCTGCTCGTTATCGGCTTTGTCTTGCTCGCTGGCTTATTTCGCATGCCGCTTGCGGTCACTCTTCCTATGAACACGCTCTTGTGCATCCTAAGCCTAATGTGGCTCTATAAAGGCGCGGATCAGGGCAGCCTGCAATGGCTGATTGGTTTTCCGGCGATGCTGAAGGAGCATTTTGTCCTGCTGGCGCAAAACGGTTTGTGGGCGATGTCCGGAGAGCTGCGGACGCTGCTGTTGTTTATTGGCTGGGCGATGCTTGCTCCTGCCCTTCAGGCTTTGTTGTGGATGCGTCAAACTGCGCTTGGTATCGCATGCATTACGTTGGTTTATCTAATTACGCTGCATGTATGGCTCGGCCTCGATGTCATGGGCGGCTTAATTCGAACCGTAGCGGAAGGACTGCTGCTTGGCAGCATAGTGGCCGTGCCGCGTGTGCAGCGCATCATTGAGACGGGTGTAGGCAAGCTTAAGCGATTGGATATGCGCTGGCTGTCGGGCTCGGTATTTGTAGTGCTGATGATTCTTGGCTGCAGCATGCTGTTTGCTGGCGGGCGCGAAGCCTCTATGCCGCCCCCGGGCTGGACGGCGTCGCTCAATGATCGCCTTGAGCAAACGATTCATTCCCTTGGCAATCAACAAGGGTCCATAACGGTGATGGGGCAAACGGGTTTTGATCGGCTTGGCGGCGCATTTACGGGCTACGGTTTTGATGACAGCCAGCTTGGCGCGCCCGTGAGCAAGGACAACCAAGTCCTATTCACGGGAAGTTCTACGGCAAAGGCCTACTGGCGCGGTGAATCGAAACAGGTATATGACGGTCGCGGTTGGGTGGATACCGCGGGCAGCCCTGTGCTGCTGCCTGTGAAGGACAGCGATACGGCAGTGTCGGCTGAAGCTTCCGCAGAGGCGGGGAACATACTAACGGGACCGGTGATTCGGCAAACGGTCGTTTGGTCCGAGCCGACAGCGGGCATGCCTCTCTTTTCATTGGGCTTCCATGGATATGTAACCGAGCTTATCGCTGCTGATCCTCGCCGCAAGCTTGGCAGTTACGTCTATAATGACGATAAAAGCTCCCTATATGCCCAGTCGGACAAGACGAAGGTGGAACGGTATACCGTAGAGAGCGTGCTTCCGGTAACCGACGGAGCGCAGCTCCGGGCGCTGGGCAGCGGAACGGAAGGCAGTCTGGCTGCGGACGGGAGTACGATTTCGTCCGGTGCCGAGGAAACCGATGCGAAGCTTGAGCCATACTTGCAGCTGCCTTCATCCTTGCCCGGCCGAGTCGTGGCTTTAGCCGCGGAAGTGGCAGGCGGCGGGGTAACGAGCCGGTATGATCAAGTCAAGGCGATTGAGGATTTTTTGAAAGCGAGTTATAGCTACACGCTCGATGGCAGCGCGCTGCCTCCGGAAGGCAGCGACTTCGTCGATCACTTCCTCTTCGAGCAGCGCCAAGGCTACTGCGTGCATTTCTCTACTGCGATGGTAGTTTTGCTTCGCTCGCAGGGCATCCCCGCAAGGTGGGTGAAGGGCTTTACTGCCGGGACTCCGGTTGGGGAGAGCTTGAGCGGTGATGCGTTAAGCGCGGATGAGGGTGCTCGAGGGAGTGTGAGTAGTGATGCGCTAAGTGCGGATGAGGGTGCTCGAGGGAGTGAGAGTAGTGATGCGTTAAGCGCGGACGAGAGTGCTCGTGGTAGTGAGAGCGTGGATGCGCTAAGCGCGGATGAAAGTGCGCATGGGAGTGTGAGCGGGGATGCGCTAAGCGCGGACGAGAGTGCTCGTGGTAGTGAGAGCGTAGATGCGCTAAGCGCGGGGAAATCGGATAGTGCTTCAGATGTTGAGAGCATGAAGCTGGTGAATTACGAAGTGAGAGCTTCTGACGCGCATGCCTGGGTTGAGGTATATTTCCCAGGCGCAGGCTGGGTGCCCTTCGATCCGACGCCGGGAATCAGCGGCGTCTTGAATGTCGCGTCCGCCGGTTCTGCTGGCGGCGCGCTTGCTGCTCCCGCGATGGGTGCAGCGGGAGCGGCTTTGGCGAGCGGCGTCGGCAGCGATGCTTTTGGGCTTAGCGAGGCGAGCATTGCGGGCCTCGCTGCATGGGCTGAGGCGGCGGCTGAGCAAGCCGCCTCTACCGTTGCGCGCGGGGCAGACGCCCTCGCGCAAGCGGCGCAGAGCGCCGCCAAAAGCGCGGCGGCGGCATCGCCCGCCGCTGCAGCTGCCGCAGGCGCGGCCGCGCTGGTGCTTGCGGCCGCGGCCATTGCTGCGGCGCAGCGCCAGCGGCTCCGCCTTTCGCTGGCACTGCGCCGTTATGGCGCGGCATACGCCGGCGTCGCGAAGCCCGTCGGCGCAGCCGCGCCCTACCCGTCACATGAACCTGTGACGGACAGCAGTGCCGCGGCGGAGCTTGCGCCGCGGCATGCAAAAATGCCGCGCAACGCCGAAGGGCGTGTGCGCGCGAGCTTTATTGCCGTCGCCGACACGGTGGCGCCGCTGCTGCATCGCCGTTTCGGCGTGCACGCGCAGGGAATAACGGCGCGTGAATATGCAAGCGCCACCGAGCCGATGCTGGCGGCGGAGCAGCAGGATGCCCTGCGTCAGCTGACGAGCTGGATAGAAGAGGCGCATTTTGCTGCTCCAGGACCATGGCCCGGCGCGCCGACGCCGGCTGCGCTGCGCACCGTTTTGCGAGTACTGGATAAGCAGCCGGTACACAAAACCAAACGTTCCTCTGCCGTGAAGGCGTCCAATTAAATGTGAATAGATCAGCTCTATTTCTAGCTTATCCTCGTACGGGTACCTAGAATCGGAGCCGCTAGCATAGACGAGCCGACACTTATGTTTAATCTTATTTAAGAACATACAAGTAACATAATTAACAGGAAATTCTCCTGCTAATTTCACCTAATTACGTATATCAACCCACTTAGCTGGAATTTCTCCATCTAATTTGATCATTATGGCCCGGATAGGGGTCAATTGGTTGTATTAACGGGAGAAAATCCCGTTAAATGCTATGATAATCGATTAAGTGAAAATTAGATGGAGTTTTTCCTGTTATTTGTCGTTTATTCCTTATCTAAGCTAATACTGCTGCCAATCTACCATCCACATTTCATCGCCCAGTATGCCTCAAGCATCGCTCCTGCACATACCCAGCTTAGATCCCGTGCCAATTTACCAACGATCCACCTCATCGCCTAGCATGGATCAAGCATTATCCCCGCACATATCGGACACTCATACAAAACTAATCTACCAACGCTCCGCTCGATCACCTTGCATGAGTCGCTCGACTCCGCACTTAGCAAGCTTTGATCTAATGCTAATCTATCACCATTTCGCTCCAAAACTTGGAATTAAGCACCACTCCTGCACATACCCAGGTTTGAATCCGTGCCAAACCACCACCACTCCACCTAATCGCCTATTCCCGCACTTATCGAGCTCTCATGCAATGCTAATCTACCATCGCTCCGCAACCAGCTAAATCTAATGCAAATCTATCACCGCTCTGCTCCACGGCTTGGAATCAAGCATCAGCTCCGCTCCATAGCCATAAATCAAGCTGCATTCCACACTGATCCAACTCAATCCATGCACCACTCCAACACCTACCAAAAGCTCATCTGAAGCTTTCCCTGTTCCAATTAAGCTCTACATCCTCCAAACTATCCCAGCTCCAATAAGCTCAACATCCTCCAATCGTCCCCTTGTTCCAATTCAACTCAACGCCACCAATTCTCCGGTTCCAACTCACCGCACCATCCACCCCCTAATTCCCCCAATCTAACCGGATTTCTCCCGCCCCAAAAGGCCGCGGCAGCTTCTCCTACGAATTGTCACGTGGATTCGCCTTGACTCGCTCAAACCGCCTTATATATAATTACTACATAATTTGAGGGAGGCTCGGTAATGACTAAGCAAAATGAAATCATCGTTGTTCTCGATTTTGGAGGCCAATACAATCAGCTGATTGCGCGCCGTATTCGCGATTTGGGCGTATACAGCGAGCTATTGCCTTACAACACGCCGGTAGAACGGATCCGTGAATTGCAGCCGAAAGGTATTGTATTCTCGGGAGGACCGGCTAGCGTTTACGAAGAAAATTCACCAATGGTGGATCCTGCGATTTATGATTTGAACATTCCGATTTTTGGAATTTGCTACGGTATGCAGCTTATGTCTCACCAGCTCGAGGGCAAGGTTGAGCGCGCGGGCAAACGCGAGTACGGCAAAGCAGAAGTTGAGTTTATCGAAGGTTCCCAAATCGGTTTTGGACTCGATAAGGTTCAAACGGTATGGATGAGCCACGGCGATCACGTTGTCGAGCTGCCTGCAGGCTTTGCGGTTGACGCAAGCACGGAGCATGCTCCTGTTGCGGCAATGAGCAATAAAGAACGTCAATTCTACGCGGTTCAATTCCATCCGGAGGTTCGCCACTCTGAGTTTGGTAACGAGATGATCCGCAATTTCCTATACAACGTTTGTGATTGCGACGGCACATGGACGATGGAATCGTTCATTGAAGATGCGATCCGTGATATCCGTAACGAAGTGGGCGACAAAAAGGTTCTATGCGCGCTTTCCGGCGGCGTAGATTCTTCGGTTGTTGCGATCCTGCTTCACAAAGCGATCGGCGATCAGCTCACTTGTATGTTTATCGACCACGGCATGCTCCGCAAAGGCGAAGCCGAGGGCGTTATGGAAACCTTCGTTGGCAAATTCGACATGAAGGTGCTTAAGATCGACGCGCAGGAGCGTTTCCTAAGCAAACTGAAGGGCGTAGAGGATCCGGAGCAAAAACGTAAAATTATCGGCAACGAGTTCATTTATGTGTTCCAAGAAGAGTCCGATAAATTGGATGACTTTGAATTTTTGGCGCAAGGCACGCTTTATACGGATATCGTGGAAAGCGGTACGGCTACGGCGCAAACGATCAAATCTCACCATAACGTTGGCGGTTTGCCTGAAGACATTAAGTTCAAGCTCGTTGAACCGCTTAAAGCTTTGTTCAAGGACGAGGTGCGTAAAGTCGGCGAAGAGTGCGGCTTGCCGGAAGCAATCGTTTGGCGTCAGCCGTTCCCAGGTCCGGGTCTTGCGATTCGTGTCCTAGGCGAAGTAACGGAGGACAAGCTTCTGATTGTCCGTGAATCCGATGCGATTTTGCGCGATGAGATTGCAAAAGCAGGACTTGACCGTGAAATTTGGCAATACTTCACCGCGCTTCCTAACATGAAGAGCGTAGGCGTTATGGGCGATGCCCGTACGTATTCCTATACCGTCGGCATCCGCGCGGTTACCTCCATCGACGGCATGACCGCTGACTGGGCGCGTATTCCTTGGGATGTGCTCGAGAAAATTTCGGTGCGTATCGTAAACGAAGTGGACAACGTTAACCGTATCGTCTACGATGTGACTTCGAAGCCGCCTGCAACGATCGAGTGGGAATAGGCTCTCTTTTGTTCAACCAGCTTTAAAATATCGAAAATAAACAAAAGGCGTACGAACTGGTGACAGTTTCGTACGCCTTTTTTGCATTCTTTAGCACATAGGAACAAGTCGTTTCCGTCTGCAGCCATCCAACTAAATGAGAGTTTGCGGCTCTAAACTCTGAACAATTGAAGCTGGATTCGTGTAAGCAGCGTTTCTTTGCACGCAAGAGATCAACAAGCCTATGATTCTGATTGGAAGATAAAGCGAGGAGATCACATCCCTAATTTCCAAGTCATCAAAAATGTCATGACTCAACGCTTCGATCGTTAATCTGCTTACCGAACCCGAAAAGCAAGGCTTCAAAGGCATCATTGAAGGTAGAAGAAAGGCGGTCCATCATGGATTCGACGCTCTCCTCCGAATGGGTATATGTGCCGATGATCCCTCGCAGCATATAGAAATAAATGCGTGAACAGCTGAGAAGTTGATCGCCGTCAGACAAATTAAGATTCGTTTTTAGGAGCTGAACGACGATATTGAACATTTGATTGCGCAGCCGGTTGACCTCTAGATCAGATTCCGGTTCATCGACAGGGACTGGTTTTGCCTCGAAAAATAGGGCATACATGCTCCGGTTGTCCAAGCAGAACCGAATAAGTTGTTCATGCAAGCGGCGCAGCTTCTCGTCCGCGGATAGGAAGGCATCGGCCGCAAGCGTATTTAGAGCAGCGTTCAACTGGAGCAGCCGGGGCATGGATAGGGCGTGAAGCAAAGCCTCTTTATCCTGAAAATAAATATAGATCGTCGTATGCGAGCAGCCGGCTTCCTTGGCGATCTCTCTAATCGTTACCGCTTCATAGCCTTTCTCGGCGAACAGCTTTTCGGCAGCGGAAATAATCAAGCGTTTCGTTTCCTCGGAACGTTGCTCCTTTTTCGAGGCCATCGGCAGCCCTCCTCCGTATTGTAGTAACCATCGGTTACGAACCGTTGGTTATATGTTATTCCCGGGTTTCAGATGTTGTCAACCAAGCCTATCTGCTATAATTTATAGATCACCATTACATCCGCAAACCTAAGTCCACGCTTGCGAAACCAGGTTTGCATTCGCAAACCTAAGTCAATGCTTACGAAGCCAGGTTTGCATGCGCAAACCTTTTAGGAGAATACCATGAAGTTACTGCCATCCGTCAGTAAAGACGAGATTGCGCTGCCGCAGGCTTTTCCGATAATGATCTCGCAATCGGTGGGGGTTACGCCAACCTTTCAAAGGCTGCACTGGCACAAAGCGCTTGAAATTAACTATATCGAGCAGGGAAGCGGCTATTATTTGATCAACGGGAACCGCTATGACTTCCGGCAGGGCGATATCGTGCTCATTCATTCCAATGATTTGCACCGCGCTTTTGAAGCGGAAGAGCTGGTCATGAGCATCGTCATGTTTGATTCTTCCATCCTTGCGCTGGAGCAGCGTTATGACGCGGAGCTGCTCAATCCGTTCCGCGATATCGGTCTGCGTTTTGAACATTTACTAGATAGAGCGCATCCTATGCTGGAGAAGCTTGGGGTTATCCTGAAGGAAATGTCTGCTGAATTTGAGCGGAGGGAGCCGCATTTCGAGGTCATTGTGAGGGCAAAGCTCATTCAGCTGCTGGCGTTCGTCAACCGTTATTTTATGAAAAATAGTAAAAAAGAAGCGCTGCACGCGCGCGGAACGGAAACCATTCGAGGCGTGCTGCGCGATATCGAGACCGCTATTGCCCATCCGTGGACGCTAGCAGAGCTGGCGGACGCCGCGCATCTAAGCCCGTCGCGCTTCAGCTCGCTGTTCGTGCAGGTCGTCGGCACCTCGCCCATGGATTATTTAATCCAGCTCCGTCTGGCACAGGCAGCTTACCTGCTGGAATCCACGGATATGAAGATTATCGAAGTGGCAGCGGAATGCGGGTTCCGCAATTTATCTAATTTCAACCGATTGTTCAAACAGCATATCGGCAGGCTGCCCTCGGAGCTTAGAACATAAAAACAGTAAGATTGTATCAGAACATCGTTCTTTTTCATTAGAAGAGCGGTGTTTTTTATTTTAAAATAGAAGAATGTATAAATGAGATGGTTATACGATGCTACTATTTCAACGCGAACCGAATTCTCGCCGCAAAGGCTGGCGTCAGCCGGTTACGCTAGAAATAGAAGAAAGTACAAAAAAGGAGCGTGAACGTCATGATTTTCCTTGGAATAGACGCAGGTGGCAGCAAAACCCACGCCCTGCTCGTAGACGAGAAAGGCCAGGTGCTGGGCAGAGGGCTCGGCGGCAACGGAAACCACCAAACGGCGTTTGAACAAGCGGGAACAAGCATTGAAGATGCTTGCCGGCAGGCTTTGCAGGAAGCTGGCGCAGCGAAGGAACAGGTGACGTTTGCGTATTTTGGGCTCGCCGGGGCCGATCGCGAGCCGGACTATGAAATTTTGCGTCCGATGATCGCATCGCTTGACTATAAGCAATACGCCATCGCATGCGATACGATGATCGGCATGCGCGCCGGGACGAAACAATCGTACGGGGCAGTCATCATTAGCGGCACCGGATTTAATGCGGCAGCCCGCAATCCGCAAGGCGAAGAACTTCAGTATGGCGGCTTCGGCTATTTGTTCGGCGACGGGCAGGGCTCGGGCACGGACCTCGCGGTTCATGCCTTCCGCAGCGCCATTCGCGCCTCGGAGGGCAGGGAGCAAGCGACGCTGCTGAGCAAGCTCGTTCCGGAGCGGTTAGGCTATGCGACTATTCAAGAAATGTACGATGACGCGCTTTATAACGGCAAGCGACCTTCCCATAGTCTTGCAAAGGTTATGTTTGAAGCGGCGTCGCTCGGCGATGCGGTCGCGATACGTATTCTGCGGGAAGCAGGCAGCGAGCATGCAAATGCGGTCATTGCGCTGATCAAGCGCCTCGGCATGGAGCAAGAGCGCTTCGATGTTGTTTTGACGGGCAGCGTGCTCTCGCGGGGAGGCTCCCCGCATATGGTTGATGCGATCCAAGAAGCGCTGGCCATAGCTGCGCCGCATGCGAAAACCGTAAGATTGACGGTCGACCCGGTCATCGGAGCCGTGATGAGCGCTATGGATTGCAGCGGCATCGCCATCGGCGAAGCAGTTGATTCCGCACTGCGAAAAATAACATTTTAATAGATAGGGAGGTACGTGCACATGTCCAAAAAACCACTCAAGGTCGCTGTCATTGGAGGCGGTTCCTCGTATACGCCTGAAATCGTGGAAGGCTTCATCAAAAAATACGATGAGATGCCGATCAGCGAGCTGTGGCTCGTTGATATCGAGGAGGGCCGCCATAAGCTCGCGATTGTCGGTGAGCTTGCCAGGCGTATGGTTGAAAAGGCCGGATTGCCGATGGAAGTGAAATTAACGCTGAACCGCCGCGAAGCGATTGCCGGCGCAGATTTTGTGACGACGCAAATGCGGGTAGGGCTGCTGGAGGCTAGACGGCGCGATGAGCATATACCGATTTCCCACGGTGTCATCGGGCAGGAAACGACAGGTCCGGGAGGCATGTTCAAGGCGCTTCGCACGGTGCCGGTCATATTAGATATTTGCAAGGATATTGAAGAGCTGGCGCCCGATGCATGGATGCTGAATTTTACGAATCCGGCAGGGATCGTAACGGAAGCGGTGCAGAAGCACAGCCGCGTTAAGACGGTCGGGCTATGCAATTCCCCGATTAACTTTCAGAAGTTTCTCGCTAAAGAGTACGGCGTAAGCGAACGCGATGTTTTGCCTGAGTTCGTCGGCATTAACCATCTTCACTGGATTACGGCGGCATACGTGAATGGCGAAGATAAGCTGCAGGAGATGATTGGCGGCGGCAGGGATTATTCGGCCACGAACGTCACCGCTTTTGACTGGGATGCGGATTTTCTCCGTTCGCTTGGCGCGCTGCCGACGTATTATCTTCGCTATTTCTACATGACGGATGCGATGCTCGCGGATATGACCGAATCGCTTGCAAAAAACGGCACGCGCGCCGAAGTCGTCAGCCGGGTGGAGGAGGAGCTTTTCGAGCTATACAAGGACGTAAATTTGAAGGAGAAGCCGAAGCAGCTTGAGAAGCGCGGCGGCGCTTATTACTCCGAGGCCGCGGTCAATCTCATGCATGCCCTTTATACGGATAAGCGGGATATTCAAACGCTAAATGTGAGAAACGGCAATATTATCGATTTTCTGCCCGAGGATGCCAGCATTGAGGTCAACTGCGTCGTTACGGCGCAGGGGCCGATCCCGATGCCGCTGCAGCGTGTGCCCGAGCAAATCAAAGGGCTTATGCATGCCGTAAAAACCTATGAATCGCTGACAATCGAAGCTGCGATCAGCGGCGATAGAGGCATCGCTCTGCAAGCGCTGGTGCATCATCCGCTCGTTCCAAGCGTAGCGGTTGCGAAGGTGCTGCTTGAAGAGATGCTTGAAGCGAACAAAGCTTATTTACCTAACTTTTTTGATAACGAATGAATATAAGCTGCCTAAGGTGCAGTTATGAGAAGGGCGGGAGCAAGATTCCCGCTCTTCTTTTCGTTTGTATGAAGAAAATTTTGTATTGACATATATCTGAAACGGTTATAAGATTACTAAAGTTCTTGAACATGATAATCATTATCAATATAACGAAAATGGTTATCAATAAATATAGAAGTAATGGTTTAAAAAAATAGGGGGTAAGAGGAAATGAACAAACGTTTAATGAGCTTGATTATGGTGATCGTCGTTATGCTGGTTGCAGCTGGCTGCGGTGCGAACAATTCGGTTAACACAGCAGCAGGAAACGAGAAAAACGGCAATGCGGCCGAAACCAATGCAGCCGAGACTAATGCGAGTACTGAAACGGCGTCCGGCCCAATTGTTGTTAAGGATGCCAAAGGCGAAGTAACGCTGGATAAGCCTGCACAAAAAGTTGTTGTACTGGAATGGACATTTACAGAGGATATTATTGCGTTAGGCATGCAGCCTATCGGCAACGCGGACAATGAAAACTATAAGCTGTGGGTAACGGGCGAAGCTCCGCTTGACGCAGGCGTGACAGACGTTGGTCTCCGCCACGAGCCTAACCTTGAGACTATCGCATCTTTGAAGCCTGATCTGATTATTGCGAACACGGACAGCCACGAAGCGATCTACGACCAGCTGAAAGGCATTGCGCCGACACTTATATTCAGCCTGTACCCGCCGGATGGTCAAGGCGACCAGTACACCGAGATGATCAATATGTTCAAATCGATTGCTGCGGCAGTAGGCAAAACACCGGAAGGCGACAAAGTGCTTGCCGATCTCGACCAGCATTATGCGGATGCGAAAACAAAGCTGGCTGCAGCTGGCAAAGACGGCTTGAACTATGTACTCACGCAAGCATTCAGCTACCAGAACGCTGCAACGATGCGCTTGTTCACAGACAACTCTTTGGCGGTGCAAACACTGGATCGTATTGGTCTGAAAAACGATTGGAAATCCGAGAATTTCGAGCTTTACGGCTTTAGCACTTCGACAGTAGAAGCGCTGCCTGCCGTTCAAGATACGAACCTGCTTTATATCGTTCAAAAGGACGACGACATTTTCGCAGGAGCGCTGAAAGACAATTCCGTATGGAACGGCCTGAACTTCGTGAAAGAAAAACGTACATATGCCCTCGACAGCGCAACATGGGTGTTCGGCGGTCCGATCTCCTCCAAAGTGATCGTTGACCAAGTCGTAAATGTTTTGACGAAATGAGCGAGATGATGACGAATCGCAAAAACGAAGCCTCATTGGGTATGATTTGGCGAATGATCGGTATATTCGGGGGCGGCCTTGCCGCCCTTTTCGTTCTGTCTGTGCTGAGCCTGTGCTTTGGGGAAGCACAGATTCCGGCAGCTACCGTGTTTGACGGTTTAATGCACCGGCAGGGAGACCTGATGGAACATAATCTGCTTTGGGATATCCGGATGCCGCGGACGGTGATCGGCATCATCGCCGGCGCCGCGCTAGCAGCGGCAGGAGCGCTTTTGCAGACCATAACGAAAAATCCGCTCGCAGCCTCCGATACGCTTGGGATTAATGCCGGCGCGTACTTTATGGTTGTGCTCGGTATGGTTGCTTTTCCCGCGCTGCAGCATCAGTTCCCTTTTTTGCTGGCAGCAGGCGGGGGCTTCCTGGCCGCGCTGGCTGCTTATTTCCTTGGCGGGGGCCGCACGGCAACGCCGGTCCGGCTGGCTTTATCGGGCATGATCGTATCGTTGGTGCTAGGCGCATTTACGTCGGCCATTCACATTTTTAAAGAAACGGAAACGCAATCCTTGTTTTTATGGGGAGCGGGCACCTTGATCCAGCTCGACTGGAGCGGCGTCGAGTATGCCTGGCCGTTCGTGGCGGCGCTGCTCGTTATCGCTATAATCGCAGGTCGTCAATTCGACGCGCTGGAGCTGGATGAATCGACCGCGCGCTCGTTAGGGCAGCGCGTTGGCCTCACCCGAGCGGGCGGACTTACGCTTTCGGTGTTTATGGCCGCGATCGTGGTCAGCGTTGTCGGACCGATTGGTTTTGTCGGGCTTGTTGCCCCGCATCTGGTCCGTCTCTCAGGCATTCGCAAGCATCGCTTGCTCATTCCGGCAAGTGCGCTTTGGGGCGCGCTGCTCATAACGGCTGCGGATTTGCTCGCCCGCATGGTGCGCAGCAGTCTCGGCGAAATGCCGGTCGGCGCTGTGATGGCGATCATCGGGGCGCCTTGGCTTATTTGGCTGGTGCTTACCAAGATGAAAAACATTTCCGGCTCGGGCACGGGACAGTCGTCCATGAGCATCGGGGGAGCCCCGCTGCGTATGCGCTACGCGCCGACTGCGATTTCCATGGCCGTCTTGCTGGCTGTCTTAATCCTAGTCAGTTTGTCGCTCGGCGGGACGAAAATCCCGATTCTGGAATTGCTGAGAAGCCTTGTTGGGGCAGGAGACGACTCTTACTCCGTACTGCTGAATTTACGGCTTCCGCGCACGTTGGTTGCAGCTGGCGGCGGTATCGCGCTGGCGATCAGCGGCGTGCTCATTCAAAGCGCGGTCCGCAATCCTCTGGCGGATGCTTCGATTATCGGAGTGACCTCAGGCGCGGGCTTTGGCGCTTTGGTGGTGTTGGTCGCTTGGCCTACGCTGCCGATTTTCGCTCTTCCGATTGCCGCTATTGCAGGCGGTGTTATCTCAGCGGCCTTTGTATTTTTCTTGGCATGGCGCAAGTCACTTAACCCTTCGGTTCTTATTTTGCTTGGCATCGCGGTATCTGCCATTGGCTCTGCCGGCATACAGGCGATGATCGTGAAGGCAAGCCTTTGGAGCAGCACGGCTTTCGTCTGGATTACCGGTACGACCTACGGGCGAGGGTGGGACCAGTTTAACAGCATTTTTATCTTTCTTCTCATTCTGGTGCCGGCCGCTTATTATTTGGGCAGAAAATTTGACCTGCTCGCATTCGGAGACGAAAGCTCGACAGGCTTTGGCCTGCCCGTGAGGGGCACGCGCCTCTGGGCCATGATTATCGGAGTGCTGCTTGCTGCCGGCGCAGTTGCAAGCGTGGGCACGATCGGTTTCCTTGGACTAATGGCGCCGCATGCGGTGCGAATGATGGTCGGTCACCATACGAGACGCTCCATTGTATTATCGGGTCTGCTTGGCGGCCTGCTGCTCGTGCTTGCGGATACGTTAGGCAGAACGGTGATGGCGCCGAAGGAGATCCCGTCCGGACTGATTATCATGCTGATTGGAGCGCCTTATTTCCTTCTCCTGATGTACCGTTCTCTCGTCAAGAAAACATAGTTTTTCCAAAAAGATTGCTAAAAACGAATAATGACGGTATTTATTGCCATTAACGTTCGTAAAAGTTGTTGACAAAGTGGACATATTCTCTTTAAAATTGTAAACGGAAAACAACAACAGCATATTTTTTCGTATAATCTCAAGAATCGGCTTGAGAGTCTCTACTCGGTCACCGTAAATGATCAGGCTACGAAAATGGCGGAAAAACTCGCAGCGGTCCGGCGTGTATACTTTTCCCCTTTTTGCAGAGCCTAGGAGAAATGCGATTTATTGCATTTTTTTCTAGGCTTCTTTGTTTGTTCCACCACATTTTTGGGAGGTTTGTAATCAAAATGGAACGTTTCTTTCGCTTAAAGGAACACGGAACAAATGTCAGAACAGAGATTATGGCGGGGCTGACGACTTTCATGACGATGGCATACATTTTGGCCGTCAATCCAATCATACTTACGCCGGCAGGCTTAGACTGGACGGCCGTATTTCTAGCTACGGCGCTTGCTGCCGGAATTTTCACCATTGCAATGGGCTTGTTCGTTAACTTTCCTGTTGCGCTTGCTCCAGGTATGGGTCTTAACGCGTACTTTGCATCCGTCGTGATTGCATCGGCGTCAACGGATACCCCGATCTCGCCTGCAATGGGGCTGACAGCCGTCTTTATTTCAGGAATTATTTTTATTATCTTAACGCTGACGCAAATTCGCCAAATGCTTATCACCGCTGTTCCAGACAGCCTGAAGCATGCGATTACGGTCGGTATCGGTTTGTTTATTACCATTATCGGTTTGAAAAACAGCGGCATCATGACGATCGCCGTATCAAGCTTCACAGACATCAAGGCTGGAGTGTTCACGCCGGTTAGCGGATCCGAAACCGTTATCCAGCTGGGAAGCTTCCACAATGAAACGGTTGTGCTTACGGTTATTGCGCTGCTGCTCATCGGCGTGCTGATGGTGCTTCGCGTACCGGGCGCCATCTTGTTCGGTATTCTTGGCACGACGGTTATTGGAATTCTGATTGGCCATGTCGATGTGAAAGCCGCATTTACAGGTCAAACCTGGGTGCCTGATTTCTCGAAAATGAATTTCTGGCATTTCGACTTTGCGGGCCTGTTCGAAGTGGGGCTTGTAACCGTCATCCTGACATTTACCTTCGTTGAGATGTTCGATACGTTCGGTACGCTCGTAGGCACGGCTAACCGTGCCGGTTACATGAAGGACCCGGAAACAGGCAAGAAACGCGTAGGTAAAGCGATGTTCGTGGATGCCATCGGCGTCAGCGGCGGCGCGGTGCTCGGTACGAGCACGGTTACCGCATTCGTCGAAAGCTCGGCAGGTATCGCGCAAGGCGGGCGTACGGGCTTGACTGCCGTAACTACGGGCATTTGCTTCCTGCTTGCGATCTTCTTGTCGCCAATCGTTGCTCTTGTTCCGGGTGCGGCTACGGCTGCCGCGCTTATTATCGTAGGCGTACTGATGATGCAATCGGTCAAAGATATCGATTTCTCGGATATGGTTTACGCCATTCCGTCCTTCCTGACGCTTGCATTTATGCCGCTTACGTACAACATCGCGAACGGTATTTCGTTCGGTATCGTTTCGTACGTATTGCTTGCAACGGTTGCGAACGCAACGGGCAAGGGCAAATACAAGGTTCACTGGCTCATGTGGATTCTAGCGGTGCTCATTATTGGCCGTTACGTATTTATGGGCGGGGAATAGAGTTAATAAAGAAAGAAGCAGCGCTGGACCGGCGCTGCTTCTTTTTTTGCTCATATAGGCTCAAGGATGGCTGCAGCCGTTTACGCTTGATATATAAGAATTTAAAAGCTATCGATTTTTAAATGTGCTTCTAGATCTCCGTGAAACGAACTTTGCTGCCAAAGGAAGGCTGCAGCCGTTTACGCTTGGCTGGAATTTGATATAATTTTGAAAAAAGAAACTCGAGCGAGGGAAGGATGAGCTTTGTGCTGCAGGTCGATTTGAATTGCGATATGGGTGAAGGCTTTGGCGTGTACCGTACAAGCTCGGACAGCGAGCTGATGAAATATATAACCTCGGCGAACATTGCCTGCGGATTTCATGCCGGAGATGCCGCGACGATACGCCGCACGGTGAAGCTGGCGCTGGAGCATGGCGTCGCCATCGGCGCGCATCCGGGGCTGCCGGATTTGGCGGGCTTCGGGAGACGCGTGATCGGCATCACGCCGGAGGAAGCTTACGAGATGACGGTGTATCAGCTGGGGGCCGTGCAAGCTTTTGCCAAGTCGGAAGGGGGCGCCGTTGTTCATGTGAAGCCGCATGGTGCGCTCTATAATATGGCAGCGGGCAACAGGCAGCTGGCGGACGCGATTGCCGAGGCGGTATATAAAGTTGATCCTAGTCTTCTGCTGTTCGGTTTGGCAGGCAGCGAACTTATTCACGCAGGAAAAGCGATCGGCTTGCATACGATAAATGAAGTGTTCGCGGATCGGACGTACGAGTCGGACGGATCACTTACGCCGCGCGGGGTAGCAGGAGCTGTGATTGCCGATGCGAGCCGCGCGGCTGAACAGGCGGTCAATATGATTAAAAATGGCGAGGTCATTACCCGCCAGCAGAGCAGATTGATTTTGAAAGCCGATACGGTATGCGTGCATGGCGATACACCTGGTGCTTTGGAACATGTGAAGCAGCTGCGGGAAGCTTTGGAGGCAGAAGGGGTTGCCGTAAAAAAAGCGGGAAAAGAGGCATGAAGCTGATGATAAACGATACTCCGTTCCCCTTTGAGCTGCTGCCGCTTGGCGATTCAGCCGTCATCCTTCGTTTGGTTAGCGGGATCAGCATTGAGACTCATCGTATCGTGAGCAGTCTTACGGCTGCTATAGAGGCGCAGCCGTTTGCGGGTTTTATGGGATGTGTGCCTTCTTTTGCCGCTGCAGCCGTCCACTATGATCCGCTGCTCGTGAGCAGAAGCCGCGCGGGAGACGAGCTTAAGCATGGAACCATTTTTGAAACGGTCTGCGCCAGGCTGAAGGCATGTCTTAGCAAAGAGCTGACGAGTGCAGCGGATCAGGTAACCAGGATTGTGGAAATTCCGGTCTGTTATGGCGGCAAATACGGTCCGGATCTTTCTTTTGTGGCAGAGCATAATGGGCTCTCGGAGGAAGAAGTCATTGCGATTCATGCGGCGGGTTCTTATTTGGTATATATGCTGGGCTTTGCGCCGGGCTTTCCGTATTTGGGCGGGATGTCTGAGGAAATAGCGGCCCCAAGGCATCAGACGCCGAGAACGAGCATCCCGCAGGGCAGCGTCGGTATCGCAGGCAAACAGACGGGGGTATATTCCGTTTCGACTCCTGGCGGCTGGCAGCTGATCGGCAGAACGCCGCTTGCGCTGTTTCGCCCGCAGGAAGAAATTCCGAGTCTGCTTAGACCCGGCGATTCCGTTCGGTTCAAGCCGATTACGACCCAAGAATACATGCTGTACATAGAAGGTGAGTTATGAGTATTACTGTCATTCGGCCCGGCCTGCTCACTACCATCCAAGACCTTGGCAGATATCGGTATCAAAAATACGGCGTCGTACCCGGAGGAGCCATGGATACGGGAGCGGCGCGAGCGGCCAATATATTAGTCGGCAATGAAGGGCAAGAAGCGGTGCTGGAGATTACGCTGGCCGGAGCGGAACTGCTCTTCGACAAAGATATGGTAATCGCAATCTGCGGCGCGGATCTGTCGGTGACTGCGGCAGGCGAGCGGCTGCCGCTTTGGCGGCCTGCACTCCTACGCGCGGGAGTCGTCGTTAAATTCGGAGCCAGCCAATCCGGCTGCCGCGCCTACCTAGCGGTCGCGGGCGGATTCGATGTTCCTGTCGTCATGGGCAGCAGGAGCACTTACCTGCGCGGCGCCATCGGAGGTTATCAGGGAAGATCGCTTAAGTCGGGGGATGTGCTTTCTGCCCAGGCTCCAGGCTTGCTGTCTGAGCGAATCAAATCGCTGCTGAGCAGCAGCCTGAATGACGGCTTCGCCGTGCCGCACTGGCATGCGAGTCATTTTGCGATTGCGGACAGCCTAACCGACCCCATTATTCGCGCAATGCCAGGCACTCATTTCGAGCTGCTAAAGGAGGACAGCCGGCAGGCGCTGTTTCGTCAAACGTATCAAATCGCGGTACAATCCGACCGGATGGGCTACCGGCTGGAAGGCGCGCAGAAGCTTGCGCTCGCGTCGCCGCAGGAGCTGCTGTCGGAGGCCGTTGCAAACGGCACCGTTCAGCTCCCTTCCGACGGCAATCCGATCGTGTTATTGTCCGATAGGCAGACAACAGGCGGTTATCCGCGGATCGCGCAGGTCGCCACGGTTGATATTCCGGTATTCGCGCAGCTGAAGCCCGGTGACCGCTTCCGCTTCGAAGCCGTCACCCAGCAGGAAGCGGAACGGCTATATTTGGACAGCGAACGCGATATGCGAATGCTGAAAGCAGCGATAGCGTTAAAAGTTAACGCAGCTAACTAAACAGGCCATAAACAGCCTGCTGGCATCCGTCTTCTGCATGCAAAGCTTTCGGCGGACGATGGTATCTGCCGGTTAAGCTCTCCTGACCGATTTATGGTAGACTACTAGAAGTCCGGAAGTTTTGGCCTAAAGGAGTGAAGGCAATTGTTTGTGCAACAGCGGCATCAATTAATTATCCAGAAAATAAATACGGATAAATCGATTCGCGCGTCGGAGCTTATGGAAACGTTCGGCGTTTCATTCGAAACGATACGGCGGGATCTGGAGCATTTAGAGAATGCCGGATATTTGCAGAGGGTGCATGGCGGAGCAATCCTGAAACAGCTGGACTACAGCACGGAAATTCCATTGCCGATTCGTGAATCGATCTATTTGACGGAGAAGACGGAATTGTCGCAGCTGGCCGTTCGATATGTGACGGAAGGGATGTCCATCGCACTCGATGTGAGTACCACCAATACGCTGATTGCGAAGGCGCTCAAGACGAAATTCGATAAACTGACAATCATTACGAATTCCCTTCCGATCGTAAATGAATTAATCGACATGCCGGGTTATACGCTGGTTATGATCGGCGGCGTTATCCGGCAGGAGGAACAGAGCATTATCGGCGATTTGGCAGAAGAGTTCGCGTCCCGCTTCCACGCAGACCTTTTCTTTATGAGCATGAGCGGGGTTACGTTGGAAGAAGGCATAACCGACAACGCGATCGGCGAGGTGCAGGTGAAGAAAATCATGCAAGCGAAAGCAAAACGCACAATCGCACTTGCCGACAGCAGCAAATTTGATCAGGTCTCCCTGCTCAAGGTATGCGGCTGCGCGGAGGTCGAACGGTTCGTTACGGATTCGAAGATCGACCGGGATGTCGTCGCGAGATACAAACAGAGCGGTATTGAGATCGTTTATGAGTAAAATGGAATAAGGATAAGGGGCTGCGATGCCCTCACGATTCTTGGCAAAAAGCCAAGGGTCTTTTTTTTGATGATTTCTGTGTATTTTATATTAAATTATTGCAAACGTGTGTGTTTATGTGTTATTGTGTTGGAAAAACAGGGTTGGAGGAGTTGTTGCCTCATTGCTTGTCATCTCACTTATTCTTGTATTGTGTTCCGGCTTGGCACATGCCGTTTGGAACATGCTGGCCAAGCAAAGCACGGATAAAGCGGTTTTCTTATGGGTGATCTATATGCCCGCGACCATCCTCTTGCTCCCGACCCTCGTCCATGAGTTAGCTGGTGCGTCATTTTCTCTGGGCATGTGGCTGTTAATCGGGGCTTCGCTTATCATGCAAAGCATCTATTCGCTGCTGCTTGCCTACACCTATAACGCCGGCGATTTATCGCAAGTGTATCCGGTCATGCGGGGCACGCCAACCCTGCTTATTCCAGCGTTTGGGGTATTTTTGTTTGACGAAACCTTGGCCTTATGGGGCTGGATCGGACTCTGCTTTATGCTGACCGGGTTCGTCGTCATGCTAGGAAGATCCTCGGGCAAGGGACAACGCAAGGGGCAGCAGCAAGCTTCTTTTAAACCAATGCTGCTGGCCATGAGCGTCGGCCTATGCATTACCGCTTACACGCTTATCGACAAGGCGAATTTGCAGCATCTTTCGCCGCTGGCGCTGCTTGAAGTGACGAACATCGGGTTCGTGCTGGGACTGACGCCTGCGGTTGTTCGTTCCAATCGTTTAAGGCATGTGATCCGCACACATTTGAATCGGATATGGCTTGGCGCTATTTTGTCGCCTGGTTCGTATTTGCTGTTTTTGTTTGCGGCTAGAAATGCCAATGTTTCAACAGTCGCGCCTATGAGGGAGGTTGGCATCGTATTCGGCACGCTGCTCGGCCTCTTCGTGTTGAAGGAGTCGCAAGGGATCCGAAGAATTACGGCTTCGGTCGCTGTTGTCGCAGGTATCATCATGATTGCGTCTTCAGGGCATTAAATCATTTTATTTAGCTACTCTACTTACTGGAGAGAGGGATGAAGATGGGAAACGCAAAAGAGCTTCGTTTTCGCAAAGACGGCACTTTTACCATTGTTCAATTTACGGATATTCATTGGCAGGACGGAGGGGAGCTTGATTTGCAGTCGAGAGCGGCCATGGCGCTTGTGCTTGATGCCGAACAACCGGATTTTGTCATGTTTACGGGGGATGTTATTTATACAGGTAAGGATTCGGATGGGTCATGCTTATGCGAAGATCCGAAACAAGTGTTTCGGGAGGCGGTTGCCGCTGCCGAGCAGCGCGGCATTCCATGGGGAATTGTATTCGGAAATCACGATACGGAGAACGGCATTACCCGCGATGAGCTGATGGACGAGGTGCTGAAGCACGCGCATACGTTAGCCGAACCCGGGCCGCGGGATATCCATGGCACGGGCAACTATGTGCTGCCCGTCTTCGGGGCTGACAACGATCAAGCGGCTGCCTTGCTTTATTGCCTTGACTCCGGCGATTATTCCAAGCTGCCCCGAGTTCCCGGCTATGACTGGATTCAGCATGATCAAGTGCAGTGGTACCTGGAAAAGTCGCGGGAATGGAAAGCACGGATGGCTGAAGATGTTTTGCCGGCCATCGCTTTCTTCCACATCCCTCTCCCGGAGTACCAAGAAGTATGGGACAGGGAAATATGTTATGGCGAAAAAAACGAAGAGGTTTGCGCCGCACGGACGCAAGCAGGGTTCTTTTCGGCCATGCTGGAGCAGGGAGACGTGACGGCAGCCTTCTGCGGACATGACCATACGAACGATTATTGGGGAGAGCTTTACGGGATCCGTCTTTACTACGGAAGGGCAACCGGGTACAACACCTATGGCAAGGAAGGCTTCCCGCGAGGCGCCCGCGTGATCCGCTTGACCGAGAACGAGAGGAACGTGGATTCGTGGCTGCGTTTAGCCGACGGCTCTGTCGTCCGCCATCAGGCGGAGCATCGGCCGATAATCGGCTGATTGGCGGTCCCCGTCCCATCCCGTCCAACTCATCTGCAACCGCACAAGGTATGATAAAAAAAGCTGAGGCCCGCGAAGGCTTCAGCTTTTCTATTAGAACATATTTTTGAGCACCAGCATAAGGTTTGCGGGCTTTTCGGCTAAACGCCGGGTGAAGTAGGGATACCACATGCTCCCGTAAGGAACGTAGCAGCGGATGCGGTAGCCTTCCTTTGCCAGGCGGGCTTGCTCATTCATTCGGAGACCGTACAGCATTTGGAATTCAAATGCGTGCTTAGGAATCCGATGCGCACGCGCGTAGGTTTTCACCCAGCTAATGATCGCATCGTCATGCGAAGCGATTGCGGCATAGATGCCTTTATCCAAATGCAGCTTAATCATGCTTTTGAAGCTGTCGATGACTTCGGCCTTGTCTTGATAAGCGACCTCGCTTGATTCCTTATAGGCGCCCTTAACGAGGCGGAGGCTTATCCGCGCTTGCAGCAAATCCCTGACATCCTGCTCCGTTCGGAAAAGGTAAGCCTGCAGCACGGTGCCGACATTGGTTAATCCTTCGGCATGAAGCCGTTTGACGATATCGATTGTCGCTTGGGTGAAAGGCGTATTTTCCATGTCGATTCGTACGAAGTTGCGGTGGCGCCGCGCATGCTTCACGACATCCCGAATATTGGCAAAGCATGCTGCATGGTCGAGTGCGAGTCCCATTTGGGTCGGCTTTAACGAGACGTTGGAGATTACTTTACGCTGGGCAATGCCCTCGATAAGTTTCAGATATTGTTCTTTGTAAGCCGAAGCCTCGCTTAAATTCTGAATGCCCTCGCCAAGATGGTCCAGCGTTGCCATAACGCCCAGCTTGCCCAGCTTCCCGACTTCATCCAAAGCCTCATCAAGCGTTTCTCCCGCAATAAACCGGCCGGCGAGTTTTTTGCCATAGGTCGTTGAAAGCTTTTCTACGAGCGGCATGCCCGTAATCGTCAGCAATGATTTGCGATACCATTTCGATCCGATGCCCATCCGTGCTGCTCCTTTCCAAAAAACGATAGTAGGAGTCTGAATCGGGAAGCTCGATAGTAGTATATTCAGAAATCATCGCCACCGCGCTATGCCGGCCTAATTATTTAAAGAATAGAAAGTGGGTCGGCAGCTTCCGCAGCACGCCATCCGAAGGTTTATTGATGACCCGTCCGTTAAAAATAAGCGAGGAGGAGCCGCCGCCATCCAGATTATAGCCGTCAACGGCGCCGTAGCGCTGCAGCAGAAGCTGCATTTCGCCTAGCGTGGCGCCCGAGCTTCCGGATTCGTTATAGCCGTCGGCTACAAGAAACAGCAGCTGATCGTCCTTATAGTTGGCTACAACGGTGCGGGGCGCCCGCTTCGGGCTGGTTTGCCACTTCATCGGGATCGGCTGCGGAGCCCCGCCTCGCATCAGCACAGGGACAAAGGAAGCGCCGAATTTTGGTTTCTCGGCATCCAGCTGTGCTTTGCTCGCGAATTTCCCCCCGATCAGCTCATTCCGATCATTCAAACCGACAAAAAACAGATCCGCATGGGGCGGTTCAAAGCCCGTAGCATAGCTGCCGTCTACGATGGTCGTGCTGAGCGGATAACGCTTGCCGCGTCCATCCGCGAAGCCGCCCGCATTGACGCCGGCGACAGCCCCGTGACGATTGACCGCGGCTAGCGTAGACTCCGCCTTGCCGAGCTCGTCGCCGCCGAGCGACATGGTCATGGCATCTTTGCTCTTCAGCTTCACTTTTAGCGCATACGCCGTGAAGTTTTCCGCTTTTATGTAGAAGAGCTGAGCCCTAAGCTTGTCTGATTCCACGGTGGCAGAAGCATTGCCAAGCCTTCGCGTAATATTGCGGTCGTAAATTTGCAAAGGCTTCATCGCTTGGGAGGCCGCCATCGACGATATTTTTGCCATGTCCGCATTCGTCTGCTGGTACAGCTTGATTTGCCTTTGAATCGATTCACGCGTTTGCGAAGCGGTTTCCTGTGCAAGATCAAGGCCTGCCGCGGCATGCGAAATATCGGATTCTGGGAGCCTAGCTTGCTCGGTAACGGGCTTAGGAAACGCTTCGGCAGATAATTGGATGACCATATCGGATAATAGCAGCCAGATCATTACGCCAAGAAACGGGGCACATGCGAGTAAGGCGGTACGGTTTAATGCTTTTACGGTGATGTTCATTTGAGCACATCCAGGTTCTTCTGCAGCTCATTCAGCTGCTTCTTCACCTCGTTCAACTGCGTGTACAGCTTGTTGCTGTTATCGGTCTTGGAGGCAGCGTTATCCTTCGTGAACGTAAGCAGCTCGTTGAGCGCGTCCACCTTTGCTTTAAGCTCCGTTAAATCCGCCGTATAATCCGTTTCCAGCTGCATCATGCGTGCCTCGTAGGCTTGCTGCATGGCCGCGATTTGGCTCGCGGTTTGCCGTTCCAGATCCGCGGATAAGGTTTGCTGCATCCGTTCGGTATACCATTTCGCGCCGAGTATGCCGGAGCATATAATAATGACCCATACGCAGGCGAAGAGGAGAAAGGTACGGTTTCCTCTTTTTCTGCGTGTCTTCTTGTCGGTTTGGCTGGCAGTACGTTGTTCCAAAATCAAATCACTCATTCTATTCATTCACCTCTCTTGTTAGTCACTTGCACGAAAGATCGGATGAACGAACTGCAAGCATGGGGGTTCATTATTTTAGACAGCAATCCATGCCAAATAGTTGCGCATGTCATCTTATTGTAACAAAGTGAAATGCAGATGTCCCCTATGTAAGGTGGAAATAAATTGTAAATTTTAAAAATCAGCGGAACATTCTCACCCGCTTGTGCGTCTAACCATACGGGATGCAGCAGTCGATGCTGCAAATTTGGAAGGAGAACAGGATGAGTAGAGTGAATTGGATCAGTCGAATGGCCAAGCGGATTATAGTTGCTAGCTTGCTAGTTTCGCTTGCGGGAACAGGGTTTGGAGCGAAGGAAGAGGCAAATGCGGCAGAGCGTCAACCGATAAAATTGGTATTTGTCCACGGGTCGAAGCAAATGTCGTTGAACGGGAAAACGCAGCAAATGACAACGCCGCTTCCGGTAGTAAAAGGAGTCACGATGATTCCGGTCCGTACGATTGCGACTTCTGTAGGCGCAAGCGTATATAACGATAGCAAGGGTACTCATATCGATACTTATTTCAACAAAGTAACGCTGAATGTCAACATGCGCGGAGCGAACCGCAACGGAAGCTATTTGCTTTTGCCAAATGCGGCTATGCGTATCAACGGGACGATGCATGTCCCTTTATCCGCGGTAAAGCTCCTTTGGAATGCGGGCTACGTCTATAATGCGCAGCTGAAGCAAATCAGCATTACGATTCAGCCGGAGCCGAATGTCGCGCCGGTAGCCAAATTCACTGCGCCGCTCGAAGTGAAGCAGGGCGAGAATATCGAATACGAGGATCTTAGCTACGATCCGGACGGCAAGACCGTTAAACCGATCTGGACAGGACGCAAAAGCACCTATTTCGAGCCGGGCGTCTACACGGTAACGCTGAGCGTTTACGACAGCGAAGGACTTAGCAGCGGGGTCGTGTCACAAGATATCACCGTTACGGATGAAGTGATGTACTCGCCTTACGAATATTACATGCGTTATGGTAATCCGGGCGATAAATTCGTGCTCGACGGCAAGCTGATGAACACCTTTAAAGAGGTTTCAACCATTGAATCCAAAAGCGGGCGCACCTTGTACATGTCGAATGCGCCGGAGCGTTTCTTCGGTGAAGGCCTCCTCTATGAGGATACGTTGAATGATCCCAGCCGATTGTTCCTCCATCACCGCAACGGCTCCCAAGAGCGGCTAAAGCTAGCGGTAGTCGCAACGAACAAGGGAGAGAAGAGCGTTAAGCTGACGATTGGCAACCGAGGATTGGCTGGACCGAGCGTAAGCGCGCTTCAGTTCGGATCCGCTGCGGTAAGCAGATATTTTGCGCCGTCTCAACCGCGCGAAATAATCATTGAGCCGGGCGCATCCATCAACCTCATGCCGGAGATGGAGAAAATCATCATGAATCCGGATGAAGGCTTTTCCGGCCTGCTTGATGTGGACATGGATGGCGAATTGACATTCTCGACGATGGCGCTAAAAGAATTCACGGATCCGGTAAGCGTGGTGTTTACGCTGCCGGAGCTGGAGAAAGTCGGCAACCGCGGCAAGTTTTTTGATACCGATCAATACATCGAAGTAACTGAAAAGGTTGGCGTGACCGAAAGCAAGCTTCGTCTTGGCCAGCGCGGTCCGGCTATGGCGGGCGTGGATGCGCTGACGGGCGGAATGACGATTAACGGCGGGGAGTATGGCGCCGTGACGACGATCAAGCTCAAAAGCGTCGCTTACGGAACGCGTATTATTTTGAATCCGCGCGCGGGTATTTTCCAAGGGGCGGTCACGGTGAACGGGAAAGTCGTTTCGGTGCCGTCCGGCGGACATGTAAAAGTAGGCGAGGGTGCGCTGCTTTATACGCAGCTGAGACCTGAGGGAGCGGCAGGCCTGCAGGCAGCGCCTGAGGTGACCATTCAATATACGTCGCCTGGAGCAAGCTCATTGCCGATCCTATTCGTATTTCTTCCGGCATCGGATTTTAAATCATAATGGTTTGGAGGAAGCGCCTTATGGACTCGGCGCTTCCTCCTTTTTTGTTGTTGACCCTTCCCGTCATGTATACTAGAGATAGTCATTATGATTAGAACCATTGAGGAGGATGATCAGAATGGATCAACCAATTACAAATAACGGCGCAAGCCAAACCGAAGCCAAAGCAATGTTCGCAGGCGGGTGCTTCTGGTGCATGGTCTCGCCTTTCGAAGAAATGCCAGGCATTATCTCAGTCGTTTCCGGCTATACGGGAGGCCACACCGTCAACCCGACTTACCAGGAGGTTTGCTCGGAGACGACCGGCCATGCGGAGGCAGTGCAAATTACGTACAATCCGCAAATCTTTCCCTACGAGAAGCTGCTGAACATCTTCTGGATGCAAATTGATCCGACCGATGCGGGCGGCCAGTTCCATGACCGCGGCGAGTCTTACCGGACGGGCATTTATTATTATGACGAGGAGCAGCGCGAGCTGGCCGAGGCTTCCAAACGGGAGCTTGAGGCGAGCGGCCGCTTTGACCGTCCGATCGTGACGGAAATCGAGCCGGCGCAAGCTTTTTACCCGGCAGAGGATTATCATCAGGGCTATCATAAAACGAACCCTTACCGCTATAAAATGTACCGTAAAGGCTCCGGCCGCGACGCGTTTATCGCGCAGAACTGGACGGTTAAGAAAGACAAAGACGAGCTTAGGCAGCGCCTGACCCCGATTCAATACGAAGTCACGCAAAACAGCGGCACGGAGCGCCCGTTCACCGGCGAGTACTGGGACCATACCGAGGATGGCATTTACGTGGACATCGTATCCGGAGAACCGCTGTTCAGCTCCCGCGATAAATACGATGCAGGCTGCGGATGGCCGAGCTTTACGAAGCCGCTGCAGGCATCGGCAGTAGCAGAGCATACCGACACTTCGCATTATATGGTACGGGTTGAGGTTCGCAGCAAGGAAGGCGATTCCCATCTTGGGCATGTGTTCGATGACGGACCGCAGCCAACCGGGCTTCGGTACTGCATTAACTCCGCATCGCTGCGGTTCATTGGCAAAAATGACCTGGAGCAAGAAGGGTACGGCGAATATTTGCATCTTTTCGAATAATCTTCTGCCAATCGGCAGATGGAAAAACTCAAATGAGCGGAGGAGATACGGAAGATGAACGTTGAAGAAGCGATTCGCACGCGCAGAACGATCGGAAGAGTGAAGAAAGACCCTGTAGACCGCGCGCTTATTGAACGGCTGCTGGATGCGGCCGTCTGGGCGCCCAGCCATCATAATACACAGCCATGGTCCTTTATTGTCATGACAGGCGAGGGCCGAGGCCGGCTTGCCGAGGGATATGCCCGCGTATCCGCAGCCGCGGTACCGGACATGACCGGACAGGCGCTTGAGGATCGACTAGCGAAGGAACGGTCAAAAGCTTACCGCGCTCCTGTTGTGATAGCGGCAGTATGCTCGCCCTCGAATGATCCGCGGGCGGTTCTGGAAGAAGAGCTGGCTGCCGCTCAAGCAGCCGTGCAAAACCTGCTGCTCGCCGCGCATGCAAGCGGACTGGGCGCAATCTGGCGCTCCGGCGATCCGATGTATCATCCGCTTATGAGAGAGACATTCGGGCTTGCGGAGAAGGACCAGATCGTTGGCTTCATTTACTTGGGTTATCCGGATATGACGCCGCCGGAGCCGCAGCGTATACCTGCTACCGCGAAGACGGTATGGCTGGTGTAGTTCAACGAAGCCGTGTTTATGCAACAGGCCGTTTAGTTCGATTTTGTCGAACTAGACGGCCTGTTTTTTATTTTATCCAGTAACCATGCTTGAAGTTTACTTACTGAAATCCATGTTCCCTGATAATCAGATCATTAGGCTGCCGGAAACCTGCCGCCTGAATGGGCTGCTTTACTTTTTCACTCCAAAAAAGCACGCTATTTAAATTCATATTAATAAATCATCGATTAGAATGATTAAATTAATTTTATGTTTTCCCTTTTTTTAATAACGTCATAATAATTAGAATGATCGGGATAATCGCGACGGGCAGTATTGTTGAAAAAGGAGCAATATTAAGGTTATAGAACGATAAATCAGTTAGGCGGAGAAAGCTTTTCTGGGTTAAAGCAAAAAATAATAAGCCTATGGGGAAAATAAAAGGTTTTATGTTTTTTATCCGAAACACATGCCGCAGCAACATTATAAAAACATATTGAAGAACAACGATTTCGAATATGGTAAATATGGTCCACATCCCGATGATTATAATCTCTATTCTTTCCAAATATTCTCCGAATTTAACCATTTGAATAGATGAGAAAAAGGGGAACATAACTGTCCCGGTCAAATGAATTCCAATTGTACCAAGGGTCAAATAAGTAGCGACTAACAAATATAATGCTGCGAGTATTAGTCCTAAAATGCTGCTTGAAAAAATCTTTTTCATATTTTTAACCCGTGCTAAAAGAAACCCAAAGACAATCAATTTGCCAAAAGGAAAATAGAAGCTAAGCAAGCCGCCGTACATAACTTCCGAAAACGTGTGTTGAAATTGTGGGAGTATAGGATTAGTCTCCATTTCTCGCAATAAAAAAAAACAGATGATTAATATGGCCAACAGAAAAAAGGGAAGCGTTATCTGGATGGCTCTCACAATAGTGCCAAGTCCAAGATAAGTGGCGTAAGTCGTAGATAAAATAATAAGTAGGATAATTTGATTTGAAGGCATATTGGGAAGAACGACTGTTGTATAGAATGAGGATAACGCACGACAAGCAACTGCTTGCATTTCAAAAATATAGATTAGGTAAATCATAAGAACGAGCCTCGATACCCAATGTCCAAATAATCTGTCGAAAATTTCAACCATTTTCATTTGAGGGTGCTTCCATTGGACATAGCACAAAAGCCACAGCATCCCAGTGGCTGATGTCATACCCATGAGATACGACATCCAGACATCTTGTTTTAGCAATGCTGCTTCTGATAAAAATAATGTTGAGAATCCCGACAAATAACAGAATACGAGGCAACTGAGCTGGCCATGAGTTATTTTGTTCTGAGCGACCACACGGATTCCTCCTAAGTAACAGATTATTGTCTTATCAAATAATTAGAGATCGGTTTATAAACGAAGGTATAAAAAGTTTCCACGGTAGGTAATGAGGCGCTGTAGAAAGGGTTGCAATAGATCGCAATTATTCCACAAAGTATCAGTATGACAATGGCATCGGACTTTTCTTGTTGTTTTCGAAAGCTTAAAAATTGTTGAATTCCATAACCAATAGACAGTAAGCAAATGATCGTATTAAGCATATTAATGATCTCCCAAAGATTGATTCAATCCCAGTTTATCTATTTTTACAGCGACATGGGTTTGAACCGGAATTGTTGGATAAATATCCGTCCATTTATTTTTTAATGCAGCCCACTCATTTGGGTAATGCTGATAAAAAAGATTAGAAAAACCAACAACATCAACATTCAGATCTTTTTGAAAATGAAGGAGTGTATGCTTTATCTTATTTTCCAAAAATGTGGATGCCGCTTGCTCCAATTGATTGATTGTGTCTAACTTGTCTACCGATAAATAGTGCTCTATTTCACCTACAGTTGAGGTTAAACTCAAATGGATATCTAGTGTGGGGCCATCGATAAAACTACTTTGTATCGATTGCTTGTCCAGCTTAAAATATAAGGTGACTTTGATATCATTAAAATTAAAGGTTTCGCTAAAAACAAGATCCTTCCATTTGCTTTTATCTGATAATAAATGAACGACCAGCACATCTTGTTCATCCAACCAGCCAACCCATTTGCCATTGTTAAAAACAGATCCTCCACTTAATGATAGAACTTCTTCGGACTTGAAAGACTGCTTAGATTTACTTATCTTACCTGTAACAAAGCCCCTATAAGGATCAATATTCCAATTTGCGATATTTTGTATGCTCTGGCTGATACTTCTTCCCCATTCCTTTTCGTTCCTAACTTTCCCCAGCAAATCATTAGAGAGCAAGTCTTCTGTTTCTGTCTTCATATTCAGTAAATTTTCGGCTCTTCCTTCACTCACAAAAAGGAAACTAGTAATACGAATTTGACGATTTCTAGTCATGAAATCCATAATTTCATAAAAGGAGTAGCGTGCAGCGCTTTCTCCAATAATAATGAACTTATTATGCTGCCATATTAGTGTTTTCCCAGCTCGGCTTCGTAAATTTTCTGCAGCATCCAAAATGGAATTGCCCGTTGCGCTTACAACCCACTCGGAAAGTTTTCCGGTATTCTCCGTACTTGTCGTAGTGGGTAATAAACAATAGGAAGTAAATACATATTTATTTATTTTTTTATCATAATCGATGCCCGTCGCTGTTACTAAAGCAATATCGCTAATTTCTGTGACATCGGCTGAGCAGCCAGCTATCCATGTTATTAAACAGATCAATAGAATGGATCTAACGATATTCATCCTCTTCATTGCCATGCAGGAAACCTCCTTTTTTTTGTTGCGGAGCATCTACACTGCCAGCCTTGACCTGTATAACATTTTCTCTGTATTTGACAGGTAAGAGAATATACTTCATCAATGTGTCTCTCATGCTTTTGAAACTAACCGGTTCAAGAAAGGGCACGCCAAATGTTTGCAAGGAACACAAATGCATGATGAGTATGAACATACTTAAAGAGAGACCAAACACACCGTAACTAGCGGCGAGAAGTATAAAAGGAAACCTCAGCATACGTAATGCGATAGCCGTACTAAAGGAAGGAATCGCAAAAGAGGCAATCCCTGTCATGGCCACTACAATAACCATCGGTCGGGACACAATCCCTGATTGTACAGCAGCCTCACCAATAATAAGTGCCCCCACGATGCTAACGGATTGACCTACCGCACGAGGCAATCGCAGGCTGGCTTCTCTGAGTATCTCAAAAGCGGTCTCCATGAGGATCGCTTCAATAAAAGTTGGGAATGGAATTCCGGCTTTCGAGGAAATAAAGGCCATCATCAGTGGAGTCGGGATCATTTCGAGATGAAAGGTGGTCAAGGATATATATAAAGAAGGTCCGAATAATGAGATAAACAGGCATATCAAACGTAGTATTCTTAAAAAGTTAGCGAAGTAAAACCTCTCGTATAAATCTTCGCTAGGGTGAAGCATTTCGAAAAAAGAGGTGGGAGCGA
Organism: Paenibacillus sp. LPE1-1-1.1; assembly: GCF_040676435.1. Classification (NCBI taxonomy): domain Bacteria; kingdom Bacillati; phylum Bacillota; class Bacilli; order Caryophanales; family Paenibacillaceae; genus Paenibacillus; species Paenibacillus sp. LPE1-1-1.1. Next base: position 591,986 of record NZ_JBEGHY010000034.1, read on the forward strand.
TTAAGGCAATTGGCGTTCCATCTGCAATAATTGCTGCTTTTCCCCTACCTAATGCGGTAGCAATTCGATCAGGTCTTTCTGTACTGAAAATCTGGGGGAAAGGAGTGAAAATGTTATCCTGAATTAATTCTTCAATTTGAGTATTGACAATTAAAACGTCCAATTGGACGGATTCGATTTTATTTCTTATTTCCGCTAATAGAGTTTGGTCTATTCGGTTTTCAAGATATAAAAGCATAACCTTGGTTTGGCTTTGCTGCCCGATAACAAATGATATTGATTTTAGGTCGGGTGTCTTAAGCTTCCTATACACCATGCTCAAGTTTTGTTGCAGGTCTTCGGTAAAGCTTTCTTTTGGCCCCCGTACATTAATTTCAATCTTCGGTTCTTCAATAGCACGTGTCTCATACCCCGGCAACAGTATGCCATAAGCCATGGAGATACCTTCAACAAAGACGACAATACCAGCATCGGTAATCAAGCTTACTACAGCCTCAATTTGCGTCAGTTCATTAACGGTTCCAAGAGAGTTTAGAGTGTTTAAGGCTGTTTCATTCACCAGTCCCTTTACTGTACGGAGATCTTCGTTCATTTTTCGTATAAGATGTTGATTTAAATATTTTTCATCAATTAAGACGTTTAAGTAAACAAATGAAGCAAGCAATGTACCTTCTTCATTCATTAGGCTACGTATAACCAAAGAATCATTATCTGAAAAGATTTGCAGCAGCTTTTTTAAGTTCATTTCGTTCGAAGAATGAATACGATCTGAATGCAGGGCCATTTCAATCCCTCCACAATAGGCCTTTTAGATGAATAGCAAGTATTACTACTTAACGTATTATGTATTTTATTGACATTGTGTATGCATTCAACGGCCTTAATTTATAAACGGATAAATAAGCGATACTGAGGTGTAAGCGTAAAAGGCTGCTCCGGCATGCGACATGTCGCAGCAGTGCAGCCTCTTCGTTTTGCCTGTCAAAATCTCGTTAATAAAAGGCTTTAGACAAGCTTCTTGATCGTAAAGTTCGCCTGCAGCACATACCAGTTTTGCGGGAACGAAACGCCGAGCACCCAATAACTGACGCCGCGCAGGTTATAGCTTTTGACGAGATTGAACTTGGCCTGCACGCTTCGCGCATCCTCGAACCAGACGGTGTGCTCGCGGCCTTCGTTATCATAATAGTTGTAGTGGGGGGATTGCGCTTCCTCGTCGTATGCAATGGTTGCTCCGTATTGATTAGCCCGGTTGACCGCGGCCTGCGGGCTGACGGTGGGGGCCCATTTCGCCCCTTGCACGTAAGGCAGCGTCCAGTCATAGCCGTATAACGGCATGCCCATCACGATTTTTTGCGCGGGAATAACGCTAAGCGCGTAGGTTAGCACTTTATTCACCTCGTTCAGCGGAGCGACGGCGCGGGGAGGACCGCCGGACCAGCCCCATTCGTAGGTCATGAGCACAACGAAATCGACGATTCGGCCATGTGCCGGATAATCATGCGCCTCGTACAGCGTGCCTGTTTGGGCAGCGCTGGTCTTGGGGGCAAGGCAGGTAGATACGAGATAGTTTTGCGGTTGCAGGCTGTCTACGAGCCGCTGCAAAAAAGCGTTGTACAGCTCGCGGTCGGCCGGCAGCACATATTCGAAATCGACATTAAGCGCGAGGTAGCCCTTTTGCTTCATCGTGGCGAGAATGTTGCCGATAAGCGTTTGCTGAAGCACGGGATCGCTTAATACCGCATGGGCAATTTCCGGGCTGAAGGTCCCGCTCTCAAAATTGGTGATGACCATCATCGGAGTGACCTTCGCTTGATAGGCGGCATTAATGACCGCGGAGTCGTCGAGGGTCGTAAAGGACCCGTCAGCCTGTACGCGGTAGCTAAACGGGCTTAAATACGTTAAGTACTGACCGATTTCCTGAACGGTCCCGACGCCTTCAGGACCGAATTTTTCGGTGTAGGCATTGACCTCTATGGTCGGCCGTGCCGCCTGCGGGATTACAAGAGTCTGACCGGGATAAATGAGCGCGGGATTTGTGATTTGATTGACCTCCGCGAGCTCCTTCAGCGTGACGCCGTATCGCTGGGCGATTATCCAAAGCGATTCGCCGACAAGCACCTTATGGGTGGCTGCCTCGGCCGGTATGATAAGGGATTGACCGACTACAAGCGTATTCGGATCGCTTAACCCGTTGGCATCCGTGATCTCGCTGACGGATACGTCAAATTTTTGAGCCAGCTTATACAGCGAATCGCCTTTTTGCACCACGTGGATTTGCAACTTCGCCGAACCTCCTTTTCAAGTCCATTGTTCATGCGTTCGCGACTGCGGCTTGTTTCTGCGCGCATACCAAAAAAGTCTCCGTTATAACTGTATTCAACGGAGATTGTCTCTAGTCTGGAAAAGAAGCGCGTGGGAATGCCGGGCATTGGGAATAATAGATAATAAGTACAGGATGCCGCCGCTCATTCCTCATTTTTTTCGAAGGAAGAACTGCTTGTGTTCCGTGCATATACGCCTTTTCTTTGCGAAAATGGAACGAATTGGAGCATAGGCGGGGTATGAAAGGCAAATGCAGTGGTCTAAACCCCTTAATTTGGTTATTTCACTCGGAATTCGGCATTGTTTTATTCAAAAAAACGAACCTTTATAAAACATTGTCTTTTAATGTTCGTATTTCATTGACAGTGGTTTGGGGATTAGATAAACTAGAATAGGCTTGAGGTGGATCGCTCTGACACAGTGAAACATGTTGGATATTGTCGAAGCCAAAGACATAAAATTATGACTTTAAAGTTAAAATTGGAATACAAGGATGAATCATCATATCTTCTTCCTATTTCATTTCCATTCATCTCGTATATATTTGGGATAAGGCCTGAATGTTTCTACCCGAAAACCTTAATTTTCGGACTACGAGCAAAATGAGACGACATGCGATGCCGAGCGTTCGCAATAAGCAAGCACGCTGCATAAAGAAGCCTTTTGGTTAGATAGAGGTTGCCTCTCTTACGAGGCAGCCTACTCTTGTCTCTATGGCCATGCAGCGCAGCTTGAGTCGACCTCATTAAAGTGAAGCATGATCTATCGATAGCGGGTTCGCATGAATACCGGTCGTTTCTTCTGCTTCCGCTCCGGTCCTGCGGCATCCCCATTCTTATGGTTGCTGACGGGCCTTTTCTGTTTTTACCGCTTCGAGTTCATGAAGCTTAATGATTGATAATCTTATAAACGAAAGTGGGTTTGATCGCATGTCTGCGAAGGTGGGCGTCATCATGGGCAGCAAATCGGATTGGGACACAATGAAATTAGCCTGCGATATTCTAGAGGAATTGCAAATTCCGTATGAGAAAAAGGTCGTTTCGGCGCATCGGACGCCGGATTTGATGTTTGAGTACGCGGAGACTGCGGTAGAGCGCGGGCTTAAGGTGATTATTGCCGGCGCCGGCGGAGCTGCGCATTTGCCCGGCATGGTCGCTGCAAAGACGATTTTGCCGGTTATTGGCGTTCCCGTGAAATCATCGAATCTGAGCGGGCTGGATTCTTTGCTCTCCATCGTTCAAATGCCGGGGGGGATTCCCGTGGCTACGGTTGCGATCGGCAACGCGGGCGGCACGAATGCAGGATTGCTTGCCGCACAAATGCTGGGAGCATTTGACCCTGAAGTGCAAGCGCGCGTGGAAGCGCGACGAGAGCGCGTGAAGCAGGAAGTGCTGGAAAGCAGTGAGACGCTATGAGTCAGAAAACGGATAAGCAGCCTTTAATGACGCTGCTGCCGGGCAGTACGATCGGGATCTTAGGCGGAGGCCAGCTTGGCCGAATGCTTGCGAACGCGGGCAGCGCGATGGGCTATCGGTTCATTGCGCTTGACCCGACCGTGGATAGTCCAACCGGACAAGTTGCCGAGCAAATCGTGGCGCCATACGATGACCGCGAAGCGGCAAGGGAGCTTGCGAAGCGTTCGGATGTCATCACTTATGAATTCGAGAACGTTGACGCAGACGTCGCAGCGATGCTCATGGAAGAGTCGTATGTGCCGCAAGGCAGCGAGCTGCTCTACACGACGCAGCATCGGCTTCGCGAGAAGCATGCGATAGAAGCGGCCGGCGTGCGGGTCGCGCCCTACCGCGAGATTCGCAGCATGGTCGAGCTTCATGAGGCGGTAGCTGCCTTCGGTACGCCATGCGTGTTGAAGACGGCGATGGGCGGCTATGACGGCAAAGGACAGTGGGTCATCCGCAGCGAGGATGAAATCGAAGAAGCGTATGAGACGCTCTCGCGCGCGAAGGTCCAGCTGGTGCTGGAGCAGTTCATTCGTTTTGAAAAGGAAATATCGGTTATAGCGGCACGAAATCCGCAGGGTGAAATCAAAACGTTCCCTGCCGCGGAAAACATACATGTCGATAATATATTGCATTTGTCTATCGTACCGGCAAGAATCAGCGAGGAGCTGCAGCAAGAGGCTGAGCGCCTTGCAACACGGATTGCAGAAGGCCTTGGCGCAGTCGGGCTTATCGCGGTTGAACTGTTTGTTACGGCGGACGGCGAGCTGTTCGTAAACGAGCTTGCGCCCCGTCCGCATAACAGCGGCCATTACACGATGGAGGCCTGCCGAACGTCGCAGTTCGAGCAGCATGTGCGGGCGGTATGCAACCTGCCGCTTGGCGACACAACGCTAATGAGTCCTGTCGTGATGGTCAACGTGCTCGGCGAGCATGTCGAGCCGCTGCTTGCGTTGACGGCACGCCGGGATGAGTCGGCTGAGCGGTTGAAGGTCGCGCCGAAGGTTCATTTGTACGGGAAGAAGGACGCTGTTGCAAAGCGGAAGATGGGCCATGTCAACGTGCTGGCGGAGAATACGGACGCCGCACTGAGCTGGATTGAAGAAACAACTATTTGGAAGGTGTGAAGGATTAATGTTGGAGCGTTACAGCAGACCGGAAATGAGAGCAATTTGGACAGAGGAAAATAAGTTTAGAGCATGGCTGGAGGTTGAGCTTTGCGCATGCGAGGCTTGGTCCGAGCTGGGCGTTATTCCTAAGGAAGATGTTGTCGCGCTTCGCGCTTCCGCTGATTTCGACATTGACCGCATTTATGAAATCGAGCTGGACACTCGCCATGACGTTATCGCCTTTACGCGTGCGGTATCCGAGAAAGCGGGCCCTGAGGGTAAATGGGTGCATTACGGCCTGACTTCCACGGATGTCGTGGATACAGCGATCGGCTACCTGCTGCTTCAAGCCAATGAAATTCTCGTCAAAGACATCGAGCGCTTCATTGAAATCCTAAAAAATAAAGCACTTCAATATAAAGATACGCCGATGATGGGCCGTACTCACGGCGTTCATGCCCAGCCAACGACGTTCGGTCTGAAAATGGCGCTTTGGTACGAGGAAATGAAACGTAACCTGGAGCGTTTCCACCATGCGGCTCAAGGCGTGCAATTCGGAAAAATGTCCGGCGCTGTAGGTACCTTCGCTGACATCGATCCTTTCGTTGAAGAATTCGTGTGCAAGAAGCTAGGCATTACGGCCGCTCCAATCTCGACGCAAACCTTGCAGCGTGACCGCCACGCGGAATATATGGCAACACTTGCGCTCGTCGCTTCGTCGCTCGACAAGTTCGCTACCGAAATACGCGCTTTGCAGAAGAGCGAGTTCCGTGAAGTCGAAGAGCCGTTCGCAAAAGGCCAAAAAGGCTCATCCGCCATGCCGCATAAACGCAACCCGATCGGCTGCGAGAACATTTCCGGCTTGTCCCGCGTCATCCGCGGACATATGGTTACCGCTTATGAGAACATTGCGCTTTGGCATGAACGCGACATCAGCCACTCTTCGGTAGAACGGATTATTTTGCCGGATGCAACGATGCTGCTTAACTACATGCTGAACCGTCTGGGCAATATCATCAACAACCTGACCGTGTTCCCGGAAAACATGAAGCGCAACATGCAAGCGACATACGGCGTGCCGTTCTCGGGCCGCGTATTGACGAAGTTGATCGACAAAGGCTTCAGCCGCGAAAAAGCGTACGATACCGTGCAGCCGCGCGCAATGCAGGCGTGGGAGACACAGCGTCAATTCCGTGACATCATCGGCGAGACGGAAGAAATTACAAGCGTGCTTTCAACAGAAGAAATTGACGATTGCTTCAACCCGGCTTGGCATTTGAAGCATGTGGATACCATCTTCACGCGTTTGGGATTGATTTAAGGGGAGGCTGGCCTGATGACCGCAACATCGCAAGCTTTATCGACGGCTGTCGATTATATAAAAGCTCCGCTCATATACAAAGGCAAGGTACGCGAGCTTTACGATCTGGGCGAGCATTACCTGATCGTCGTAACGGACCGGATCTCGGCATTCGATTACGTGCTTGACCCTGCTGTACCGGACAAGGGCAATGTGCTGAACCGCCTATCGGCTTATTGGTTCGAGCAAACGGCCGATATCCAAGTGAATCATGTCGTGCATACTGATGTGGAGAAGCTTGGCGTTCTCGTAACGGAGCCTGAGCTGCTAAAAAACCGCATCATGGTCACCCGCAAAGCGGAGCGTATCGATATCGAGTGCGTCGTCCGCGGCTATATAACGGGCGGCGGTTGGAGACAATACCAGCAAACATCGGCTATCAACGGGATCGAGCTTCCGGCTGGCCTTCACAAAAACGAACGTTTTGCGGCTCCGATCTTCACGCCGGCAGCGAAAAACGACGTTGGCCACGACGAGGACATCCCATTTGAGAAAATGGCTGAAATGGTCGGCGCCGAGCTTGCCGAAGAGCTGCGCGACCGCAGCATCAAGCTTTATGAGTTCGCTCACGGCTATTGCGCCGAGCACGGCATTATTCTTGCCGATTGCAAATTCGAGTTCGGATTGATCGACGGCAAAGTCGTGTTGATCGATGAAATCTTCACGCCGGACTCCTCGCGTTTCTGGGCAGAAGGCAACTATGCGCTCGATATCGAGATCGACAGCATGGACAAAGAGCCGGTGCGCACGTATCTGCTCGGATCTGATTGGGACCGCGACAGCAAGCCTGCGCCGCTGCCTGAATCCGTAGTAGCCGAAACAACGGCCCGCTACCGCGATATCTACCGCCGCCTGACGGGCGCTGAACTTTAGATAAGTAACCGCACACATATTCCTGCTTCATATGCAGCAAAATGAAGCGTTATTTCGATTCTGGGCAGGGATGCTGAACGAAATAACGGGAACGGCGGGCGTTATCCGGCGCCAAATCGAACTAGGACATCGAAATGAAGCCAATAACGCCCAAAAGTACCGCTAATCGCAGCAAACTGGCTTATGTGATTGAATTAACAGGGGTATAAATCCCGTTAAATTAATGAATCCGCCGAAGAAGGCCGGATATGACTAATACAACGTCGAGCGTTAGCAATGACGCTGACCATAGGGGCGCTGATTCGCATGCCTCTTAGGCAGGCAGTCAGCGAGAGCGCTGCTGCACCCCATTGCTTCACCGATCAACCTTACAGCGGTTTGAAGGAATTATGCTCACGCGCAGCGTGGGGAGTTGTTGTCGGAGAGCGACAGCGATCGCTTCTTGAAGACCGGGAAATATCCGCTAAGCGGTGTGATCAGATTTCCCGGCTTCGAAAGCGGCGTAGATAATAACCCCCATGCCCGCGCCAAGCATCGTCCATCAAATCTGCGAGAAAACCATTGCTTCACCGATCAACCTCGCAAAGGTTTTATCTCAAAGTGTGAAAGCTCGGAGAGCGGGAAGTTGTTGCTGGAAAGCGACAGCGATCGCTTCTTGAAGACCGGGAAATACCCGCTAAGCGGTATAATCAAATTTCCCGGCTTCGAAAGCGGCTTAAGCAATAACTCCCGCGCCCGAGCGGCAATCACATTTTGACCAATAAAGCTGCTGCGAGAAAAACCCACATTTTCAGGAGGCTATTATGAAGGCAACCGTCTACGTCACTATCAAGCAAAACGTTTTGGATCCACAAGGAACCGCTGTACAAGGCGCGCTTCACACTCTGGGCTTCGCCGAAGTCGAAAAAGTACGCATCGGCAAATATTTGGAGCTTGAACTCGATACGACTGACCGCGCCGAAGCGGAAGTACGCATCAAAGCAATGTGCGAAAAACTGTTCGCGAACACGGTTGTAGAAGATTTCCGTTTTGAACTGGAGGGTTAAGACGATGAAGTTTGCGGTACTCGTATTTCCTGGCTCCAACTGTGACATCGATTGCTTCAAAGCCGTCGAAGACACCATCGGCCAGTCGGTTGACTACGTATGGCATACAGCTACAGACTTGTCCGCTTATGATGCAATTCTAGTGCCGGGAGGCTTCTCCTACGGCGACTATCTTCGCTGCGGCGCTATCGCGCAATTCGCGGCGGTCATGGGCGAAGTGCAAAAAGCGGCTGAAGCAGGCAAGTTTATCCTGGGCATTTGCAACGGATTCCAAATATTGACGGAAGCCGGCCTTCTGCCAGGCGCTTTGATCCGCAACAACGGACTAAAGTTCGTGTGCCAGCAAGAGCAGCTTGAAGTTGTGAACAGCGGCACGGCATTTACTAACCAATACTCGCAAGGTGAAATTATAACGATTCCAATCGCCCACGGCGAAGGCAACTACTATTGCGACGACGCAACGCTTGCCGAGCTCAAAGCGAACAATCAAATCGTATTCCGCTATGCAGGCGATACGAACCCGAACGGTTCCGTCGAGAACATTGCGGGTATCAGCAACAAAGCAGGAAACGTAGTAGGTATGATGCCTCACCCAGAGCGCGCGATTGATCAATTGCTTGGCTCGGAAGACGGCAAACGGATGTTTACATCGATTTTGAATGCATGGAGGGAACAACATGGCGCAGCAGTTAACAGCTAAGGAACCGACAGCGGAGCAAATTGCCGAGCAAAAGATTTACAGCCAGTTTGGCGTATCCGATTATGAGTTTGAGCTGATTTGCGGTTTTCTTGGCCGTCAGCCCAACTATACGGAAATCGGCGTTTTCAGCGTCATGTGGTCAGAGCACTGCTCTTACAAAAACTCCAAGCCGATCCTGAAAAAATTCCCGATTACCGGACCTCGCGTTCTCATGGGACCAGGCGAAGGCGCGGGTATCGTCGATATCGGCGACAACCAAGCGGTAGTATTCAAAATCGAATCGCATAACCATCCATCGGCGGTTGAGCCTTTCCAAGGCGCTGCAACCGGCGTTGGCGGCATTATCCGCGACATTTTCTCCATGGGAGCCCGTCCGATTGCCTTGCTGAACAGCCTGCGCTTCGGTCGCCTTGAGAATGAGCGCGTTAAATATTTGTTTGAACATGTGGTTAGCGGTATTGCAGGCTACGGTAACTGTATCGGTATTCCGACAGTTGCGGGCGAGGTTATGTTCGATGAGAGCTACGAGGGCAATCCGCTCGTTAACGCGATGTGTGTGGGTCTAATCGATCATGATAAAATTCAGCGCGGCGTCGCTAAAGGGGTAGGCAACCCGGTATTCTACGTGGGTCCTGCTACAGGCCGCGACGGTATTCACGGCGCAACCTTTGCTTCCGTAGAGCTTTCCGAGGAATCCGAAGAAAAACGTACAGCGGTACAAGTCGGCGATCCGTTTATGGAGAAGCTGGTTATGGAAGCGACGCTTGAACTGATCGATTCCGGTATCGTGCTTGGCATTCAAGATATGGGAGCAGCGGGCCTTACATGCTCCAGCGCGGAGATGGCTTCCAAAGCGGGTAACGGCCTTGAGCTTTACCTGGATGAGGTGCCGCAGCGCGAAACTGGCATGACGCCTTATGAGATGATGCTTTCCGAATCGCAAGAGCGTATGCTCTTCGTCGTAGAGCCGCAGCATGAAGCGCAGGCGAAAGAAATTTTTGACCGTTGGGGCATTATTTGCGCCAAAGTTGGTAAAGTAACGGATGACGGACGTCTTCGTTTGTTCCACCAAGGCCAAGAGGTTGCCGATATGCCGGTTAAAGCGCTCGTTGACGAGTGCCCTGTATACGACAAACCATCGAAAGAGCCTGCTTACTTCAGCGAAAATGCTGCGGTAGACACAGCGGCTTACGAAGAAGTAACCGATTTGACAGGCGCGCTGGAGAAGGTTCTTGCTTCCCCTACCGTAGCCAGCAAAGAGTGGGTTTATAATCAGTATGACTACATGGTTCGTACATCGACAGCTGTTCAACCGGGCTCCGATGCGGCAGTCGTGACGATTCGCGGCACGCGCAAGGCGCTTGCGATGACAACGGACTGTAACGGACGTTACGTATATCTAGATCCGGAAGTGGGCGGACGCATTGCCGTTGCGGAAGCAGCGCGCAACATCGTTTGCTCGGGCGCAGAGCCGCTTGCCGTTACGGATAACCTTAACTTCGGTAACCCGGAGAAGCCAGAGGTGTTCTGGCAGCTAGAGAAATCCGCAGATGGTATGTCTGAGGCTTGCGTCGTGCTTAACACGCCGGTAATCGGCGGTAATGTAAGCTTGTACAACGAGAACGCGAAGGGCGCTATTTACCCGACGCCAGTAATCGGTATGGTTGGTCTCGTACATGACATCGACCACATCACGACACAAGGCTTCAAAGCGGAAGGCGACGTGATCATTCTCGTCGGCGAAACAAAAGCGGAGCTTGGCGGAAGCGAGCTGCAATACGTATTGCAAGGCGCTGCTGCCGGCCGTCCTCCCGAAATTGACCTTGCAACGGAGAAGAAAGTTCTTGATGCCGTACTTGGCGCGATTCAAAAAGGTCTTGTAGCTTCGGCGCATGACTTGTCCGAAGGCGGTATTGCGGTTGCTGTTGCGGAATCCTGCATTAGCGGTCGCCTTGGCGCTGAAGTGGCTTTGACATCGGAGCTGCGCGCTGACCACCTCTTGTTCAGCGAATCGCAATCCCGTATCCTTCTTTCGGCTAAGCCGGAGCAAGCGGCGGCATTGCAAGCATGGCTTACCGAGCAAGGCGTTGTACATGCACAAATCGGTACTGTAAAAGGCAGCGGCCTGACCATAAGCGTAAACGGAAAAGCCGGCATTCAGGCGCCGGTACAACAACTGGAGAAGGTCTGGAAGGATGCGATTCCATGTCTGATGAAAAAATAAGACAGGAGCCCTTGTTATGGACGGGAGACCACTATAACGAAGGCATTGGCCGTGACGATATTTTTGACAAATTGCGTGAGGAATGCGGCGTGTTCGGGGTATTTAATCTCCCCGAAGCGTCCAACCTGTCCTATTATGGACTTCATGCGCTTCAGCATCGCGGCGAGGAAAGCGCGGGAATTTGTACGGTAGATACGAATAACGGCAATAAATTCGCTTACCACCGCGGCATGGGCTTGGTAAAAGAAGTATTCGATAAAGAGAAGCTCGATATGCTGGCCGGCGACCGTTCGATTGGCCATGTTCGTTATTCGACGGCGGGAGAGAGCAAGCTTGCCAACGCGCAGCCGCTTATTTTCCGCTATCGGGACGGCGACCTTGCGGTTGCGACGAATGGCAATATCGTGAACGCGCCTGAGATCCGCCATGAGCTGGAGATGTCAGGCTCGATCTTCCAAACGTCCAGCGACACGGAAGTTATCGCCCATCTGATCGCACGCTCGTCGAAGGATTTTGAAACGGCAGCGAAAGAGGCTTTGCAGCGCATTGTCGGCGGCTTTGCATTCTTGATCATGACCAATGACAAGCTGCTGGTCGCTTCCGATCCGCATGGCCTGCGTCCGCTCGTTATGGGCCGCATCGGCGATGGATACGTATTCTCTTCGGAGTCATGCGCATTCGAGACGATCGGTGCGGTTTATGAGCGCGATGTTCAGCCGGGCGAGCTGCTTATTTTGGATGCTAACGGCATGCGCGAGGATCATTACGCCAAAGTTGAACGCCGCGCAACCTGTGCGATGGAATACATTTATTTTGCCCGCCCGGACAGTGACATTAACGGGATTAACATTCACTCGGCGCGCAAACGGATGGGCCGCCAGCTTGCAACGGAGTCGTTCGTGGACGCGGATATCGTAACGGGTGTTCCCGATTCGAGTATCTCGGCTGCGATCGGTTATGCAGAGCAAACGGGCATCCCTTACGAGCTTGGACTTATCAAAAACAAATATACCGGCCGGACGTTCATCCAGCCTTCCCAAGAGCTTCGCGAGAAGGGTGTCAAAATGAAGCTGTCCGCTGTCCGTAAAGTGGTTGAAGGCAAACGCGTCGTCATGATTGACGATTCCATCGTGCGCGGCACAACGTCGCTTCGGATCGTTAACCTGCTTCGCGAAGCAGGAGCGACGGAGGTGCATGTGCGGATTACATCGCCGCCTTTCAAAAACCCTTGCTATTACGGCATCGACACGCCGGACCGCAAAGAGCTTATCGCTTCTTACCGTACGGTAGAAGAAATACGGAAACAGATCAATGCGGATTCTTTATCCTTTTTAAGCGATGAAGGTTTTGTAGAATCGGTTGGCGGCAATGACGGAGCGTATAATCGCGGCATGTGTCTCGCTTGCTTCGATAACGATTACCCAACGCCGGTTAACGAAGAATCGGACAAAAGCTGCAGCTGTTAACAGCATAAATGATTAACCCCATGGAGTGATTGCTGCTCCTAAATTAGTTAAGGAGTTGACCGAGAGTGTCAGAAGCGTACAAAAAAGCCGGCGTCGATATCGCGGCAGGCAACGAAGCGGTTGAACGGATGAAGAAGCACGTAAAGCGGACTTACCGCCCTGAGGTGCTGGCAGAGCTTGGCGGCTTTGGCGGTCTGTTCAGCCTAAACAAGGACAAGTATGATGAGCCTGTGCTCGTGTCTGGAACGGATGGCGTCGGAACGAAGCTGAAGCTTGCTTTTGCCATGGACAAGCATGACACGATCGGCATCGATGCCGTGGCAATGTGCGTGAACGATATTATCGTACAAGGCGCGGAGCCGTTGTTCTTCCTCGATTACTTGGCATGCGACAAAGTCGTACCTGAGAAAATCGAAGCGATCGTCAAAGGTATCGCCGAAGGCTGCGTGCAAGCGGGCTGTTCCTTGATCGGCGGCGAAACGGCTGAAATGCCGGGCATGTACCAAGGCGGAGAATACGATATCGCGGGCTTTACGGTCGGTATTGTCGACAAGAAGAAAATGATCGACGGTTCTACGATCGCTGCGGGCGACGCGGTTATCGGCTTCGCTTCAAGCGGTATTCACAGCAACGGCTTCTCGCTCGTTCGCCGCTTGCTGCTTGAGGATGCAGGCTACAAGCTTGATCAAGAGCTGGAAGAGCTTGGCGGCGCGAAGCTTGGCGACGTATTGATCGAGCCAACCCGCATCTACGTGAAATCGGCGCTTAAGCTGGTTGAGCAAGTGGAAGTGAAAGGCATGGCGCACATTACGGGCGGCGGCTTTATCGAGAACATTCCGCGGGTTCTGCCGGACGGCGTGAACGTTGACGTGGAATTCGGCTCATGGCCGATTTTGCCAATCTTCGATTTGATGCAAAATAAAGGCGGCATTACGAATCGTGATATGTTCACGACTTTCAATATGGGTATCGGCCTCGTTGTTGTAGTACCGGCTGACCAGGCAAATGAAGCACTTCGCATTGCTAACGAGCTTGGTGAGCAGGCTTACCGTATCGGAACGGTTACGGAAGGAAGCCGCATCGTAACGTTTACGGGAGCGGACGTATAATGGGAGCACTTCGCATCGCTGTTTTCGCTTCGGGACAAGGTACGAACTTCCAAGCGATTGTGGATGCGGTGCAGGAGGGGAAGCTCGATGTAACCATCGAGCTTCTTGTTTGTGACAAGCCTGCCGCTCCCGTTGCGGAGCGCGCGCGGAAGGCTGGCGTGGACACGTTCCTGTTCACGCCGAAGGAGTATCCGTCCCGTGAAGCCTACGAGACGGAGATTATCGCCGAGCTCGAGCGCCGCGGCGTCGAGCTGATCGTGCTGGCGGGCTACATGCGTATCATCACGTCGGTGCTCGTTGAGCCGTTCTACGGCCGGATGATTAATATCCATCCGGCATTGCTGCCGGCCTTCCCTGGCGTGAACGGTATTGGGCAAGCGCTGGCGTACGGCGTGAAGCTGACCGGCGTTACCGTCCATTACGTGGACGGGGGCATGGACAGCGGGCCGATTATCGCGCAGCGCGTAGTTGAAGTGACGGATGAAGATACGGAAGACTCGCTCGCCGAGCGCATACACGCAGCCGAGCAAGCGCTGCTGCCGGCAGTCATTCAGCAGATCGCCCAGGGGCGCGTTTCGCTCGATGGGCGTCATGTGAGAGTGAGCGGCTAGGCGAACTTAAGGCACTATTTTCGGATAAGCAAAGGTTTGGTCAAATAGATGAGGAGGTATTTGCGTGGCAATTCGTAGAGCGTTAATCAGTGTTTCCGACAAGACGGGAATCGTGGAATTTTCCAGAGACTTGGCAAGCCAAGGCGTGCAAATCATATCGACGGGCGGTACATTCAGCCTGTTGCAGCAGGAAGGTATTCCGGTTATCGGTATTTCCGATGTAACGGGCTTCCCGGAGGTTTTGGATGGGCGTGTCAAAACACTTCACCCGGCCGTACATAGCGGTTTGCTTGCGGTGCGTGACAATGAAGAGCATCAGAAAACGATGAAGGAGCTTGGTCTGGATTATATCGACCTTGTTGTCGTTAATTTATACCCGTTCAAAGAAACGATCGCTAAGCCTGACGTTTCCTATGAAGATGCGATCGAAAACATTGATATCGGCGGCCCGACAATGCTTCGCTCTGCTGCCAAAAACCACGCATTCGTAACCGTTGTGGTTGATACTGCCGACTATGGCACGGTTATTGAAGAATTGAAAGCACAAGGCGATACGACGCTTGAGACGCGCAAACGCCTGACTGCCAAAGTGTTCCGCCATACAGCGGCTTATGATTCCCTTATTTCCGATTACCTGACCAAGCAAGTGGGCGAGTCATTGCCTGAAACCTATACGGTTACTTATGAGAAGGTTCAGGACCTGCGCTACGGCGAGAACCCGCATCAAAAGGCTGCATTCTACAGCAAGCCGCTTGCTGCGGCAGGCAACGTAACGACTGCCGAGCAGCTTCACGGCAAAGAGCTTTCTTACAACAACATCAGCGACGCAAACGCGGCGCTTGCCATTCTGAAAGAGTTCGATGAGCCGGCAGTTGTTGCCGTTAAGCATATGAACCCTTGCGGCGTAGGCATCGGGGCAACCATTCACGAAGCCTACCAAAAAGCATACGCAGCGGATCCAACCTCGATCTTCGGCGGCATCGTAGCGGCTAACCGTACGATTGGTGCCGACACGGCTGAGCTGCTTGGCGGTATTTTCCTTGAAATTATCATCGCTCCTGACTTCACGCCGGAGGCGCTTGAAATTTTGACGAAAAAGAAAAACATCCGCTTGATGAAGCTGGGCGAGCTTTCCGCGGCTGGCGAACGCAAGCCGGAATGGCTTGTCACGTCGGTTGACGGCGGCATGCTCGTACAAGAGAGCGACGTTCACAGCGTTACGGAAGCGGATCTGCAGTTCGTAACGGACCGCAAACCGACAGCGGAAGAGCTGAAACAGCTTCTATTTGGCTGGAAGGTCGTTAAGCATGTGAAATCGAACGCGATTTTGCTTGCGAAGGATGATATGACGATCGGCGTTGGCGCAGGCCAAATGAACCGCGTTGGCGCGGCTCGTATCGCAATTGAGCAAGCGGGCGAGGCGGCAAAAGGATCTGCACTGGCTTCGGATGCATTTTTCCCAATGGGAGACACGGTAGAGCTAGCGGCAAAAGCAGGCATTACCGCAATCATTCAGCCAGGCGGATCGATCAAGGACGAAGAGTCGATCGCAGCGGCTAACGCGAACAACATCGCGATGGTATTCACAAGCGTCCGCCACTTCAAGCACTAAAATGGACAATAGGGCAGCCGCACGTTAACGACAGAGAGCTGGCGAGAGCGGCGGCTGCAGCTGTTTCAGCGGATAAGAGTAAATAAAGGACGGCGACAGCCGTTTATGTTTGTATAGTTATTTAGGAGGTTAACGATTATGCGTATTTTGGTAGTGGGCGGCGGCGGACGCGAGCACGCAATCGTCTGGGCGCTTAAGAAAAGCGAGAAGGTAAAAGAAATTTTTTGTGCGCCGGGTAATGCCGGCATTGCGCAGCTTGCCGAAGTTGTGCCGATTGCAGTCAGCGAGTTTGACGAGCTAATCCGTTTTGCGAAGGATGCGGCGATCGATCTGGTGTTTGTAGGCCCTGATGATCCGCTTGCGGATGGCATCGTCGATGCATTCGAGGCAGCCGGTATCGCAGCGTACGGTCCGCGCAAAAACGCGGCGGAAATCGAAGGCAGCAAAATTTTCATGAAAAATTTGCTGAAAAAATACAATATTCCTACGGCGAAGTATGAGACGTTTACCGATTACGAGACAGCGTCCGCGTATCTTCGCGAGCAGTCCGCGCCTATCGTTATCAAGGCTGACGGCCTAGCTGCCGGCAAAGGCGTTACGGTTGCCGCAACGCTTGAAGAAGCGGAAAAGGCGCTGCGCGAAATGATGGTCGATAAGGTATTTGGCCAAGCCGGCACGCAAATCGTGATCGAGGAATGCCTAGTCGGGCAAGAAATGTCGATCCTTGCTTTCGTTGACGGCGAAACCGTGCGCGCGATGGTGCCCGCACAGGATCACAAGCCGATTTTTGACGGCGACAAAGGGCCGAATACGGGCGGCATGGGAACGTATACGCCGCTGCCGCATATCGATCCGGCCATCATCGAGGATTCCATCCAGAACATCATTATTCCTACGGCAAAAGCAATGGTTAGCGAAGGGCGCCCGTTCCGCGGCGTGTTGTTCGCCGGCCTTATGATTACGCCGGACGGTCCAAAGACCATCGAGTTTAACGCGCGTATGGGCGATCCGGAAACGCAGGTCGTATTGCCTCGTTTGCAAACGGATCTGATCGATATCGTGCTTGCATCGATTAACGGCAACCTCGATCAGCTGGATATCCAGTGGAGTGACGAAGCAGCGGTTTGCGTGGTCGTTGCATCGGAAGGTTATCCGGCTTCTTATCCGAAAGGCCGTGTCATTAGCGGTCTTGCCGAGGCGGAAGCACAGGGCGCATTGGTGTTCCATGCAGGTACAGCCGAGAAGGACGGTCAGTTCGTAACGAACGGCGGACGCGTGCTTGGCATCGTCGGCCGCGGCCGCGACATTGCCGAGGCCCGTGCCCGCGCATACGAAGCGGTTAGCGTCATCGACTTTGAAGGCAAGCAAAACCGCACGGATATTGCAGCTAAAGCACTGGTTTAAGTTAAATAGCGAATGTAAATCCAATGACCGGCGACGCTTTCTTATAGCAGCGCCGGTCATTGTTTTTTTTGCGTGCAAGGTCAGACAGCAAAAAGCGGTCCGGCCTTTTTTTGTGTGCCTGGCTGAAAACGCCATTTCTGTCAAATTCGCTCGAAAGATGTTACTAGTTTGTAACTCTATCAATAGGGTTCAGCGTTACAATGAATCTATCAGCGAGGGATAGAAGGTGATTGACATGGAAAAAACAAAGCGGCATGGACGAAAGCTTTTCGTTTGGATGCTGCTGGCTGTAGTAATGGTGTGGCTGAGCGGATGTTCATCAAATCAGACGTTAAGCTTGCTCATGCCAGGCGATAAGCAACCTGCCGAGACCACAGGCAGCGCTTGGACAGGCCCGAAGGCGGCAAGCGGCTTAAGCGGCTTAAGCGGCGAGGAGGATATTGTCATCATCGGCAATGCCGGGAGTGCCGGAGGCGATGCCAACCACGGCAATTCGGCGGGTAAGCCGCCGAAGACGCAGACGGAAGGCAGCGCAGAAGGCAGCGCAGGAAGCAAGCCGAATAACGGCAAGCCGGATCCGGCAGCAACAGAGAAACCGGATACGGGCGTCACAGACGAGCCGGATGCTGGTGCGCCGGACGATTCAGAAGCTGAAGTGACTGAGCAGCCGGATACGGGTGCCACAGACAAGCCGGACGCGCAGGCAACGGAGAAGCCGGAAACAACGCCGACTCCTCAGCCGGATGCAGCGGCCACGGGTAAACCTGGCGTGCAGCCCACGGCGAAGCCGGATGTTCCGGCGACGAGCAAGCCGGATACCGCAGCGGAAATGGTACTTGATAAGCCTGATAAAGCTGCTCCGGCAGTAAAGCCCGGCAAAGGCGAGAAATACATTGCCTTGACGTTTGACGACGGCCCGGACCAACGTTATACGAATGATATTTTGGACATCCTGAAGGAAAAAGAAGTAAAAGCAACCTTTTTTGTCGTCGGACAGCAGGTGAAGAAAAATCCAGAAGTTCTCCAGCGTATCGCGGAGGAAGGCCATGCGATCGGTAATCATACTTACAGCCATAAAGATTTATCGAAGCTAAATAAACGGCAGTTGATCGAGGAGATCAAAGCCTCCGATGCCGTGATCAAAAAAACAGTCGGCTTTACGCCGGTCATGGTCCGTGCCCCGTATGGCGCAGTATCGGATACGCTTAAGGTTGTACTGAAAGCGAACAGCCGCGAATTAGTGGGCTGGAACATCGATACGCGCGATTGGGCGGGGACCTCGGCAGCGAATATGAGCAAAATGATTAAGGACGAGGCAAAGCCGGATGGTATAATATTAATGCATTCTTTTGGCGGCAAAAACATTAAAAACACGGTACAAGCGTTACCAGGCATTATTGATGATTTATTGGAAATGGGTTATACATTGGTTACTGCCGATCAAATCGTTTAACTGAGTTACAGGTACGAGGAGGCTGTAAAGTTGGATAACGGAAGTTATACAAGAGCCAAGCATAGACGCGGACAAATCATGCGGCGGGGCATTCTGCCAAGTGGCATTCTAATCCTCCTATGCTTGGCTACAGGCTGTCGTTATACAGCCGCGCCCGCGGATCTCCTGCAGAAGCCGGCGATCGCGCCGGAAAAGCAGGCGATCGTACAGGCCATCGAGAAGAACTTGCCGGCTTACAGCAAGCTCACGCTCCCTCTTCGAGAGGACCATATGGAAGCGATTCGCCTAATGGACGTGGACGGAGACGGTGCGAAAGAGGCCGTTGTTTCTTATTACAATGAATATAGCTCACCGGAGTTAATGGTGTTTAAATATACAGCGCCCGAATGGAAGCCGTGGGTGCTTGTGCAGCAGCCGCTGGCGAGATTAATGAATTGGCTGAAAATCGAGGATCTCGACAAGGACGGCCGGATGGAAATTATGATCGGATGGATCGGCGCTTTCGACAGTCCGAATGTGCTGGAAATCTATTCGTTTAATACGAAGCCCGTACGCAATGATACGGGGAAGCTCATCCTGCAGCCTGTGGAGACGCTGCCTTACTCTTACGGGGATACGGGCGATATCAATGAGGATGGACGGCTGGAGCTTGCGATCCTCTCGGAGATCGGAACCACGCAGGAAATGGCGATGCCGGAATATCATTTAACGCTCTACAATTGGAAGAACGGGGGCATGAGGGAGCTCTACACGGAGAATCTGTATAAAGACGTTAACCAATATGACCGATTAAACATTGGAAGAATATCGCCCCGCCATAGAGGAATTATTTTGGAGGCGTCGACCGGAGCCCACAGCACCTATACGGCGATGTATGTATGGGAGAGAAATAAGCTGCAGCTCGTTTTTCCGACGGGACTCGAAGGCCAAGAGGGCTTGAACGGCACGCCGACGATGAGCAAGGATATTAATGCGGACGGGATCTTG
Organism: Paenibacillus sp. LPE1-1-1.1; assembly: GCF_040676435.1. Lineage (NCBI taxonomy): Bacteria > Bacillati > Bacillota > Bacilli > Caryophanales > Paenibacillaceae > Paenibacillus > Paenibacillus sp. LPE1-1-1.1. The sequence continues at coordinate 611,725 of NZ_JBEGHY010000034.1, forward strand.
GAGCTCCCATGGGCTAAGGAGGCGCCGGGGTATCGGGATATAGCCTACGCCGATTCCAAATGGCTGAACGAATGGATGCAGTGGGACGGCAAAGAGGGCTTTGAAAAAATCACGGAGGAATTTACGGATTACCGCTATGGCATTCAGCTTCGGATCCCGGAGCAATGGATGGGACGTTATACGCTGCATAGCTCGGATGAACCGCATGCCTTCGTTGCAATCGACTATTGGAATGAGCGGCTGGACATGACATCAGAGCTGGCCGTTCTATACGCAGTGCCGCTGAAGCAGTGGGAAAGCGTAGAGACGGAGTGGAAGCAGCAAGGAAAGTCTTACCGGCAGGTTATGACGGACAGCGGCAATATCTTTGCGGTTTCGTTCGTTAAGGAAGCTCCGGCGGATTGGCCGGCAGCAGAGCGTCAAGCGTTTAGCGAAATGGCCGGAGTGGAAGCGGAGTTTGCCTCTTCTCTCGCCATTCGTAACGATTAAGATAGAAAAGCGGGTGTCCTGAGCTATGCGTATATTATTGTTGGAGGACGAGGAGTCCATCCGCGGCTTCGTCCGCATTAATCTGAAGCGCAATGAAATGGAGGTCCTGGAAGCAGAAACGGGAGAAGCTGCGCTGGCTCTCGCAGAAACGGAAGGACCGATTGACATTGCGCTGCTTGACGTTATGCTGCCAACGATCAGCGGATTCGAGGTATGCGAGCGGCTGCGTGCCCGTTATCCGCGAATGGGCATCATCATGCTGACGGCAAAGTCGCAGGAGGAAGATAAAATACACGGGCTGGAGCTTGGCGCAGACGATTATGTGCAGAAGCCCTTCAGTCCGGGCGAGCTTATTGCGCGCATTAAATCGCTTTATCGGCGTATGACGCCGGTTACGGCGGAGCATGAGCATGAGCATGAGGCTGGCGCAGCCGCCGAGAGCCGGGCAGAAGACCACGCTGCTGCCGCACCTGTTGAAGAAGCCGCTGTACCCGGCGTGGCAGCCATCCCTCCTGCACAGCAGCATGCGCTGCCGGCATATCCCTATGCGGGCATACATCCAGAGCTGGTCGTACGGCCGTTTCGGCTGTCCGTGTCGGAGCGCAAGCTGTGGAAACGCGACCGGGAAATTATTTTGACGCCGACGGAATGGACGCTGGTCAGACTGCTGATGGAACGGGTAGGCGAGAGCGTCAGCCGCGATCATATTTTGACAGAGGTCTGGGGCAGGTACTACGTCGGCGATCTCAAGGTGGTTGACGTCAACATACGGAGAATCCGCCAAAAAATCGAGAATAACCCGTCCGATCCGGCTTATATTGAAACGGTATGGGGCTACGGCTATCGCTGGAAGCGGGGCGTCGACGAATGAAAAGCGTACAAACGCGCATGGTATGGAGCTATTTGCTGCTTATCGTGCTTGTTGTCAGCGTACTCGGCGGCGTGTTTGCCGCATTGATGTGGAATTACTATTACGGAAGCGCGCAAAGCTCGGTTAAGCAAAGAGCGGAAACCGCGCTGACGCTGCACAGCCGGTCCCTCTCCTCCCTTACGGTACAGGATCAAGGCGATTATATGCTGCAATACATGGTGGAAAGCGGAACGAGGCTCCAACTGCTGGACAGCACAGGCCAAATCCGCATTGACTCCGACGGCTTCGCGCCGGATATCCGTTATACCACGTCTGACGTGAAATCCGCTATCGCAGGTGCGACGGGAAGCTGGAGAGGCGTCGATCCGTATTATGGCGAACGCGTGATGTCCGTGACCATTCCGCTTTGGAATGAAACGCGCGTCGTGTCGATGCTTCGATACTCAGCCTCGCTCGGACAGGTGGATGCGATGGTAAGCCTGCTTATCCGTATGGCAGCGGTAGTCGGTATCGGCGTTGTGCTGCTGTTTCTTGGGTTAAGCTTGTTTCTGGCCCAGCGGATCGTGAAGCCGATCCGTGAGCTTACAAGGGCGGCTCGCTATATGGCGGAGGGAGATTGGACTCGCCGCGCCATTCACCGCAATGATGATGAAATCGGGCAGCTGGCGGAAACGTTTAACGTCATGGTCATGGAACTCAGCAGGCGCGAGAAGCTGAAGGATGATTTTATATCGTCCATTTCCCATGAGCTGCGCACGCCTTTAACGTCGATAAAGGGCTGGAGCGAGACGTTGAAGGAAAGCGAGCCTACCGAGGATGACGAAGAGGTTAAGCTGGGTTTATCCATTATTAGCAGGGAAACGGAGCGTTTATCGGGTCTTGTCGAGGATCTGCTTGATTTCTCGAAGCTGTCGGCGCGGACGATGGAGCTGCACAGCGAAGTGCTCGATTTCAACGGCCCGGTGAAGGAGACGGTCAACCAGCTCGCGGTGCGTGAGGAGCATACGCGCGTACGGATTCTTGCCACTTACGGGAAGAGCCCGATTGTCGTACGGGGTGATGCGAACCGTTTGAAGCAGGTGATCATAAATTTAATCGACAATGCGCTCAAATTCACGCCGGCGGGCGGCACGATACGCGTGGTTACGAAGACGGAGCAGGATGTCGCAATGCTCACCGTATCGGATACCGGCTGCGGGATCGAGGAAGAAGATTTGCCGCATGTCACGGAAAAGTTTTATAAGGCGAGCACAGGCCAAGGCGGTTCCGGGCTTGGACTTGCCATCTGCAAGGAAATCATTGAGCTCCACGGCGGTCAGCTTACGATTGACAGCGAGCGTGGAGCCGGTACGATCGTGACGATTCGGGTGCCGCTCATGTATGAGGAGTAGATCCAGCCTCTGACATTTGCGCGCTCGGGTCGTCATTCTTTATAGAAAAGCAGTTTGCGCTTGGCAATCACATAAGCAATTGCAATGACGGTCCCTAGGATAAGCAAAAGGGAAAGCCAATTCTCTTTCATCCATTCAATCCATAAAGGCATGGGAGTACCTCCTCGAATCATTTTGATACCTTTAGTAGTTCCCGGGAACACTCCAGAATATTGATGGTATTCCTCTATTGCGGCATCGAGTTAGGGCTAGCTAGAGGCTTTTTCCTTCTTTTACGACAGAAATTGTGTTAGGCTCAGATATTGACTAGAAATTTGCATTTAGGAGGAGAAAAGAGAAATGTTCCAAAGAAGACAATCCTTTTTGGTATTAACATGTCTGCTGATCTCTTGCTTGCTCATGGCAGCTTGCAGTCAAACGGAGAAGCGGGATGGGGGCACGTCGGCAAATCAAACCGGGAATAGTGAGAAACACGCAGAAATGCTCATCGGTGTCATTCCGGCTCAAGGCAGTAATCAGATGGAGCTCGGTGCGGACAAGCTCGCAAGCATATTGACAGAGAAGCTGGGGTATAAGGTGCGCGCTGAGGTTTATCCGGACTATAACGGTGTAGTGGAAGCAATGGGCGCCGGTAAGGTGCAAATGTCATATCTGGGCCCGCTTACGTATGTGGAAGCCCATGAGCGGTATGACGTCAAAGCGATTGTGACACAGCTTATTGCCGGAAAGCCATTTTATTATTCTTATTTGATTGCGCCTGCGGATTCTGCCTACAACTCACTCGATGATGTCGTAAACAACTCGAAAAATATCCGTTTTGCATTTGGCGATATTAGCTCGACATCGGGCAGTCTTATTCCTGGCATCGCTCTTAAAAAAACCGGCGTGTTCAAATCCCAGCAGGAGCATGCTTTTAAAAGCATCACCTATACAGGGGACCATACGGCAACCGCGCTTGCTATCCAAAACAAGCAGCAGGATGTAGGAGCGATCGACAGCGCCTACTACAACAACTTGGTCAAGCAGGGGAAGATCGACGGTGATCAGATTAAAACCATTTGGCAGTCGGAAGAACTTTTCCAATATCCATGGGCTGTAGTAGACAGCATGACCGATGCCGATATTGAAATCATTCAGGAAACGATGCTCGCAATTACGGATGCCGATATTTTAAATGCTTTTGGCGGAGCAAGCGGATTTACAAAAGCGAGTAATGAAGACTATGCGTCAATCCGGCAAGCCGCAATAGATGACGGACGAATCAAGCCAAGGCAATAAAAGTGAAAAAAATAGTTATTGCCGCGGTAGTTGTCGTTCTGCTCCTGTGGTCAGGAGCGGGAGTTGATTTTTCAGCGGGATCGTTCGGCGATCTCGGTAATACGTTTCGCTTCATCGCGGAGCATTGGTTCCCTATGGATTTGACGGATTGGCGGATCGTGTTGAAAGCGATGCTGGACACGCTGGAAATTGCCGTGTTCAGTACGCTTGTTGCCGTTCTGATAGCTTTTCCTTTGAGCTTTCTAGCGGCGGTGAATTGGGCACCGTATCGATGGTTGTATGATACTGCACGATTCCTGTTTAATTTCTTACGCTCCATTCCGGAACTTGTACTGGCTCTGATCTTTATTCCGACGCTAGGGCTCGGCCCGATGCCTGCAGTCATGGCACTGATCATTCACAATGTCGGCGTGTTTGGCAAATTAATATCCGAAACCATCGAAGCAATGGATGATGGGCCGCAGGAAGCTGTGAAAGCACTTGGCGGCACAAGGCTTCTTGTAGCGCTTTATGGAATTATTCCACAGATGTTACCTTTAATCTTATCCCAATATTTTTATCGGCTTGAGGTGGCGATTCGAACGACCTTGATTTTGGGTATTGTCGGAGCTGGCGGGCTCGGCCAATTGATCTATAACGATTTCAAGCAATTCATGTATCAAAAGGTGACTTTTGAGGTTCTGCTCATTATGATTCTGGTCACGGCCGTGGATTACCTCGGCGCAATGATCCGAAAGCGGGTGAAATAATTTGCTTGAACTAAAAGGAATTAGTAAACGGTATAAGGGAGAGAAGACATCTGCCTTAGACTCCGTTGATTTGCGTATTATGCCCGGGGAATTTGTGGCTGTGCTTGGCCGAAGCGGGGCAGGGAAATCGACGTTGATTCGCTCTATCAATAGACTTGTCGAGCCGGATGCCGGTGAGGTGATATGGGATGACCGTTCAATAACGGGAATGAACGCGAGTGATTTGCGAAGCATCCGCGGTGAGATTGGAATGATATTTCAACATTTTAATCTGCTGCCGAGACTGTCTGTAGTGACAAACGTTATCGCTGGCCGGTTTGCGGTTATGCCAAGGTGGCGCAGCCTTACGGGCATGTATTCAAAGCAGGATCAGAAAGACGCGCTATCAGCGCTTCGGGAAGTAGGACTCGAGAATTTGGCAAACCGGCGGGTGGATGATTTGAGCGGCGGGGAAAAGCAGCGCGTGGCTATCGCTCGCGTGTTGATGCAGAAGCCCGCTTTTCTGCTGGGGGACGAGCCTATTTCAAGTCTGGATACAGTCACGGCGGAGAGGGTCATGACGTACATCGCAAGGCTGCATCTGGAACGGGGGATGACAATCATGCTCAATCTGCATGATGTATCCATAGCGCGAGCATACGCGACAAGAATAATCGGTATAACAGCAGGGCGTATAACGTTTGACGGTACGCCAGATCAATTAGGCAGCGCAGAGATGCACCTGATCTATCCGCCGGACGAGCAGGATAGCGTTAACCATTTAAGCTAGAAGGGAAATGATATGCATGTCACAAGACAATAAGATCAAATTGACAAGTCTTTCAAGCAAGGGGGGCTGTGGCTGTAAAATCGGACCTGCCGACCTCTCTGAGGTGCTTCGGAACCTTCCAATGTCGGAACCGAATCCTAATTTGCTAGTTGGGCTGGATACAAGCGACGATGCCGGAGTATACAAGCTGAATGATGAGCTTGCTCTTGTTCAGACGCTTGATTTTTTTACCCCGATTGTGGATGATCCGTACTCTTTCGGCCAAGTTGCGGCTGCGAACGCGATCAGTGATATCTACGCAATGGGAGGCAAACCGCTTACTGTACTGAATATCGTCGCATTTCCCATTAGCACGCTCCCAAAGCAGGTTCTTACCGATATTCTGCGTGGCGCTGCGGATAAAGTGAAAGAAGCGGGAGCGACACTTGTCGGCGGGCATTCCATTGAGGACAAAGAGCCGAAATTCGGGCTTGCGGTTACAGGTCTTGTTCATCCCGGTAAAGTGCGGACAAACGCAGGAGCAAAACCCGGTGACAAGCTGATTCTAACGAAGCCGATCGGAGTAGGCATTCTGACGACATCCATCAAAAAAGATCAGTTAACTGATGAGGAGATTACCCGGGTTATTGGGGTAATGGCCACATTGAACAAAACAGCTGCTGAGACGATGGAACCTTTTGACGTTCATGCATGCACAGATGTAACCGGTTTTGGCCTGCTGGGCCATGCTTCTGAAATGGCTAAGGGCAGCCATGCCGGCATTCATCTGTTCCAAAAAAGAGTGCCGGTGCTGCCGCGCGTTCGTGAATTAGCGGAAGCGGGCTTCGTGCCAGGCGGTACAAAAAATAACTATGCGCATCTTGAAGGTTCGATTTCATTCTCCGAAGACCTTGATCAAATTGACCAATGGATTCTTTGTGACGCGGTTACATCGGGCGGCTTGCTGATTTCAGTTGACTCGGTGCAGGCGGAGACACTGCTGGACAAGCTGCGCGCTGCCGGTGTGGATGCGCATCTCATTGGTGAAGTCACTGCCGAACATCCCGGACAAATCATTGTAACTTCCTAGAACCACATTAAAGGAGCTGTATACGACATGTTTCAGGATCTGACAGTAGCTGAACTCCTCGAGCTTCATAAAAAAGGAGAAGCTCAGTTAATTGATGTCCGCTCGGAGTCTGAATTTGCGGAATCTACGATTCCGGGCAGCATAAACATTCCGCTCTTTGACGATGCCGAGAGGGCAGAGGTAGGTACATTGTACAAGCAAGAAAGCGTGGATGCGGCCAAAGACAGAGGGCTGGAAATCGTATCGCGCAAGCTGCCTGATTTTATTAGGACCATTGCGGGAAGCGGCTCCCCGAACAAAGTTGTGTTTTGCTGGCGCGGAGGAATGAGGAGCCGAACATCAGCGACTCTCGCATCGCTCATGGGTTTAAAGATGTACCGCCTTAACGGAGGCTTTCGCGCTTATCGCAGATGGGTTGTCGAGACATTGGATGGCTATACGGAGCTGCCGCCCTGTTATGTCATTAACGGGTATACCGGAACAGGAAAAACAGAGCTGTTAATCCGTTTGCAAGAACGAGGTTACCCTGTTATAAATCTTGAATGGATGGCAGAGCACCGGGGTTCGATTTTTGGTCATATCGGAAAAACGCCAAGTAATCAAAAAACGTTTGAATCGCGATTAGTCCATGAACTTATCCGATTGAGGAATGCGCCCTATTTAATCCTGGAAGCGGAAAGTAAACGCGTGGGGAAAGCGGTATTGCCTGAGTTTCTGATAAAAGCAAAAGAAAAAGGGACAGCGATATTTATTGAAATGCCGGACGAGCAAAGAGTTTTGAATATATTAAACGATTATAAGCCGCAGGAGAATAAAGAAGAGTTTATGCGCTCTTTCGAACGGATTGAGAAGCGCATCCATACGCCCATTGCCGCTGAAATCCGCAGTTCGTTGCAGGAAGACAGATTTAAGGAAGCTGCTAAACTGTTGCTACTTCATTACTACGACTCCCGATACCAATATGCGACGGATCAGTATGAACAAGTAAGAATGACCGTGACCGCCGCTAATTTGGATCAAGCCTTTGATGAGATCATCAGGAAGCTGCCTAACCTGCCTCAAAGCGATTGACAGGTGATGAACAGTGATGCTATTATGGTTTTAATAAATCCATAGTATACAGGTAGGAATTATTATATATAAACAAGCAGGAGGTTATCGGGATGGAAAAGCACTTGACGCTGCGGCATAACGAGCTTGAGCTTGCGGCAACGCTGCATTACCCCAAAGGCGGAAATAAGACGGATTCAGAGAAAAGGCAAGCGATCATCATATGCCATGGTTTCATTGGCTCCCGCATCGGCGTTGACCGGCTGTTCGTGAAGACAGCTCGCGCGCTTGCAGCGCAAGGCTCTTACGTTCTGCGCTTTGACTACGGCGGCTGCGGAGAAAGCAGCGGAGATTACGGCGCTCTCGGCTTCGATTCGATGGTCGATCAGACCAGAACCGCGATTGATTACGTGGCAAGCATGGACTGCGTCGATCCGCGCCGGATCGTGCTGCTCGGCCATAGTCTTGGCGGTGCGGTAGCGATTATGACCGCCGTTAAGGATAAGCGGGCGAAGCGGCTGGTGCTTTGGTCCCCGGTAGCCTATCCGTTTAATGATATCGTACGTATCGTGGGACGCAGCAGTTATGATAACGCCGTTACGGCAGGCAGCTCTGATTATCAAGGGTATACGCTGCAGCCTGTATTCTTCGAATCCCTGCTTCAGCATCAGCCGTTTCAAGCGGCTACGAGATTTGGGGGAGAGGTGCTGCTTGTGCACGGCACGAGCGACGAGTTGATTCCCGTAGACTACAGCTTCCTCTACCAGAAGGTGTTCTGGACACGCAGCGAAGGCTTATGCGATAAGGAAATTATTTTTCAAGCGAATCATACGTACTCCGCGCGCAGCCACCAGGAGGAAGCGATTCGCGTTACCTCGGAATGGTTAGGCGGTCTCGATAAACAGCAGGAGGATTGGCATCACTGGAGTATTTAAGCATACGTTAGCGATAGAGGGCGGCTCTTGCATGCAGAGCTGCCTTTTTTATTTATCCTGGCGCTTAGACTGGCCGAGATAGGGAAGCTCGCTTTTTCTAAACGAGAAAGCAGCTTTTTTGTTGAGACAACGACTCTGAATTATGTTTAAATGGAAGTGGAGTGTAAACGAATACAAGCTAAGCTTAACGGGGAAAAGGCAGGGTAATCGTATGAAAAAACAAATCCGAAATTCGGCAGCAGTGCTGCTAATATCGCTTACGCTTCTCTTGTCAGCATGCAGCGGAGGGAACGCGGGAGAAGGCGAAACGCCGCGGCAAACCGATAGCAGCGAACCGACGGTCACGGCAGAACCGGCAGCTGAGCCGACGCCTCTTCCTTACGATGCGCCGCTAACCGGTTTAAAGCTGGAGAAGGCAGCGGAAGCAAGGCCGATTGTCGTTATGATTAATAATTTTGCGGCGGCTCGTCCGCAGTCGGGGTTGTCGAACGCCGACGTGATATGGGAAGTGCTTGCCGAAGGCGGCATTACGCGTCTGATCGCGGTGTTTCAGAGCACGGATGCATTGACCGATTCGATTGGTCCAATACGCAGCATTAGGCCTTATCTCATTGATATCGGCGACAGTTACGGAGCGGTTCTTGCCCATGCGGGCGCGAGCAACGACGGTTATGATGTGCTGCAGCACCAAGGCAAGCCCTATTTGGATGAGATCTCGAATGCAGGCAGTTATTTCTGGAGAAGCAAGGAACGGAAAGCGCCGCATAATTTGTATTCGAGCCTAGAGAAGCTGCGCATGGGCGCAGAGAAGAAAAAGTACAGCTTGGATAAAATGGTTCCTCCATATACATTCGCGGAAGCGGGTTCGGCAGAGGCAGGGGTTCCGGCCTCAGAAATTACGATTTCCTTCTTGCTCAAAAATTACAGCGTGGGCTATGTGTATGATTCCGCATCCGGTTCATACAAACGCTCCATCGGCGGCAAGCCGCATATGGATATGAACAATAACGAGCAGCTCGCGGGAACGAACCTCGTCGTGCTCGGAGCGGATCATAGGACGCTGGACAATGAGGGAAGGCTTGAGGTCGATTTGACAAGCGGAGGCTCGGCGATTTTGTTCCAAAAGGGCAAAGCCATTGAAGCGGAATGGGTCAGGGCTCCCGATGGCATGATCCGGATCGTGAAGAATGGAGTAGAGCTGCCATTCGTTCCTGGCAAAACCTTCTTTCATATCGTGCCGAACAAACCGACATTCGAAGGACATGTTTCATGGGTACAAACATAGCACATTGGAGACACTGTTAACAGGCGTTAACGGATGAGCTTCCTGGGTATAAAATGGACGCAATCTTGTAACGGGATTGTGTCTTTTTTATATTTATTTTGAAAATCTAAAAGTTTTCATAAAACCTTTACATTCTCTTAACAATTCACCTGTAAACTATGTTAAGATATTGTGGGCTCAGCAGTGCGCCTAAACATCAAGCCGGGTAAAGGGGATTACGATGTTCAAGAAAAAGGATATTTTCTTTAAGACGTTCGAAGAAATGGCAGACGCTATCGTTGAGGCCGTTGAGTACTTCGCCAAAGGACTGTCAGACTTATCGGATGTAACAGCTTTCGCCAAAACCATGAAGGAATACGAAAGCAAATGCGACAAACATGTGCATACGATTTTGAAGGAATTGAACAAAACGTTCATCACTCCGATCGAGCGCGAAGATATTATGGCCCTGACGAGTTCGCTTGATGATGTGCTTGACGGAATAGAAGCTTGTGCTTCCCGTTTTGAAATGTATAACATTCGTGAGAAGGATGAGTACATAACCCTATTCGGCGACATTCTTGTTCGTTCTTCGCACCAAATCAAGAAGGCAATTTACTTGCTGACTGAGCGTAAGCTGCTTGCCATCCGCGAGCCGAATATTGCGCTTAACGAGCTGGAGAACCAAGCGGATGATCTGCTAAGGGTTTGCATTAAGAGCTTGTTCACGAACGTCACAGATCCAATTGAGCTGATGAAGCGCAAAGAGATTTACGAGATGCTGGAGCAAACGACCGACTTCTGCGAAGATGTTGCCAATACGCTGGAATCGATCATTATGCGTAACAGCTAATCTGGAGAGTAGGAGTCTTACACAATGGATTTAATCGTTCTATGGATTGTAGTATTTCTAGCGCTTTCGTTTGATTTTATAAATGGGTTCCACGATACGGCCAATGCCATTGCGACTGCCGTATCCACTCGGGCATTAAAGCCTAGGGTTGCAATCGTCATGGCTGCTGTGATGAACTTCGTCGGCGCAGTTACCTTTACAGGTGTTGCAGCGACAATCGGCAAGGGCGTCGCTAATCCGGCTGAACTGGAGCAGGGCGTTCCAATCGTTATCGCAGCCTTATTGTCCGCGATAGCATGGAATTTGCTCACCTGGTGGTTTGGCATTCCGTCCTCATCCTCGCATGCTTTGATCGGCTCCCTTGCGGGCGCGGTTATCGGTGGAGCAGGGATAAGCGCCATTAACTCCGGCGGACTGATCAAGATCGTTCAAGCGTTGATCTTTTCACCGCTGATCGCTTTTTCGGCCGGTTTTATCATCATGTGGATATTGAAATTGGTGTTTGCCAAGTCTAGTCCGCATCAAGTCAATAAAGGCTTCCGTTTTGGCCAGATTCTTACGGCCGCGTTCCAGTCGTTCTCTCATGGTACGAATGACGCTCAGAAAGCAATGGGTATCATCGTTTTTGCGCTAGTGGCATCCGACCTACAGACGACGATGGACGTACCGCTCTGGGTTAAAATTTCCGCAGCGACAGCGATGGCGCTCGGTACTTCGGTCGGCGGCTGGAAGATCATCAAGACGATGGGTACAAAAATTTTCAAAATCGAGCCGATCAACGGTTTTGCCGCTGATATCGGTTCCGCGGCGGTTATCCTGACGGCAACGATGATTCACCTGCCGGTAAGTACAACGCATGTTATTACCTCTTCGATTCTCGGCGTAGGCAGCGCAAAGCGCTTCTCCGCTGTAAAATGGGGCGTTGCAGGCCGTATCCTCATTGCGTGGGTCATTACCATTCCGATTACGGTCATAATGGCTATGGTGTTCTATTGGATTATTCATTTCTTCTTCCTATAAGAGGAATGACCAGAAATAGTGAGGAAAACCTTACTCGTCATGAGCTATTGGTGGGGATGAGGTTTTCATCACTATTTTTTGTGTTCTCATTTAAACTGCGGCACTTGCGATGTGGACAAACGGTATCGAAATAGCGCGAAATTTGCGTGTATGCACAATTTTAATAACAGCTGTGCATGGAATCGCTGCGGTGATAGCGGGAACAAACAGCGAATTGGGAAATGATGCTGTGGATGAGCGGGAAATGAAGCAGCGAGCTCACGAAAACGCAGGGGATATGCACATCGAATGAACAGCTGTGCATGAATCGCCATATTCAATCTGACGAAGCCTGTCGAAGGTTGCACTTGTGCACAGGCGATTCTGAAATCCAGACATTGCGATTCAAATTCCTGTGGATAGCTTGGCGAAAATGTTATCCACAGGAGAATAACTTGATTTTCTAGTGTGTGAAAATGTGTATAAATCATCGAAAAAAAAGCATCCCTGGTTGCTGCGCAGCGCGCTGCAGCCAGGGATGCTTCACTTGGAGCGATGTAGGGTAAATATATCCGAAACGTACCTATGCGGAAGAGCTAGCGGCGGCGTTTTGGCTTGCGGCGGCGAACGCCGTTATTGCTGGAGCCGGAGCTGGGCTTGCGACGCTTGCGGCGCTTTGGTTTCCATTCTCCGTCGTCATCGTCGGAATCGCTCGATGACTTTTTGCTGAAAGAGCCCATGAGCACTTTGACCAGCGGTGCCATTTGGGAGACGCTGGACACCACCTTTTGAACCTTCGTAACCGTTGTAAGAATACCGTCAATACCGCCAATCCGATCGACGAAACCTTTGATTTCGCCGAGGCTGGCAAGGGAGAAGCCGCCTGCTTTGGAGCTGGCGGTCGTATCAATGACCTCGGTTGTTGCTTCCGGTAAAACGGCGGGCAGGATATCCTGCGTAAGCGGGGACGGTGCTGCCGGAGGCATCGTTGGCAGATCTCCGCCAAAGTTGAAGCCGCTCGATTTCATGCCGCTCGACTTCATGCCGGACGATTTGCTTGGCTGGCTTTCCGTCAATCGTTGGCCGCCGTGCCAATCGTAATGCTGGTTGCCGTTACCGGGGTTATTGCGATAATTCACACGGATCACAACCCTTCTTTTATAACAGTCTATGGAGTAGGCGAACATACGGATTGGACGAATGCCCCGGTATAAGGGATTTTTTCTAGATAAATGCCCTGTGCTTGTATGTTTCTTCGCCTCAAAAATATGCCGTCCTTATCTTCCGTTCTGTAAAGCGTGAATACGGTAATGTTTGAAAAAAACGGTTAAAAAAGATACAATAGTAGCATTAGTTTTATTAGGAGTGAATACGCATGCAGCTTAAAAAGCTGAACGATAAAGCAATAGATCAATTATTCGAAGCGATACTTACATTGAAGTCTGTCGAGGAATGTTATGTGTTCTTTGACGATTTGTGTACGGTGAATGAAATCCAGTCGTTATCGCAAAGGCTTGAAGTGGCGCGTATGCTCGGCAAGGGCAGCACGTACAATGCCATCGAGGCAGAGACGGGTGCAAGCACGGCAACGATTTCAAGGGTGAAGCGTTGTTTGAACTATGGCAATGACGGTTACAAAATGGCTTTAGAACGTCTGGGAAGGTAGGTAATCCTTCGATGAAGCCAGGCATTCTCGTGATTAGTCACGGCTCCAGAGAAGCTGCGTGGGTCAAGCTGGTCGATGATGCCGTAACGGCGGCCGCGGCTTCGCCGCGCTTATCAGATATTCCAATCGTGTCGTCCTTTCTCGAGATAATGGAGGGACGGCTTATTCAGGATGGCATCGACGAGCTTGAACGCCGGGGCGTAACGGACATGTACGTCGTGCCGTTCTTCATTTCGTCCGGCAGCACGCATGTGGATGAAATCGGGCAAGCGTTTGGCTTGCCTTGGCTTACGGAATTGGAGGGAGACCTCGGAACGTTTCGCGTATCGGCGAACGTACGCTACGGCCTCCCGATCGATGATGATCCGGAGATTGCAGAGCTGCTAGCTGCGAATATATCGGAATTGTCCACGGAGCCAAGCAACGATGCAGTGCTGCTTATCGGACACGGCAGCAAGGAAAAGGTGTTTCACGAGCGCTGGCAGGAAGGCCTAATAAAGCTCGGCGAGCGGCTGCGTGCGGTTGGCGGCTACAAGCGGGCAGAGTATGCGATGCTGCTGCCCGATCAAGCCGCGGCGAAGCTTGCGGCGATGCAGGCGGCGAACCCGGAGGAAGCGGTCATTGTGGTGCCGCTGTTCCTGAGCCGGGGTTATTTTACAAACCATGTGATTCCGACTCGACTTACCGGACTAGAGTATCGTTATAACGGCAAGGCAATGCTTCCCAACCAGGCCATTGTAAAATGGCTGGAGCGTCAGATGCTGGAGGGCCTGCAGCGTTTGAATGAAAAGTAGGGGGCATTGTTTTATTTATAGAAGCTAGGTTGAATGGATGGTTAGGGGTGGAGCCGAGATGGCAATCAAACGGGCGAGACTTATTTATAACCCGACTTCGGGAAGAGAAGAAATGAAAAAGCGTCTGCCTGATATTCTTCAGCGGCTCGAGCAGGGCGGCATCGAAACGAGCTGTCACGCGACGATCGGCGAAGGAGATGCAACGCTGGCGGCAGCGGAAGCGGCGGATCGCGGCTATGATATGATCATTGCGGCGGGCGGCGACGGAACGCTTTATGAGGTAATTAACGGTCTCACAAGCAAGGAAAACCGGCCTCCGCTGGGCATACTGCCGGTGGGCACGACCAATGATTTTGCGCGGGCGATGGGCATCCCGAAACACTGGGAGTACGCAGTCGACCTGATTATTCAACAATACAGCCGGCCGATTGATGTCGGGAAGGCGAATGAGCGTTATTTTATCAACATTGCCGGGGGCGGCTCCATGACGGAGCTGACGTACGATGTGCCGAGCAAGCTGAAGACGATGATAGGCCAGCTGGCTTATTATATGAAGGGCATGGAGAAAATGACCCGCCTTCGTCCAACCGAGCTGACCTTTCAAGCTGCCGGCGTTGGCGAGTTCCACGATGAATTCATGATGTTCCTCATCTGCAACAGCAACTCGGTCGGCGGCTTCGAGCGGTTAGCGCCGGACTCTAAGCTGGATGACGGCTTATTGGATGTGCTGCTTATCCGCAAATGTAACCTGCCAGAGTTTATTAAGCTGGTTACGCTGGCGCTGCGCGGCGAGCATTTGAACGATCCGCATGTGATTCATTTCCGGACGGATGAGCTGAAAGTAACGACGCCGGATTACGTGCAGATCAACCTCGACGGCGAATATGGCGGCGTGCTGCCATGCACGTTCTCGGTACTGCCATCGCATTTGCGGATTTTCGCGGATGAGACCGGAGAATCGACTTACCGTTAAATACGGATGAATGTTGGAATTAGGGAATAATGGATAGCTATAAGCATGCAACAGCATTGAAGATAGAGCGGAGAGAGTTTATGAACAAAGGCAGAAGCAGGGGCGGCAAAGGGAGATCGCGCGGCGCAGCGGGTACGAATGCGGCGGCGGTTCCGGTAGATGCGCCTTTTCAGAAAAATGAAGAAGTCACTGTCGATATAATCGGCTTGACGCATGACGGAGAAGGGGTAGGCCGCGCTGACGGCTTTACCCTTTTTATACAGGGGGCGCTTCCCGGTGAACGGGTGCGCGCCAAGGTGATGAAGGTGAAGAAGCAGTACGGCTATGCGAGACTTGAGGAGCTGCTGCTGAAGAGTCCTACCCGCATTGAACCGCCTTGCGATATCTATAAGGAGTGCGGCGGCTGCCAGCTGCAGCACTTTGATTATCCGGCGCAGCTGGAGTGGAAGCGGCAGCATGTCGTGGACAATTTGATGCGGATCGGGAAGCTGGGCGTTGCCGGTGAAGGAAGTCTTGCAGATGGGAAGAACGCTTCTGAGGGAATCATCGTTCATCCGACGGTTGGCATGGACGAGCCTTGGCGATACCGGAACAAAGCTTCGGTACCCATTGGTACAAGCGCGCATGACGGGCAATTGATTGCGGGCTTCTACGCCCGCGGCAGCCACCGGATCATTGACATGGACGATTGCCTCATCGAGCATGAGCATAACGACGAAGTGATTCGCGTCGTGAAGCGGATCGGCCGGGAGCTGGGCGCATCGCCTTACGATGAAGAATCGGGCCGCGGCGTGCTGCGCCATGTTATGGCGCGGACGGGTGTCGTGACAGGCGAAATCATGGTTGTACTGGTGACGAACGGCAAGAAGCTGCCTCAGTCGGAGCAATGGGTGAAGCGTATCCGCGAGGAGCTGCCCGGCGTGAAGAGCATCGTTCAGAACGTTAACGAGCGGAACACGAACGTTATTTTCGGCGATGAGACGCTTGTTCTTTGGGGCAGCGAGGTCATCTATGACGAGCTCGACGGCATCCGCTTCGCGATCTCGGCGAGATCATTTTATCAAGTCAATCCGATGCAGACGGTTGAGCTTTACCGCAAAGCCGTGGAATATGCCGGATTGACGGGTGCGGAAACCGTAATTGATGCCTACTGCGGCATCGGCACCATATCGTTGTTCCTCGCTCGGCAGGCTGGACGCGTCTATGGCGTGGAAATTGTACCGGAAGCCATTGAAGATGCGGCTCGCAATGCGGCGTTGAACGGCATTACCAATGCTTCTTTTGAGGCAGGGCCGGCCGAAGTTGTCATTCCGCGCTGGCGCAAGGAAGGCATTACGGCGGATGTGATCGTCGTTGATCCGCCTCGCAAAGGCTGCGATCCCGCATTGCTTGAGACGATTCTGGCGATGCAGCCGGAAAGAGTCGTTTACGTGAGCTGCAATCCTTCTACACTGGCAAGAGACCTGCGCGTGCTTGAGGACGGCGGATACCGGACGGCTGAGGTTGTGCCTGTGGATATGTTCCCTTGGACGGTTCATGTGGAGAGCGTGGTCTGGTTAACTCGTGAGGGTTAATACAGAGAGCTAAAAACCTGATATCTGTTGGGTTTTGTAATTCAATATAAGTCAAAATGACGCTAGGAAGAGTTGATCCTAAGCGTCATTTTTTTGTCCTGAAATCTGATTGGTAAACAAGGATTCAAACTTAACGGCAGCTGATTAATCGGCCGAACAGAGAACATGACCGCATCAGATGTTTGCATTAAGCCATTACTTGTTTTCCTAGCTTTTAATTTTGCAGTTGACAATATTAAGACGGAGTAATAAAATGAGAAAAAAATGTGTAACCGATTACACAACATGAATCATAATCTGCTGCAGATAAAGAGGTGCTAAATTGACGAAGCCGAAAATTACAGTAATAGGAAGCATGAATATAGATATGGTGACAGAAACAGATATCATGCCGAATCAAGGCGAGACGATTTTTGGTAGCGTTTTCTCTAGCTTCACTGGTGGGAAAGGAGCTAATCAAGCCGTAGCTTGTGCACGTCTTGGGGCACAAGTGACGATGATCGGCTGTGTTGGCGAAGATCACTTCGCAAAGCAGCTCATGGAGGATTTGGAGAAGGAAGGCATCGATACGACCAATGTGAAAACGGTTCCACATATCTCGACAGGGATAGCGACGATCACCCTATGCGACAATGATAATCGAATCATTGTTATCCCCGGGGCAAACCATTCCCTGCATCCAAACGATATTTTGGACTTGAAGGAAATCATTGCAAACTCGGATATGGTCTTGCTTCAGCAGGAGATTCCATTCGATACAGTGGAGACAGCCATAAGGCTCGCTAATGAGCTGGACATTCCAGTTTTGTTGAATCCTGCTCCCGCGATTAAGCTGCCTAAAGAGCTGCTTGAGCAGGTTCATATGATTACGCCGAATGAATTCGAGCTTGCCATATTGTTAGGCGTTGACGACAAGCAGGAACGAACTTACGAGCAGCTGCTTGACCTGTATCCGCATCGTATCGTGATGACCGGCGGCAGCAAGGGAGCATTTTACAAAACGGCGGGCAGCGAGATCATACATGAGCAGGGGAGAACAGTAGAGGCGGTGGATACCACCGGTGCAGGAGATACTTTCAACGGCGCACTGGCAGTGAAGCTAAGTGAGGGGGCGTCGCTGGATGAGGCGGTTAAGTTCGCAGTCGCTGCCAGCGCACTATCAGTCACGAAGCTTGGTGCACAGAGCGGAATGCCTTTACGGCCTGATGTCGAACGTTTTATGGAAACGCAATCTTAATATTTAACTTCGAGAGGACTTACAGATGAAAAGAAACGGCATATTAAACAGTGAGATAGCAGCAGTAATTGCCAGAATGGGCCACACCGACTGTATCGTAATTGGTGATTGCGGGCTGCCGATTCCTGATTCGGTTAAACGAATCGATTTGGCTGTAAAGCCTGGCCTACCGTCTTACCTTGATACGTTAGAAGCGGTGCTTGCCGATATGGAGGTTGAATCAGCCATCATCGCCACTGAAATGACGGAACAAAATGTTCCGGTCTATGACAGCACAAAGATGCTGCTGAACGGCATTCCGATCAAGCAAGTATCGCATGAGGAGCTTAAAAGACTAACCTTACAAGCGAAAGCGGTGATTCGTACGGGCGAAGCAACGCCATACGCGAACATCATTCTGCAATCAGGCGTTTTTTTCAAATAAAGGCGCTGTTCAGCAAAGGGGTGGCAACAATGGAGTTTCTAATTGATATGACTGGCATTCATAAATCCTTTTCCTCTGTACAAGTTTTGAAGGACGCCGCATTTCAGCTCAAGCCAGGCGAAATTCACGCACTGATGGGGGAGAATGGCGCAGGCAAATCAACATTGATGAAAATTTTGACAGGCGTGTACAAGGCCGACTCTGGCTCAGTTAAGGTCAAGGGGCAGGAAGTGATGTTCACGGACCCGAGGCAAGCTGAGGATATGGGCGTTGCGATCATTCATCAGGAGCTGAACATTATTCCGAAGCTGTCTGTTTCCGAAAACATGTTTCTCGGAAGACAGCTAACCTATGGCAAATCCGGAATTGTACGCGATAAGGAAATGAAACGCAAGACGCGTGAATATTTACAGCGTCTGGGTGTTGAGCTTGATCCAGATGTTGAGGCGGATACATTGTCTATCGGACAGCAGCAAATGATCGAGATTGCGAAAGCGCTGTCTAAAAATGCCGAGGTTCTTATTATGGATGAGCCGACCGCGGCACTGACGGATCGCGAAATCGAGGCTTTGTTTAAAATAATGGATCAACTGCGGCGCGAAGGCGTAGGCATTGTCTACATCTCACATCGGATGGAGGAAATCTTTCGGATGTGTGACCGTATATCTGTTCTGCGTGACGGAGCTTTTCTCGGAACGGAGAAGATAGCCGAAACGACGGTTGAGCATATCGTTCGATTAATGGTCGGCCGCGAGATTGGCGAACGTTATCCGGAGCGCAGGAGCAAAATTGGAGCAGAGCGGCTTCGCGTAGAGAATTTAAGCGACGGCAGGAAGCTAAGCGGTATAAGCTTCTCCGCAGCAGCCGGAGAAATTGTCGGCATTGCCGGACTTATGGGAGCAGGCCGGACGGAAATTGTACGTATGCTGTTCGGGGCCGACAAGAAAAGGCAGGGTAAAATCTTTATTGACGGCCAGGAGGTTGCAATCAACAGCCCGGCGCGAGCTATCGAAGCGGGAATCGTGTTCGTGACGGAAGACCGCAAGCATCAGGGATTAGTGCTCGGCATGTCTGTCCGTGAAAATCTATCCTTAACCAATTATAAGCGTATTGCTAGCTCTGGCGTGATTTCTGCCAAAAAGGATAACGAGCTGTCGGATAAAATGATTAAGCGGTTTAATATTAGAACGCGTGATCCTGAGCAGACCGTTAAATCGTTAAGCGGAGGCAATCAGCAGAAGGTTGCCATCGGCAAATGGTTAGGCGAGCTGCCGAAAGTGTTCATTATGGACGAGCCGACAAGAGGGGTAGACGTCGGGGCAAAAAAGGAAATTTACAGCATGATGAACGAGCTTAGCGAGCAGGGCGTCACGATTATTATGGTTTCATCCGATTTGCCCGAAGTTTTAGGAGTAAGCGACCGCGTTATTGTCGTTCATGAGGGACGCATCTCCTCTATTTTGGACAAGGCGCAAATGAATCAGGAAACAATCATGCATGCGGCGACAGGAGGAAGCGGCAATGGCCATTGACAAAAAACAACGATCATCTACTTTGCAGAAGCTGGGTCCGCTCATCGGACTTCTTATTATTACCGTCATTTTAATTATAGCTAGCCCAAATTTCTTGACCGTAAACAATATATTAAACGTGTTCCGCCAAGTTTCCATTAATGCTTTAATCGCTTTTGGCATGACCTTTGTCATTTTGACCGGGGGCATCGATCTATCCGTAGGCGCAACGCTGGCACTATCTGGAGCGTTGACCGCAGGGCTGTTGAACGGCGGAATGGACCCATTAACCGCTATAATCATTGGACTTGTTGCCGGTGGAGTTATGGGAGCGATTAATGGTCTTCTGATTACGAAGACAAAAATTGCGCCATTTATCGCGACGCTGGCGACGATGACCATATACCGGGGCTTAGCACTCGTCTATACGGATGGCAGGCCTATAACTGGATTTGAAAGCGAATTATTCACATTAGTTGGCGGAGGTTACTTTTTTGGAGTACCTGTTCCGGTTATTATTACAATCATTATTTTTGCCGTATTATTTTTTATATTGCGCAAAACGACTTTCGGCAGAAATATATACGCAATCGGAGGCAATGAAGAGGCTTCGCTGCTTTCAGGCATTAAGACCGGACGCTTTAAGATTTATGTATATGCCTTGACAGGACTGCTGTCGTCGCTTGCGGGAATCATTCTTACGTCTCGCCTGAACTCCGCGCAGGCAAATGCCGGTACGGGCTATGAACTGGATGCTATTGCAGCTGTCGTGCTGGGCGGTACTAGCTTATCCGGCGGCAAAGGATGGATCGTGGGCACGCTGGTGGGAGCGCTCATTATCGGCGTTTTGAACAACGGTTTGAATCTCCTTGGTGTCTCATCGTTTTATCAGCAGGTGGTTAAAGGGATGGTTATTCTGTTGGCGGTATTGCTTGATCGCAAGAAAGCCAATAGCTAAATCATATAATTCAAACAAAGAAAAGGTGGTTGCAACATGAAAAAGACAACAAAACTAGTAAGCATCGGTATGATTACAGCACTGCTCCTTGCAGGCTGTTCAACAACGGCTCCAGGCTCAGGAAACAAAGAAGCTGAACAATCCGGAGCCAAAACAGAGGGCATAAAGATCGGACTTGCCGTATCGACGCAAAGCAATCCATTTTTCGTTACCTTGAAAGAAGGCGCCCAGACAGCTGCTGCGGCTGGATCGGCTGAGTTGATTACCGTTGACGCGCAGGATGATGCCGCTAAGCAAGCGTCCTCGATCGAGGATTTAATTCAACAAAAGGTAGATGTCATTATTATTAACCCTACAGATTCGGCAGCGATCGTTCCCGCAGTGGAATCCGCTAACGCAGCAGGCATTCCCGTTATTACGGTCGATCGTACGTCCGACGGCGGAAAAGTAACGACGCATATCGCTTCCGACAACAAGGCTGGCGGCGTGCTTGCTGCGAAGTTTCTCGCTGAGCAGCTTGGCGGAACAGGCAAGGTTGTCGAACTAGAAGGTATTCCGGGCTCTTCTGCAGCTCGCGAGCGCGGTGCGGGCTTCAATGAAGAAATCGCCAAATCGAGCGGTATCCAAATAGCGGCCAAACAGCCTGCCGATTTTGATCGGGCTAAAGGTTTGACTGTTATGGAAAATATTTTGCAAGGAAACAAGGACATTAAAGCCGTTTTCGCTCATAATGATGAAATGGCGCTTGGCGCTCTCAAGGCGATTGAAGCAGCAGGCGCAGCTGGTATCCTTGTCGTCGGCTTCGATGCGACTGATGATGCTGTAAAGGAAGTATTCGCAGGAAAATTGAGCGCGACTGTAGCGCAAAAACCTGATATGATGGGTATTTTAGCAGTACAAACCGCTATAAAAATTGCCAAAGGCGAAACGGTTGAGGAATCGATTCCTGTTGAGCTTGAGCTCATTACGAAAGATTCCGCTAAATAGTAACGAGCAGCTTTAAGCCAAACAAGTGTATTTACGTTCCCGCGAGCGTAAACACACTTGTTTTTATCAAAAGCCAAGCTGAATCGCGAAAGGATTTTACTATTAATGACTACAATTAAAGATGTTAGCAAACTAGCTGGCGTGTCCGTCGCCACCATATCCCGACTGCTAAATCAAAGTGGCTATGTCAGCAAGGAAGCAGAAATCGCAGTTATGGCAGCGATACAAAAACTGAATTATAAGCCTAACAATATTGCAAGAAGCTTGGCAGGCAAAAAAACAGCTGCCGTTGCTTTAATGGTGCCAGATATTTTAAATCCCTTTTTCCCCGAAATAGCCCGCGCAGCCGAGGATGCGGCAGCGGCTCACGGTTTCACGCTTGTGCTATGCAATACGGACAATAATCCGGACAAAGAAAAGAAGTATATCGAAACACTTGTCAACAAACAGATAGACGGCATTATTATTTCATCTTATACCGTACTGCCTGAGCAAATCATTGCCTTACAGGACCGAGACATACCGATTGTAGCTATCGATAAATCTTTTTCCGACTATCCCATCCTTTCGGTCACTGCAGCGAACCGTAAGGGCGGTAAAATGGCAGTTGAGCATCTTCTGTCTGTCGGGTGTCGCAAGATTGCGCATATTTCTGGCCCTACGCCTGTGCATCCATCCAGGGAGAGAACGCTTGCCTATGAAGAAGTGTGCAGAGATTTGCCTTGGTTTATGCCAAGTCTGATCGGTTATGGGAACTTCAGCGTTGCAGGGGG
Source organism: Paenibacillus sp. LPE1-1-1.1 (assembly GCF_040676435.1). Classification (NCBI taxonomy): domain Bacteria; kingdom Bacillati; phylum Bacillota; class Bacilli; order Caryophanales; family Paenibacillaceae; genus Paenibacillus; species Paenibacillus sp. LPE1-1-1.1. The sequence goes on from NZ_JBEGHY010000034.1 coordinate 634,339, forward strand.
CTATCAAGCAATGAAGGAAATTTATAAGCTGCATCCTGATGTGGATGGTGTATTTGCAGGCAATGATTTGATGGCATCTGGAGCGTTAAAGGCGTTAATAGAGATGGGAGTCAAGGTCCCGGAGCAAGTGAAGCTAATCGGCTTCGACGGCATTCGAATGGACATGGTTTACCCTGAAATTACGACCATCTCGCAACAAATTTATTCGATCGGCAAAACCGCAATGGATTATTTGATCCGTTTAATCAACAATGAACCAATCGAGCGTAAAAATTACGAGTTTGATGTGGAACTGCTGCGAAAGGCTACAACATAGCGCCTCGGGCTGTCCCCTACATCTGAGTTAAAATCAAAGGCTGTTCTTAGGAATGAAAATCAAGGTTCACCGATAAATTCGACTTGTTGGCCTATTTGTATATCGAACACAAGCCTAGCCCTTATCGATAAGAGGGTTAGGCTTTTTTTTGTTGTAACGGGTTTGCTTCGGTAAATGTACGTTTTGCGATATCAAGTTAAAAATCGAATATATACGCCATCCAGCCATGTACCTATAATTTGAAGTGTACCAACCAATGTACAGAAAAGGGGTAAACTATGAGTCGATATTCGAAGGTTGCAAGGTTATTAACGCTTTCGATTGCAATTGGACTACTAACGACATTAGCCGCTTGTACGAACAGTAACAATCAAAACTCGGCAAGTCCGTCAAGCTCAGCTAATAGTCCATCTGCATCGGAAACCGGTAATGCGGCAGAGTCGTCGAAAGGATGGAATCAGAAGTTCGACCCTCCGGTTACAATTACGACTGCTATCGTAGATGATGGCACTTCGAGGGGGAATGCGTTCAAGCCCGGAGAGTCTATGGAAGACAACGTGAATCTCCGTTGGATGAAAGAGAATATGGGGATCAACGTGAAATTCGATTTTATTGTAACAAAGCCGGAAGATTACGATACGAAACTTCGCCTCCTGCTTTCCAGCGGCGGCAAGCTGCCTGATGCATTCGCGGCAGGGGGCGATCCGTTGCAAAGCTTGCTCTCGGCCAATAAACTGATGCCTCTGGACGAAGCCATCGAGCAATACGCGCATCCCGAGTATAAGAAGATGTTGGAGACGTATAGTTACGCACTGGGCGAAGTCAAGAAAGACGGCAAGATTTACGGTTTACCAGCTTTCTTCATGGGCGACGAAGGCACTGTAATGTGGATCCGCAAAGATTGGCTTGACAATCTGGGTCTGGAGCCACCCGCAACGTTGGACGAATTCGAAAACGTTCTCAAGCAATTCACAGAGAACGACCCCGATAAAAACGGACAGAACGATACGATCGGTTTGGCCGTGCCGCTTAAAGAAGGGCCTTGGACATGGATGGGTCAGACAGACGCGATCGTAGGCGCACTCACCGATCAAATGATCAATACTTACGACGTGCGCTTGTTCTGGAACAAGGGTGCAGACGGCAAGTTGAGCTACGGCGCGATCCATCCGGACGCCAAACTGTATTTGCAAAAAATGAGGGATTGGATGAGCACAGGCTACATGGATAAAGAAGCCGGAATCAAGGATCCGGCGAAAGCCTCCGAATTGGCAGCCAGCGGTAAGGCCGGTATTATGTTCGGGCCGTTCTGGATGGGTGATTGGCCGCTCGGAGACGCCACCAAGAACAATCCGGATGCCGATTTCCAGCCATATCCGCTTCCAGCCGGTGCGGACGGAGAGGCGAGACGCGCCGAGAAGCCATTGGCCCAGGGCTTCACGGTATTCAACAAAGACTTCGAAAATATCGAAGCCTGGTTCGCGTACTTTAACAAAATATTCGCGAAGAAATTGGAGATGGAAGGTGATCCGTACTTCGATCCGCGTTGGAAAGACGGATTCTACGAAGGGTACGATTACGTGAAATTGGACGGCAAAATCATCAAGAGCAACTACGAAGCCGCAGGTGTCCCGGCAGACCAATGGCCGCTGAAAGACGGCGCCACTATAGATATGAGATTCATGATGACGAATATTCTCGGCAACTATACGAGTATTCCGCACTCCAACGTTGCAGCGGTCAAGAAGTTTTTGGCCGATCCAGACGCCGAGCCCTTAACGTCGATGGAAATCGACGTCAAGCAAATGAAGAAGAGACAGCTTGACGCCGCGGGCGTTCGGATTAACCAAAACATCACCGAAGGCAAAAACTATTTTACCGGTCCGATGACGCCGACGATGAAATCCAAAGGCGAATTGCTGAAGAAACTCGCTACAGAAAGCTATCTCAAAATCATTTACGGAGAAAAACCGATCGAGTACTTCGACGAATTCGTAAAACAATGGCTGGATAACGGCGGCCAGAAGATTACGGATGAAGTCAACGAATGGTACGCGAAAAACCAATAATGATCGCGGATTGCAATTGAAGTAATAATAAATTGAAGACGGAGGAGAGGGCAGCCTTGGCTCGCTCCTCCTCTATTTTTCAGAGGATAGGAAGTGTGCGTAATGGCAGCGTATTGGCGAAAAACCTGGCCGTTTCATGTGCTATTGTTGCCGGCTTTAGCATTGTGCATCGTGTTTCAATATATTCCTTTGTTCGGGGCCGTCATTGCCTTCCAAGACTATGAACCATGGCTTGGGATCAAAAATTCGCCTTGGGTAGGCTTAGATCATTTCAGGTACCTGTTCACGTATCCGGACGGCAAGCAGGTCATTTGGAATACGTTAATCATTTCCGGGTTCAAATTGTTCGTGAACTTAATTATCCCGGTCGTTTTCGCTCTGTTGCTCAATGAAGTCCGTAAAACGTATTTTAAGAGAGTCGTGCAGACGCTTGTCTATTTGCCACACTTTTTGTCGTGGGTGATTCTGGGCGGCATATTGATCGATATTCTGTCAACGGAGGGCGGAATCGTCAATCGTATTCTGAATTCGTTCGACATCCCGAGCATCTTTTTCTTAGGTGACGGCGAGTGGTTCCGGTTTACGGTCGTTCTAAGCGACGTGTGGAAAGAATTCGGGTTTTCCGCGATTATATTTCTGGCAACGCTGGTGGGAATCAATCCGGCTTTGTACGAAGCAGCCGAAATCGACGGGGCTTCCCGTTGGCAGCAAGTTATATCGATCTCCGTTCCTCTTATCATGCCGATCATCATCGTTGTAGCGACGTTGTCGCTCGGTCGGATTCTGGATGCCGGATTCGATCAAATTCTAAATTTATATAACCCTTTGGTATATTCGCATGGAGATATCATCGATACGTTTGTCTATCGGGAAGGATTGAACAACGGACAGTTCAGCTTCGGTACGGCGATCGGACTCTTCAAATCGGCGATCGGCTTCGTCTTGATCGTGATCAGTTACAGAATGGCTTTCAAGTTAGCTAATTACCGGATATTTTAAGGAGGACGACTATGCGCTATCGCTCTAGAGGGTACACCGTATTTACATTCTCGAACACGATCTTTCTTACCTTGCTATCGCTGATTTGCATTCTTCCTCTTCTTCACGTACTTGCGTTGTCTTTCAGCTCACGGGCTGCGGCAACAGCGAATATCGTCAACTTCTGGCCGGTCGGCTTTACGACGGATGCCTATGTGAAGACGCTCGGCAACGCGAATTTCATCCGGTCTTTGTGGATCGGAGTAGAGCGGACCGTGTTAGGCACGGTGTTGTCGATGGTTGTCGTTACGATGGCAGCATACAGTTTGTCGAAAACCAATCATAAATTCCAGGGGCGTCAAATTTACATTTGGATTTTCGTCTTTACGATGTTGTTCTCGGGAGGGCTGATTCCCTCTTATATATTGGTAAGCAAGTTGCACTTGATCGATACCATATGGGCATTGGTCGTGCCTTCGGCGGTCAGCGTATGGAATATGATTTTGATGCTCAATTTCTTCCGGACGATTCCTCAGGATTTGGAAGAGGCCGCTCATATCGATGGAGCCGGCCATTTGAGAGTGCTTTGGAGTGTTTATTTGCCCGTATCGATGCCGTCCATTGCGACGTTGTCTTTGTTTACGATGGTTTTCCATTGGAATTCATGGTTTGACGGCGTGATCTATATGTCTAATCCGGATGGGTATCCTCTTGCTACTTATTTACACTCCATGATTGTAAGTGACAATTTATCAAGGGTTGGTGTAACATTGGAAAGTATAGAGAATTTTTCTAATCGTACCGTTAAATCAGCTCAAATTTTTATCGGGGCATTGCCTATTTTGCTTGTCTATCCATTCTTGCAAAAGTATTTCGTTAAAGGAATCGTACTTGGCTCGGTGAAGTCCTAGAGGGATTACGGCCTGCATCCAAAATAGGATTGAATCGGGTGAGCTTGAATGTTTAAAATCAGACGCGGAACAGCCGGCAAAATGAATATTTTCACGAAAGTCATGATCGTGATCGTCCTGATGCTTATCCCGATTATCGTTATGTATAATTCTTCGAATAAGACCAGCACGGACGTTGTCGAACAAGAGCTGCTTCAGATCAACTTGAATCGGATCCGATTTTTCGTGGAGCAGATGGACGTCGAGGCGAATCGGTTATGGAGAGCCGCCTTCGTCGTCGCAACCGACCCGGATGCGTTGCAGCTGCAGCTCATGCCTTCCTCCAAACCCGACTATTCCCTATTGGCATCGAAGAGACTTCTGCTGCAGAAGCTCGATATGCAGTCGACCTCTTTCGAATGGGTGAACGATTTTACCGTATATTCTCCGCAATCGGATGTCGTCGTTTCTACGAATTTGAAGCAAACTTACGATGCGGATTACTTCAGGAATGCGAGTCAGGAACGTTGGGATTATCGCGTAATCGTGACGGACCGGGGACCGGAGAAAGCGTTCGTGCGAGATTTGATTACGCCTTTCGAGCAGCTTTCCAAACAGGGAGATCCGAATTTGTATGTCGAAGTCACGTTTACTTCGAATAATCTTGTGAAAATGCTCGAAAGGTTTATGCAAGGCAGTGTCGGACAGCCGTTCCTCTACCATCCGGACTTTGAACCGATCATGCCGCGGGAGCTCGATCCCGGGTTGATTGGCGCCATGGCGGAGCAATTCGCTATCATCAAAGCGCAGAATCCGACCGAAGGGGCTGTCAAAATCACCTTTCGGAATGAACCGTATCTTGTGAATTACGTTACCTCAACCACTCTGGGATGGTATTTGGTCGATTTCCAGCCGATGAAAAAGGTGCTTGCGCCCATCAATCACAGCAAGCGGATGTTTTATGCCGCGGGTTTGCTGTTGCTGTTGATGGGAATCGCCTCCGCGGGCTTGCTGTACCGCAACGTGCAGAAACCGATAAACGATCTGATCCGGGCGGTGAGATCGCTCCGGCGGGGCGCGTACGATCATCGGATCAAGCGCGGACCCCACAATGAATTCCATTATTTGATCGAGCAGTTTAACCTGATGTCCGAAGATATTCAGACGCTGATCGATAAGGTGTATGCGGAACAGCTTCACGCCAAAGAATCCTCACTCAAGCACTTGCAAGCGCAGATCAACCCGCACTTTCTATATAATAACTTCGCCTTTATTCAAAGCATGGCGCAGCTGGAACGGACGAAAGTGATCGTCGCTTTCACGCAGCACCTGAGCCAATACTACCGTTATACGACCCGGACGGAACAACAACTGACTTCATTGGCCGAAGAAATGGAATTGATTCGCAATTACTTGGAAATCCATCGGATGCAGTCCGAGCGCCTGCATTTTCATGAACATATCGAAGAAGGAATGATGTCTATTCTTATGCCAAGGCTGCTGTTTCAGCCGCTGGTCGAGAATGCGATCGTACACGGTATGGAGGGCAAGATAGGGAAGTTCGAAGTCGTCATAACGGGCAAAATGTCCGAGGACGGTTGGGAACTCATCATAGAAGACAATGGCGCCTTGATGCATCAAGATGCTTTAGAATCTTTAAGATATTCCTTATCATTGCAGGCGAGCGGGGATAGCAGCCTTGGGCTGCGAAACGTTCATCAGCGTCTAAGGCATTACTTCGGACAATCCTCAGGGCTTTTGATCGAACATTCATATCTAGGCGGGCTTCGCGTGGGGTTGAAGATTAAGGACGGAGGTGATTCCGATATTGGAAGTTCTGATCGTAGATGATATCCCCTCTCAAGTTGACAGTTTCGCTGCTACGATTCCGAAGGACGAACTTGGTATTGGCCGTATTCATAAAGCCTACTCCGGTAAAGAAGCTTTAAAGCTCTATCAGGAACAAAACATCCACATCGTCATCACAGATATCCGGATGCCGGAGATGAGCGGAATCGAGCTGATTCGGGAAATCCGCGAAATGGGGCGTCAAGTCAAAATTATCGTTATTTCGGGGTATGCGGATTTCGAATATGCAAAAAGCGTAGTCCCGTATAATACATCCGGCTACTTGATGAAACCGGTTAACCCGGATCAGATGCGGGAGACGCTAGGTAAATTAGCCGAAGAAATCGCTTGCGAGATGAAGCTGCAACAACAGCAACAACGCGACGTATACGCATTTCGGGAAAATTTGCCCGCTCTGCAGGGCGAGCTGCTGAATCGTCTGCTGTACGGTAACGGCATCCCGGGCGCGGAGTTGGAACGAAAGCTTTTCCTGTTAAACTTACCGTTCTCCCTGCAGCAGAAAGTAGGTTTGTTCATCGTTCGGCTTGAGGGTAGGCTTCAAGAATACGAAAAAATGGATAAAGAGCTTATTGAATACGCGGTTATGAATATGGCGGAGGAATTGTTTCGGGACGCCTTTCATTTGTGGTTCTGCCGCGATCATAACGAATACCTCGTCTTTATCGTTTCGGCCAAAGAGAGAACCGACGAGAACGGGCAGACCCTTCAAAATGCGATGGACGTCCGGGCGGCAGCGCTAAAGAAAAAGGCGGAGTCCCTCTTGAGCGGCCACGTTTCCATCGTACTGGCCGAAAACTGGAGGTACTTTCCCGAAAGCGTTCCCGAAATGTATCGATCGGTAATCGATGGAATGAGGGGGATTGAAGAGACGCGGCAAGGTGCATTTTTAAGGATCGCGGGAAATCTCGCTCAGGATCAGATCGGAACGCTGACGTCGCTGTATCGACCTCCCCTCCTGATTCATTTGCTCGATACGGGGAACTGGATACATGCAGAGGAAAAACTAATCGAAATTTTCGCTGAACTGAAAAGCGTGAACCATCCTCCCGAGCATGCCAATGAAGCCTATTTCGCCATTGCTAACGCCTATCAGTATATAGCGCACAAGAAAGGAAAGTTACTTAGCGAGTTCGGCGAGTCCTCCTTCGGGCTCATGCCGGCCGCTCCTTCGCTTAAGCAGTTAGAGAAGTGGGCATTCTTCATGCTCCGAAGTCTTAGAGAGCAATCGGAAGACTCATCCGAGAAGCAGTCATGTTTAGCCGACAAGGTTCATAACTACATCGTCGAGAACATGAACGACAAATTATCGCTGCAGACGATCGCAGCGCACATCGGTCTTCATCCCGCCTACTTGTCGAGAGCGTATCGTGCAGAAACGGGAAACAATCTGAGCGATTATATCCTTCGATATCGGATGGAATTAGCTTTGGATTTGCTGCGCAGCAGCGACAAAAAAATTTACGAGATCGCCCAAATCGTCGGTTATCAGGCAGTGCCGCATTTTATTAAGCTGTTTAAGTCCTTTACGTACATGACCCCGCAAGAATTTCGCGATCGAACGGGGTTGTCCTAAGGGCTTCAACACGATGCATGTAGAGAGCGTGGTCTGGTTAACTCGTGAGAAGTAAAGCATCAAGAGAGGAGTCAAAGAATCTATCATAGATTCCTTGACTCCTCTCTGATTTAATTTCAATTCGGTCGATAAGACGACTAAAAGTTTTTGTGTTAGTTTTTCTTTAAATACTACTATTTGTCATCATGGAACACCCTTCTTCATCGCTTATTTCGTATCTGCTGCGTCTCATAGGTTCAGTTGTGCATACGGATCAAGAAGGAATAGGAATAACCTTGCGGAAGGAAGATTAGGATTGGGAACCCCTATTAGTGACGTAGATTGGGTAGAAAAAAATGAAATAATGGATGAATTATTACATCGTGAAGATACCTTAACCACATATGCAATGACTCATGGATTCGAAGCAGAGGTCATGAAGATAAGCTCAAATGACGAGAGTTTTGTTTTGAAAGTATGGAACAAGAGCTCTAAACCAGATATTCGTTTTCAATTCCGATTATTGAATGTCCTTTTTGAACGGGGAGTATCGGTCTCTAAGCCAGTGGGCTGGGGGAAAAATGCAAACGCAGATCAGGTGTTGTTAACAACCTTTGACGGAACGCCAATTCATAAAGTGGATAAAAAGAAAATGACGGAACTTGCGAACATATTATCAACAATCCATCAAATTCACTTGGACGATTTTGGTGATATCCAGCTTCCAAAGTACGATTTCATGGACTACTTTTTTCCCGGAGCAAGAGAACATGAAGACCTATATGATGTTTTAGCTTCTCTTGTTCAAATGATCCCGATAAAGCAAGAATGCATGATTCATGGTGATTTTCATTTAGGAAATATAGTGGAGGAAAATGGCCGTTACACCGTCATCGATTGGACGAACGGTCAATTAGGGGACCGTAGATATGATTTTGCATGGTCATTTACCCTGAAAAAAATATACATCTCGGAGCGATATGCCGAAGTGTTTCGTTCCGCTTATCTGTTGGAAAATGATATTAACCGGGAAGATCTTGAAGTTTTCGAAGCCCTCGCTTGTCTTAGGTGGATCTTGCTGAACAGAAGAGGCGGGACACCCAAAGGTCCTAATACAATGAATAGGATCAAAAGTATAATCAAAAACAATCGCTTCCTGAAAAAAGTTGGAGTTTAAAGATAAACCAGTTCCAATAAAATTAAAGTATTAATCTGAGTCCTGGAAAAATACGGATTGACAGAAATGTAAGATGGTGATAAATTCATACTCAAGTAAACCTTACAATACATATGAATTTACTTGGATATATTCGACCGGATAACCGGAGATTGCCTGTGGGCAGCTCCGGTTATTTTTTTTTTGTATTCGCGCGCCTGCCACAGGGGTAACCGGTGCTCGTGCAATCCGGCTCCCCGGAGACGGGCAAGTTGAAACGCTGATAACGACTCTGGGACAATATTAACCCAACACATCTTACTGATGGAATGAGGCAAACAAATGAGTATAACAAAAAAACAGGTCCATTTAAACGTGTTCTTTAGGGCTGCCGGGCACCATGCGGCGGCTTGGCGGCATCCGAATACGACGCCTGAACGAAGCTTTGAATTCGATTATTACAAGAAACTGGCTTTGACCGCCGAGAGAGGCCTGCTCGATTCCCTATTCATGGCGGACGGATATGTCGGAACAGGGCGCAGATTGGAGCCGTTCACGCTGCTCTCGGCATTGTCCTCGGTAACGTCGAATATCGGATTAATCGGTACGGTCGGAACGACGTATAACGAGCCGTTTCATGTAGCCCGGAAGTTTGCTTCGCTCGACCGGATCAGCGGCGGGCGTTCAGGCTGGAACATCGTGACGGGACATACGGATGCTACCGCGTTCAATTTTGGCAAGGATTCGCACCTGGAGCATTCGGAGCGCTACAGATGGGCGGAAGAATTCGTTGAAGTAACGAAGAAGCTGTGGGACAGCTGGGAGGAAGAGGCGCTCGTATTTGATAAGCAGGCCGGTATCCAGTTCGATGAGAGCAAGCTGCATGAGATCAACTATGGGGGAGAGGTGTATAAGGTAAAAGGCCCATTAAATATCCCAAGGCCTCCGCAGGGTTACCCTGTTCTCGTTCAGGCGGGTTCTTCCGAAAGCGGCAGGGAGCTTGCCGCCAGAACGGCTGAGGTGATTTTCACCGCGCAGCCTACATTGGGAGAAGGGCAAGCCTTTTATGCGGATGTGAAAGGAAGGCTTGCTAAATATGGACGATTGTCTCATCAGCTGCTGATTTTGCCCGGCTTCAGTCCGATTATCGGGGACACGCCGGCGGAAGCGCGTGAGCTGGAGGATGAGCTGAATGCCTTCCACAATGTGCACGATGCCGTCGGGAAGCTTTCGGAGCGAATCGGGATAGACCTGACGGGTTATCCGCTTGACGGTCCGGTACCGCCGATTATTGATCCCAAAGGCATTGACACCGTCAACGGAAGCAAAAGCCGTCATCAGCTTATCATTGACTTACTGCGCAGCGACCCCAACCTGACTCTACGCCAAGTTGTGAACCGGTTGGCCGCCGCGCGCGGTCACCTCACCTTTACAGGAACTCCGATTCAGGTTGCCGATGTCATAGAAGAGTGGGTGAACACGAATGCGGCAGACGGCTTTAATTTGATGCCGCCAATCTATCCGAGCGGATTGGATGACTTTGTCGATAAGGTTGTGCCGGAGCTGCAGAACCGGGGCATATTCCGTACGGCATACGAGGGAAACACATTAAGGGAAAACTTGGGCCTTGCCTATCCCGCCAATCCATTCAAAGCGGATCTTGCCTCTGTGCAGTAAGTCCGAGGTGAACCGATTTGAGAATTAACACGATTATTGCCGTTGCATTCAGCTTTCAGCTCATGATGAATCTTACAAGGCCGCTCGTTACTTTATACGGAATCAGCTTGGGAACCGATGCCTTCGGAATCGGCATGATTACGGCTGCTTATGCGTTATTCCCACTGCTTTTCGCTATCCGGATCGGCAAGGTTGCCGACGCGATTGGCGACCGCGCCCCGGTCCGGATCGGAGTGGCGGGCATGATGGCGGGTACAGCGCTGCCTTTTCTGTACCCGGCCATTTGGGCTTTGTATGTGTCGCAAGCCTTAATTGGCGTCTCGCATATCTTTATAAGCATTTCTTTGCAAAATCTAATCGGGAACATGTCCAATTCCCAAAACCGCGATCATCATTTCGGTTTGTTCAGCATGGCCGTAGCGCTTTCGGGCATTGCCGGACCCGTGCTCGGCGGCTTGCTGGCGGATTACAGCTCCTTTGGCTTTGCTTTTGGCATGGCTTCGGTGGCCGGACTGGTGCCGATGGCTTTTTCAATGCTGCTCCCGAATGTTAAACGCAAAAAAAAGCAGCAGGAGGATGGTGACAAAGGTTCTGCGCTGGAGCTGCTGCGGATACCTCTGCTGCGCAAAGCGCTCGCCTCAAGCGCACTGGTTTTGTACTCGCGTGATGTGTATGTCGCTTATTTCCCGTTGTTTGCCAGCGCATGGGGAATGTCTGCTTCGACGATCGGCTGGATTATAGGGGTACAGGGCTTGGCGATGGTTTTGGTTCGGCTGTTTCTTGCCCGGCTGACGTCACGCTTTGGCAGGGAGCCTATTCTTTGGGCGTCTATCGTGCTTGCGGGGGTATCCTTCCTGCTGGTCCCCTTGACGACGAATACGCTTCTTTGCGGCTTATTAAGCGCCTTAATGGGAGCCGGGTTAGGCTGCGGACAGCCGCTGTCTATGACGACAACGTATAACGCTTCCCCGAAGCACCGAACCGGCGAGGTTCTAGGGCTGCGAATGGCTTCGAACCGGCTGTCCCAAATGGTGGCTCCGTTGTTTTTCGGCTTAGTGGGCGCGTGGACGGGAATGGTCGCGATTTTTTATGTAAGCGGGGCGTTCCTAATCGGAGGAGCTTTTCTGACAACCGGCTCATCAAGAAAGCGGCCGGCTGCCTCCGTTAATGATTCATAATCGATAACGTTTGGAGGAAAATGACATGAGTAAACAAGAACGCAAGCTGCATCTTAACGCTTTTATTTCGGGAACGGGGCATCATGAAGCGGCCTGGCGCTATCCGGACAGCACGCCGGAGCTGGGGCTCGATATTCGCCATTATCAGAAGATCGCCAAAATCGCGGAACGCGGCCTGCTGGACTCGCTTTTCGTAGCCGATGGTTATTCCGGCCGTTCGTCCGGCAAACTGGAGCCGTTCACTCAACTGTCGGCGCTGGCTGCCGTAACGGAGCATATCGGATTAATCGCCACGGTCGGAACGACCTATTACGAGCCCTTTCACGTTGCCCGCAAGTTCGCTTCCCTTGATCATATAAGCAGCGGGCGAGCCGGCTGGAACATTGTGACGACCGGAACCGAGTCGACGGCGTTTAATTTCGGCCTGGACGCGCATCCGGAACATTCGCTGCGCTATGAATACGCGGAGGAGTTCGTCGAGCTGACCAAGCAGCTGTGGGACAGCTGGGAGGATGACGCGATTAAATACGATAAGGCGGGCGGCATTCAGGTGGACGACAGCAAGGTCCATGAGATCAACTTTAAGGGACAATATTATTCGGTAAAAGGACCGCTGAACATTCCCCGTCCTCCTCAAGGTTATCCGGTGCTTGTGCAAGCGGGGTCCTCGGAGACAGGCAAGGAGCTGGCGGCCAAAACGGCCGAGGTCGTATTTACCGCGCAGCAAACGCTGGAAGAGGCCGGGGCCTTCTATAGCGATGTGAAATCAAGGCTGGCGAAATACGGGCGGACGCCGGACCAGCTTCATATCCTTCCGGGCTTAAGCCCGATCATCGCGGATACGGAAGCGGAAGCCCGGGAAATCGAGGAGGAACTGAACGGGTTCATTAATCTGGAGTCGGCTGTCAAAAGACTGTCGGACCGCGTTGGCATTGATTTATCCGCCTATCCGATCGACGGACCGCTGCCGATCGACGATTTGCCGGGCGTGGATGCCATTAACGGGCGCAAAGGCCGGTATCAGCTCGTGGTGGATCTTGCCTTACGCGAGAATCTGACGATTCGCGAATTGACGCGGCGGTTGGCCGGCGCCCGTGGCCATATAACGTTTACCGGAACGCCGATCCAACTGGCGGATCTCATTGAACGGTGGTTCAAAAACGGCGGAGCGGACGGCTTTAACGTGATGCCGCAGCTCTATCCGAGCGGCCTTACGGCATTCGTGGACAAGGTGGTGCCGGAGCTGCAAAACCGCGGGCTGTTCCGCACGGCGTATGAAGGAAAAACGCTGCGCGAGAATCTTGGGCTGGCCCGTCCGGCCAACACCCGCTATCAAACGAAGGCCGTATTATAAGACCACATATATTTATTCGGGGGAGAGATTACATTCATGAAGAAGCTGACACTAGGTGTGACGATTTTATTACTAATGGCTCTAATGACGGCATGCGCCGGGAGCGGCGGTAGCGGAGGGGATAACGGCGGCGTCTCGCAAGGCGGTTCTCAAGATCCGACTAACGCTGCGTCTCCTTCAGCAGAAACGGCCGATTTCAAAAAACTGGGCGACGAGCCGCTTACGCTGACTTTTTTCAATACGAGCGGAACATTTCCTGACGTCGAATTCCAGACGCTGATTGCCGATCCGATCAAGAAAAAGTATCCGAACGTAACGATTGAGCGAATTACGCCTGCAGCTACGACAACGAATGAAGAAGTGCTGTCCACGCATGTGCCGGACATTATTTATTCCTCCTCTTCATCGCATCAGAAAATTATCCGGACAGGCGCCTATGAGGATTTGCGGGAGCTGATCAAGCGCCACAACTTCGATGAAAGCCGCATCAAGCCCATTTTGTACGACTATATCAAGGAAATGACAAAAGGCAAAGGGGATCAGATTTATGCGATTCCTTTTAACGCCAATCAACATGTGCTCTATTACAATAAGGATATCTTTGATAAATTCGGCGTTGAGTATCCGACCGAAAAGCAGCTGACGTGGGATGAGGTGCTGGAGATTGCGGCTAAGCTGACCCGCACCGAGAACGGCGTTCAATATGTCGGTTTGTCCGTAGATAACCTGACGGGTCTTGCGAAAGGTTTAGGCCTTCCTTACTTGGACCGTGAGACGGGGAATGCCGCGCTCGACACGCCGGAATGGCTACGCATTTTCGAACTGAACAAACGTATATTCGAAATTCCGGGCTACGTTACGCCTGAGGGAACCTGGAACTGGGGACGCGATCACTTCATGAAGGACCAGACGATCGCGATGCGCGTAACTTGGCTTGCGAATATGGTCGGTCCGCTCGAGGAACTGCGCCAGCAGGGCGTGGAGTTTAATTGGGATATTGCCCCGGCGCCTAACTTTAAAGACCAGCTCGGCAAGACAAGAGAAGCGCAAATCCACTCGCTGTCGGTTAACAGCCAGAGCAAGCACAAGGACGAGGCATTCCAGGTAATTGCCGAAATTCTGTCTGATGAGGGCCAGCGCGTATTAGCCCGAAACGGCCGGGTTCCCGCCATCATTAATCCGGAGCTGGAGAAGGAATACGGACTTGATATTCCGGTGCTGCAAGGAAAATCGGTGCAAAACGTATTTATCGGCGAACCGCTGCAGGAACACTATATCCACCCTTATGAGCTTGATATCTCAACAAGGCTGACGGAAGCTGCAGAGGATTTGGCGGTAGGCGGGCTCGACGTTAACTCCGCGATCCGGAAAGCGACCGATGTGATCAATAAAGACGTCGAGACGCTCAGGACGACGCTTGGCCAACAATAAAATAGATTGGAGCAAAGCAAAGGGAAGGCTTAATGCCTATCCCTTTGTTTTGATGTGTATGCGGAATAATAATGGTCATATTTGATTCTTGCATTTTATAGTTTTTCCATAAACAATACTTTTGCAGTGGTTTCGCTAAGGGCTAAGGATTCCGGTTCTATAACGGACTCCTTTTTGCTATGTTGTAACTTTAACTACGCCCATCTAAATTCAGCATGTTTAAGTTTGTTTCTTCAAGCGAAGGTATAAGGAATTTATGATCGATAGGCGATGACATCACGATTAGAATCGTATAGGTCCCGTATTTATCACATTGGTTTCCGAACTCCTCGAGGGCTCGTGTGGAGTCGGTTATTACTTTCAATAAGTAGTTGTGTTCTCCACTTATACGGTAACATTCGACGACATCGGGAGATGAGCGGCAGAAATCAAGGAATGCGTGACAATCCCTTGAATGAAACAACATGTAGGCAGCAGCATGTTTTCCGATTTTATCAGGGGAAATTATGGTGCGATACTCGCTGATGATCCCTTTTTCCTCCATGCGCCTAACTCTTTCCGTAACTGCGGGTTGCGATAAACCGACAGATTTGCCTAGTTCCGTCATAGAAATTCTCGCTTGGCTTTGAAGGTGGAAAAGGATTTGCTTATCAACGTGGTCCATCGAAATCGACTCCTTTAAATTCAAAGTATTCCTTATAAACTAACTTGTAATTAATCGTTACAAGGCTAATTTAACTTAGTTACCTTATGTAATCAGGATAACTTATTTTATATAATAAACTTACAATAGTAAAGTGTTTAAGGCTTTAACTATTCCGAAAGGATGAAGACTGTTGAGTATGTATTCGAACCAAATTAATCCAGAATGTTTACCAGGTCGCATCGATGAAGTAATCGATCGAACGCTTGCCGACAAGCGGTTGGTCGGCGCTGTCATTAAAGTGGCGATAGATGGGGTACCGGTTTATAGCCGCGCTGCCGGTCTTGCCGACCGCGAGCTGAACCGGCTTATGAGAGAAGATGCCTTATTCCGGCTTGCCTCGGTTACCAAACCTATTGTTTCAACGGCTGCCCTAGCACTAGTTGCGCAAGGTCGCCTACAGCTGGAAGACCGCGTTGATCGTTGGCTTCCAGAGTTTCGGCCACGTTTGCAGAACGGCGAGTTCGCGACATTGACGATTCGTCATTTGATGACGCACACCGCGGGTCTGTCTTACCGATTCTTTCAAGAAGAGAATGGTTCCTATCAGCGAGCAGGGGTATCGGATGGCATGGATCAGCCCGGCATCACGTTGGAAGAGAACCTGCGTCGCCTAGCCTCTATACCGCTCCTCTATACGCCAGGCACCGAGTGGAAATATTCCATCGCGACAGATGTGCTGGGAGCAGTAATTGCAAAGGTCACAGAAACACCGCTCAACGAGGCTATACATTCGCTGGTGACAAAGCCGCTTGGCATGAGCGACACCGGTTTTATTGCAGCTGATCCAGAGCGACTGGCCACTTCCTATGCCAATGATGTTCCAGAGCCACGGCCTATACATGATCCGGACAGCATTGCCTTTTTGGAGGGTACGGCGGGCTTCCTGCTTTCCCCTGGCCGAGCACTTGACGGCACTGCCTATCCTTCCGGGGGAGCTGGCATGGTCGGCAGCGCCGGGGACTTTTTGCAACTGCTGGAAACATTACGCAAAGGAGGAGCCCCCCTTCTGCCGGAGTCTATGGTCCGCGAAATGATTACCAACCAGATCGGTGATCTGCCAATGGCCTTTTGGCCAGGGCGAGGCTTCGGGCTAGGTATTACGCTATTGAAGGATCCTATCGCCGCAGACACTCCGGAATCCCCGGGCACATGGCGCATGGGTGGCACCTATGGTCATTCGTGGTTCGTCGATCCTAAGCAACGGCTCAGCGTCGTGGCGTTCACCAATACCGCCCTGGAAGGCATGTCTGGTCAGTTTACTGTTGACCTTTGTGAAGCCATTTATGACAGGATCAAGAAATAGAGAACGAACACAAGAGCCTTGGTCCGGTATGAACCGGCCAAGGCTCTCTGTATAGAAGGGAGTACTTATTTTGTTGCAAATAGAAACTAGATTTTATAAAAGCGAGGTGCTCCTGAAATGATCCAAAACACAATTTCTGTCACACAGAGTGCCTTCAGCACTCCCTCTTCTGAACGTCTCCCATGGGCTGGATTACTAGCTCTTGCTATGACGGGGTTTATCTGTATTCTTACCGAAACGATTCCTGCTGGCTTGCTGCTCCAAATAGGTGATGGGCTTGGAGTCTCGGAGGTCCTTGCGGGTCAACTTGTCACCTTGTACGCCCTTGGTTCACTATTGGCAGCGATTCCCTTAACCGCCGCGACGCGCGGATGGCGGCGACGACCGCTGCTGCTAATGTGCATCCTTGGTTTTCTCGTATTCAACACCGTCACCACTTTTTCTTCTAATTATATACTGACGCTCGCAGCTCGGTTCTTCGCGGGCGTATCCGCTGGTGTCTTATGGGGTATGATAGCAGGCTATGCCCGGCGCATGGTGCCGGAGACACTCAAGGGACGGGCTATGGCGGTGGCGATGGTTGGTACGCCTCCCGCTCTGGCACTCGGTGTCCCTGCTGGAACACTTCTCGGAACCCTTGTGGGCTGGCGCTCTGTCTTCGGGATCATGTCATTTCTGGCTCTGATCCTGGTCGCCTGGGTGCTTTGGAAGCTGCCGGACTATCCAGGAGAAGCCCCCGATAATCGGCTCCCTCTCTACAAGGTCTTTGTTATTCCGGGAGTGCGGCCGGTACTATTTGTCGTTCTGGCCTGGGTGCTGGCACATAATATCCTGTATACCTATATTGCACCGTATCTTGCTCTGGCTGGGCTTACCCATCGCGTTGACTTGGTACTGCTTAATTTCGGCATTACAGCGCTTGCGGGTATCTGGGTCATCGGTGTTTTGATCGACCGCAAACTGCGCCCATTGGTTCTAAGCAGTCTCGCTGCCTTCGCCCTAGCATCCGTCGCGCTAGGCATAAGCAGCAGCCAGCCCGTCGTGATCTACCTAGTGGTTGCTGTGTGGGGGTTGACGTTCGGGGGAGCGGCGACTTTGCTGCAGACAGCAGTTGCTGAGGCTGCTGGCGAGAGTGCGGATGTGGCCCAGTCAATGCTGGTGACGGCATGGAACCTAGCCATCGGGGGCGGCGGTGTGATGGGCGGTATTCTTATTGAAACACTTGGTGTCGGTTCCTTCCCGTGGATATTGTTTATTCTATTGATCCTTGCGCTGCTAGTAGTGTGGCGCGCTAGAGAATACGGATTTCCTTCAAAGAGGCGTTGAGCATACCAACTTACAATGACATAATAATCAGCTGGAAAGTCTATAAATTTATGGTGTTTGCTAGGAATCCGGTTTAATTCCGGATTCCTTTTTTTTAGTGCACCCAGCATGGGTGCTATCTCTGGGGTTCTCCGTATATTCATCCATAGGGCAATACGTGACGTATTCGACCGCCTTCCTCGGCATGCATCAGATCATTAAATCCGACGGCCTGTACAAGGCAAATCAGCGCTTCGGGATGTACCTGATATGAAGCATTGAATCATAGCATATGGGAAAGTTTTAGGGAGACCTGCCTTTATCAAAGGGGAAGGTTTCCCTGTTTTTTTATTAAAGCAAGATTGTTACGTTCACAATAGCGATGAATTCCATTAAACTAAATGGATATAGAGCGATTGACCGAAGGGAAGGCACACGATGAATGAATATTGGATTGGCATAGATTTAGGCGGAACCAACATGAAGTCCGCTATTTTCGATACGGAATTCCAACCCGTTTTTGAAAGAAGCGACGCCACGGAGGCGGCATTAGGACCCCATCATGTGCTTCATAAAATGAAAAGAATCATCAAGGAAATGTTAACCGGGTTAAAGATTGAACAGTCTGCCGTAAAAGGCATGGGCATGGGGATACCGGGCTTGCTGGATCCGAATGAGGGATTGTCCATCTTTTCTCCTAATTTCCCCGAATGGGAAAACATTCGCGTCGTCGATGAAATGAAGAACGAGTTCAGCTTTCCGGTTTTTATTGATAATGACGTACGGGTCAATCTATACGGGGAGTGGTTATTCGGTGCCGGAAGAGGCCATGAAAATATCTTCTTAATTACGCTGGGCACGGGACTTGGTTCGGGGATCGTCGTTGACGGCAACGTGCTTTACGGCCGAACCGCGAGCGCCGGGGAAATCGGCCATATGAACATGTACAGGGAAGGGCGGCCCTGCCGCTGCGGAAGCTCAGGCTGCCTCGGAAGGTATGTCTCCGCGATCGGCATGGTAAGATCGTTTACCGAACAGCTTGAGCTCGGCAGAGCGAGCATCGTACGGAGCTGGGTCGGCGAGGAGTATGCTGACATTACGGCCAAAATGATTTCCGATGCCTACGACCAAGGCGATGCCTTGGCGATCGAGGTCATGCAGGAAACGGGAAGAATACTTGGATTCGGCCTCGCAAACGTCATTAATTTATTAAATCCGGAGCTTGTGATCATTGGCGGCGGGATGTCGGCTGCAGGGGATCGCCTGCTGGATACCGTGCGCGAGACCATTAACAAGCATAGCTTGAAGTTGTCCTCTCAAGCTTGCAAAGTGGTTCAAGCCTCGTTAGGCGGCAGGGCGGGTATGGTTGGCGCAGCCGCTTACGCTAACAAGAGACTCTCCCTTTAGGATCAGTCCCGGTCCCTGACTCGAAGCGGGAGCGGCGCCGGCTTTCGCAGATGAAGGGAAGATCGGAGCATGGGCGAAGCAAGCGGCCGCGCAAGCCGCGTCGGCGGGCAGCCGCATTTATTGCGGCTTTTTGTTTTTATGTTATCAAGTTCTCGTAAAGTTCAATGACAAGAACTAGATAACATTCCGGGCGGATGACAAGAACTTAGTGACATCCCCGAAATCTAAAGAATATAAAATTAAAGGACCGAACCGAACAATCAGTAAATAAACACATCTGACAGCACCAATTGTTGTTAAACTAACGGGCAGGTTAGTTGAAAATGTAAAATCTGTGTCAGAGCAAACGCTATTGACATATAATCTACTACGTGTTACTTTATAGCTGTAGTAAGTATCACTACATACCTGTGATACAGAATAGCAAGGAGTGATTGTGCTGGAAAACCTAACGGAAATGCTCAAAGGGGCGCTTGAGGGCTGTGTCCTTGAAATTATAAGCCGCAAAGAAACCTACGGATACGAAATCACGAGACGGTTGAACGCCCTCGGCTTCACAGATGTTGTGGAGGGAACGGTGTACACCATCCTGATCCGGCTTGAAAAAAACAAGTTGGTGGAGATCACCAAGAAGCCCTCCGACATGGGGCCGCCGCGAAAGTTTTTTGCGATCAACGACGCGGGGCGCGAGGAGTTGCGGAAGTTCTGGGAAAAATGGGAGTTCGTTTCATCAAAAATTAATGAGTTAAAGGAGAAAAAATAATGAATTTTTGGGAAAAAATCACCGGCAGCGACATGACTAAAGAATTTAAAGGTTTTGAATCGCGAGCCCAAAAGCTGCCGGCTGATTATCAAGCGGCATGGCAAAAAATTAATGCCAATCTTTGGCCGCACTCAGATTTCACAGGTCGCAACCTCATGCCAATTCTTGACGGTGTGCTTGGCCTACTCGAAGAAACAGCGGCGGACGGTCAGAGTGTCCAAGAGGTTTTGGGTGACGATATCAAAGGCTTCTGTTCAGCGCTGGCCGGCGAAGAAGGGGCAAAGTCTTTTCGCGACAAGTGGCGCGAGCAACTCAACAAGAATATCGCTAAAAAATTAGGTAAATAGGAGGATAAAATGAGAATACAAGATATCATCGAAGGCAAAAAAGAGTGGCGAGCGCACATGGCCCGTGTCAAAGCGCTCCCGCAAGATTATCAGATTGTTTATAAAGAGATTCAAAAATATCTCTTTAAGGTCGGCCCTGTTGAGCTAACCGACGGGACAGGTTTGCTCTCGGGGATTATCGATCTTTTTGAAGAGGGCGCGGCCTTGGGAAAAGGCGTGCTCAAAGTGACGGGCAGTGACGTAGCGGCTTTCTGCGACGATCTAATCAAAGATTCAAAAACTTACGCTGACATCTATCAAGAATCTATTGACCAAGAAACTAACAAGACCATGAAAAAGGTTACGGATAAAAAAAAGTAAAAGGGAGATATCATAGAAATAGCAATTGAAGTAAAAGGACTGCAAAAATCCTACAAGCAGCTTTATCTGGTGTCGAACGCCATTCGTGCGCTGTTTTCGGATCAGAAAGCTTGAAAAATGACATCATTGTCCGGATGAAGTCCGCGGAAGCCGCGGGCTTTATTTTGTTCTTTATTTATAGTGAAGTGAAGGATGAAATTAGGGGGATACTATGGAAAAAGACTTAGTAAAATATCTCGGAGATTTACTTTTACATGAAGATGACGGATTGCTAATTAGACTATACCTAGGAAAATTTTATTAAGTACGTAAAAATGATTTTTTCTCTCAGTGAACTTTAAATTATAAACTGAACGTCAGAGAATGAGCAGGGATGAAATGAAAAATGGAGGTATTATGAATAAACGAGAACGAATTAAAACAATCTTTTTATATGGTGTTTTCATTTGTTACATAGTTTTTTTAATTAAATTATTATTCTTATCAAGAATTTCACTTTTGGAGATGTTTAATAGTCAAAGGGCTTTAAACAGGTCAATCAATCTTATTCCTTTTTATAGTATAAAGGAATATATACTTGGCGGTTCTGCGACTATAAAAAAATTCGCTTTTAGTAATGTGGTTGGTAATATAGTTATTCTTATTCCTCTTGGTACTTATTTGTCATTATTCAAAAGGGACAAAAGAGTAATAACCAATCTGTTGTTTATATTCTTTGTGAGTTTATTTGTTGAAATCACTCAGGGGCTTTTAGGCATCGGAACATCAGACATTGATGACATAATTTTAAATGGTTTGGGTGGATTGATTGGTATTTTAGGATATAAGTTTTTAGCGTTTATATTACGAGATGAGAAAAAAGTACGTACCGTAATCACAATAATATCTGCTATAGGATTACCTGTTATATTATATTTATTATTCATGGTGACATTGAGACTCTGAATTGCGCTAACGAGGAACTTTAGTTTAATGCACCATGGAGCAGACTGCAATCCAGTAGCTGCTCCATTTTTCCTTAAGCAAATGGGCAGTTTAGCGTGGTAGTTGGCTAAGATTATTTTAATGATTTTGATATTTAAAAAAACAGGCTGCCGAGAAGTTCTCAGCAGCCTGTTTCGTTAGTTGGAGATTTGGACATCGTCGATATTGATACGACTGCCGGCTGTGCCGGATACGAGTATGCGGAAGCGAACGCTGGCAGACTCGTTTACGGTTATATTTTGGACAGCTAGGGTAGAGGTGCTTGTAAAGGTTCCGGTCACATCGGTCCAGCTCGAGCCGCTGTCTATGGATTTCTGCAGCTTCCACGTAGCGCCAGTATCTGTGCCGAAGTTTGCGTGGCTTATTTTCACCGTTTTCGCACCGGCAGCATTGAAGTTCATCGAGATGGAGCCTGCTGCTTTAATACGGGCAGCCTGCAGCCCGTTTTTCTTATCCGTGCTCAGGTTACCGATTAATGCATTATCCATATACCATGAGCCTGTCGCCAGAGTGACATTACCTGCTGTGTAAGAACCCTTGCTGCCGCTCTCGAATGCTTCATTTAGAATCACGACAGCTGTTGCGGTAACGGTGACCGTAAAGGTTGTACTTACAGAGCCGCCGTTCCCGTCCGCTGCTGTAACCGTAATGGTAGCTGTGCCTGCCGCCAGCGGGTTAATGGTAAGCTGCTTGCCGGAAACACTAACGGTTGCAATCGAAGTGCTGCTCGAAACAGCCGTTAAGGTGAGCGCATTTCCATCAGGATCGCTGAACGTATTCGTTGCATCAATGATCAACGAACTGCCTCCTGGCGCAGCGCTCTTATTGGCAATCGGATTCGCCACGACAGGCGGTTGATTGGACGCCGTAACCGTATGACTTCCTAGGTTAGAAATCGTATTATTTGCATAAGCATCCCACTGTGCTGCATTGTAAGCGGTTATACCGGAAGTAATCGTTCCTTTACGGACAAGCGTTTTATCCGTACCAAATGCAGTACCTGCGCTGCCGATGACATCGAGGCTGGAACCATTTTTAGCCAACGTGACGGAATCATCGCCATTAAAGCTTAAATTACTCGATTGCAGGTCTGCTTGCGACAAAATACCGGCAGCCGCACTTGAATTCGCTATCACGTAAACATCGCCATTCGCTAATGTTCCGCTTAAGTTAATAGCCGTTCCGATGTTCGATAAGCTTACGGAATAGCCGGTCAAATTAACGCTTGCTCCCGTGCCGTTGTAAATTTCAACCGCTTTGTTGTTGCTGCTGCCTTCTATATATTCGGAGAAGAAGATCCCTGAAGTTCCGCCCCCACCGCCTGAAGTGCCGTAGCCGTATGAACCCGCTTTGAACGTTGAAGGATCATACCATTTGTAGCCTGCGGCCGGAGCAGACCAAGGCTCGCTTTGCGGTTCGGTTGACGTCTGCGGATTTTCTATAGCCAGAAGCGGTGTAGCTTGGTCAAGCGTAAGGCCGCTGACTTGATTTAAGCTCGTATAGCTTTCCTTCATTGAAAGCCAGTTCACGGTATTGACTAGGAGAGTCGCGTCATTTTGTTCTGAAAAGCCGGCGTAGGTTGTTTTGGTGCCGCCTGTTTCTTCTCTTTTGTACTTCGGAGTCGCGTCCTCTACCGGAGAAGAATCGCCGATGAAGGCAGCTTTGCCTGCGCCTACCTTGGATATAGCAGCATAAGGACCTTCGGCTGTTCCGCCTCCGGCATATACGCCTTGATCGACAGCATTACTCCATTTTGCGGAGGTGGCGGGCAGGTATACAATCCCTTTTGCCTTGTTAGGATCGATAATAGCTAGTGTTGATCCAGCATGCATGGCTACTGTAGATACGCCGGCTGTAATATTGAAGGCTTGCGATGGAGCTACAATCTGGTTAGCCGTTACATCGCCAATGGCATTGTACCTGAAGCGGACTCCAAAATTGGATGCCAGCCAATCGGAGCTGACCACGCCGCTCATCGCTGCGGAATTGCTTTCTTCCGTGGACATGCCTAGTGCAGGATTCGCCCAAGCGCCGCGGCGGTAGCCGTTAAACACCTCGGAGGAATCCCACCGGTTCTTGTTCCGGTCCGCATTATAATGATCCGCTATAAAAAAAATACTGCCGCCATTCTGCACATATTGGAGCATAGCTGCTTGTTCCGTCGCTTTGTATGGGATATTTGCTTCTCCAACTACGAAGACGTCATAAGAGGATAGGTCGCTAAGGACGATTGGTGTTGATTTACGCAGCTCTTTGACATCATAGCCCTCATTGGCCAAAGCATTCCCGAAATCGGAGAACGCGCCATCAATGACCCAATCCGCTGCACCTGCCGTTTGACCGTGCGTATTATCGAAAAGCACTTTCTTTCCGTTAGCTGTGCCGACATGCAGGATTTCGGGTGCCGGATCGTTTGGACCTTCTGCATGAGCCTGCGGCGCATAACCGATACTGGAGAATAGAACGCTGAAGCTTAAAGCTGAAGCTAGGAACAAACGAAGCATGGTATGGCTAGCTTTCATTAAACTCATCTCCTATCTAGTATTTTTCGAATCTCTCTTACAGGATTATTCTAGCATAGACAAATGTTGCCATATGATAAGGTTTGATGAATTATTCGGAGGATAGGAAGAAGGATTGAAGTCGGTTATTATTCGCCCCGCCAAGAGGGAAGAATACTCAGTCATGTACAAAAAAAGACCTGCTTCCTGTTTAAACAGGAGCGGATCTTTTTGTTTTGACGATACTACGATTGGTGTACGCGATTGCCTTAGAGAAATATTATGGCCTGCTGACGTGCTTTGCGATAAGCGCCGGGGGCATCACCAATATGCTTGCGAAAAATTTTTGAGAAATGATGCAGGTCGGCAAACCCGCAATATTCGGCGATGGTGTGAAGCGGATATTTCGTTTGCAGCAGCAGCTCGCAAGCATGTCGAAGCCTAAGCTGCAATAAATATTGATGCGGCGGTTGACCGAATTGCTGCTTGAATACCGTTCTGAACCTTGACGGGGAAAGATTGGCTCGGCTGGCCATCTCTTCAATGGTAATCGATTCGGCTAAATGCATATGAAGGTATGCAGTCATCCACTTTAATGAAGTGTCAGACGTTGCCGTATTCAAGCTTCGTTCAGCATGATCCTGAAGCAGCATGATAATGAGTTCGGTTGCGCAGCTTTGCGCTTCTAAACGGTTTAAGGGGTCGTGCCGGTTCCAGCATTCAACCATTCTAAGCATGGTATCCTTGAAGCGAAACGGATCGCGAGGCTTGAACCGGCTAGGAATACGCAATCCTGACAAGTCGTTTATGCGAGGCTGAAGCAGATGGAGATAAGCCGTTAAATCCGTTTGTCCCGCCTTGGTAGGAAAGCTTTCCTTGCGCTGCGAATGATAGAAAAAATCCAAATGGGCAAATGGCGTGATCGTGTGCGTCAGCCCTTCGAGCGTATGCAGCGTACCAGGTTGCAGCAGGCAGAATTCACCAGCTTGGTAATCCGTTGCGACGCCTTCTTCCGTCACTCTAAGCGTACCTTCTTGAATATAGATCAGCAAGTAGTCAAGCAGTCTTCTTTCATGCATAAACCAAGGCAAGCGCACGGCGAAATCGCTTTCCCTTATATATGGAAGAACAGGCGAGCTATCCAGCAATTCGGTTAATGTTAGCATGATAGTCCTCTCTTTTGAAAGAAATCCAACCTCTATACTGCTACAGCAATTCTAAAGTAAACAGTCATTTTTGACAATAAATCGGTCAGTTCCCACAAAGAATTTAATGACGGAATGACCCTACAATAGAACGAGTAAGGAACGTGAAATTGCAGACAGGAGATGTTAGACATGGAAACCGTTGACGATGAAAAGCTGCCTCGAATCGATCGAAATTTTGAACTGACGAATAGTCAAATAGCCGATTATGGCAAGAACGGACATATCCTGCTGCGGAACGTAGCAACGAAAGATGAAATCGCGGCTTATAGGCCTATTATGAGTGAATTGGTGAGGAAGCTGAACTATCACGATAAACCAATGGAGGAAAGAGATACTTACGGCAAAGCATTCATTCAGATTGGTAACGTATGGAAAAGGAACGAAAAGCTAGCACGATTTGTTTTAGCTGAACGCTTTGCCAAAATTGCCGCAGGCCTCATGGGAGTGGACGCCGTTCGGATCTATCATGATCAAGCCTTATATAAAGAACCGGGCGGAGGACACACGCCTTGGCATCAGGATCAAATCTATTGGCCGCTCGATACGGACAAAACAATTACGTTATGGATGCCGCTCGTTCCGATCTCAGAGGAGGTAGGGTCCATGACTTTTGCTTCTGAATCCCATCTGAATGGGTTCTTAAGCAGGGAGCTCATTTCGGATGAATCGCATCGGACGCTGAAGGCCTATATCGAAGGAAAAGGTTTGACTCAAGTGCATTACGGGGCAATGGCTGCAGGCGACGCCACCTTCCACGCAGGCTGGACTCTGCACTCGGCTCCAGGGAATCCCACGGACGTGATGCGTGAAGTAATTACCATTATCTATTATGCTGACGGAACTAAGGTTGCGGAACCGGACAGCAATTCTCGCAAAAGCGATTTGCAAACCTGGCTGCCTGGCTGCCAAGTCGGAGATTTAGCGGCAAGTCCGCTCAATCCGGTTGTCTACAGCAATTACAATCAAAATGGAGGCGAGTTAAGGTAAGGGGCCAAATCCCATCCCTTCCATATAAAATGTTATAAAACCCGATCGCATTAGATCGGGTTTTTGTGAAATCATAATAGACGATCGTTGTTAATTACTTGTTGGATATTCATAGGGTGTTGAGAGGAGGACATGTTTTGAAGGTTGGGAAATTAGCTGTACGAGAAGCGCTTTCTATTTCAAAATTTCCCCACAAAAAAGGACTTTCATTTGGAAGACTCACCAGTCTTACAGAGATTTGATAATATCACGTATTATGGTCCGCTTAAATCGGGGAACCGCTTCGACGATAGCAACGTCATCTCCGTGTTCCGGCAGTCAATGTCCTAGACCGTCCCGATGAATATTTCGCGGGACTTTTCTATACTCAAGCGGATGCATGATGGTTTCGTTTGTTGTTAGGCTTAAATACATACTTAAAATGAATGATTTATTCAAGACCATTCTTTTTTCTGTACTCCCTCGGCGTCTTGCCTGTTAGCTTGCCGAAAATTTTGCTGAAATACCTGCCATCCTGGTATCCGACCATTTCCGCGATTGTCGAGATCATATACTTCTCGTTCGACAACAAAATTTTGGCATTATCGATCCTGACCTTCTCCATATATTCGGAAATATTTATCCCGAATTCTTGTTTAAACCTGCGTGAGACATACTCGCGGCTAATGAAGAATCGGCTTGCGATGTCTTGCAGCGACAAATTTTGCTTGTAATTGACATCGATAAACTGCTTCACTTGATAGATGACATTGTATTCCTTGTGCTGCGAATTTTTCAAAATACCAGCGATACGTCCGAATTCTTCCGTCCATTCCTTCCGCCATTCCTCCAAGGAAAGTCTTCCGTTCTGGTCAATCGGAAACACGTGGGGCATCTGGCCGCCGCGCTCGTGGACAGGGTAATCCTTGTATTGCAGAAGATGGTTTCGCAGCAGTTCGAATTCATACCGCCAATATTTCAAATGGTCCCAAGTCACGGCTTGCAGCTGACTAACAGCCTGCATCCACTTTCCGATAGAGGCTTCGATCTGGTGAATATTACCGCTGTACACAGCTATCGAAATTCGATCGCTATAATCAGCAAGCTCAACCCGCTTTTCCCCTGAACGATTGGCATCGGAGTAGTGGTACACCCAAGCATTTCCTCGCAGGAATGAAATTGAACGAGCCGTCTGCAAAGCCTTCTCAAATCCGATGTGGATTTTGTCCGGGAAAGCTTCGTTCGTACTGCATGCGAAATAAAAACGCGCGCCGAGAATGTGAAGAAACGCGTCATTCATCTCATTCAGCTTTCTATAAAGCTCGGAGTTGTCGCCCATATTAAGCAGGAC
Organism: Paenibacillus sp. LPE1-1-1.1; assembly: GCF_040676435.1. Classification (NCBI taxonomy): domain Bacteria; kingdom Bacillati; phylum Bacillota; class Bacilli; order Caryophanales; family Paenibacillaceae; genus Paenibacillus; species Paenibacillus sp. LPE1-1-1.1. The sequence goes on from NZ_JBEGHY010000034.1 coordinate 662,010, forward strand.
TATACCGTAGTTCGGGTCCGTATGCTTAAAGGCATAACCGTTCCTTCGGGATCCGATGATTTCGTTGCAAATATTGGTCATCAAAAAATAGAGCAAGTCGAGGTTTTTTCCGAATTTCTGCAAAATGATCCGTGGCAAGGGATCGGTTAGCAGAATCGCAAGCTGACACTCGCGAACGGTTGACCAGCCGAAGTCGCCGCCTAGTTCGCCTTCGACGGTACGATAGTAACCTGGCTGGGAAACGATTTTGGACAGAACCTTATCCCAATAGATGTTCTTCGTTTGGTTGATCTCCACGTTTTTCTTAATATCGAGCCGGCGCTCTTCCTCCTCTTGATGCCAGGACTTCACGGCATTTCGAAGCGATTCGAGCAGCTCGCCGCGGTTGATCGGCTTCAGCAAATAATCGAGGCCGCCGTGCTTCATCGTTTTGCGAATGTACGTATAATCGTCATAACCGCTGATGACGATCGTTTTGGTCCTAGGGGCTTCGGTCTCTATCCACTGCAAAAGCTCCATACCGTCGACATTCGGCATTTTCATGTCGGTAAAAATAATTTCCGGCTTTTCGCTCTGGATTAAGGCCATTGCCGAAGAACCATCCGAAGCCTCCAATATAGTCGTAATTTGAAGCTCGTCCCAGTCTATGAGCAGCCGAATTGAATCTCTTACATCTTCTTCATCATCCACGATTAACACTTTCATACGAGATTTACGCTTCCTTTCGAAAAGGGATGTCGATCATGACCGAGAAGCCTGATGGCTTAAGATTGGCAATGGAAACGCGCACTTCGGCATCGAAATATAAACGAAGACGGGATACGACATTGATGAGACCGATGGAGCCTTCTGAGGCGGTATCGGATGCTTCCCGTTCGATCTTTCGCTTCAACACTTGGAGGCGCTCTTCAGCAGCACCCGTCCCGTTATCCGCAATGCTGATTCGAAGTAAGTCTTCCGCAGTCTGGACCGCGATTGTGATTTCGAACGTTTCCATGTTAGATGTGAATCCGTGCTTAAAGCAATTTTCCACGATGGGCTGTAAAACCATCTTCGGTACCTGAATGTCAAGTATGGATTCGTCGGTTTCAATCCGGAAGTGAAGACGTTCTTTGAATCGCTGCTTCTGCAGCTCCAAGTAAGCATTCATGTGTGCGAGTTCTTTGGATAGCGGAACGACCGTCTCTTCGGTTTTCATGTTGTAACGCATCATAAGACCTAGGGAAGCGATCATTTCATAAATCTTAGGCACATTATTATGCAAGGCGATAGAACCGATCGATTGAAGCGTATTGTAAATGAAATGCGGGTTGATTTGCGCCTGCAGCGCTTTCAATTGATTGTCCTTATTCGCTAGCTCGAGACGAAGCTCCTTCATGACGAGATTGTTGATCATGTCGACCATATTTTTGATGGCATTTCCAAGTAAACCGACTTCATCACTGCGGTCTGAATCGATCTCTAGCTGTAATCTTCCTAATTTGGTCTTTTTAATCGATTCCGTCAGTTTCTTAATAGGTGCCGTTAGCTTTACGGATACAAATAGGGTTGCGGCAATCGCGATAGAGAGAAACGTAACCAGAACAAGCATATTAATCTGAAGTACGCGCGATGCATTCTCATAGATGTATTCATTCGGGATTTGCTTCACGATGATCCAATTCCGGCCCATCAGTTTGAATTTTTCATAGAGGACGATCCCATTTCCTCCCGTCTCTTTCCATACGAAGTGGCCGGACGGGGCAGATTGCAGGAAAGCTTGCTCCAGCCACGCGTACTCCGGCGATTGACCGGTAAGGTTTTCCTCAGAGGCATAGATGGCTGTTCCATTATCGTCGAGAAGATAAATGTTTTCATTCCCTTTATCGTACAGCATATTGCTGATGCTGCGAAATCCATCCAGCTTAAAGTCGATCGAGAGGATCCCGATTCGCTCTTTGAGCGGAGCCCGGTACACGGGGCGATGAATCGTGAGCACCGTATTGGAGGGGCTATAAGGAAATTCTTCCATCCCGTAATTGTGGGAGGGATGGGGAGGCTCGAAATAAGGGTTGATTTTGCCGCTAGGCTGGATGTAGTGGCCCTCGAGCCCGACGCGCCCCGGTTCGCGTTTCAAATAGCCGTCGATCAGCAAATACGATTTATTGGCCCATTCGGAATACAAATAAACCTGCTGGATATCCTTCGCGGATTGTTCGATCGAATGAAGCCCCGAATACAGTTGATTTTCGACAATGAAATCGCTTTGCCCCCTAAGCAAAATGCCGTATAAGCTGTTGGCCTCTTGGATATTGTTGTAGACGTACAGGGAAATGTTGTTGATCTGATTGAGTTGATTGATCATGCTCACTGTTCCTTGATGCAGCGTGTTCGAGTTTTCGCGAATGGCTTCTACTTTAAGAGAATGTTTAGTATAGAAATAAGAAATGAAAATGGAAGCGGAAATGGGCAGGATAATGGCGATCAGCAGGAATACAATCAGCTTGTTTCGTATGCTGTTGCGGACATTCATTTCGGTTCCTATCCCCCTCGTTCCATAATTGGTTTCAAGTTTACCACCGCCACAGCGTAATTCCAAGTTCAATATCTTCCACATTTTTGTTCAATTGCGGTTGTCTTTTAAACGTTGGGCTAGAAGTATACTAACCCTATCAAACAAAGGAGGGTTAACATGAAAAAAACGAAGACTTCAATTTTCGCAGTAGTCACAGCGCTCATCGTATTGCTTTCAGGATGCTCAGGCTCAAATTCGGGTTCGAACAATGCGGCTCCCGATTCCAACGCTACGGATACCGCTTCCGGCAAGCAAGACGAGATTACACTCTACACCATTCAGTCCACGAATCCGAATTTTGAAGCATGGTTAAATGAGGCGCAGGAAAAGAGCGGCGTCAAAATTAAATGGGTAGCAGCTCCGACCGACTCGGATACCCGCCAACAAAAAATTTCGACGATCCTCTCCTCTGGAGACAGCTCCGTCGATATTCTGGAAGTTAACGATGAAATGGCGACTTCCTTTAAAAATGCCGGTTGGCTCGATCCGCTGCAAGATACGGTACTAACTAGCGACATATTAGAACAGTTTCCGCAGGGTTACATGGAGGATATGTTGACCTCGGTCAAAGGCGACATTATCGGCGTGCCGAGTTACTCGGGCTATCTTGGACTTTGGGTAGACCAGAAGAAGCTTGATGCAGCCGGCATGACGTCGATCGAGACCGAAGAAGATTTCGTCAACTTTATGAAAGCGTCTACTAAGGATGGTCAGTTTGGCTATGGCGGTTCCTGGGAAAAGACATATGTGTTTAACGAAATTGCCACTTTTGTAAACCTTTTTGGCGGAGATTATTTTGACTGGACCAATGAAGGCAGCCGAAAGGCAATAAAGTTTATGTACGATATGGCCAATACCTGGAAAGTAACGCCTGTCGACCAGATTGCTGACAAATACGAGCAAATGAACCAAAAATTTATCGACGGCAAATACGCGATGGTCTTTATGTGGGGAACCGGCAACGATTATAAGGAAGCAAACCGTTACGGCATGGACCAAATCCATATGACCAATATGCCGAGGTTTGCAAAAAGAAGCATTTTCACGGACTCCTGGAGTTATGTCCTGAATTCGTCTTCGAAAAATAAGGAAGCCGCAATCAAGTTCCTGAAGTATGCGGCTGGCGAAGAAGGCGAGCTCAGTGGATGGAAAAACTTCGGAAGATACCCTGCAAGGGCTGACGTTGCTAGTAATGAAGCGGTTAGCGGCGATGTTAAAGATATCTATACTGAAATTCAAGCGACTAACGAAATTCATGGCCGTCCAATGCTTCCGCAAACCATGGAGTTTATTTCTGAAATGGGAACCCTCTTCCAAAATTACATTCAGGATCAAATCACACTGGACGAGTTCTGTACAAAAGCCCAGGAGGCAGTCGAGAAGTATAAATAAGGGGAAATCGTCTGAAACGATTTTATCTTAACGATAAGAAAGGCGCGATAACATGTATGAAAACAAAAAATATCTCGCCATCGCGTGGATCCTTGTTCTGCCGGCGTTATTAATCCGAGTTTTTACAACGATTTATCCGATTATCGAAACGTTCCGAATTAGTTTGTACGACGTGAAACTTCTGCGAGGAATTAACGAGTTTATCGGGTTTCAAAACTATCTGAATATATTCCAAGATTCGAAAATGATTACATCCATTAAATTTACGGTCATTTTCGTTGTCGGATCCATGATCGGGCATCTCGTGCTTGGCATTGCGCTGGCACTCATATTAAATATGAAATTTGCCGGGCAAAAAGTGCTTCGAACGATCGTGCTGCTACCTTGGGCGATGCCGATGGTGGTCGTTGCGATGGCTTCGAAGTGGGCTTTCAATAACGAATACGGCTTGGTAAACGATTTTATCCGTTGGTTTAACCCGTCGTTCAAATTGGATTGGCTCATCCATGCGACTACGGCCAGCAATGCGGTTATCGCTGTAGATTTATGGAAAGACCTGCCCTTCTTTGCGATCCTCATTCTTGCAGGTCTTCAGTTTATTTCCTCCGATATGTATGAAGCGGCCAAAATCGATGGCGCAGGGGCGATCCGATCGTTTTTCACGATAACGTTACCTCTAATTTCGAAGAATATCTTGGTGTTAAGCATATTTTTTACGATGTGGAGAATTACCTCGTTTGACGTTGTCTACGCGATGACAAGCGGGGGACCCGGCGAAAGCACCGCATTAATTGCATATCGCATTACAACGGAAGCTTTTACAAATCTGAATACCGGGTATGCCTCTTCCATTGCTGTCGTACTCTTCTTGATCATGGCGCTATTAAGCGCACTCAGTATGCGCGCGGCAAAACGTGTAGATTATTAAGGAGCGATAACTTATGTTTTCGAACGGATCTAAGCGCATCCTACTGCGATGCTTGATGTGGACCTTAGCGCTCGTTGTCGCTTTCCTCATTCTTTTCCCGTTGTGGTGGATCTTCATCTCATCCATCACGCCATCGGGGGAATTGTTTTCGAAACCGATTAAATATTGGCCGGTCAATCCCACGCTGGAAAGCTATTCTTACCTGATCGGAAATGTCGGTTTGCTGGCAAAATCGAGGGACACCCTTATTATTGTTGGCTTGTCGATTACCATCGGCATGATCCTATCCGTCATGGCGGCATTTAGTTTTGCCCGGTTCAAAAATAAAGGTTTATCGATGGCGGTTGCCTTTTTGCTAGGCTCCATGTTGATTCCCGACGTGGTGACGGCGCGCCCGCTGTACGATTTTTTGCGGCAAGTTCATTTATTCGATACGTACACAGGTTTAATTATCCTGTACATCAGCGGCATTATTCCATTCACCATCCTTATTCTGCAAAACTTTCTTAGCGATATACCGGTTTCAATCGAAGAATCGGCTTCAATTGACGGCTGCGGTTTTCTCCAGTCGATGTTTTATGTGACATTGCCTCTTCTGAGGCCTGCGATCGCGACAGTCTGTATAGTGAACTTCATCACGTGTTTAAATAACTTTTTTACGCCGTTATTTTATTCGAACGGAATTTCAGTTCTGTCTACCGCCATCACGCAGCTGCCCTTAAGGGATAATATGTATGCCGTACCGTGGGATTTAGTCAGCTCGATGGGTTGGATTATTATTTTGCCGATTATTATTTTCGTCGGGATATTCCAAAGACAGATCATGGAAGGCATTATGGCAGGCGGCGTAAAAGGATAATAATGAGAGGAGAAATAATAACATGTTTGATAACCCGTTTATCGGAGGGCTCTCGTCTCTCCCATTGATTAAAAGCGGCAGGAGCCGTGCCATCAACGCAGAAAATCCGAATGGCGAGAAAGGCGCGGGAGGGAAAGAGGCCAGCCATTTGGGTCCTTCCCGCAAAGGCTCGCCGTGCATCCGCGATGTACAGTCTGGAATGACCGTTACGCTGGCCGAAATGGCCGGCCCGGGAATCATCGAACATATTTGGATTACGGTTACGGACCAAACCGACAAGGATACTAATGTTCTTCGAGATCTTGTTCTTCGCATGTATTGGGACGACGAAACGGTTCCTTCAGTGGAAAGCCCGCTCGGCGACTTCTTTTGCAACGGATTCTCGAGAGGCTGCACCGTAAACTCGATGCCGATCGTCGTAAATCCGACGAGGGGCTTCAACAGCTATTTCCCGATGCCTTTCCGGAAGAAAGCAAAAATTACGATCGAGAACCAGCATGAAGCGCCGATACCGGCACTCTTCTATCAGGTGGATTATTGTTTGCATGACGAGCTGCCGGACAATGTGGCATATTTCCACGCACAATGGAAGCGGCAACGGATCACGAGCAAGCAAGAGGACTACGTGATATTAGATAACGTCCGGGGAAAAGGACAATACGTAGGCACCTACATGGCGCTGACCACGCTGGAGAGATATTGGTGGGGCGAAGGCGAAATCAAGATGTACATTGACGGCGATAAAGACTATCCTACCATCTGCGGAACCGGCACCGAAGATTATTTCGGCGGAGCTTGGAGTTTTGCGACGCAGAAGGACGGAAAGACGGTAGAGAATACCTATTGTACGCCATTTATGGGCTATCCGTATTATTCCAATCATGACGAGGCCGTCCACAATTTATATCACAATGATGACGTCCCGCCGATGAGAGGTTTTTATCGTTGGCATATTCTCGATCCGATCCGGTTTAACGATGATATCAAGGTAACGATTCAACAAATCGGGGTTTACAAGAAGGGGCTATTCGAACGACAGGATGATGTCGCTTCGGTCGCGTATTGGTATCAATCCGAACCTCATAATCCATTCGAGCCCTTGTTAGGTAAAGAAGAAAGATGGCCAAGGTAATAACCTATACAGAATTTGTTTCGGTGGCAGGCTGCATATCGTGCGGCATGCCCTTCTTTTTGGTATCATGGATGTACATTTCAATGGGAAAAGGAGTAAATACGTGATATATGATAAAACGAAAGTTGCGGAATCTTGTGTCCATTTTGCTCATGATCGCTCTGATAGCAGCTGGATGCGTAAATAACGAAGACAGTACGGCGAATGAAAATGAAGATGGGAATTCGTCAGCCGGCATGACACGGAAAACCGTGAAGCTATACAATTTTAAAGTGGAAATGGCCGAACAACTGAGCACGCTTATTGGTGAATTCGAAAAGGAAACCGGCGTGAAAATCGAAGTCGATACGTGCGGTGGCGGCTGCGACTACAGCGCGGGGCTAAAGACGAGATTTAATTCCGGAGACAAACCCGATATTTTCTTTGTTGCTGGGTACAGCGATTTGGATCTCTGGGAGGAACACCTTGAAGATCTGTCCGATCAGCCATGGGTCGACGATATTGTCGAGTTGGTGAAACCAGCGATTACTAAAGACGAAAAAATCTATGGTATGCCACTTGCGATGGAAGGCTGGGGCTTTATCTATAATAAGACTCTGTTCAGCCAAGCCGACATAACTGGTCCGCCGAAAACGTTGACGCAGCTGCGGGAAGCGGCCGAGAAGCTCAAAGCAGCAGGCATTCAGCCTTTCGAGAATGGCTACGGGGAATGGTGGGTCGTTGGCAATCACTTGTTGAATGTTGCATTTTCCCATCAGTCTGATCCAGTTGCCTTTGTAGAAAGCGTGAAGAAAGGAAATCTTATGCTGATAGGTAACGAGACGTTTGAGCAATGGCTGAAGTTGGTCGATTTGACAATCGAATATGGGCAACAAAATTCGCTTCAAACAGACTACAACACACAGGTAACGAACTTCGCGCAAGGAAAGGCAGCCATGATGCAGCAGGGCATATGGACGCAGCTGCAAATCGACCGAATCAATCCGAATATTGCGATCGGCTTTTTGCCGATGCCTATTAATGATGACGCCAGTGCGATGGACAAACTTCAGGTTGGCGTAGCGAACTACTGGGTTGTAAGCAAGACCTCCCAAGTGAAGGAAGAGGCCAAAGCTTTCCTGAATTGGCTGGTTACATCGGATGCCGGCAAATCGTTTATCGTTGAAGATGCCAAATTGATTCCAGCTTTCAAGAGCATTCCGGCCAACGAAGAGCAGCTCGGCCCTCTAGCGACGGATATTATCAAGTATACAAAGGAAGGGAAAATCCTCCCTTGGATGTGGCAGCGGTTCCCCGGTTATGAAGCGAACAGTTCACAGATGGCGATTCAAGTTCAGGCTTACATCGGCAGGCAAATCGGTAAAAAGCAGCTGTTCGAGGAATTCCAGAATATTTGGGACGATTTTTTGATGCGGTAAAAATCCAGTACTAAATTTCAGTTGTCGCCGGATAATGTATACTCGTATGTAGAAGCTGCAATGGAAGTCTAGTGAAAACCATTTTAATCTCATGTTGAATTATCCATTGTCCATAGGCAGATGATCTGCTGACCATGCGGCGTATCCAGTGTTCAGTGCTTCAAGATCTCGAGTATTTTAAACTGTTTGGGTTACTTCTCTTATGTAGTAAATAGGGAATTGACAATATTAAGGAAATCGATTACATTATCTGAAGTAAACGTTTTCTTTTTTACGAAAAAATGCATATATTGATGAGACAACATAGATAAGACATTCAAACATATTTTTTTTATAAATCATATAAACGTTTACGTAAACGTTTAAATAAAAGGGGTGATGCTTTCTTTCAACAAGATGAAGGAGATAAAAATGCGAGAATGACTTCATTAACTATCGTAAAATCGTTAGAGATTTGGGAAATGAAATCTGCCTATGAAGCTGAATCAGCGGGAGGAATCAGTCAATGAAAGAGTTTTTCTATCGTCCTAACAATGCCTGGGTTGGAGATGTGATCCCCTACTATGAAGACAATGAGTTTAAACTGTTTTATCTTCACGGATGGCGTGAGAATTACCGGGAAGGTCTGGATCATGGCTGGCATCTGATCGGAACGAGCGATTTCTGTGATTACCGGGAGTATGGGGCATGCAAAATTCTCGGGGGGACCGGTCATGTTCTGAAGGTGGAGAACATTTATCATCTATTCTATTGCATCTTTCCCGAGGGGAAGCAGTTGGTCTGCCATGCAACCGGCACGGATTTGATGAACTGGACGACAATTCCGGAGGATACCTTCTCCGCCGATAACCTGATCTACGAGCTTTCAGATTGGCGGGATCCTTTTGTGTTCTGGAACGAAGAGGAGGGGCAATATTGGATGATTCTCGCCGCGATGGCTAAGGGAGCATCCAATCGAAAGGGCTGCGTGGCCCTGCTCACATCACAGGACTTGAAGAAGTGGACGTGTCGTGAGCCGCTCTATGCGCCGAATATTCATGTCGGGGCTCACGAATGCCCGGATTTATTCCAGATGGGAGACTGGTGGTATCTGGTTTACTCTAACTATACGGATCGGTTCGCCACCTTCTACCGCATGAGTCGGTCCTTGAATGGTCCATGGATTACACCAAAGGTCGATACGTTCGACGGCAGGGCGTTCTATGCGGCGAAGTCGGTATCGGATGGTCGGAATCGGTATTTATTCGGTTGGAATCCGACGAAGAATGACGACTTGTTCGGGTGGAATCCTCTTAAGCATCCCGGAAAAGATTACGATACATGGGACTGGGGTGGCAATCTCGTAGTCCATGAGATCATCCAGCGTCCAGACGGTACGCTCGCCGTTAAAGTGCCGGACTCGGTGAATGCGGCGTTCGCGGTCGAGCAACCGCTCCATGTGGATGGGATCACGGGTACATGGACGTCGTCGGCCCTAGACGAGCATGTGTGCGAATCTCCCTATGCGTTTGCGGCGAGTCTAACGCAAGAGGAATTACCCGATCGATGCAAAGTATCGTTGGATATCCGTTTCTCGGGACTTACGCAGGGGGCAGGTGTTATGCTGCGTGCGGGGGAGGGTCTGGACGACGCTTATTATGTAACGCTGGAGCCGCAGCGAAATAGGGTCACGTTTCGCGGCCCCATCATGCAGAGCGAAGAAGGGGGAAAGACGTTTCCCTATGAGGTCGAATTAGAGCGGCCGATCGAGCTGCTGCCTGATCGTTACCATGAGCTGCTGATCTTCATCGATGGATCGATTTGCGAGATATATATAAATGGGGAAGTTGCGATAAGTGCTAGAATGTACGATATCGAACGAGGAAAGCTCGGATTGTTCGTAAGCCAAGGGAATGCTCAATTCAAGCATGTGAGGGTTGAGACGGTCAGAGGTGGATCTGATGTGATATGATGAAAATTAAATACTGGGTAAAAAAGACTCCCAATCGAGGAGTCTTTTTTTTGGGCCATGAACAAAGTGATCGAAGCATTTTCAGATATCGGCATGGGTGTGATGGTGGATAGAACACGAAGCAAGCACGGTCAGGTGCGTCTGTGGTTTCTCAGGAATGGGATTCCGAGACGTTTAGCCAGTAATGCCCGGTTGGTTCCATCCGGACAATGGCTGCGCTTAACGGTGAGTGGTTTGCAACTATTGAATCCAAAGCAAGAGATTATGAAACACTCCCTCGTCATTAGAAATGGATAAGTAGTCTCCGGTGATGATGCCACGAAAGTTTACAGCGTGCGCAACATGCATTTGATGGGCGATGTCGATCCCCTTCATAGTAGAGCGTCCTCCTGGTTTAGGGCTACGACCCGTTGCCTTACCTTCTTCGATCGTACCGGCGCGCCTCGTTTTTTTGCAAATCGCAAAATTAACGCTCTACAGGAATGTTAACGGAGAACGATAGTAGAGTACTGCAATCTTCACCAATTTATTATTGGGGATTTTGGTCAAGAACCGACACATAGTCTGTAATGCAGGTCAGATTATCATCAACTTCAACTACAGGTGGTGAATTGTGATCTGCAACAAGGGGGGAATCATAAAAGGCATGTTTAGTTTTTTTAAGATCAAATACAAATTTTCCAAGCCTCAGCAAGTCCGTATTTCGATTGAAGAGCAGCTCACAAATTTGGGTAAATTAGGCATTACACTTAAAAGGAAAATAGAAATCAGGGACATATTAGATTTCAAAATCAGAGATTATGAGGAACGCCCTTACATTCATCTCCTAATGAGTATGGGGAGGGAAAGAGACAGCATAGAACCTAACAGTGATCTATACCCGACTAATGACGTTTGGTGCTTCGATCGCGAATGTATCGAGGATCACGGGGATTATGTTCAAGGATTAAAACGGATTGCGGTTATGGTTGACCCGACAATAAGCGTTACCGATATTCAGGATTACGTGGATATTGAAGCCGGTGAGGTGTGGATTGCCTTTAAAGCTAACGGTACGAACTATCGCTATTCGCTTTCCGCACAGGACGATTGGCTGAGCCTTGAAATCTTCACGATCTTTTCTGAATTGCTTGCTGCGAGCGGTAGCAGAAAAAGATTCTTTTTCGCGGATACTGGTAATGAAATATTAGTCGTACTTATTGAACGGGACCAGTTTCATCAATTGAACAAGTTAATAAATATCTTCATCCCATCTACCCAAGCGTAGAAGTTCAGTTCAGTGGATAGTTCAACTAACGGATAACGATAGTTCAATAACATACATGGATGAGCAGGCGCTTCAGTGGCCTGCTCATTTTATTATGCTAACGGGCGTCAGGTTCTACATAACTTAGAACTGCTCGGCAGAAAAAATTTCTGTTAACCTTGAATCAAGAGAAATTTGATGAGAGAGAAAGCATGGCAATACCACTTTACTAATTCGGGACCTACTTTAAGTCTGCTTATTGTTTATTATGTACACATTGAACCATAGGCTCATTTTGCTTTTAATTTCTATGCTGGTGAGTTATATCTTGAAAAACCACAAGGTGGTAACTGGAAAATAAACTCAGTTGAACAAACACGGAGCAGATTACTTGTCTGTCAATTAATAAAATGTCATATGCTATAATAGTATAACGGATTTTCAATTCGTCTAGTACAGTCATAGGAGAGGAAGTCAGAATGATGAAACGTTTTACCGTTTATTTACTTATTTTCGTGCTATGTACGAGCTTTTCAAGTCAAGCCTATGCGGAGTCGGCTCTCAGCCAAGAAGTGGTCTTTGCTGACCCAAATCTTGAAATAGCTATTAAATCATTATTGAAAAAAACCAGCGAAGAATCAGTTGCCAAGTCAGATTTAGAGACCCTTACCGACGTTGATTTATCAAATAAAAAAATTAAGAATTTGCAAGGATTGGAGTATGCTGCAAATGTTACGCAATTAAACTTATCCCATAATGAAATTACTGATATTTCATCTCTAATGGGGCTTTCTAAACTCCAAAGTCTCAACCTTAGGGAAAACCAAATCTTTTCGATTGAAGATTTGTCAGCTTTGAAAGAACTGGAGTCTCTTTATCTTACATGGAATCAAATCTCATCCTTGGAGGTGTTGAAACAACTCCCCCGTCTACGCGTGCTTTTTGCTAATAACAATCAAATTTCGAATATTCATGGTCTATCGGATGCCGTAGAGATGTCTTTTTTGGATTTGAGCAGTAATAAAATCGAGGATATAGAGCCTCTCGGCAAATTAACCAAGCTGACAAATTTATACGTTGGTAATAACCAGATTCATGATATTTCACCACTTCGGCTGCTATCCCCCAATCTAACAACACTGTCAGTTGACAATAACAAGGTTGCTGATTTCACACCGCTAGCGGAATTGCTCAACCTAACGACGCTATCAATTGGAGGTAACAAGATCACTGATCTTAAGCCGTTAGCGGGATTAGTTAAACTTGGTGACCTCAATGCGAGCAATAATAACATTAAAGATCTTGCTCCTTTATCGAGATTAGTTAGCTTGTCACAGCTGAACTTATCATCGAACAAGATTTATGATTTGGAACCATTAAGGAATATGAAAAGTCTAGTTGCCCTCTACTTGAGCAACAATCGGGTTTGGGATTTAGAACCAATTCAAAACATTGCATTTGATAGTTCTATCGAGTACTTCCATGGAGTTGAGCTGAATAACAACAACTTGGACTTGAGCCAAGGCACCGAAACATCCAAAATATTCATAAAAGTGAACAGTATTAGTGATCTTGAAAGGGTTAAAAAGTCTCAGATGAAGACGCAGCGCCTGGTAATTGGAAGCACTACAGCATATGTGGGCGACAGAGCTTACCGTAATACGGCAGCACCATTTATACACATGGGACGTACTTATGTGCCGGTTCGTTTCATCTCTGAGAAGTTTGGGGCAAACGTAGGCTGGAACCAAAGCACTAAAGAGGTAACGATTCAAAAAAACGATAAAAAGATACGTTGGGCTTTGGGGAATAGGCAAGTACGGGTGAACCAGCAAACCGTGCTGTTTGACTCGCCTTTACTCTCGAGAAATAACACGACTTTTGTTCCTATACGCTTTGTTTCAGAACAGTTTAATGCTTCCGTTGAATACTTAGGCAGCAAAAAAATGGTCATTATTTTTGAGGGGGCGGAATAATGAATATTGGAACCGAATATTTAAAAATTGTAATTGAAAGATTTAAAAGTGTAAAAAGTCTTGGAGATAAAACGATAAACCAATTATCTGAAGAGGAAATCTATTGGACTTATAATGACGAGTCAAATAGTGTTGCAATAATAGTAAAGCATCTGAGTGGAAATATGGTTTCAAGGTGGACTGACTTTTTGACTTCAGACGGAGAGAAGGAATATAGAAATCGTGATGAAGAATTTTTAGATGTTATATCTTCAAAATCAGAACTCACAGTTGTTTGGGAAAAGGGTTGGCAAACCCTAATTGATACATTAACCGATTTAAGTGAGCAAGATTTATTGAAAAATATATATATTCGTGGAGAAGCTCATTTGGTATTAGAGGCTATTGAGAGGCAAATGGCTCATTATTCTTATCATGTGGGACAAATTGTTTATATTGGTAAACAAGTGAAAAATAATGGATGGGAAAGTCTTAGTATCCCAAAGGGGAAATCTGAAGAATATTTAAAACGAATGCTTGATAATCACCGAGAGCAAACAATCAAAGAAGAGGATAATCCTGTTTAAAAATACAGATTCGATTGTTATTGAGCTAACATTAGTAAAACACAAAATCCGATAGCTAAATAAGCTACTTCTAGTAAGCATCATCTTTCGATGGTGCTTTTCTTATACTCACAAGATTGTTTAAGAAATCCTTAGTGGTTTTTTTAATTTGCAATATTTACGGATGCGCAAGTCTACGTGTCAAGAATGGGATAAAGTTCTTGTTAGCGTTACGAGGCTCGGTTACCCAGGTAATCGACTAGTTTCCTAATAGATGTCGAAGTCGAGTGGAATCGCATATAATGTCTAGAAAAAATCAGACTATAGAAAGGAAGATTGCATGTCTGATGATATTATCATTGCTGCGGTTGGAGATCTCCTGATGAAGCCGCTGCTTATTCGATCAATGCGTACTAGCGATAAATTAGGTGACAACGGGCTTTATGCTTTCGAGCAGGTGTTTGAACCAGTTTCCCAATATCTGCAGGATGCGCATCTGACGATAGGCAATCTCGAGACAACCTTTGCCGGTGGATCGGAAGACGGATACACGAAGACGATTCGAAATCCGAGGAATGGAAATCCGGTCTTCAAATGTCCGGATAACTTCGCCTCGGCTTTGAAGACCATTGGTTTCAATGTGCTCGCTACGGCAAATAACCATTGCATGGATTATGGTGTTCGCGGGCTCAAACGGACGCTCGAAGTACTTGATAAGAACGGGATTGCCCATGTCGGAACGTACCGGAACAGGATTGAGTCTCGAAAGCTCTGTGTTCATGTTGCCGGAGGGATTCGTATCGGCGTACTCTCGTATACGAGGGACACGAACGGCAATACCGTTCCTAAGGGGCAGCCTGCCGGCGTTAAGAAGATTGTACGCATGAACATGAAACAAGATTTGAAACGATTGCGGAGGATATCGGATTTCATTATAGTCTGCGTGCATAACGGATTTGAATATCACCGAAGTCCATCTGCCCACCAAAAGGAGCTGGTCCGATTCTTGTTTCGTCAGGGAGCTGATGTGGTTCTTGGCGCGCATCCGCATGTTCTTCAGCCAGCGGTGTACCGCACTGTGAAAGATATAGAAGGACGGATGAGAAAACGGTTCGCGATCTACTCACTGGGTAACTTTATTTCCACGCGGCTACACGGCAAGGATGCCGCTTTAACCGGTATTATTGTTCGTATCCGAATTCGGAAAACATCCGACGGCTACGTCCGGCTAGCAGGTATTGAATACATACCGACTTGGGTATGTATCTCGAAGGATGGCAAGCAACGAAGCTGTCGGGTTGTGCCGATTCATGAGGCGCTTCAAAAGCCTGAGAGCTATTTCGCCGGGCAGATGGGCCGGATGAAACGCACCTATCGTAGTACGCTTCGCATGTATAAAGGGGGCGACCCACTGCCGAGCAACTCGTTGTAAACCCCGCTTTGGAAATTCGGTCTCTCTTTTTGAGTTCAAAGATGATTTCCCTATTGTCCACCTGGCAGGCCCATATTCAAGCGGGAGCCCCCTTGCAACATTTATTGGAGGGCAATTTCGCTGACCAGCAAGGAACGGCCCCGATAATAAACAAAATATTTCTGTATTACAGCAAAGGGATGTTCGGAGATGGTAACGAGAAGGCGTACGGACGTATTGATCCCGATGGCAAAATTACTGAAATCGGCTATCAATGGACGGTCGGAGGAAATGTTATACAAGAACGCGGCGTTTTTAAGCTCGAGCTGTATGACGAGAAACGGGCGGATGCTTCGGTTGAATAAAAAGGATCAACCTACGTAAGAAATGTCGCCAACTTGCAATGTTGCGGCATAAATCATATTTTTACAAAACAGGGCATTGAACCGGTGAACCAGCCCTTGAGGGGCTGGTTTTTAAATACATAAGGTTATTTATTGAAAATACCGTTACGCTAACGGGCAGGATAGCGTGGAAGAGCAAAGGAGCCTCCACTCAAGTTGGGGGCTCCTTTGCTTATTCAGAACTCCCCTGATTAGCTTTGTCACGTAGAACCACATTAGGAACAAATCGAACATAGATAAGTTCTCCAGCAAGCTCGACAATGGTTTGCGTCATAATAATTGCAGCGACTAGAGTGCTCCAGTTTTCAGGTAAAGCTAGAGCAAGGGGAAGAACCACAAGGGAATTACGTGTTCCCGAACTAAATATAACAGCTCGTCCTGACCTAACATCTAGTCTAAACCATTTTACGATAAAGCGAGTAATGAACGGCATGATGAGCATGAATGCGATATAAATAGGAATAACTTTGATAATTAGATCCGAGTAGGCGGTTAACTTGCTAATTTGCGATGATACAACAATAAAAAGGGTTAGCGCCATCAACGGAACAGGAATCCATGCCGAGGCATCTAAAAAGCTTTGAGCACTACGACGAGTTTTATTAGAAAACAGTTGTAATCCTATAGCCAGCAGAAGTGGCACCACGATGATAATAAGAAAAGCTTCTATAAAAGGTCCCGGATTCACAACTTCAGAAGCTTTTTTGCCCATGAATATCCACAGATAAACGGGTAATAAGATCATTTGCGTCACAAAAAGTATTGGTGTTGATAGGAGCATAGCTTTTTCATTTCCACGGCCTAGATGAGTAAAAACAATGACATAATCTATGCACGGTGCCAGTAAAACAAGATACACACCCAGTAATACAGGAGCCTGTTGAGGCAGGAACTGAGATAAAAGCCAAACGACAATCGGTACCGCAATATAATTGGCGGTTAGGATGGCTAGGATAAAACGTCGATTACCAAGCGATTCCTTCATGGATGTAAAAGGAATCTGTGTAAACATGCCAAACATTAAAACAGCGATGACGACAGAAATTAATATGTGATTATCTAATGTCGTCATTAGATTAGGGGCTAATAAGCCAAGACCAGCTGCGAGCACTAATATCGCGACATAAAGCCAAATCTGTTTTTGCTCAAGTTTCTCCCGGTTTATCACTCGTTACCTTCTCTCCTCTAACACGATCCTTCGTTTTCTATTTTATCCTTGCATTCCGATACGCAGGGGACAGCCTCGTTCAGATTGCATCACCATTGATATTTCTTGTACTGATTATCGTATCTTGGGCACTACGTCCACCGAGTCGCAAACTAAAAGCTCAGTAGTGTATTGAACTAACAGGAAACGATAGTGAGGGAGCTTGCCGCGCGGCAGCTCTCTTTTTGTTCATTCTAATAATGGTCAAGACCCCATTTGATGGACAGTGAAAAAAGACCTAGGCAACGAGCGGGCGCCGATACTCAAAGCTGATCCGGACAAAGCCTGCTGCAATGTGATCGGCGGGGAAAGCCAATTCAGCAATATCGTAGTGAAAGCGTGCCAATAGGAGACTTCAATCTGGTTCCGAAGTCGGAGTTGAAGCGCAGGAGAATCAATACATGTTTAAAAGCCATCCCGCCAAGGATGGCCAAAAGCTTGCCGTTACAAACAACGCGGAGATCCGAACGGTAAGTAACGAGTCGCTCGCCTTTATTTGCCGAGACTAATGATATACTCTACGGTTTGCGGATCAGAGTGGGAGAAAAATAAACTTTCTCCTGTATCGAGTGCAGCTATTTTCTCCATTTCCTCCGCTGTCAGAGTAAAGTCAAATACATTATAGTTTTCTTCCATTCTATTTTTATTGACTGTTTTGGGAATAACTACTACGTCTCTCTGAATCAAGAAGCGCAAAGCAACCTGGGCTGTAGATTTGTTATATTTATCGCCGATTTCTTGTAAGGTTGAGTTCGTGAATAAATTGTTTTTTCCTTCTGCAAAAGGACCCCAGGATTCAATCTGCGTATTGTATTTTTTCATAAGCTCATGTGCTGCTGCCTGCTGATTAAAGACATGAGTTTCCACCTGATTCACAGCTGGTACCACTTCGCTGAACTCAACTAGATCTACATATCTGTCCGGATAGAAGTTGCTAATCCCGATCGCTCTGATTTTACCCTCTTTATAGAGTTCCTCCATAGCACGGTACGTTCCATAGTAATCATTAAATGGTTGATGGATCAGGACCAGGTCTAGATAATCAAGCTGGAGTTTGTCCATGGATGTCTGGATGGATGCTTTTGCTTTGTCATAACCAGCATTGGAAATCCAAACTTTAGTGGTGATGAAGAACTCTTCTCTTGGCACTCCACTTTTTTTGATTGCGCGGCCTACTGCTTCTTCATTCTGGTAGACCTGTGCGGTATCAATGGAACGATAACCCACGCTAATCGCATCAAGTACGCATCTTTCACATTCCACTGGATCTTGAATCTGATAAACCCCAAAGCCTAAGATTGGCATTCTGACTCCATTGTTCAAAGTTACAAATTCCATTTCAATTCCTCCTATTTTTTTGATTTTTTGGTCTTTCAACTGCTACAATTAGCATATTACACCCTTCGTGTTACACGAAGGCAAGAGGAATCTATTTATTTTTTTATTAGGAGGAATTTCATGTACACGGTAAAAGAAGTAGCGAAAATGCTTGACTTAAGCGAGCATGCGATTCGGTTCTACACGGATAAGGGATTGATACCAAGCCTACTGCGAGATCAAAATAACAACCGCCTATTCAATGAGGAATCCGTCAATTGGCTTATTGGAGTAAAGATATTAAAACAATGCGGGATGTCTATCGAAGATATTAAAACCTATGCAGATCTTTGCATAAAAGGCGATTCTACCATTCAGGAACGCTACGAGATCATTTTAAGGCAAAAAGAACATGCCCTCCTTCAATTGAAGGCAGCGAGAAATACAGTTGATTATTTGGAAGCGAAATCCAACTATTACCTTAACATTATAGAGGGTGTAATTGCGGATAGCTCCAACCCCGCTAAATGGCCACTTAAGTATGAATTAAATGAAGTTTGGGACACGATCAAGCAAGTTGGAGCCAAATGACGTTGCTCACGCAATTGCAAAGCAAGGCAGAAGGTAGTCACTGCTAGCTCATAAACAGCGAGTTCTCAACATTTTTTCCATAGTATTTTCCGGTTGTTTTAGGCTTTTTATTTTCCGTGTTTATCACGTGTTGCGACAACCTCAGTAAAATCAACTAAATTGCTTCCACACTTTTTTATCACCTGACACTCCCGAATGTTGTGAGAGTCAAATCAAACAGAAATCACATTTTTCTACTCTTTTAAAGTTTGCACTTGGTTTTATAATTGTATTTGTATTCTTATTAATTTTGATTGGAATATTTCAATTTATAAACACTTCTGATTCTATTTCCTAATCCTGGATAACTAGAACATACTCATTACGCTAACGGGTACAAAGTTAAATGAATACCACGACGGCAGCCGAACTAATCGATCGGCTGTTTTTTTTGTTGAAATAATGTAGGAGTGAGAATTATTACATAAGGCGGGGGAAGATATATAAAAACACGCGAAAGGAGTTACAACTACATGTGGAAACTAATTGTTACATTGTTACTGTCAGTTTACATCATTTCAGGGAAAGAATTCGCTTCAGCTCAAGAACCACTTGAGGAATTGCCTCTGAAAATGGGTTATAAATCGGTTGATGATGCGGTCTGACCCATCCAAAGAAAATCCTTTATTACGCTAACGGGGAACGATAGTTCAATGATAGAAGCGGCTTTCTAGGATTTTATTTCTCGTCCATGACTGCCGTCGTATTCGGAACATACAGTGTAAATAGGAGCTAAAGATAATCTAACCGATTAGAAACTGGAATGAAAGACCATAATAATTATAGATAAAAATATAAGGGATGATATTATGATTTATATCTATAATGACTATGGTGGGACTCATACAACAGCTCTGGCAGCCGCCTATCATTTAAAAGAAATTACGCAATCAGAACGAAAACTAACTAAAGAAGAAATATTAAATGTTAACTATTTCAATAAATTAACTAAAGATGATTCGGGAAAAATCATTTTTCACGGGATAGATGAAAATGGAGATTCAGTATATACAATAGGACGGAGATCCTCCAAATTTGTTGTTCCCGCATTAAAAAGCTTAAGCGTATTACTACAAAGCAAACATCATTTTCATGAAAAAATAGTATTCTCTAATACGTCACCAACAGTCCCGTTCGTCATGTCAATTGGGGGTTTTTTCTCAAGAGGATTAAAAATTGATTTTATTGGTGTGCCGTTATTAGTTATAGGCGCAAAACAATGTTGTGATAATATTTTTCGGTTGGTTGAAAATACGAAACAAATAGGGAAGTCCTCAAATGAGGAGAAAATTATTATTTTGGAAAATGAAACCTATAAGTAATCCTGTAATTAATAAAGAGGATGTAAGGCCTTTTTCTTCTGTTGAAGGTGGGTTATATTTTGATGCTTTTGCATATACAGACGCAGTCGACTTGTTAGTTGATGAATGTCGTGCCAAAGGCGTAGAAATAGTTAATGGTCTTAACTACTCTGAACACTGGAGTGAGTTTACTATGAAAGATGCTGATGGATATCGTATCGCCTTTGGTGGTGGAGTAAGTAAACAGTTAGATTAAGGTAACGGGTAACGATAGTTGAATAACAAACATTAATGAGCAGGCGCTACGGCGACCTGCTCATTGTATTAAGCTCCCATGGAAGAACGCAATATTATTCTATAATCTGTGGTGTCGAACTATCGGGCAGGATAGTTTAAGATCATTCGCTGAGAGTCGTATCACAAGTACCGTGAAAAAAGCATAGAAAAACATCGAGACCGGGTACGCAGACCGGAAATAACCGCCCTCTTCATTCGCTTAGCATGTCGAGGGCGGTTAATGTTTTATATGGTTTGTAGGGGCGGCCGTGTAATTATTTCGTTTACACTGGCATTATCTAGTTCCTTAATAGCGTATGCAATCGCTCTGACGACATTGTACGGGGATATCGACTCTGATTAACATGGTTGTTGCACACCTTTGAACCATACGGATTTGATCGACAAGGTATCCGAGATGTTGGTTGTCGGATCACCGTTTACTAGTATAAGATCAGCGCGCGCACCTTCGGCAATACGGCCGCGATCGATAAGACCAAAGCAACGGGCCGGTTTCGCGGTAGCCGACTGAAGCGCTTCTATCGGAGTGAACCCGGCCTTAACCAGCAATTGCATTTCATGATGGACGCTGGCTCCATGAGCAAGGCCGCCAAGATTCGGAACGGGAACCGGCGCGACATCCGTCCCTACCAGAATATCAACTCCGGCACGGTGAAGGTCCATCACATTCTTAAAGCTGTTCTCCATATTTCCTTGCGGAAACGTATTGAAGCTTGAGTTCAAAGTATCGATCCAATCCGGACTTAATTTGGAATGAACACGCGGATCATTCGCCAATTCCGATGCCGGATTTCCAATAATAGATGAATTCAACACCAAGCACGGTGTAACAAAAGCGCCTGAACCCGCTATGGATTTCACTAACTCGGACGTGTACTCGGGTCTGTCGATAAACAAGTGGCCCAAACCGTCGACTCCAAAATCGATGGCTTCTTGCGATGAAAGAGCCGTCAAGACGTGGGCGATGACTAGCTTATCGAACTTGTGGGCTTCTGTCACGGCTGTTTTTAGAATCTCGTCGCTTAGTACAGGCAGGCCAGGTGCACCCATGACCGTTCCTTCTTCAATCATGATCTTAATATAGTCGGCTCCATTTTCCACTTGGGAATGAACATGTTTAATCGCCTCTTCCACCGTCGTCACTTGCGGTATTTCTTCATGATCGTGAGCGTATGCGGCCAACATCGCTTCCCGGTCTTCCTCCGATAACTTCTCTAGTTCCTTTAATACGAATTCCGGTATTTCATCTCCATCCGGCAGTAATTCATCTGGGTGTCCGCCCGGAGCGGTGATCGCTGTGCCAGCAGAACGGACGTCTGCGGCGTCATTCACATTTTTCAACTGAATCTCGCGTCCTCTTTTAGTAAAATCGCCGTTCATTTCGAGTTCAGTTGTAACGCCGAATTTTAAGGCATCACGTAATCCGCCGATTGAGGTGTGAACATGTGCATCAATCAGACCAGGCATTAGAGTCGCATTTTCTCCATCGATAATCGTTGCATCGGCCGGAAGGTCTCCGCCCACTGAAATAATGGACTCCCCTTTAATGACAACATGTATGGGCGCAATAATTTGATCTCCATCAAAGATACGTACATTTGTAATCGCCGTAACTTGTTCTAAAGCAGCATTTTGAGTTATCTTCTCCATTTGAATTCCTCCCAAGTGTTTGTTGCCCAACAATTCGGAGTATAACTGTTAGTCATCTAACTGTCAACAAACTAATATTCGTTTGACAAGCCTATAGGATCACTGTATAGTTTAGTTGCTTACAGTTAGACTTCTAACAATCACAGGGGGGACGATCATGCAATTCCGAAAGGATACGCCTTATCTGGATTTGTTTCAGATTATCGGTCTTAAGTTAAAGAAAAGAGCGGACGAGAGTATAAAAGAGCTGGGGTTAAACGCTCAACAAGGAAAAGTAATCGATTATATTTACCAGAACCAAAATAATCATATTATTCAAAAGGACCTTGCAGATCGGTTTCATCTACGTGGAGCCAGCATTACAAGCATGCTTCAAGGTCTAGAGCAAAAAGGGTTCATCGAGCGCAAAATCCCGGTCAATAATGAACGGCAAAAAAATATTTATGTTTTGCCAAAAGCGATTGAACTGATTGAAGACTTTCAAGACTCATTCCAAAAGGTGGAGGATGAAATCGTTCAAGTCCTTACCGAGGAGGAGAAGCAAATCTTAAAGGAAATGTTGATCAAAATTAATGAACGCTTATAATGGAGGAAAAAATCTACCCAACGGCTGCTTTCAAAGAAATACCGAAGCGGCACGGGATAAGTTATTACAGGAAATCAAAAAAATCATTGAACTAACGGGGAACGATAGCTTAACAATCACCAGGACGATGAAACGGCGGCCTCGCATAGCAACGACAGTACATGGGTTAAAGGAAATATCTAATGGATTTCTAGAATAAATTAAAAGAGATTTGACCTCAAGTTAGCTTTTTTATTGCAAATTAAAGGAGCAATTAATGAAATTTACAATTTCGTGGTTAGTATTTTTGAACGTCAAGAACGAAAACAAAGCAGATAAATTGATAACTCAATTAAGTAGCTCCATAACCTTAGAAGTAAAAAACCTAAAATATGAACCATATTGGAAAGAGCCTAAGTGGATAAAAGCAGAATTTACAACTCCATATCACGAAGAGATGAATTTTCAAGAAGCCGTCTTTAATACTCTGCAAGCCGTAAATAATATAGGTTACCAATGGAGCGTATTCTCACCAAGGAACAACATTAACAATGATAATAGTCAAATGGTATGCAACTTTGAAGGAATTTGTACAAATCCAAGAATTACAGGTATTGAATGGGCGCAGTTTGTATTACAAACAGATACTAAAATTGAATATGGATGGAATCATTAAGAATGTTTTTTTAAGCGGGAGCAGTTTGCCACGGTTGCTGCTCCTTAGTTGTTAATTAATCTAACGGGCAGGATAATGCCAAAAGGGTCTATAATATAATTTGTAACATGCTTACTGTGGGGTGAAGATGTGGCTGGTCTAAGAGAGTTAATTACTTTTCTTAACAAATTAGAGGATAATAATATATTTTATAAACTAAACAAAGTCCGAAATGAAGCTATCATGGTTGAGGTAGCTATT
Source organism: Paenibacillus sp. LPE1-1-1.1 (assembly GCF_040676435.1). Taxonomy (NCBI): domain Bacteria; kingdom Bacillati; phylum Bacillota; class Bacilli; order Caryophanales; family Paenibacillaceae; genus Paenibacillus; species Paenibacillus sp. LPE1-1-1.1. The sequence continues at coordinate 685,709 of NZ_JBEGHY010000034.1, forward strand.
CCTGGTCAACGGTGGGAGATAGAATTTTTGGAAGATGGTACAGTAGAGGTCGAAAAATTTATCAACGATGGAGACTTTTATGATGTTAAAGAGTTGGAGTCTCTGTTTAAAAATTTCAGTAATTAATTCAGAAAATCATTCAACTAACGGGACACGTTAGTTCAATTGTCAGAAAATAAAGTGTTAGACTCGGAAAATAAAGTTGTAGACTGGCCGTTGGCGTTAAACGTGCAGGATAACGTAGTAGTAATCCTGCAGCTCCGTAGCTTATTCAGCCAATCAATCGTTCAAAGCGGCGATGTCGAGCCCGCGAAGGCGTGCCTGGTCGGCAATCATGCCGATCTCGGTGATCTTGCCATCCACAACCGTGAATTCGAGAATGAATATCGGTTGATCCAAATGACCCGCGATGACGCCTGCCGATCCGTTCACGAGCGCCGGATTCATGCCGCCCCGGGCACGATTGGCGAATTGCTTGGCCTGATTGGCCACGGCCTCTGAACCGCGAACAACCGGCGCATTTGCGACTGGCGCGAATACGGGGTCGTTTCGAAGTACGACATTCGGGTCCAATACCGAGAGCAGTTTCTCAAAGTCTCCGGTGCGTGATGCAGCAAGGAACGCATCGACTAGCTCCCGTTTTCGCTTGAACTCCGCTGTTTCCGAAGTCGACTCGGCACTGAACCCGACGACGTGCGCGGCTCGCAAGCTGTCTTGCTGCGACCTCGTTACGCCCTATAATTGGAGGAACGCAGATCACCATCGTTTTCCAAACCGAAGACAAAGAAAAAGCGACCCAATATTTCGAAGCATTGAAGCAAGGCGGTCGAGTGAACGACCCGCTGCAAGCTAGTTTCTTTAGCCCCGCTTACGGTAATGTAACGGATAAATTCGGTATCACGTTCCAGATCCTTACAAAAGGACGTCAGTGATCTATCGCTCCATTGATTTATTGCATCATAAACACCGAATCTGCTTTGAAATATGTTGTCATTCCGCTAATCGGAGAACGTTAGTTCAATAAAGTAGCGGCAGTCTAGGATTTTATTTTTCGGTCCAAGGCTACCGCTGTTTCTATATTCAAGCCAGTCTAACACTTTATTTTCATCGAACAACTCTAATTAATCTGAACCAGCTGCCACTGTTGATTGAGATCGCCGCGGTACAGATTTTGCTGAATCTTCGCTCCATCGGCCGTGGAGGATCCGACAACTTCGACCGCTTTGTTGCTGTTCACGTTGAGGACGCTCCAATAGCCGTTGCTCATTTTAATCAATCGGAACTGCTGCGCGGTATTGGAGAGATCCTGCATAAGCTGAATCGCTTCCTCATTGTTTTTCGTTCCGTTACGAACATCCATGACTTTGTTGTCAGACGAGCTTACGCTTCGCAATTCGTAATAGTTATTGTAGGTGCCTTGATCCGTGACGACCCAGCGCTGTGCGGTCGCATTGTTGTCCGTCCACTGTTGAAGCTGCAGCGCGTTCGTGTTCTGGCCTCCCGGTACCTCGAGTATTTTACCCGAAGCACGGTTGACGAGTTTGTAAGTCGCTCCATTCGTGACTCCATTCCATATGCCATTCCAAGGATTAAACTGCGCGCGTTCATAGACGAGCGAGAAGTATCCATTGACAGGTTGTTTGCTCAGTAGGGAAAGTTTATAATTTTCGGCAGTTAAACAAATGCCATCAGAAAGGGGAACGAAATACGATGAGTTCGATTGACCATGATTCGATTAGACATACCGCTCCGCCAGGATTTGACCAGTACAGGGAGGACATTTCCCGCGGCCAAATTGAAACGGTTGAATACTTCTCTACGACGGTGGGCAGCAAGCGCAAAGCGATGATTTACATCCCTCCCGGTTATTCCGAAGATCAAAGGTATAACGTTCTTTATTTATTGCACGGTATCGGCGGCGACGAGGCGGAATGGTACAATCATGCGGGGCCGCAAGTGATTCTTGATAATTTGTATGCAGAACGAAAGCTTGCGCCCATGATCGTTGTCTTGCCCAACGGTCGTGCCATGGCGAACGACCGGGCGGAGGGAAATCTATTCGACGCGAACAAATTAAAGGCGTTCGAAGACTTCGAATCCGATTTGCTGCATGATCTCATTCCTTATATGGAATCGAACTATTCGGTTCTAATAGGGAGAGAGAACCGTGCTCTGGCCGGTCTATCGATGGGAGGAGGGCAATCGCTCAATATCGGTTTAGGAAATCTCGATCGATTCGCTTGGATCGGCGGTTTTTCTTCCGCACCTAATACGAAGGAACCCGAGCTGCTTGTCCCGAATCCGGAAGAAGCGTCGGCTAAGCTCAGACTGCTCTGGCTGTCATGCGGGCTTCTTGACAACCTTAAGTATGTCAGCGATCGGACGCATGCCTATTTGGAATTGAACAATGTGCCACACATTTGGTACGAGGAGAGCGGAGGCCATGATTGGCCGGTTTGGAAAAACGATTTATACCATTTTTCCCAACTTATATTTAGATAACCTGTCTAGCGACTGACGGTACACCGGTGAATAATAATCGGAGGCTGCGGATTCAAGGCAGGCATCAACGGCACATCGCAAGGCGTTTCTACAACCGCACGTTGATGAATCAAATGGGCATGAAGCCGCTCCAGCAATATTTTGAACGAAGATAATTGTAATTGAGAAAATTTTACTATGTAACAACTCCCTGCCTGATCGCTTATGGATATATCTTTTTGAATAGAAAAACTGTGATTTGGAATTTTATCGGAGGGATGTGATGATACGGCAGTTGCAGTTGCATTACTAGATAGAACTGGATTTTGGGCATGCATAAACGTTCATGACTTGTTAGGACGGTTGCGGGAAGTTAACCCGTTACCGTTCTTTTTCGTATGTCACATATTTTAGCCGCATTCAACATGGGAGATTAAATGGTCTCGTCAGGCCGCTCGCCAGATACCAATACTCGATCCCGAGACATCATTTCCGACCGCAGCACGGTATTCCCGGTTCGTGAAGTGGTTGTACCTCACACCTGTAAAATGAACGACAAGTCGACTTAGCGTGAGACTTGAGATCAAAAAATGACAACGCTTTCTTTAAAATGTTGGCTTACGAAGCTCTCTCCCTCCGGTGTAGACTTGATATCAAGGGAGGGACATATATGGATCTTGGCACACAAATGACAAACGGTTCAGCCAATAATCAAAGTCGAACGGATTATTGGAAGCGATTCAAAAAACAAAAGGTACTTCATCTTTTCGTGGGGCTCGGAATGATTTTCCTGCTGATCTTCGCCTATTCTCCAATGTTCGGCATCGTGATGGCGTTCAAAAATTATTCCATCTCCACCGGAATAAGAGGAATCTTCACAAGCGAGTGGGTCGGCCTTAAACACTTCGACGAGTTCGTCAACGATTATCAATTCGGAACCATTGTCCGCAATACGCTGGTCTTAAGTTTTCTCAAAGTGATCTTTGCCTTTCCGGCTCCAATACTGCTGGCGATTTTGCTGAACGAAGCGAAAAATCTACGGTTCAAGAGGTTTGTCCAAACCGTCAGCTACTTGCCCCATTTTATTTCGTGGGTAGTAGTAGTAGGACTAGCTTTCGCTTTCCTGTCTGCCGATATCGGCCTTGTCAACAAGGCGCTGATGAGTCTCGGTTGGATCGACAAGCCGCTCGACATTCTTACGAACCCCGATCATTTCTGGGGGCTTGCGGTAGGAAGTGCGGTGTGGAAGGAGATGGGTTGGTGGACAATCATTTTCTTGGCCGCCATCGCGGGAATTAATCCTTCCCTGTATGAGGCCGCGCAAATCGACGGCGCAGGGAGATTGGCGCGTATTCGCCACATTACGTTGCCCGGCATGCAGGGAACGATCATCGTCGTGCTGATCTTGACGATAGGCAGCATACTGGGCGGAGGTCTGGTAGGCTCGAATTTCGAACAAGCTTTCCTGCTAGGCAACAGCATCAACAATCCAACCTCGGAAATCGTGCAAACCTACGCGTTCAAGGTGGGATTAAGGGACGGGCGCTTCTCGTATGCGGCTGCCATCGATTTGATCCAATCTGTGATCTCCGTGACGCTAATCTTCTCCAGCAACTATATCGCCAAGCGATTGTCGGGATCTAGCTTATTTTAGGAAGGGGGAGACAGGCGATGACGCTTAGCCAACGACAAAAGGATCGCATAATGGATGCAGGAGTCGCGATCGTACTGTTCATGATCATGCTGTGTATGCTTTATCCGTTTTATTACGTTCTTATTTTATCATTTAACAAGGGGACTGATTCGCTTCTCGGTGGCGTTTATTTGTGGCCACGGACCTTCACATTCGAGAACTATGCCCGCTTTTTGAATGATCCTCATTGGTATCAAGCCTTTTTGGTAACCATTTCGAGAACCGTTTCAGGAACCGTGCTGGGGGTTTTGTTTACCTGTCTTGTGGCATACGGGCTCTCGCATCGCGATCTTATGTTTCGTAAATCGTATTTCACGATCGTTATTTTTGCGATGTATTTCTCGGGAGGACTTATTCCCTACTACGTGGTGCTTCGCTCACTTGGGCTTCTGAATTCATTTGGCGTATACATCATCCCATCCATGCTGAGCACATTTTTCTTGTTGATTGCCATCTCGTTTTTCCGGGAAATTCCTCAGGAACTGAAGGAATCCGCGCATATAGACGGAGCCAATGAAATCGTCATTTTTTACAGAATCATAATGCCGGTATCCATGCCCCTAATCGCGACTATGGCTCTTTTCACAGGTGTTGGTCAATGGAATTCCTGGCTGGATTCCGCTTATTTCGTACAATCGGAAGAATTGAGAACGCTTGCATTCAGAATGATGGAAGTGATCAACAAGAGCAGTGCACCCGTAGACGCTCTTGCCGCAGCGAATAAAGCGGCAGCCGGTGTTACAAGCTATTCGCTTCAGGTAGCGGCAATGGTTGTCTCCATTGCACCAATTGTATGCGTATATCCATTCCTTCAAAAGTTTTTTATCCAAGGTATTATGTTGGGTTCAGTAAAAGGTTAACCGATTCGCATAATATTAAAGCGCATGCTTTGATATATAATAAAACATTCATTGGAGGGGTTACATTGAACAAATTCAGAAGCAAGAAATTTTTGTTCTTATCGCTGGCAGTTATGCTGGTGCTTAGTTTGCTGGCCGCATGCTCCCAAAATACGGCTGATCCCGGAGAAAGCAATGAACCCGGGAACGAAACGAGTTCGAACAGCGGAGAAGAAGTAAAGGAGCTTTCGTTGTTTATCGATGCTTCTTGGTATCCTGTAAAGGAATGGAAGGGTTCGGTTGCCGAGAAAATTACAGAGAAAACAGGCATCAAGCTCAAAGTTACGGTTGCAACCGACGATAAGCAACTTCCCCTCATGATCGCTTCGGGAGATCTTCCGGATCTTGTTTTCACCAACGCCAACATTGACCGGATGTCCGATTCCAAGCTCTCCTATCCGTGGAACGAGCTGATCGAGAAATATGCGCCTGAATTCAAGATCGACAATACAAGAATCGCGATCCATACGATGGATGATGGCAATTTCTATACGGTCCGTAACTCTTTTGCGACTCAGGAGGAAATGGCGCAAAATAAATATGCGATCGGCAGCGATGGCAATCCCGGGATCGCCGTGCGTGAGGATATACTGAAAGAACTCGGCAATCCGTCCATCCAGTCGCTGGACGACTTTACGAAAGTACTGGGAATGGTTAAAGAAAAGTATCCCGATATGGTACCGCTCATTATGGATAAAGATTGGATCGAGCAATACTTCATTCAGCAGATCGGCGTGGAAGCACTGATGGATGGCTGGTACGAGCAAGACGGAGAAATTGAATATGCCATTAAGCATCCGAAAATGCTCGATTACTTCAAATTTATGAATAGCTTGTATCGAAACGGTTATATTCTGGCGGAGAATTTCGCTCATGCGAATGACCAAATCGACGATCAATACGCAACAAGCGGAAAGGCATTTGCTCATAGTCATACAGTAAACGTGGCGGATATGGATAATATCGCTGTTAAAAAAAATGGAGGAGCTTATACGTTCAAGATGCTGCCGAGCGCCTTGTCAAGCGATGCTAAGTCGGTTAGTACGGGTCTTGGCTTTGCCGGCACCTTCATCACAAAGGAAAACAAAGATCCTGAAGCTTCAATTAAGTTCATTGAGTATTTGGCTAGCGACGAGGGCAAGAAATTGACTATGTTCGGGGTTGAGGGCGAGCATTGGACTTGGAACGAAGAAGGATATCCGAATCTGAACTATGATCCGTCGGACAGCGAATTCGTGAACAGCAACGGCATTAAATGGTGGTATTTGTATAATGACGGGATCACGGAAGGCATGCTTGGATATGTTCCGGGTACGCAAAAGACGCAAGCCTTGATGGAAAGGAAAGCGATAACGATATATAAACCGGAAATTGGCTTAATCCAGACGCAGCCGGATTCGGAGGAAAAAACGATTAAAACAAAAATTGACGAAATGATCAAAAATGAAAAGGTGAAAATTTATTTGTCCAAAACAGAGGAAGAAGCAATTGCCAATTACGAAAATATGATTAAAACCGCAGAGAGCATGGGCCTGCAAAAGCTGGTGGATTGGGCAAATCAAACGTATCAGAAGAAAAAGGATTTGTTTAAGTAAGAGGGTTGTCCGGTAGAGGCTGTAATTGCTTCTCCCGGACCTTGCTTGCTCATGGTAATATAAAGACAAGACATAGCGATTAAGATCGGAGTGAGTTTGTCCCCATGAGCATTACGCGTAAAATGATTTTGGGATATATCATTCTTATTTTCATTCCGGTTCTCGGCTTCGGGTACCATTACTACACACAAACTTATGGCAATCTGACCAGGCAGTTCGTGGAAAGCCGGCAAAAGATTCTCGAGCAGGCATATGCCAACATGAAAAGCGATTTTATACGCATTCAATCGGTTCAGCGTTTGCTGCAATATAATCCTTATGTCACGGATTATCTGGATGGCGTGTACCAGACCGATGCGGATAGCGTTTATGCGCTTATTCGCTACATTCGGCCGCTGTATACGCAGTCGTTGTTCGCCAATCCTGAGATTGAATCGATTGTCATCTACAAGATGAAAAATCGCGTTTTACCGGTAACGGATCTCTTCCGTGATCAATCTTTGCTAAATGCGCAAATCGAAGAGAAAGTCGAACATTTGAAACCGGGCAAAGGGTTGTGGATACGCGAAGAGCCCGAAGCGGCAAAGCCTGACTTGATCTATTATCAGCATATTTACAATACGCAATTCACGGAAAGAATCGGGCTTCTGGAGATTCGAATTCGTAATAGTCTGATTGGGAATTTTTACGCTGCGGCCGGAGTGGAAGGGAATTGGCACGCCTTCTTGTTGTCACCTGATGGTCGACCGCTTAACGAAGGCGAGGCGGCATCGGCGCTTGACGAACAGACTCTACATCGGTTGGGGCAAGACGATAGTGCATTTTTCATCAATCGAAAGTCGATCGTCAACGGAATAAATATCGATGAACTGAACGTTAGAGTCGTTGTTGCGGGACGAGCCGGCGAAGTTTTTTATTCGATCAAGCAGCGAGAACTTATTTTAGTAACATTAATCGTCCTTTTGTTGGTCGGCTTGTCCGTTGCTTATTACGCGATGGCATCGACCATAACCAAACGGATTCTGAGATTAGCCAGATTTATGCGAACGTTGAATAACGATAATTTGAGACAGCACATCATTAAGCACGACAAGTTGGATGAAAAGGATGAAATCGGTTTTCTTACAGCCACCTACAACTCCATGGTTCAACGCGTGGACGAATTAATCAATAATGCACACCGCGCCGAGCTTCGGAATAAAGAAGCCGCTTACATGGTACTGCAGGCGCAGATCAAACCGCATTTTTTGTACAATACCCTTGAAACGATCCGAATGGTCGCCGAATCGAACAACGACAGAGAGGCCGCGGATATATCATTCTGGTTTGGGAAGCTAATGCGATACAGCCTGTCATCGAAGCAGGACGTGACGACTCTTGAGAGAGAACTTGAAATGATCACCTTCTATTTGAAAATCCACAAGATGCGCTTGCAGGCCAGGCTAACTTACGAAATTGACGTTTCAGTCGAGGCGAAGCATATTGCGTGTCCTCGCTTTATATTGCAGCCGATAGTGGAGAATAGCATCGTGCATGGCGCGTCCGCCGTTCTCCGGCCCGTTCATGTTCGGCTTCAGGTAGAAGAGACGCCTGAAGAAATCCGGATCAGGATAGAAGACAACGGCCCTGGAATTGCGTTAGATAAACTGCTCGCCATTCAAAATCAAATAACGAATGGATCAGAGCTCAGATCGGAAGGGGAAGAAAGCCGGGGTATAGGCATTTATAATGTAAGCGAGCGTATCAAATCATTTTTTCGCGGCACTTCAAGGCTAAACCTTGAAAGCAGGCAAGGGGAGGGGACCTGCGTCACTATCATCATCGATAAAGGGGAGGCGAAGAATGAAAGTATTGATCGTGGATGACGAGCCATTGATTTTGAACGGCATTGTCAAGATCGTCAACGAGTCGATGCCTCTCGGTATGGAGGTTCGAGCTGCTTCCAGCGTGCCCGAAGCGCTTGATGTGATGAAAGCCTATCTGCCGGATGTTACCGTGACGGATCTGCACATGCCCGAGAAGAACGGATTCGATTTGATTGAAGAAGCCAGAGAATCGGGATTATGCGACCGCTTCATCATTTTGACCGGATACGAATACTTTGAATATGCGCGGAGAGCGCTGCGTGCGGGGGTCGTCGACTATTTGATGAAGCCGGTCGATAGGGATGAAATCGCGGAACTGCTGAAACGCATTGCCGAGGAGCTTCCCATCGAGCGTGATTCCAGCGGCTACGCTATTCATGCCCAGCGCATCTTGGCCTACTTGGACAAGCATTATATGCAGGATCTTTCGCTGGAGCATCTTGCAGGGCTGATGGATCTACATCCGCACTATATCAGCAGATTGTTCAAGAAGGAAACGGGAGAAAACTTCGTAAACTACTTGAACGGCCTGCGAATTCGCGAAGCGAAGAAGCTGCTCAACCATCAGCAGCATCTTACGGTCAATGCAATCGGTCAGCGGGTAGGGTTCGAAAGCAATCATTACTTTTCTAAAGTATTCAAGAAATTTACGGGGGTTACCCCCGGCGCCTATCGTGAAGACCGCACTTAAACTTATACGGAATAGAGGTGTCCGGCCATGTTCTAAGACAATCCATCCTATAAAATGAAAATTAGCTCAATTCGCGTTGAGCTTATCCGTGTCAGCGCGAATAACGAGAAACGAACATAAGGAGGAGTAGGACAATGAAACAGCTGCTTTACGGTGTGGCTTATTACGACGAATACATGCCTTACGAACGGCTCGAAGAAGATATACGCATGATGAAGGAGGCAGGAATCAACCTCGTCCGCATCGCCGAATCGACGTGGAGCACGCATGAACCGCAGAATGGCGTTTTCGATTTTTCTAGCGTCGACCGCGTGCTTACCGCGATGCACCGGGCGGGCATTCACGTCATCATTGGTACACCGACTTATGCGGTTCCGACATGGATGGTGAGAGAGCATCCCGACGTACTGGCGGTTACCCCGGACGGTCCCGGTCGATATGGGGCGCGGCAAATAATGGATATTACAAATCCGACGTACCTGTTCTATGCGGAACGCATCATTCGCAAGTTGATCGCGCGCGTTTGCGGCCATCCCGCCGTCATCGGATATCAAATTGACAACGAGACGAAACATTACCGTACAAGCGGTCCGAACGTACAGCTGCGATTCGCGAAATACATCAAGGACAAATTCGGTACGGTGGAACGGGTAAATCAGGAATTCGGGCTCGATTACTGGAGTAATCGGATTAACAGTTGGGAAGATTTTCCTTCGGTTGTCGGCACGATTAACGGAAGCCTGGGGGCGGAATTCGCTCGTTTCCAGCGGCGGCTCGTCACTGAATTTCTGGCATTGCAAGCTTCGATTGTAAACGAGTACAAACGCCCAGACCAATTCGTTACGCATAATTTTGACTTTGGCTGGAGGGACGGTTCGTTCGGTGTGCAGCCGGATGTTGACCATTTTTCCGCGGCGGAAACGCTGGATATCGTCGGTGTAGACATTTATCACCCATCGCAAGACAATCTCACCGGCAAAGAGATTTCGTTCTGCGGCGACACCGCCCGTTCACTCAAGCAAGCAAATTACTTCGTGCTGGAGACGCAGGCACAAGCTTTCCCGAATTGGACGCCATACCCCGGCCAGCTGCGGCTTCAGGCGTTCAGCCATCTGGCATCAGGGGCCAATATGGTCGAGTACTGGCATTGGCATTCCATTCACAATGCTATCGAGACGTATTGGAAAGGACTTCTCAGTCATGACATGGGTCCGAACCCGACCTACGAAGAGGCGATGACAATCGGACGCGATTTCGCGAGGTTGTCTCCGAAGCTCATTAACTTGAAGAAGAAGAACCGTGCAGCCTTGCTTGTCAGCAACGAAGCGTTGACGGCGCTTCAATGGTTCCCTCTGCCCGGAAGGAAAGCCGATTACAATGACATCGTCCGCCTCATGTATGACCGGCTGTATGAAATGAACATCGGCTGCGATATTTTGTCGCCAGATTCGGATGCACTCGATCAATACGACCTAATTGTCATCCCTGCGCTGTATGCGGCATCGGACGATACGCTTGATCGATTGAACCGGTATGTGGAAAACGGCGGACATGTTGTTTACACGTTCAAGAGCGGTTTTGCAAACGAACATATCAAGGTCCGGACGAATGTGCAGCCCGGACGTATCGACGAGGTTTGCGGCATTCGGTACAGCCAGTTCATCCAACCTGATAAGGTGATACTCAAGGGAGACCCGTTCGGGGTAGGTGCGGAGCACAACAAGGTAGAAGTCTGGATGGAGCTGCTTACCCCGACGACTGCGGAAGCGCTCGCTTGGTACGAGCACCCGCACTGGGGGGCTTATGCAGCCGTTACCGAGAATCGTTACGGCAAAGGCATCGCGACGTATATCGGCTGCATGCCGAGCGCTCAAGTCATGGCGAAAGTACTGGAACGGGCCAGCAAGGCAGCAGGACTATGGGGCCCCGAGCAAGATTGTCGCTACCCATTAATCGTGAAGTCCGGAACGAATGAAGCAGGCCGGGAGATTCGCTACTTTTTCAACTATTCTGACGCGTCTATTTCGTTCACTTATTCGTTCGAGGACGGTACCGAACTGCTCTCGAACCGTAAAGTTTGCATAAATGAACAGATCGAACTCGACCGTTGGGGTGTCGCGATTGTCGAAAGTGTTACATCGTAGTCTTAACAAGCAAATCGAAAGCCGCGCTTCTCTTCATAGAGCGCGGCTTTCGATTGTAACTATATATCCATTTCCTGTTGATTTTCCTCGGTAATAAGCACGGCGGGGATGCGAAGTACTATCATGGTACCGACACCTATCTCGCTTGTGATCGCAATATTGTAGTTTCCCCCGTAATGCAAGCGGATTCTCTCTTGAACGTTTTGCAAGCCAAAGCCGCTGCCTCCGGTCTCGCTAGAATTATGTGTAACCGGCAGGTTGCGTCGGAAGTTTTCCAACACTTTTTCAGGCATTCCGATCCCGCCATCCTTCACTTGAATGAGCAGGTCGTCTGCCATTCGGCGAACGCTTATCGTTATGGTACCTCTCTTTCTTCCTTACAGAGTATTCCGTGCAGAATAGCATTCTCAACTAATGGCTGCAAGATTAGCTTCAATACCTTGAATTGCAGCAGTTCTTCGTCCGGCTCCAGGACCAATTGTAATGATCCATTGAACCGCTTATTCTGGATGGAGAAGTAGGCTGAGATCTGCGCAATCTCATCCTTCAAGCTGACTACATCGCTTCCCCGATTTAAGACCGCACCGGCAACAATCTTGTACAGATAGAACTGAAGCGAATATAAATCTTTGTCCTGTATGAAGAAGAAGCTCATCGTCCAGTCATTCCAGTATCCCAAGGCAATGAATAGTCCAATCGAAGCAAGTGCAGGCTTCGCCAGCGGCAGGATCAGACGCAAGAAAATGGTAAAATCGTTGGCTCCTTCCAGCTTCCCCTCGCCGCAAGGAGGTCCACTTAGTCCATTATTATCGAACATCGTCCTTGACGAATTAGATAAGGAACTGGAAAAGAGGAACCTTCGCTTCGTGAGATATGCCGATGACTGTAACATTTACGTGAAAACGTGGAAAGCAGGACATCGCGTAATGGAATCCATTACCGCATTTATCGAAGGGAAACTGAAACTGAGGGTCAATCGAGAGAAAAGTGCGGTAGACCGCCCATGGAAACGAAAGTTTCTAGGGTTTACATTCAGTTGGGATAAGAAGAACCCGCGCATAAAGATCGCAAAACCATCCTTAGAGCGAATCAAAGCAAAGATCAAAGCGATCACCTCACGCAGCAAAGCGATCCCAATCGAGATGCGAATGAAGGAGTTAAATCAATATTTGACAGGTTGGTGCGGTTATTATGCCCTGACAGATACGAAAAGTGTGTTCCGAGAGTTGGATGAATGGACAAGAAGAAGACTTCGGATGTGTGTCTGGAAGCAATGGAAGCAACCAAAGACGAAGGTTAGAAAACTGCTGTCGATGGGAGTCCCGAAACAGAAAGCCTATGAATGGGGAAATTTGAGGAAGAAATACTGGCGTATCGCGTGTAGTCCAATTCTCCACCGATCACTGGATAACCAATACTGGGTATCCCTTGGTCTGAGAAGTCTCACGGACAGATACGATCAATTGCGGAATAGGACATGTACCGCCGTATACCGAACGATACGTACGGTGGTGTGAGAGGTCGGGGGCTAGGCGCCCCCTCCTACTCGATTGTAATATTTGATAAGGCGAATCTTTTTGTTGAGCTAACGGGCAGTTTAGTGCAGTAGCTGCCAATAAAATAAAAATCAATCTAGTAGCCGTCTTAACCGTTCCATCTACTCATCGCTACCCCCGATCAAGGTCAGGAATAATCCCTGATTGTACGGGCCGTCATACGTGTTTTTTCCCTCCTTCTAATTTACCATGTGTCATTTGTTCCCCTTTTGCAGAAATTTCAGTTTGAGGTTCACCAGTGCAATGCCTGCGATAATTAGAACGAGTCCCGCCACCAGTTTGGAAGTGATCGTTTCACCCAAGAAAAGGACACTGGTCACGATCGCAATGAGAGGGACTAGAAAATTAAACGAACCGACTTTGCCAGCTTCGCCCGATCCGACAAGCAGAAAGAATACGAGCCAGGTCAAGGCTGTACAGAAAATCGAAATAATCGACATAGACGAAAGGAATGACAGATTCCAAACGATATCCGTCCAGCTTTCAACGGTAGAGCCCGCAACCAACAATACGATTCCACCAAAGATCATCTGAACAGTGACCAACCAGACGGCATCGACCCTTGTCGTGGTTTTCTTTATATAGATGGTACCGAATGTCCAAGTGATCGTGCTGGCTAAACCGAGCAGGATGCCGACGGTCGAAATACTACCGGAGCCTCCGCTTACGCTGACGACAGCGACTCCAAGAAAGCCAAGAATCAAACCGACCATTTTCAAACTGGTCATGGATTCGCCCAGCCACAACCAAGCACCTACGCCGAGCAGAACAGGCTGCAAGAACACGATCGTCGAAAACAGTCCGGCTGGCATAGCCTTCAGTCCGTATGTTTGAAAGACGAAAAAGAGAATAATATTCAGCAATGCGGAGATTAGGTAGATGTACCAAGTATGCTTCAGATTAAGCTTTTTGTAGCGGGGTAAAGCGAAAGGAAGCAATATGAGACCCCCAATAAAGATCCTCAAGCCGGCGAAAAGCAACGGTGGCGCGAATTCGAGCGCATATTTGGAGAGCGGCCAGTTCACCCCCCACATTGTAACTAGAAACGTTAAATAAACAATAGTACGTGTTCGCGAAAGTTGCATCATGTGTCTTCAGCTCCTGTTGTGGATTTGTATTTATCATGATACAATGCCTCATAAGATAAATGAAATGAATGTTTTCTATAGAGGTGATATCAAAATTGTTATGACACATTCGCAACTGATGTTACTCGTGAAAATCGCCGAGACCGGCAATTTTACAAAAGCTGGGGAGCAATTGAATATGACGCAGCCTGCCGTAAGCCGAGCCATCTCCACGCTTGAATCGGAATTGGGGGTCATCCTCATGATTCGGGATAAGAAGAAAGGGATCATTCTCACCGATATTGGGAAGCGCCTGACTGTCATATTCAGAGAGATTTTGCACGGATACAATAAGGTGGAGCAGGAGGTAACGGCCGAGAAAGGGTTTGAAGTCGGCACCGTTCGCATTGGGACGTTCCCGATCGTGTCCGCACACTTCTTGCCGAAAATATTAAAGGTGATCGGGGAGAAGCACCCTGGGCTGAAGTTCGAACTGTACGAAGGAACTATTGACGAGATTAAAGAATGGCTGTCTTCTAGAATAATCGATGTTGGATGGATTATTCCGCCGAACGGTGAATTGGAAGGGATTCCGTTCTTTAAAGACGAGTTGTGTCTGCTCCTTCGAGACGATCATCCGTTGCAAAGCAGCCCGAAAATCCATATCACCGATCTCGACAAAGAACCTATGATTGTATGCAAAGGCGGGTTTGTAACGCCGATTTATGAGCTGTTTCAGCAATTCGGAATCGCTTTGCGCGTCAAATATGACGGCCACAACATAACCACGGCGTTGAGCATGATTCAAGAAGGGCTGGGCGTCGCGATCGTATCGACAACTTCGTTGTCGTTGTCGGTGCTGCCGCCTAATGTACGCGTCCGGACAATTGAACCGCAGCCGTTCAGAGAGATTTACTTGGCGGTTCCGTCTCTGAAGGAGGCTCCTCACGGGGTGAAGCTGTTCCTGCAAACCGCAAGGGAGCTTTATTTATCCGGTGACCGGAACCACTAATGTGCAAATTTTGCATAGAGTATTAGCTTATCTCGCTAAACTAACGGGACACGATAGCTGAAAAACAACACCGCGCCTGCCGGCCAAATATGAAGTGACCCCTTAAAGTTAGACAATATTTTTATGCAACCTGTTGGGCATGAGTTCGGTATTGTACCGGGCTCATGCCTTTTAATTTTGACTTGAAGCGTTTGTGATTATAGTAATCAATGTATCGTGCTAGTTCTTGCTTGAAGTGATCTACACTTTCAAACTCATTAAGATAAAGAAACTCTGACTTCATAATGCCAAAGAAGTTTTCCATTACTGCGTTATCGTAACAGTTTCCTTTGCGCGACATGCTTTGGGTAATTCCTTGTTTCTTCAAAGCATGTTGATACTGCTTCATCTGATAGTGCCAGCCTTGATCCGAATGCAGGAGGAGTTCATCCTCGTCGGATAAGCGTTTTAAGGCCTTATTTAGCATCTCAGAGACTAATGAATAGGTAGGACGAGTCCCTATTGTGTAGGTGATAATTTCACCGTTAAACAAGTCCAGAACAGGTGATAAATACAGCTTCTCACCAAACGACTTAAATTCCGTAATATCGGTAACCCACTTCTCATTTGGCCTATCTGCTTGAAAATTACGATCCAGTGCATTAGGCGCAATTTTGCCTACTGTTCCTTTATAGGAACGATATTTCTTCATACGCACCACTGATTTCAAGCCTAATTCTTTCATGATACGCTGCACTTTTTTATGATTAACTCGGTGTCCCCGATTAAATAGTTCATCACGGATACGACGATAGCCATAACGTCCCTGATGTTCCTCATAAATGGATTGAATAAGGAGTTTCAGGTCTGCGTCTAGATCGGGCTTGTCAAACTGCTTTACCCAGTAATAGAAGGTACTACGTGGGACTTCAGCGAGCTTTAGCAATTCAATCACCGGGAATTTGAGCCTTAATTCATAGACTACTTGCGCTTTGTCTTGTTTGGTGATTTTTCCTTGTTTTGAACTAAGGCATTCAACTTTTTTAAATAGGCGTTTTCCATACGCAAACGTTCTAATTCAGCTTGCAGAGCTTCAACTGAGCCCTCGGCAGGTTCTTGTTTCTTCTTAATGTTTTCGTTCTTATCTGTCAAGAGTGGACGCCCCTTTTTCTTTGATTTCAGGGCGTCCATCCCATGTTCATTAAATTGACTGCGCCATTTTCTAATGATCCCAGGAGAGGATATATTGAAAATGACAGCAGCTTCATTTGGTGACGTCCCATTCTCGTTCATATAGTTGAGTACGTCTAGTTTAAATGGCATGGTGTAAGCTGTATAGCTCTTTTCAAAAGTTTCTATGCCGTGATATTCGTATTGCCTAATCCACATACGTAAAACTTCATGATTTATCCCTAATGATTTCGCAATGCTTTTGACCCCTTCAGCACCATTCTGATACCGATGGATGGCCTCCAATTTCTCAACTAAACTGAATTTAGGTAAAAAAACTGCACCTCCTTTGTTAGGCGTGTCTAACAAATGGGGTGCAGTTCAATACGATCGGCTGCCTTTTGTTGAGCAAACGGGCAGTTATCCTCAACACAGAAAGTGTGAGTAATGTTAATATTAGGGATGTGAGGGAGGTTGTAAATATGTTTAACTTAATATTAGGAGTGGGAGTTTATTTTTTTGCAATTTTGCTTATGAGTTATTACTCTATAGGGGTTGGCTTTATACAGTCTATACAGATGGCATCTCTAATCACAATAATACATATTTTAATTCTTTTTATAGATAGGCTCTACAAGAGGGAAACTAATAATGGTGGAGAAGAATAATTGGGCAAATTCATAGGGAAGTGCTACGGTAACTACTCCCCTTTCATTAAGCTATCGGAGAACGTTAGTTCTATACAGAATAACTAAGACGAGGCTGCCGGCAGGAACGGTGGCCTCATTAGGCTATTGGGCAGAAACCGAGGGATGGGTAACGAGAACTTAAAGCGAGGGATTAACATCGATTCTATTGGGCGAAGCCCATTGACCCGGGAAGAAGCGCTTTAAGCCTAATCCATTATCGGGACCCGAAAAGACCACTGGAATGATCGAGAACGACCGACAGGCAGCCGGCTTCTCGCCAGCTGCCTGTCGTCGTGCTATTACGGTTCCGGCGGCGAGGCGTTCATTGCGGCGCAGTCCCGACGAACTCCTGCATCAGCTGATTGAACTTATCGCGTTCGTCGTAGAACGAGCCGTGGCCGCTGTACATGAACGGCACGAGCCGCGAATGGGGAATTTTTCGATGCATCTCCTCCGCCTGGCTGAACGGAATGACCTGGTCATGAATGCCGTGCACGATCAGCGTCGGCACCTGGATACGAGACAGGTCAACATTCAAATCGAAGTCCCGTAGCATGACGATGATCGCGGCCGTCGACCAGCCGGCGGCTTGCATGCCCATCCGATTGAACCAGTCCGAGAATGGCTTTGTGATGTACCTGAAGAAGAAAATGTCCGTCACGCCGAGCATCATGTTCGCCCGGTCGTTCAACGTCTGCTTCAGCAACTGTGCGGCCGTCTCCTTGGTGAAGCCGCGCGGCGCCGCCGCGTCGATCAGTACGAGCTGGGATACGCCGCCGCCATTGTACCGCACGACGTATTTGATCGCGATCGCGCCTCCGGTCGAATGTCCGGCGAGCACGAAATCTTTCAACTGCAGCGCATCGACGACGGCGCGGATATCGTCCGCAAGCCGCTCTAAATTATAGCCGCCGTAGGGCCGGTCCGACTTGCCGAAGCCACGCCAGTCGATGCCAATGCAGCGGTAGCCCATGCCCGGCAGCACGTCGAACTGATATTCGAACTGGTCATGGCTGAGCGGCCAGCCATGAAGAAACACTATCGTCTTGCTTCCCGTCGGGTTGATATCCTCCACGTAGAGATTTACCCCCGGCTCTACTGTTACGTAGTATCCCACCGTCAATGCCTCCACGAATCAAAATCCTATCCCGATATGATACGCGCTCAGCGCCCAAACGTGAATGCCCGAGCGGAAGCGCGGCGGTCCCGGTTCGTTGATTCTATAGACTAGGGATTCTCGCCATCATCTCGATCCCCTTGTTCTTCTCGCTGAAGACGTGCAGCGTACCCCCGAACGATCGGATGATCTGAAAGCCATATTTAATTTGAGCAAAAGGTAAACCGCTGAATAAAACTACAATATTGCTGACGAAGTGGCGATTATTTGTACGTAAATAGTAATTTATTGCAGTTCCTCTCACGGAGTCGGCGACATGCCAGCAAATGAACTAATGGGAACGATAGCACAATATAAGGGGCTTCCGAGAACTGTCTACTTTATTAAGCTAACAGACAATTTGGCTCAATACAGGAGGGGGGGGTGGCAAAATTACTAAGCTAAGAGAGGTGAAAATGATGAAATCAATTCTAGGGATTGTTTTTTATTTTTGTGCCATTTTGCTTCTGGTTTATTATTTTGTAGGGGTTAGTTTTATTAAGGCTATACAGATGGCAGTGCTTATAACCATGGTACATATCTTAATCCATCTCATAGACAGGTTTTACAAGAGAAAAGAGAGACGTAAGGGACGTAACTGAGGGGAGCAGTATTTCCTTTTTCATTACGCTAACGGGCAGATTTGCTTAATGAAATTATGTTAAAATTACTCCTACATCATGAGAGGAGTTACAGAAATGAAAATTAGTAAACACAGTGCTGAACACTATATTTGGGGCGACAAGTGCGATGGTTGGCATTTAGTAAAGAATCAAGATTTAAGTGTAATCCATGAAAGAATGCCAGCACATACTTCTGAAGTAAAGCACTATCACCAACAATCACGTCAATTTTTCTTTGTTTTAACTGGTACAGCTACCATAGAGATTGATGGCAATGAGATTGTGCTCAATACACAAGAGGGAGTAGAAGTGGCTCCTTTGGTACCCCATCAAATGTTCAATAAGTCAAATGATGAGATTGAATTTCTTGTAATTTCTCAACCTATAAGTAAGGGCGATAGGTTCTTAGTCGATTAAAGCTTTAAGCTAACGGATAACGATAGTTCAATTCAAGACATGTAGACAGCTGGTCAGTTCGATCGGCTGTCTTTGTTGAATTAACCGGTGGGTTGTGGAGTGTTACTAAGAATATGCCTATAGAAAACCCTTTTCTCTCAGTAATTTTTCTGTGGTCTCCCACAACTTGTGTTGCATTACTTTATCTCCTCCAGGAGATACTGGTTCGATTGATTGTCCGGTTCCGACATTAAAGTATCCACCCGTCTTTCTTTGATATTCCGGATCAACAATTAATCGGGTTATAATATCAGTTCCTTTTCGCGGATCTCCAAGGCGCAGGGCTTTAAACAATCGTTCCAGGACGGGGGCGAACCAAAGTTCTCGTCCGAGTCCGGTAACATTAAATCCAGGATTCAGTGCATTTACGCAGATACCCGCACCTGACCACCGCCGTGCAAGTTCAGCTGAAAACATAATATTTAATAATTTTGTTTTTCCATAGATGGGGGATGAGCCGCGAGCGGTAAATGGAGTTGTATCCGTTAAATCCTCTGGTAACTTCAAAATACCATGACGGCGTGAAGCTTCAGAGGAAACATTGACAACTCTAGCCTGACTCGAGTTTTGCAGGGAAGGTTTTAGTATCTGTGTTAAAACCCAGGGAGCGAAATAATTGACGGTAATCATCTCAGGAAGACCCTCGGGGGTGATGCGTGGCTTAAAAGCATGAATCCCCGCATTGTTCAACAGCACATCAATTTTAGGATAGTTGGCTGCTATTTCTCTCCCAACCCGTGAAACGTCCTTTATTGACGTAAAATCTCCATAAAAAAAATCAATCTTCGCTGACGGTGCATGCTCCTCAATTTGTTTTCTCGTGATTTCAGCGCGTTCTTTACTTCGGGCAGTCAAAATAAGATCAAATCCGCGTCTTCCTAATTCGAGCGCGACAAGCTGCCCAAGTCCGCTGGTGGCACCCGTAATGACAACATTTTCTTTTTTATCCATCGTCATTTCACCTTCCTATGATACACTTTAAAAGTGACTAATCAGCAAAATTTAGTTGATATATGTCCACTATAATAATTTAATTGATATATGTCAATCATTTTAAAGTTATGATATAGTCCTAGAGAAAGGGGAATGAGAATGAACGAGCATAAATCAATAAACGAATCTAGGGAGAAACTTGAGATTGAATTAGGTGAACAGCTTAATGCTCTCATTAGTTCTGCACATGCATTGAATGTAAAAGCCGCTGCTAAATTCGATTCCTCCATACAGCCTGCCGCCTTCCATATTGTTCGCTGGCTGTATTCCTATGGCGCCACTAATGCAGCCACGTTAGCTGAATCAACGGCAATGGATCGAAGTTCGGTCAGTCGCCTCGTCAAACAACTCCAGGATCTGGGATATGTAAATCGAGAAGCGTCGCCTAATGATGGGCGGGGAGTTGTATTATCTCTTACCGAGTATGGGCAACAAAAAATTATAGATGCGCTAAAGGAAAAAGAGTCTGTGTACTATGAACGGCTTTCGGACTGGAAAGATGCAGAACTTCATGATTTTATCCAAATGCTGAGGCGCTTTAATGGGTTTCGTTGTTGAAGTGTAACCCTTAAAGAAACAACTAGCAGTCGTAAGAGTTGAGCTAAGGGAAACGATAGTTGAATGAAAACAGCGTAAACCAGTCCGTTTAAGGGGGCTGGTTTTTTCGGTACATAAGATAAGTTATTTACTGAAAACGCAGTTACGCTAACGGGCAGCATTCCTATTATGAAGAAATACGAGGTTTGAGAAATAAAAAGACTCCTTGGTATGATGTATGTGGGTCCCAGATGCTGGCCAGCGAACGGATCCAAATACAAACCAAGGAGACTACAAGATGCATTCTACTCAAAATGAACGAATTAATCAAATCACTTCTTCTACTTTAATTGTCGGTGTCGACATCGCAAAATTTAAACATGTGGCACGGGCGCAAGATTACCGCGGGGTCGAGCTCGGAAGGCCAATTACGTTTGAGAATAACCGAGAAGGCTTTTAATTGTTCGTTAGCTGGTTCCGGAAGATTGCGACGGAGCAAGGGTTCAAGGACGCCATAGTCGGCATGGAACCCACCGGCCATTACTGGCTGAACCTCGCGTATTACCTGGGGGAACAACAAGTTTTATGCGGCGTAGTTAATCCGCTCCACGTGAAGAAAAGCAAAGAATTGGACGACAATTCGCCGACCAAGAACGACATCAAAGATGCCAAAGTCATCGCACAGCTTGTCAAAGATGGAAGATACGCCGTACCCAATCTTCTCCAAGGCAAATATGCCGAACTAAGGGAAGCGATGAAAATTCGCGATCATCTGTCGACTGACCTGCGAGTGGTGCAAGGTCGGGTTCATAATTGGTTGGATCGGTACTTTCCAGAGTTTCACACGGTGTTTAAAGATTGGGAATGCAAGTCTGCACGCCAAATGCTTAGCCTTTGTTTGTTGCCGCATGAGCTGGTTGCTCAGTCAGAGGAAGCTTTGCTAAGGCATCTCAGAGAGGTGGCTAAGCGAGGCCTCGGCATGGAACGTATGAGGTGTTTGAAAGCAGCTGCAGGTTGTTCTGTTGGCATACGAGAAGGTACAGAATTAGCAAAGCTCGAGCTTAAGCTACTGTTAACACAGTACGAGTTGCTTGAAAGTAAGTTTGCAGAGCTTGAAGCAAAGTTGGACGAGCTTCTGGAGCAAATCCCTCATGTGAAGCAAATTATGGCCATTAAAGGAATTGGTCGGGATAGCATAGCTGGTTTCCTCGCCGAAGTCGGCGACATCGAGCGTTACCGACATCCTAAGCAAATCATAAAGCTAGCGGGCTTGAACTTAAAAGAAAATACGTCCGGTAAACACAAGGGACAAACGAAGATCACGAAGCGCGGTCGTAAGCGACTACGAGCGCTACTATTTCGAGTCATGATGCCGTTGGTGGCAAAGAATCGCGCCTTTAAAGCATTGCATCAGTACTACACCAAACGGCCAACCAATCCATTGAAAAAGATGCAATCGCTCATAGCGCTTTGCGGTAAGTTAATTCGAATTCTCTTTGGTGTCCTGAAAAAGGGGCATCGGTTTAGTGAAGAAAAGATGTTGCAGGATATCCCGCGGTTCACGGAAGTGTCGTTAGCAGCTTAGACTTCATTGTTAATTCATAGAAGACGAACGTAGATAAGAAAGTTACAGACAATTGAAGCACGGATGAGTCGGAACAAAACTAACATACGGACGAAGATCCTGTCGGGCAGCATATCCGACCTCCACCTCATGGACAGGTTGAATGAAGGAATGTGGGAGCGTAGACTCTGTGAGACATGGGAGGGTTAACCACCATGAGGCTATGTGGAGATCCAAAGGTGCAACCATATATCTCCAGAATGTCCACTTTTTAAAGTGAGTGGTCTGAGTGGATGTATTTTTCTGATTTCTTCGTACCCATATTTTTCATCTTCTACAACCTTGTTCCATTCATTGTTTGTCTTGTACTAAAGAAAAACGTTCAAAATCTAAGAAAACAAGCGCATTTAAGAGGAAAACGATTCTCCATAGAGGGAGTTTAGTGTAACTTTTCAGTGAATGTTGCGTCATAAATTTAAACGGTTCGGCATGAGTAGTGTTACAGGAGGTGATTGTTTTGCGAAGAATCCTTTTGATTATCATATTCGGTTTTATTTTATCTGCATGCGGAAATAAAACAAGTTCAGATTTAGAGAACACCTCATCTCAAGTGATCGATCCCACTGTTGTTCTATTAACAGATACTGTAGGTAACCCAAACACGTTAAAAATCTCTTCAATGCTCTCGCAAGATCGCGCACTTGCATCTGCTAAGGAGTACGGTCCCAGGACTGGAAAATGGTTCGAGGGAGAAAATGGCTTTAACATCCTGACTTCCACCCCATCCCCAGTAAGACAGGCAGGAACTGATGTAGGAACCGGATTCAGTAAGGTTCCAGAAGGGCGCTCTGTTCGTTTTCAAATTACAAGTCGAGACAAGGAGGGGAATCGGGTGGAGCTTTTGAAGGAGTATATGGTGAACAATCGTAATAACGATACAAGACAACTAGATTTCACTTACCAGATGCCCGAACAACCCGATACAAATTATCTGTTCAGCATAGAAATTCTATCAGCTGAGAATGTTGTAGAGGACACGTTTCTTACTCCACTTTTTGTGCCAGCACATGAACTTAACGCACGCCTTTCCGTTAAACCGCCGGCAGTAGGATCTGATCAAACCGCATTGACCCTCTATAATGCAGGTCCGACCAACCTGTATTTTGGATATGGATACGCGATCTACCGAGAAGAACCTGAGGGATGGACCCTAGTTCCTGATGACAGATCTGTAGAAACCATCGCGATGCAGGCAAGACCTAGTGAATCTTACGTGGAAAAGGTTGTTTTACCACAAAAGATTGAACCAGGAAGGTATCGACTGGTGAAGAGTTTCAATGGATTCATGACGGATATAAGTGTGAAATTGGCTGCAGATTTCGAAATTCAATAAGAAAGTCAAATTAAAAATTAATGTATGCACTGAACTAACAGGATAGATAGTTGAATAATACACATGAATGAGCAGGCTCTGTGAGGGTCTGCTCATTTTATTAAGCTAACGGGCAGTTTACAGTAACGAAACTGATACATTTTGGATTCCGAAACCGTCTTTATACTGAAGTAGCGAAAGGAGGGGGGGCTTAGGCTAGCATGGAAGGATAATATTGGAACAAACGAAAATAGAAATTTTTTAAAAGGAGAATCGAGATGAGGCTGTTTGAACTTTTGCTTTTTTTGTCAAACATCGGCTTGTTTGCATTAACCGTCCTATTAAAAAAAGGACTGCGTAGAATTCCAGTATTCGTTGCAAGCGGGATCGCCACACTTTTACTGGTCATTCATTGGACGGTGGAAGGATACAGAGTTCAGCTATTTTTCCCATATTGCATTACGATCATTTTTTTAGCTATTTCAGGTTATAGCCATTTTAAAAAAAACGGCCAAAAAAAAATCCCACGATTCATGTTGGGTTCAGCTAATACCGCTATAGCGATAATGCTGGTCGTCACAGCGGGTCTCATGTATGCTTTTCCTGTATTTAAACTAACTAATCCGACAGGTGAATTTAAGGTAGGAACGCAAAATTTTCATTTCGTGGATACAAATAGGGAAGAAATTTTCGACGAAGCCAGAGATGGAAAAAGAGAATTGATGGTTCAAGTATGGTACCCGGCTCAAGCTGGCACTGGCAAGCACGCTCCCGTTATTCCCGATACCCAGATTTTACGTTATATGGCCGCGGACTATGGCCTTCCCGGGTTTACTTTTCAACACCTGAAGTACGTATCCAGTCATGCTTATTCGGGGGCCGAAGTCTCCTCGGCACAGACTTCATACCCGCTGATCCTTGCGAATCCCGGCAACGGCTCTTCCAGGTTCCTCCACACGTCGCAAGCCGAAAATCTCGCGAGTCACGGATATATCGTGGCAGTGATCGACCACACCTACAATACATTTGCAACCGAGTTTCCGGACGGTCGAATCACGACCAGCACAACTAACGATTTATTCTCGCCCGACCATGATTACCGGACGAGTAGAGGAAATCGCGACAAGTTAGGAAAAGTTTTAACCGGCGATGTGGCGTTTGCGCTGGACCAATTCGAGCTCATCCAATCGGGGCAGATTCCAAGTCATCTAAAAGGGAGGATTGATCTCGGTCATGTCGGGGTGTTCGGTCATTCCATTGGCGGAGCGACGGCCTATGACGCTTCTTACGATCCGCGAATCGCGGTTGGAATAGACTTAGATGGAGGGCTTTATCGACTGCGTGACAGAGAGGGTCTGCGAAAGCCGTTTTTGTTCATCAACTCGGAAAGCTATTTCGAAAAATTAAAAATGGTGATGGATAACCGGGTCTACACGGATGCAGAGCTAAACCGTATGGGATCAACAAGAGAGTGGGAGGATCAAGTAACGGAAGATAAAAAGTTGGAGCTTGAACGGATGCGTGAAACGGTCGACGAAGGGGGACAAGTCCTCTATATCGAAAATACGGAGCATTTGAATTTTGCCGACGTACAGTTCATTTCTCCGATTTTCAAAATGCTGGGCATTACAGGAAAGATTGCGCCCGAAAGAGCGAACTCCGTTATCAATGCCCAAATGCTGGATTTCTTCGATATGTATCTGAAAAATCAAGGCGGAATCTTAATGAAAGGACCGGATAGCCGCTTTCCGGAGGTGAAGTTCGTAACCTCGCTATAAATTACGGAGCAGGCTACCGGTTTTGATATGCTAATAAGATTGTAGAAATTTTAGACTGAAACAACATCATTGAACTAACGGGGAACGATAGTTGAATAACAAACATTAATGAGCAGGCGCTGCGGCGGCCTGCTCATTGTATTAAGCTAACGGGCAGGTTAGTTTAATGGACAGCATAAAATGGTTGGAGGTATTCGCCCAAAAAAGGAGGCGTTTAGCATAGAGGATAAGTCTCCAAAAAGAGAACTCCAGGAGGACGTTCGTAGTAATTCCAATAACCACTTTCATTACCGGCTGGGAAGGCTATTTGAGATTAAAAGAAATATTTTTTGGAGCTATGCGGAAGGCGATAACAAACTATATTTAGACAAAGTGGGTCACGAAATAGATCCATTTCTCAATAAATAATGAAGAACCTAGATAAAATGAAGAGACCATAGCTCGTTGCTATGGTCTCTGGTCTCTTTCTATGAAGCGGTCAGTAAAATTACTAACTACGAAATTCTCCTCACTTACTTCAACTGTCCGTCAACGCCTACTGCTGAACCGTTTAATCGCTTCCTCGGTCACCGGCGCGAAGAGGTTAACCAGATTGCCGTCGGGATCGCGAAACAGCACAGCACGGTTCCCCCACGGCATCGTGGTTGGTTCCTTTACCCACTCGTCGACAAACGGCTTTAAGCGCTCGTATTCGGCATCGACATCGTGGACGCGGAACTCGATGATGACACTGTGATTGTCGGCCGCCACTGCGGAACCAGCGCCAAACAGTTGCACCGTCTGGGAGTGGCCGATCGCCAGGGTGCACGATGGCACAACGAGTTCGGCAAAGACGGGCGCGGGGCGTTCCGCCGAAACACCCATGACTTTCTCATAGAACTCGACGAGACGATCCACGTCGTCGGTGATGATGCGTACAGAAGCAAAATTCACGAGATACCATCCTTCCTATAATAAATGATACAATACCGTTTCATATCATTTTGGGCCAAAATACTTCGCATTTATCTCCCACTCCTTTACGGTTACTTACTCCGATTATAAAAAAACGCTACTGACAACAGTATGTCAGTAGTGTTTTATTTTTTTTTTTTGCTTCCTAACGGGACACAATAGTTGAATAACACATTTAGGAGCAGGTGCTACGGTAGCCCTGCTTTTTTTATTAAACTAACGGACAAGATTGTTTAATCACCTCGCGAATATCTCTAGTAATGGTTAGTCTGTACGATGAGGAAAATATATGAAGTATGACTATTGGAGGGATACTATGTATGAATTCAGGTCAATCAATGACGTGAATAAAATATTTCAAAAATGTTATTTTTCGGAAGCGGGCGTTAAGCTAACGGGCAGGTTAGTTCCCATATTTAATGAATGCAACAGTGACATATTTGAAGCTATCTATAATTAATTGCTCTAAAGGGAGGTTTAAATTATGATTAAACGACAATCCTTGCTAGCAGTAGCGGACAATAATGTCCATAGGCTTAGGTAGATTAAGCAAGAATGTTTGGAGGTTAATCCGATATGAAAAATTTAAATACACTATTTCGGCAAAGAATTGGAATGTTATCTCATGAAACAATACAGTTTGATAACTTAGATGTTTTTCTTGAAAGAATTGCACGAGAGATACCATTTGAAAATCTTTGTGTCATTGACAATAGTGCAAGAAATATTACGAAAGAGAATTTAATAAACAAAATAATTACTAGAAATGAGGGCGGGCTGTGTTATGAGCTCAATACTATTCTGCATTTGTTCTTAATTGAAAATGGATTTACTTCGACCCTTGTTAGGGGTAGAACATACGACCATAATGAAAAACGGTGGAGTGCCGCTGGAAAGACACATATTTTAAATTTAATCACTCATGAAGATCAACAATATGTAGTTGATACTGGTTTTGGAGCAAACTTACCTTTAAGACCTATACCCTTAAGTGGAAGTGTTGTTGAATCTCATAATGGAGAATTTAGAGTGGAAAAAAACCGTAGTAAAGACGGTGAGTATTTTTTATATATTAGATTAAAACATAGACAGGAAGATTGGAAATTAGGGTATATATTTGATTCCACAGAGGAAGTAAAAGATTTTTCCGTGCTGAATGAAGTGCAGAAGTTAATAATAGAACATCCCGAATCACGTTTTAATAAAAAACCATTAGTCACAAAGATAAATGAACGAGGAATAATAATATTAACAAATACCTCTTTTATCGAATTGAATAATGGTAAAGAAACTAAAAAGGCAATAGATGACACTATATTTAAGAAAATGCTCATTAATGAGTTTAATATCAGAACCTTTGGAAACTTTTCCTCTAAATTAGAATTCAACTAACAGGACACGATAGTTCAAAAAAACACGGAAGCAGCCGACCACAATGGTCGGCTGCTTCATTACGCTAACGGGCAGTATACTTAATAAATTGTGTTCTAACTATAGCTTGGTTAATGGAAAAATTAAACAATGTGAAAAGAAGGGGAGTCAATTATTTTGCAGAAGCTAAATCTCATAGGTTTGATACTTATTATTGCTGCAATGCTGTGTGCATGCTCAAAGTATGTATCCGACCAACCGGAAACAGCAATAACAAAACAAGTTGAAGGAACTGCTTTGCACGTAGAGCCAATCGATTTATTTGCCGGAGAGGCACGGAAGTTCCAACCTTTTCTTGGCACGATGTCGGGTGCAGTGAAATTGAAGTACGGCGGAAACAAAAATGATATTTCTGCTAAAATTGAACTTTGGGAAAACGGAACGAAAACGAAGACATACAGTTCCAATGGCACTTCAATGCAGGATTCACAAAATAAGACAAAGGGAAACGATAGCTCAATGAACACTAAGACACGGCAGCCGACATAATGGCTGCCGTTTTCTCAACTAACTGGAGTAATGCACAATGATGTGCTGAGGAAATCAAATAGAAAATTTATAAATTTGTTAAATTGACTTGAAACTTCTATCCCAACCATTCCCATGTAATTTTTTTTAATTCAATGAAACATTTCCCCATGTTTCAAAGTGTTATGAGTAGAAGGAGGGGAGCAATTGGAAAGCAACGAAATGGGTATGAATGAATACTTAGAAATCTTGGTGAACAAATACGCCGACATGGTGCTGCGATTGGCACTAACCCACCTCGGAAACCTAGCGGATGCGCAGGATGTGTGTCAAGAGGTGTTTATCAAGCTTTTTAAGCACCAACGTCCCTTTAATGATGCCGAGCACGAAAAGGCTTGGATCATTCGAGTGACGATAAATACGTGCAAAGACGTGATCGGAAGTCCGTGGAAGAAATGGTTCTCTCCTGTTGAAGAGATAACACTGCCTATTGAGCATACCGAGAATATGGAGGTCGTGTCCTTTGTTCTTAAGCTCCCTCGGAAATACCGTATGGTTATCTATCTCTACTATTATGAAGGCTACAAAACAGCTGAGATTGCCGAGCTCCTGAACTTAAAAGAGAACACGGTTCGGACACAACTAAAGCGAGCGAAAGAGCTTCTGAAGGAAAAGATAATGGGAGGATTTGACGATGACGATTAGAACGAAGTATGTGAACGGAATGAACGAAATAAAGGCGGACAATGAACTCAAACAAAGAATCATCAACAAATCAATCACGAGTGCCGCTGAACCTCGATCTGTAGCTCGAGCATTTCACAGTAAGGCAGCGATGATTGCCGTTTCCTGCATGATTATATTCCTTCTTGCCGTTGGAGGACCACTTGTACTTCACAATAATGATCAAGAAAATCCAGCTACTTTATTTAGTGGATTCGTGGTTACAGCTTATGCGGCAGACGGCGCTCAAATAGTGGTAAAACCCGATGTAACCTTCCCGCTAGGTCAATACGCAATGTATATGAGCAGTGTGCCAGGCTTTCCTATAACAATTGGTTCAAAAGATGCAGACAAAATTGAAGTGAAAACCTCAGAGGGGGAGCTATTATTGTGGAACCCGGCGGATCCCATTGTGAAATATCAGGGGAAGGAAACGACTGTTAAGTCAGGCGATACAATCTATTGGTCTCCAATGGTAGAAGGCGCCCCGTCACAATCTTGGGGAACCGAAGGTATACTTGAGATAACCGCCTACAAGGATATGAAAAAGCTCGGGAGCGGTAGAATCGAGATCAAAATGGAAGATTACTACATGTACACTGGAAAGTTAACCAATGATTGAGAAGGGTTATTGTGAGCAATAAGACAGGCAATTAAAGATTTAGATTGCCGATAAGCATTAAGCTAAAGGGAAACGATAGTTCATTAAAAACACAGAAGCAGCCGACCACAATGATCGGCTGCTTCATTACGCTAACGGCCAGTTATGCTTAATGAAATTGTGCTAAAATGGAAAAATAATGCATAGGGAGTGGAGAGTTAAATGAGTTCTTTAGCCTTGCTGAAACAATCAAAGACAAAATATCTGTTACTAATACCTTCCTCCGTTATTACTTTTATTGTTCTTTTCTGTTCTTACATTTCGATATTTGGTTTCGAATACCAACATCGCTTCAGGGAAGGGTACATTGGCCCAAGTCCAGGTTCAAAATTGATTGGGGTTGTAATAGTTGCTGCTTATCTCATTCTGACATATATATTAACGTGGTTTTATAATGGGGACATAAGTGGAACTTTCTCGAGGCTAACCAGGTCATTGTTTAATACCTTTATTATCGTTACAGTAGGATGTTTGTCGAGTCTCCCATTGCTCTTTCCTGCATACTTTTCTCTTATAAGCTAACGGGCAGATTACTGGAGCTGATTGGGGGGGATTGGGGGGGAATGGTAATATTATCTTATCGGGGGTAAGGATATTAATGAATGAACTACAAGAACAGTGTATACAAGCAGCCATAGATTACGGTATTGCGGCATACGAAGTAATATCAGATTCAAAAAGAACCAACAAGTTATACGATTTATCAAGAAAGCTCTTCGTTACACTAAAAAAACAGCCTGATGGGATTCAAGGATTATATGAACTGCTTAATCATGAGCATCCCTATGTTAAGTATATGGCAGCTATTTACTTGCTTGCAGTGGACGAACCACGAGCAAAACAAGAAATAAATTATTTAGTTGGCTTCTCAAGACATTTAGATTTCAGTATTAAGTATCTGTTAATCGAATGGGATAATGGTAACCTGAAGGAATACTACTCATAACTTCAACACGTTAGCTCTATGATTACTACGTAAGCTACTGGCGATTTTCTCGATAGCCTATTGAGCTAACGGGTACGATAGTTGAACAAACATGGAGTAGTTTGCTGCGGCAGCTGCTCCCTTTCTTTATTAAACTAACGGGCAGGATAACGTAACAACATTTTATGGTAAAATTGATGGTGGTGATAATTAGAACGATAATTTAGGAGGAAATATGCGGAAGACAGAAATAGTAGCTTGGACTGAAACATGGAATGAGTTGTATGTAATAGAATCCAATTTAATCAGTCAAATTTTTATTAGCGAAATGACTTCTATTCATCATATTGGAAGTACATCTGTCCCGAATATCGGTTACGCCAAACCAATTATTGATATATTGGTTGTCGTTAAAGACATAGAGAAGATTGACTTCTACAATGACAAAATGGCTGTAAATGGTTACTCTGTCCGAGGTGAGCATGGAATTGAAAGAAGACGGTATTTTACAAAGGGTGGGAGTAACAGAACCCATCACGTACATATATACCAGACTGGAAATATAAACATTCAACTACATTTGAACTTTAAAGAATATTTACTTTTACACTCTGATGACGCTAAAAGGTACGGAGAATTGAAACTGAAATTAGCTAATAAGTACCCAGATGATACACATAAATACCAAGAAGGAAAGGAATCTTTTGTTAATGAGTTAGTAGAAAAGTCTATTAAATGGGCTTCGTCTCATAGGTAACAAAAAATATGGTGTTATGGGTGAAATGGGGAAGTTATTAAGCGAACGGGTAACTATAGTTCAATCACAAGAGGGCTGCCATATGGCAGCCCTACTTTCAACTAACGGGCAGTTTACCGGGGTGGACTAGAAAACGGGGCCGCAAGATCAGTCTCAGGAATGGTTACCACTTAATGGTTACGTGCTAAGTAAACGTCTTACAAAATTGTAAGGTAGATGTAAGGCAAATCGATAGCTTAGGTCAGTCTTGCAGGATAATATTGGAAAAAATGAAAATAGAAATTTTTTAAAAGGAGAATCGAGATGAGGCTGTTTGAACTGTTTCTTTTTTTGTCAAACATCGGCTTGTTTGCATTAACCGTCCTATTAAAAAAAGGACGGCGTAGAATTCCAGTATTCGTTGCAAGCGGGGTCTCCACAATTTTCCTGGTCATTCATTGAACGGTGGAAGGATACAGAGTTCAGCTATTTTTCCCATATTGCATAACGATCATTTTTTTAGCCATTTCAGGTTATAGCTATTTTAAAAAAAACGGCCAAAAAAAATCCTACGATTCATGTTGGGTTCAGCTAATATAGCTATAGCGATAATGCTGGTCGTAACAGTGGGTCTCATGTATGCTTTTCCTGTATTTAAACTACCTGAACCGACAGGCGAATTTAAGGTAGGAACGCAAACTTTTCATTTCGTGGATACAATGAGGGAAGAGATTTTCGACGAAGCCAGAGATGGTAAGAGAGAATTGATGGTTCAGGTATGGTATCCGGCTCAAACTGGCACCGGCAAGTACGCTCCCTTTATTCCCGATACCCAGATTTTACGTTATTGGAGATTGTCCAGTAATAGCAAACTCATTTACTGATCTATTAGAACAATTGGTCCAAAATAGCGGAGAAAGGTGGTACTGGCTTAAAGAGGACTTCAGACCACTAGGTGACGCCTACGATGATGTTACTGAAAATGAACCATTGAAGTAACGGGAAACATTAGTTGAGTAACACTCCGCTGATGTTAATGATTCGCAACCGTCGGATCGAGGCTTGCGCCGACGTAGCTTGCGCGAATAATACCTAACTTGAAATCAAATAAAACAGCGAACGCCTCGCAAAGCGCATCGCTGTTTTTTTGTTACACTTCGATATTGGCCGCAATGCTATCTTCCCGGCCATACTCACGGATGAGCGCTGCTACCGCTTGGTGATGCGGATTCGGGCCATAAGCCTCTAGCGCTGTCTTGTCTTCGAATCGGACGCGAAGCAAGAGCTGGTAGCCTTTGTTGTTGTCCGAGAAATTATTTCCTGCGTTCACTTCAACGACACCAGACAAGTGTTGCTTCAGCGCCTTAAATCGCTCCACAATTTCCTGCAGCTGTGCGTGGGTTGTTTGCTCA
This sequence comes from Paenibacillus sp. LPE1-1-1.1, assembly GCF_040676435.1. Taxonomy (NCBI): domain Bacteria; kingdom Bacillati; phylum Bacillota; class Bacilli; order Caryophanales; family Paenibacillaceae; genus Paenibacillus; species Paenibacillus sp. LPE1-1-1.1. The sequence continues at coordinate 718,339 of NZ_JBEGHY010000034.1, forward strand.
CCGAATTTCACGAGAATAATGCGATCGATCATGTAAAGATCCCCTCTTTCCTCAACATCAATAACTTTAAGCACTATAGCATGAAACGGGCAAGCTTTTCCAGTTCGTCGTGACACTACTCAACACCTTGTTGCGTCATAATTCGGCGAGGTATTGAAGTAACGGGCAGGATAGTTCGGATTTATCGATCTTCTTTAAGTTCTGGCAGGCCGCGCTGCCGGACATGCCTCGTAATCACTTTCGTTATATTGTGACTCGGAGCAGAATGAAACGGACCAGCGTAATGTCGAACGCTAGTCCGTTTCTGTTTGTTCATTTTTCTCCTTTTTGAGCTGCTTTCGCTCAACATGGGCCACTCCCCATTGATGTAAAGTTTCCAAAATCGGAGACAGGCTCATGCCGTATTCCGTGATGGAGTATTCTACTTTCGGCGGGATTTGCGGATAAATGACTCGTTTAACGATCTCTTCCTCTTCCAATTCGCGCAGATGGAGCGTAAGCATCCTTTGAGTGATATCGGGCAGCAATCTTCTTAGCTCATTGAACCGCAAAGGTTTACCTTGAAGCAAATGATAAAGGATAATCGGCTTCCATTTGCCAACGATCGAATCCAGCGCCACAACGAATTGACATTGGACAGGGTTCTTTTGCATACGAAGGCCTCCGTTACAGTACCTTTTTTAATACTATACCACATTATTGTGCGTACTTAAAATATGTAAGTATATATAATATGATTATCCTTGAAAGTATAACTGATTACAGAAGGGAAGTTTTGATTCATGGCAACCGTATTGTACATCACCGCACACCCTCTCGATCCTCAATCATCGTATAGTCTCGCGGTAGGCAAAGAGTTTATCGAAGCGTACCGCGAGGCAAATCCGAGAGATGAAGTTGTTCATTTGGATCTCTACAAAGAGAATATTCCGCAATTTGATGCTGATGTTTTAAGAGGTTGGGAAAAGCTTCGGTCGGGTTCATCTTTCGATCAACTGACTGATGCTGAGAAGTCAAAAGTGGCTTGTCTTGAAGCGATTGTTGATCAATTCGTGGCTGCTGATAAGTACGTATATGTTTCCCCGATGTGGAATTTCACGATCCCACCGGTTTTGAAAGCATACACTGATGCGACTTCAATTCCGGGTAAGACTTTTAGATATACCGAGAACGGCCCTGAAGGTTTGTTGACCGGTAAGAAAGTCTTACACATTCAAGCTAGTGGTTCTGTTTATTCGGAAGGTCCTTTAGCTCCACTTGAAATGGGATACAGCTATCTGAATAAGGTTTTACAGTTCTATGGGATTCAATCTATTGAGGCAATTTTTGTTGAAGGAACGGCATTAAAATCACAAGAGCAAGCTCCAGCTATTAAAGAAAAAGCAATTGCACATGCTAAGGAAGTTGCCAAACGTTTCTAATCGGGGGATCGTTCTCAAACCGGAATCCATAAAAGCAAATTCACCAAAAGTGAAGTAATGCTGCGAAGCTGATTCCGATTACTTTCGGGGGAGCCCCCATTATCCACAGGAAATCAAGTTGCGTATATTTCCCAAATAATAAAAAGCCTGTTGAAGTATTTCAATAGGCTTTTTATTGCGCTAACGGAGAACAATAGCTTAACCAGACATGAACATGAGGACAATCCTCTATACTTCTTGGTACGAAATGCGTCTCTCGGCCAAAGGACGACGTAGCCGTTTCGTCTTGTGGCTGCCGTATGATTCGAATATGATGGAAGGAGGACGTTTCAAGTAGATCGACCTAAGGAGGCGAAGATGAACGAAGCCGCTTTTGATATGAAGTTATTTGAGAGCTACAAGCCGGGGTTAACCTCGTATTGTTATCGAATGTTGGGATCCATTGATGATGCGGACGATGCGGTACAGGAAACCTATATTCGGGCATGGCAGAGCTGGGATCGATTCAGACAGGACTCATCCATTAAAACATGGATCTACCGCATAGCGTCGAACTTATGCCTGGACAAGCTGAGGCAAGCGAAGCGCCGTACGCTTCCCGTTGACCTGTCCGGCCCGGCGATCAAGATTGTCGAACCGAACGAAACGCTGCCAGACTCGTCCTGGATTTGGCCCTCACCCGAATTTGGAGAAAATCCGGAAGATGCTCTCGTTCGCAAGGATACCCTTCAGCTCTGCTTTATCGCACTCTTGCAAACCTTGCCGTCTCGTCAACGCGCGGTTCTTATTCTGAAGGATGTTTTTGAATGGTCTTCGAAACAAATTGCGGAAACGTTGGGAATGTCACCGGCAGCGGCGAACAGCGCCCTGCAACGAGCCAGGGAGACGATGGACCGAACGCGGCTTCGCTCCGACGAATTTAGTAAGATGGATGTCAATCCCGACCAGAATCTCCTCTCGCGGTATGTGGAAGCGTTTGAGCAATTCGATATCCATGCGCTTGTGTCGTTGTTCCATGAGGAAGGTTGTATGTCCATGCCGCCTTTCGCCATGTGGATAAGCGGGCAAGAAAATTTGTCCGCGTTTTTTGCGCTTACGCGCTGGCATTGCGAGGGGTCCATATTTTTGCCAACTACAGTGAATGGCGGTTATCCCGCTCTGGCGCAGTATGTGCCGGGTAAGGAGGCATCCGTACTGGTGCCTTGGGGCATTCACGTGATTGAAGTGAAAGATAATCGGATATTCCATGTTCAAAATTTCATAAATGCAAAATTATTTTCCCGATTAGGGCTTCCGGAACAAATAGACCGATGAATTCGGAGATTGGCATTCGTCTATATTAGTGAGAAACAAAATTCCCGTAAAGAGGTGTCCTTCACAATGGAAACAAGCAATCCAACGAAAGTAACCGTAGAGACCGTCGTTCAAGCCCCTGTAGCAAAAGTATGGAGCTATTGGACCGAGCCGGACCACATTACGAAGTGGAATCAACCTTCCGAGGAATGGCATGCGCCAAGAGCGGAGAACGACTTGCGGGTCGGCGGCGAATTCCTGACAAGGATGGAAGCGAAGGATGGCAGCATGGGTTTTGATTTTAGCGGAATTTACGACAAAGTGAAGCTGCATGAGACGATTGCCTACACATTGGGAGACGGACGGAAAGTGGATATTGCGTTCGTCGATCAAGGCGAGGCCACTAAGGTCGTTGAAATCTTCGACGCCGAGAGCACTCACCCTGTTGAATTCCAACAGGCGGGTTGGCAAGCGATTATGGATAGTTTCAAACGATATACGGAAGCATCATGAGAATAAATCGAGGCGCCCATTAGGGCGCCTTTTTCAACATACAGGATAGTATATGACATCGTCCTACTTTCTTTATATTTCTCAGAACGAAACGCGCTCTGCCACCAAAGGACGGCAGAGCGCGTTTTGCCTTGGATGAAAGTGCTAAACAAAGTGGAGTTCCTGCATTTTAAGTTCTTTGGCAGGAATATAAGTTCCATTTTGCAACAAAAATGGAACTTATTCCGTCGAAATATCAGAATGCAGATGCGAAACGCAAAAAGAAGGGGGATCCAATGAAATTCAACCGATGAGTAGTGTCAGTCGGGCGCATACATGTATTTTCTAACTGGCAGGTTAACGCAACAAAAAAGCTTCATTATTCGTTTTTAATGAAGAGTGGAAATTATGAAAAAGTTTTTAACATATTCCAATTTATAGAATGAGCTGTACAAGCCACGTTCTAGTTGTTAGGGCAATTCTGTATCCATCGTAGATACAGATAGAAAGGTGTGTAAATTTGTTTAAGCTTAACCATGTATCCCGTCCTATTCGCAGCATTTTATTCGTAATCATCATTCTCGTTTTCTCGATTAGCACCGCATCTGTTCTGTTATATGGCGATCACTTTCTGCTTGGGTCTTATGAGAAATTAAATAATGACGACGTGAAGTATGTAAATAGCGCTAAGATTTTATTGAATAAGCACACGATTGCTTATAACAGCGGCGAGGAGCCATCAACTTTCATCATGCCGGGAATGCCGGTCGTGCTGGCTGGTCTCATGCTCATCTTCGGACAAGGAGATGGAGCGGTTGTAGCATTCCGAGTCCTGCAGGTAGCCCTTCAAGCCTTCTCGATCTATTTGATATTTATAGTGGCAAATCAGCTTTTTAATAGTAGAGCAGCTATTATTGCCAGTATCGCAACCGCGCTTTATTTGCCCGATTATTTTTCCTCCGGCGCAATTTTATCGGAAACGATGTTCCGCACCCTTTTCATATTGCTTATTTGCTTCAGCCTTCTCGCCTTAAGGAGCCAGCAAACGAAATATTACCTTATTGCGGCCGTTTTTGTTGGACTAGCTTGTTATTTCAAGCCGCATACGGTGCTTTTTCCCGTTGTCTGGTTCTTTTTATGGCTTGTGCAGAGGGTATCCTGGAAAACGATAGTGAAGCATACGGGAATTATTTCGCTAACGATGATCCTTCTTCTATCTCCATGGTGGGTTCGGAATTATATTACGTTTGATAAATTCATTCCATTCACACAGTCAGCAGGCAATCCGATGCTATTAGGTGCGCTTATCCACTACGGGGCGCCTTCAAAGGCCTTCTTCGACGCCCATCCGGAATACGAGGGTAGCAGTGATAACTTATTTGTAGGCTCAGACGCCGCTCTGGCGGAAACGGCCCAAAAAATTGTGATTTTCGGCTTCCAGCATCAGCCATTGAAATATTTGAAATGGTATACGGTCGATAAAGTATTTGGATTATACGAGGTTCCTTACTATTGGAAAACGGTATTTGGTGTAAATATATGGATCACGGGCATCTATCATGTCGTATTTATGCTTCTTGGAGCAGCCGGGCTGTTGATTATGCTTATACAAGCCCTCCGGCAAAAGAAGATTCCCTATTTATTTTTACTGCTTGCATTGGCCTATTTTACAGTGATCTATGTTCCATTCGTCGCCTTCAACAGGTATGGTTATCCGAATGTGTTTCTTATCTTTCTGGCTGCGGGCTTCTTTATTGACTGGGCCGTTGCAAGGTATCAGAGTAGGAGAGTAAAAGCTTCTGCCACTGTGAACCTTTAAGGGCTTCTACCCAATCGCGCATTCAATGGTCACAGGCGCTACCTCTAGTTTGCCGCATATTTAAACAACAAAATAATAGCTGCAGTATACAACAGTCCTCATCATGAAAGCATGGTGGGGGCTGTTTGACGCTTACCTTTGAATGTTATAACGAAGGTAATAAGATTTAGGACAAAAACAATAAACTAATATCACTAATTACAGTTGAACTAACGGACAGTTTAGCGTGGTACTCCCTTGATCTTAAGGTAGCTAAACCGAGGGACGGGGAACATTAGTTTAAAACAACAAACCGGCCACGGATCTAAGAACTGCGGCCCGTTTGTTGAAGTAATGGGCTAATTAACTCGGATGGCACGATTCCAGAAAAGCCAGCTGGAAACGGTAAAGCTTTTCGGGATAGCATGGGATTTTAGACTTTAGTTTGTGTATGATTATGCCCAAGTAGTAATTGTTTCAACTGGTAAACGGTAAGAAGGATAGCCTTCTTTGGCTGCTTTTCCGATTGAGATCAACATGACCGGTTGGAACCTGTCTTTACTAAGACCAAAAACTTCAGCAATCCGTTCCTTATCATATCCGGCCATCGGGTTTGTGTCATATCCATGGGCACGTGCAACAAGCATGAGTTGCATGGATACGATACCCGAGTCAATCAAGTTCATGTCTCGTAGGTCGGATGCAGATATGTTCGCATAGTAAGATTTCGCTTGTTGCAACTGCATGTCCAAGATGTCCTGTGGCATGTATCCATGTTCAACAGCTTTGCCAAAAATTTCGTCAATATATTCAATGTTGTTAGTATCGTAAAATATCGCAATGACAGCCGAGGAAGTCAGAGTTTGCGTCTGGTTGAAAGATGCCAAGGGTGCAAGTTTTTCTTTGCCTTCAGCGCTGTCTATGACAAGGAAACGCCATGGCTGCATGTTAATAGCAGAAGGGGCGCGGGTAGCTTCCTTTATTATTTCGGTCAGTTCCTCCCGGCTAATTTTCACTTCTGAATCGTAGACTTTGACCGAACGGCGCTCCAAGACGATATCATTGAAATTGTTAGTTTTTTGGAATTTGCCAGTAATTTTGCTCATGTTGTGTTCTCTCCCTCATCTATATAGTTATGAGATTTTGGTCGCTAAACCTCACTATTAGGATTGTAAACTATGAAGTATACTTTATAGCAAGAGAAGCAATGAGGTGAATGATATGAAGATTAGTGAAGTCGCAAAAATGGTTGACCTTCCTATATCAACTATCCGTTATTATGAGAAAATAGGTATTATCACTAATGAGTACATTCGGAGAGAAAAGAATAATTACAGGGAATATGCAATAGAAGTGACTCATTATCTAGAAGTTGTTAAAAAATGTTTAGCTGTGGGTTTTTCAATTAACGATTTAAAAGCCATGATCTCGCGAAATGGAATGTCCAAAGATGAACAAACACTTATTCTAAAGGAGAAAATATCTGAAATCGAAAATGTACAAAAAAAGTTAGAGGATTCCAAAAAAAACCTTTACGAAATTCTTGAATTGGATATTACCTGCGAGAATGGGTTCGGAAAATATTAATTTAAAGATATATGAATTGAACTTACGGGAGACTATGCTCCGTTAGACATTACGGCAGCCGGCTTCACGATCGGCTGCCGTTGTTCGTAGAAGTAACGGGCTGGATACTTCAAATCAAATGAGTCGCTTGACTTGGAGTTTATTCCAAGTGCCATAATGTTGGATATCAATAAATAAAATAACCAAACCTTGTAACGTTCAATATTAATTGGTTTGGTTTTGTTGCGATTCCATTTTAGCTCTTACAGGTTTTGTTTTAATCACTTCGATTCTGCTTGTTAAGAGAAGATAACCGTTTCGTGCCTTTATGGAAGCCATAGCCACGATGTTTCATAGTCATGCAGATCATTTGCGGTGCAGTATAAGAGATGCAAAGAAGGACTCTATACAAAAGATAAAGGAGCTGCCGTGGCAGCTCCTTTTATTTCTTAACAAAATAGGATAGGTACAGATGTACTGCTGAACGTTAAGCTAATGGGCAGGGTAGTTCCAATATATGGTATTATAAGTGTTGATGACAAAACTGCAGCCAATTTTGAGAGAATCTAAATGTTAGGTGAAACGCTCAATAACTCTTGCCGCTCTAATCTTTCCATCTCATCATCATGTAAAGCTGCTCGACGCTTTAGGAGTTCATATGTCTCGCTCCACTCGTCAGGGTATCTTGTCCATTGAATTCGCTTATTCAGCTCTCCAAGGGCATGCTCTACTCTATTTCTAAATTGTTTCCATACCATCTTAGCTTTGTAATAGTCACCGTTATTACGAGTAGCATTCACTACGTCATAACAGAGTTTGTCTTTTTTGGAAATCTCCATACTGATTTCATCAACTTTAAAAAGAATTTCTTTTTTGAGTTTGGCGTCATTCTCCATAGTTGCGATCATTTCGGACATAATAGAAATTATATTGTGATTATTTTGAGCTGAGTGATTAATACTTTCAGCGAGTTGTATAATCATAGATTTTTCCCTCCTAGTAACGGGATAGTTTTAGAAAGAGCTGTTACCATTCTGGTTTTATATAATACTGTTCGTTAGAAGGGACTTTTTTTAGTCACTATGCAAGTGATAAAGAAGTAACTCATTTCTCGATTTCGTTGTGTTATTCAATTAACGGGACACGATAGTTGAACATACAAGGGGGTAGTTTGCCGCGGCATCTGCTCCCTTTCTTTATTAAGCTAACGGGTAGGATTGCTTAATGAAATGTGGAATTATAATTACAATTTGGTATCTGTAGGAGGGTGTTTTGTGAAGGTCAGACTAAGCAAATTTAATGAAAATTGGGTAAGACTTTACCAAGATGAAGCTGATTTTCTAAGAACTATATTTACGGATGAAATAGTACGTTTCGAGCATTTTGGAAGCACTTCAATATTAGGCTTAAAAGCTAAGCCTGTAATTGACATGATGTGTATTGTAAAAGACATTAGCAAGGTCGATTTATATAACGAAAAAATGAATTTGCTCGGATATGATGTAGCTGGAGATTGGGGTATCCCTGGAAGAAGGTTATTCCGAAAAGGTGGTGAAGAAAGGACTCACCACATTCATTTTTATCAAATAGATAACCCACAAATTGAACGGCATCTAATATTTAGAGATTATTTGAGATGTCATCCTGAAGAAGTCGCAAGATACAGTCGGTTTAAGGAAGAATTAGCCGAACGTTTCGAAAACACAAGTGAATATAGCCCAGCAAAAAAAACATTTGTGAGGGAAATGGAACAACTTGCACTATCTTGGTTCAGTAAAAGCCAAGAAAATAATTAATATGTTATTGAACTAACGGCTAGCGAGAGCTCAATAATCATCTGGCATTTATCTTCTTATGTAAGTTAGTATACTTAAGATAAGCTCTTTCTTACCAGGCGGCGATTCTTTATACTATAGAAAAACCTATTTTTGGGAAAGAGGAGGATAGCCATATGCCTAAGATCGTATTTTTGCGTCCACTGTCCCAGAACCAACTTGAACATATTTACACGGTAATTCCCCCGGAATGGGAAGTGATTCATGGCGATAAAGAGCAGTGGACTCCCCATCTGAAGGAAGCTGAGATTATAGTCGGCTGGAACGGGACGGTCGCGGAGCAATGTTTGAATCCGAACGCAAAATTAAGATGGATACAGAATTGGGGGGCAGGTGTGGACGGAATGCCGCTTGCCGAGATGGCTGCCCAAGGGATCGTATTGACAAATGCTAGTGGCGTACACGCTTTTCCGATTTCTGAAACGATATTGGCGATGATGCTTTCTTTTTCCCGAAAGCTTCATCTATCGATCCGCCATCAAATCCAAAATACCTGGAAATCGACGGGAGAATTGGACGAAATTCACGGCCGAACGATGGGCGTGATCGGAGTTGGGGAGATCGGAGAGGAAACGGCCAGGTTGGGCAAAGCGTTCGGTATGAAGGTACTTGGGGTAAGACGATCTGGAAAGCCTTCACAATATGTGGATCAAATGTTCGATAATCTCGGACTCGATGAGGTACTCCGGCTAAGCGATTACATCATCGTTACACTCCCATTAACACCGGAGACCTATCGTTTATTTGGACATAGAGAATTTGGTCTCATGAAAGCTTCCGCACACTTTATCAATATCGGCAGGGGCGGAACGACGGATACTGATGCTTTGCTTGAAGCGCTGCGTGAGGGCAAGATCGCCGGTGCAGGCTTGGATGTATTCGAGCAAGAGCCTTTGCCCGAGACGAGTCCATTGTGGCAGATGGACAATGTCATCATCACCCCGCATAATTCGGGCTCAACGGTGTATTATGATGATAGGGCAATGGAAATTTTCTTGAAAAACATACAGGCATACCTTCATAACGGTCAACCGTCCTGTAATCTCGTGGATTTCGATAAGCAATATTAAACAGAAAAACTATAATTGCAGTGGACACTTCTACCGAGGAGTGTCCTTGCTTTGTTGGCAAAATAAGTCTGATGTCACATGAATTCGTATTTCGCCCTAATAAAGCGTAGTGACTTGCCCAGATATGCAAAGACGTCTAACTTTTATTTAAGGTGTTCGTGATGATATAGCGAATTGAGGCGTTCAAAAATGAAAGGAAAAAATATTAGGGAAATTAGGGTAACTGATTGTCATGATATTTATTTGTTAAACCAAGACTTTAACCCAAATCTATACTTATTTTCTGAAGAAAAGGTAAAAGAGAAGATTGAAAACATTATAAAGAAAACAAAAGATATCATCTTTGTTTATGAACAAAACAACGAGGTAATTGGATATATTCATGGAAGCCCATATGAATTACTATTTTCGGACTCATTAGTAAACGTCCTGGGATTTGTTGTTAAAGAAAAGTATAGAGATCAAGGTGTAGGTAGCATGTTGATTGAGCGTCTTGAACAGTGGGGAAAAAACAGTGGATTTTCTGGGATTAAACTCTTATCCCACCCAAGTCGAATACATGCTCACAGGTTCTACGAACGACATGAGTATATGTTTACAAAGGACCAAAAAAATTTTATTAAAAAGTTCAAATAATACAGATTCATCATTTGATAAGTGTGCAAGTTTGACGGAATAAGAAGCAGGCTTGGAATAATACTACATACGGAAGATATTCAACAGCGAGATCTTATTGAAAAATCGACTTCTTTATACTTTCTTTATAATTGCTAATCATTTTCTTAGTCTTTGCGATTTATTCTATGCTCATACTCAATTTGAAAGGAGAAGCTTATGAGCGAATATGTATTGCGCACCAGAGACACCAGCAAGAAATACGGAGACGCCTACGCCATACAAAACGTGAGCGTAGAAATCAAGCGGGGCCAGATTTACGGGCTGATCGGCTTGAACGGAGCGGGAAAAACAACCTTTATGAGGGCTGTCTGCGGGCTGGTTTCCCTTACCGGCGGCGAGTTGGAATTATTCGGACAAACCGGTGAGAACGCCTTAAGGCTCGGCAGACGGCGTATCGGCCAATCCATTGAAACGCCGGCCATCTATCCGAACATGACCGCCGAACAAAATCTTGAAATCCAGCGCATCATGGCCGGCGTTCCCGATAAGGGCGCCGTTGCAAAGACGCTTGAAATTGTAGGACTGGGCGATACTGGCACAAAGAAAGCAAAAAACTTTTCCCTTGGCATGAGGCAACGCCTGGCACTCGCCATAGCGCTGATTCCCAATCCGGAGTTCCTGATTTTGGACGAGCCCGCTAACGGCCTTGACCCCAAGGGCATCATCGAGACACGGGAACTGCTGCGCCGTCTCGCGCGGGAAAGAGGGCTTACCCTGCTCGTATCCAGCCATTTGCTTGACGAGCTGGCGCAGGTTGCCACCCATTACGGAATTATTGATAAAGGCAGGCTTATCAAGCAGCTTTCCGCGGAGGAATTGGCGCTTGAATCCCGGCAGCATATCCGAATCGTGACGAAGGATGCCGCCAAGGCCATGGCGCTCTTGAAGGAGAACTTTGGCGTAACAGACTGCCAAGCGGTATCTGCAAACGAACTTTGGGTTCGCGAGCAGATCGAACGTACCGGCGAGATGAACACACTGCTAGTCCATCAGGGGATTGTGGTGGAAAGCATCGGCGTCACGGAACAAAAACTGGAAGAGTATTTTTTGAATTTGACGGGAGGGATGAAAGCATGACGACGCTGATTTCCGCCGAATGGTATAAATTGCTCCGCGGCAAAGTGCTCGCCATAATCCTCGCGTGTGTCACCGCGCAGACTGTGATCCAAGTATTGGCGCAGTATACGGAGACGGGAGACCCGCCGTTTCTAGGTCAATTCGGAGTCTTGGTGCCGGCCAACGGGTCCTTTCTCTTGCAAGTGTGGCTCTCGGCTTTTGTGGGATATTTCATTGCTTCTGAATTTCAAAACGGCACGATGAGAAATATTCTTGCCCTTGGCAAGAACAGAACGCATGTATATTTGTCCAAGCTGCTTTCCGCTTGTATTGCCATAGCAGCTATTTATACGACGATCGCTATTGTAGCGACAGCAGGGTTCAGCGCGGTATCCGGTTTTGGCGACATGACATTCGATGAATTTTGGAGCTTTTTCACCTGGAATTTTTTCATGCAGATCCTGTATCATTTAGCCTATGCGGCCATATTTACGATGTTCGCCTTCCTTAGCAGGAGTCTCGGAATGACGATCATTCTGGGCTTTGGCTACATGCTCGTTATGCTGTTCTTCCCTGGTTTTTTAAGCAGAGTGGGATTGGACGCTGCAGAAGAGCTTTTACCTGGCTATTATATTTCCGCGTTTGGTCATTTAAGCGGCGATCCGGTATTTGTCACCAAAGGGATTATAGTCAGCGCTGCCTATTTCGTGTTAACTTGTATTATAGGCTGTATCGTTTTCAATAAATCGGACATCAAGTAAAGATGGTGTTAATGCTGAATGAATGAACCAATTCTTGTCATTGAAGATGATCCGTCAATTAATAGCCTCTTGTGCGAGGCACTGACCGGGGCGGGCTACCGTCCCGAAAGCGCGTTTTCCGGCAGCGAGGCAATCCTGTTGATTCCGATGAAGTCATGGAAATGCGTGATTCTTGACCTGATGCTTCCGGGAAAAACAGGTGAAGAGGTGCTCGCCGAACTGCGCAAAGGGGAAAATATGCCGGTGATTGTGCTGTCTGCTAAAGTGGAGAAAGTAAGCAAATTGGAGCTTCTATCCCAAGGTGCGGACGATTACATAACAAAGCCCTTTGACATTGATGAATTGCTGGCGAGGGTTGCGGCGCAGCTCAGGCGGTTTACCGTATACACGGATAACGAATCCGCAACAACCTTATATTATCTCGATATCCATATGAATTTAGAGACGCATGAAGTAACGGCAGGCGGATTATCCATTCCGCTCACCCAGCGGGAATTTGAAATTTTAGAGCTCTTCCTGCGTCATCCGCACAAGGTTTATAGCCGTATGAACATTTACGAAAGCATATGGAATGAGGAATTTTGGGGCGATGAAAAGACGATCAATGTACATGTGAGCAATCTGCGGGCAAAACTGAATGCCGCATCGCCCCATAAACACATCAATACCATCTGGGGCGTAGGATTCCGGCTCGCAGAATAGGAGGTGGCGGCATGTATTGGCTGATCGGCGTATTGACGTCCATGTGCCTGATTTTCGCTGCGCGTTTCTATTTGTTGCGGCGGGAGATCAAACGGCTGGCCATACAAATCCCGGAACTCGCCGCTAACGCGCATTATGGGCAAAGACTGTATTTGGAAGAAAATGACCAGGGGCTGGCAAAGGCCATCCTTGAAATCAACCGGATGGTGGATGGTTATGAAAATCAGCTCAGGCGAGTAGGCGACCTGGAGAAGAATATCCGGCTGTCCATCACCGGCTTGTCCCATGACTTGCGCACGCCGCTCACGTCTCTGGCTGGTTATTTGCAGCTATTGGATAAGGCTCCATCGCCGGAAAAGCAACAGGAGTATCTTGGCGTCATTTTGGAATCCGTCAAAGTGCTGCAAGACTTGACCGAACGCTTCTATGAATTGACGCGCCTTGAGCTTGATGAGAATAGCTATGACTTTCAGAGCCTGAATTTGGAACATGTCGTTTGCGAGTGTTTTCTAAGGTTTTACGAAGATTTCGCTCGGAAAAACATTGAGCTTAACATCCAAGACGCCGCGAAACCTCCGATTGTCCGCGCCGATCCATTGGTCTTGCAGCGGGTGCTGCACAACTTGATTCAAAATCTGCTGCGGTACGCTTATGGGACGGTATCCATATCCTTTTATGAGAAAGGCGGCTTCCATGTCGTGAAGGTTGGCAATGAAACCGAGGTTCCGTTGCCAAATGACATTGACAGGATCTTTGACCGCTTTCATACCGCCGACCCTAGCCGCAGCAGTCAGGGCACGGGTCTGGGACTATACATTTCCCGCAAGCTTGTAAACGGTATGGGCGGCGTGATTAGTGCCGAAAAGGATAGGCAAAAGCTATTCATAACGGTTATGTTGCCGATGGATCAGGATACAGGAAATAAAGTGATGTAGCATATTTTGCAGGTTGGGGGTAATGCAGCGTACTCAATAATGTAATATCGCTCACTCAACCGCCGAGCCATCCTATTGGTACAGCATCGCTGCACTACCTCTTTAAGTATGGAGCTACATTGCAGAAAGTACAGCAGAAACCTAACATGGATACTCAACTGCTGAGCTACATTGCAGAAAATACAACAGTATGCGCCTATAACACAGCATCTGAGCTGGAAATGATCCTTACTGCTGTACAAAGTACACTGTAGCTGAGCAAAAGTACGTTTGGGTTGAAGATTATATAAAGTACAGTGTAGTCCAATAATATGTCCGTTGTGGCGCACTCAAAAGTGTATTATCGCTCACTCAACCGCCGAGCCATCCTGTTGGTGCAGCAGCGCTGCACCACCTCTTTAAGTATGGAGCTACATTGCAGAAAGTGCAGCAGAAACCTAACATGGTTACTCAACCGCTGAGCTACATTGCAGAAAATACAACAGTATCCGCCTATAACACAGCATCTGAGCTGGAAATGATCCTTACTGCTGTACAAAGTACACTGTAGCTGAGTAAAAGCACGTTAGGGTGAAGATACATTGTATAAATTGCAGTGTAGTCCAATAATAAGTCCATAGTAGCGCACTCAAAGTGCATTATAGCGCACTCAATAATGTAATATCGCTCATTTAGCAGACTTATCACTCTGTTGGTGCAGCAGCGCTGCACCAACGCTTCAAGTAAGGAGCCATCATGGTGATACAGCAGCGCTGCACTACCTCTTTAAGTATGAAGCTACATTGCAGAAAATACAGCAGAAACCTAACATGGTTACTCAACCGCTGAGCTACATTGCAGAAAATACAACAGTATCCGCCTATAACACAGCATCTGAGCTGGAAATGATCCTTACTGCTGTACAAAGTACACTGTAGCTGAGCAAAAGTACGTTTGGATGAAGATACATTGTATATAGTACAGTGTAGTCCAATAATAAGTCCACAGTAGCGCACTCAAAAGTATATTATTGCTCACTCAACCGCCGAGCCGTCCAGGTGGTGCAGCAGCGCTGCACCACCTCTTTAAGTATGGAGCTACATTGCAGAAAGTACAGCAGAAACCTAACATGGTTACTCAACCGCTGAGCTACATTGCAGAAAATACAACAGTATCCGCCTATAACACAGCATCTGAGCTGGAAATGATCCTTACTGCTGTACAAAGTACACTGTAGCTGAGCAATAGCACGTTTGGGTGAGGATACATTGTACAAAGTACAGTGTAGTCCAGTAATAAGTCCACAGTAGCTCACTCAAATATACTTGCAGCTCACTCAAATCAGTCTAATCCTTTATTTTCCTAAGGCACTAACTCCCCCAGATAGGGAGTTGACATTCAGTCCAGTAGTAACTACAATGGTTACAACGGTGGTGATGCTAAGTGAAACAGATTAGTAGCAGATTTTCCATTGCTGTACACATCCTTTCTTTAATCGCCGTTAGCAGCTCCAAAGATTGTACCGGCGATTACATTGCAGGCAGCGTGAATACGAATCCCGTAATCATCCGCAGAATTATGGGGATGCTTAAGAAGGCGGGGTTGGTGGATATTCGTCCCGGAGTAGGGGGAGCTTCATTGCTGAAGGATCGTGATCAGATCACGCTTCTGGACATTTACCGCGCCGTGGAAGTCATCGAGGACGGTCAACTGTTTAATTTTCACGATGAACCGAATCCCAAATGCCCGGTTGGCCGGAACATTGAAGCAGCTCTTCGCACCGAAATGAAGGAAGCCCAAACCGCGATGGAACAAAGGCTGGCTCAAGTAAACTTAAGCCAGTTAGCAGCTCAGTTTGTATAATAAAAAGCTCATAGAGCTTTTTTTATGCCGTCGTTGTAACCAAAGTCATTATAACGACGTGTTAATAATAGATTAGACAAAATGGAGGAATTATTATGAAAATTTTGGTGACAGGCGTAACAGGGAAATTGGGAGCGATTGTAATCGAGACGTTATTGGAAACCGTGCCGGCTAATGACCTGGCCGTCAGCGTTCGTAATCCGGAGAAAGCGGAAAGCCTTCGTGCCCGCGGCGTGGACGTACGCCATGGGGATTTTGACCAACCGGAAACGCTAGACAAAGCGTTCGCAGGTATCGACCGTCTTTTGATCGTGTCCACAGACGGCGACAACGAAACGCGGATTCGCCAGCATGGCGCTGCCGTAGCAGCAGCTCAGCGCGCTAATGTCGGTTTCATTGCGTATACGAGCCTAGGAAATGCCAGCGAGAACCCGATTTTTCTTGCGCCGGTGCATCGTGCTACGGAGGAAGCCATTAAAAACACGGGGATTCCTTATTCCTTCCTGCGCAACAACTGGTACTTGGAGAACGAGATCAGCAGCATTCAAGCGGTCCTCGGAGGTGCGCCTTGGCTGACATCGGCGGGATCAGGCAAAGTAGGCTGGGCAACCCGTCGCGATTATGCACAGGCGGCTGCAGCGGTACTGGCTGGCGAAGGCCACGAGAATACCGTTTATGAGCTGTCCGGAAAGCCTGCTACGCAAGAGGAGCTGGCTGCGATCCTTGCGGGCGTCTTGGGACGTGAAGTTCCCGTTCAACAAGTGGATGACGCCACTTATGCCAGCATCATGGGCAGCGCAGGCGTACCTGAACCGGTTGTTCCGATTTTGGTTGGCATTCAGAGCGCGATTCGCGAAGGAGCCTTGGAAGTCGAGAGCAATGATTTTCAGAAGCTGCTAGGGCGTCCGGCCACTCCGATCGAAGAGGGTCTCCGTCAAATCGTAAGCGAAATCCAATCTTAATTAACGGCGTGAATCAAACAAAAGAGGTTGGTTCGCAAGCGTCTCGGGTGGTAGAGGTTAGAGAGGCTGTCTTCAAGGTATGACCTTGGAGGCAGCCTCTTTGTCTGTATTCTTATAGACATAGTAATTCTGCTTATAGGCGGATGCAGCAGTAACACTAGCGGAGGTAATTTCATACGTATATGTCATGAACGATCAACGGCATAGGCCAGTTCCTGATGCTCTAATAGTAAATATCCGATAAAGACAAAGCCGTTGAAAAAATCATGAGCACATAACGGAGGCTACAGCGATGGATGAGTTTAAAAACGATCTTCAAAATTTGAATATTGACCCTTACAAATCAAGCGGAATGACGCCAAATGCCGGTCAAGGCCAAGTTGATCCTAACAATGCACGGCTTTGCATCGGATTTTGCATCGGATTTTGTATCGGTTTTTGTTCCTGCGGAGGCTGTGCCGGGTGCGGTAACTGCTTCAGGTGCGGAGGGTGTGCGCGCTGCGGAGGCTGCGCTCGCTGCGCTCATTGTTCGCGCTGCCGCTAATGCTGCATAAATAATCAAGCGAATAGTCTATCCTCAGCGCCCCTGTAAGCGATTCAGCTGACAGGGGCTTTTTTTCTGCAATAAGAATTGGCATGACGGACAAATAGCTATACATACCTTTAAATAGTTAGAACGTTTTATGTGAATTCACGATAAGGAGGAATGGCATTTGGATCCTTCTATGCGGCTTAAAGTAAGGGGGGACACTTTTTTTCTCCCGAGCTCTGACGGCAGCGTCTATTTTCGAAACAATATCGGTTCGTTTCGTATGGAAGGCAGCACCATCGGTCAATGGATTGAAAAACTAATGCCGGTATTTAACGGCGAGCATTCGATGCATGAATTGACGGATGGGTTGCCGGACCAATACCAAAGGCATATCTATGAGATCGCGGAAGTGCTGCATGCGAACGGTTATGTCAGGGATGTAAGCCGGGACCTGCCGCATCAGCTGCAAGAGAGCGTACTGAAGAAATATGCATCTCAGATCGAATTTTTGGACAGCTTTGAAGGTTCGGGCGCGTACCGGTTTCAGCTCTATCGACAGTCAACCGTACTGGCCATCGGATCTGGCTCTTTTTTTGTTTCGCTAGTGAAATGTTTATTGGAGTCCGGTTTGCCTCGCATACAAATGCGGATTACGAATCCGGAAACGACGAATCGCAAGCGGATTTCGGAGCTGGCAGAGCATGCCCGCAGATCGGACCAAGAGGTTAAGGTGGACGAGATTGCTTTTCCGCCAAACGGAAACGTGGATTGGCGAACGGCTGTGCAGCCGTTTGATGCGGTATTGTTCGTATCGGATGAAGGCGGCGAGCCAGAGCTGCGGGTGCTGCAACAGATTTGCAAGGAAGAAAATAAGGTGCTGCTGCCGGCGATGATGCTGAAGAAAGCGGGAATTGCAGGGCCACTCATCCACCCGGATTCGGAGGGAGGTTGGGAATCCGCAAGGCGCAGGCTCCATCGCCAGGCGATTGACAAAGATCCGCGGCATCACGTTGTCTCTGCCACGGCAGAAGCGATGCTTGCGAATGTCATCGTCTTCGAATGGCTCAAAACGGTAACCGAAGTTGCGTCGTCAGCGTTAAAAAATAAATTGTTCCTGCTTGATTTAGAGACGCTGGAAGGGAATTGGCATCCTTTTCTCCCCCACCCGCTTGCGAGCGGTCATCCTTCTATCAGCCGAATTGAACAATTGGAATTACTGCTAGAAAGAGAGCCGGAAGAAAAGGCCCAATCATCATTAATTGAAAATTTCAGCCGATTAACATCAAGCGAAACCGGTATTTTTCACATATGGGAGGAAGGGGAATTGCGGCAGCTTCCGCTGTCCCAGTGCCGTGTGCAGCCGGCTGACCCGCTGACGGATGGACCGGCCGACTTGCTGCCGGAAATCATCTGCAATGGCATCAATCATGAAGAAGCGCGTAGAGAAGCGGGGCTTGCAGGCATTGAAGCCTATGTGTCGAGAATGGGCTATCGGCTTATAAGTCCAGCGAAAGAGGGGAAAGAAAGCTCCGACACCGCTCTCCATAGCGAATTCGTGGGCGTTGGAGCGGGGGAGTCGATCGCGGAAAGCATTTGCCGCGGATTGCATAAATATTTGACGGCAGCTCTTGTACGGAAGCTTGAAGCACAAGAGCCATCGGTCCGTTTAGCACAGCTTGTCCAAAATGATGATGAGCGCAGCCGCTTTTATTTGAGTGCGCTAACGACCATGCAGGGTGAGCCGGCGATCGGTTTCGGCGAGGAAACATTCGGATTCCCGGTCGCATGGGTTCGCGCAAACGGCTGCTGGTATGGCGCGGTCGGCTTAAACAAAACGAGGGCGCTGCGTGGCGCATTGCAGCATGCTTTGCTAGAAGTTCAAAATGGTGCTGCATGCGCGACGGCGAATGCGGTCAGCAGGTCTTCTGTGAATGTGACAAAAGGGTCTGCGCTGAACGTAGCCATTCCGTCAAGTGAACCAATCAAACATCGCGAGACTTTGCAATCCGCTCTTGATCGATTAAAACGCAGCCGCAAGCGGCTAATTGTGTTTGATTTTACTGCCGAGGCATTTTTGAAAGAGGAGCTAGCTGGCGCGTTTGGTGTGCTGCTTCAGGAGGAGGATGAAACGTGAGCGCAATCTTGGCCGTTATTGGGGAGGGTCAGCTCGCAGACTTCGTATGCGGTGAATTAGCCGAAGACTATCAACTTGTAAGGCAAAATGATTTTTCAACCGAAGTGCCGGAGACCACTGAGCTTGCACTTGTTTTACATGACGGTTATAACCCATCAGACCATCAGCTCGCGGAGGAGGTGTTTCAACGCTCCGGAGTGCCTTGGCTGCGCGGATTTGTTTCATTCGGGGAGGGCATAATCGGGCCGTTGGTCGTTTCGGGAACGGCGGGATGCTCCGGCTGTGCTGATCTCAGGCGCTTAATGGCGGGAAATGACCGCAAGGAAATGTGGGAAATCCAGGAGCAGCACTACATGCACGGAGGGACCTCGCCCGATATCTGGTCATCGTCTATAGGGCTTTTGCACATGGCTCACGTTATTGCAGCCGAGGTTCGAAGAGTGCTTGCAGGCTCCGTTGCGCAAACGGAAAATCGGTTAATGTTAATCCATCTGCAAACGCTGAACAGCTCGCTCCATTTCTTCTTGCCTGACCCGCTTTGTCCAATTTGCGGGCAAGTCACTAAAGATTCTGCGGCAGCATCGCAGATCAAATTGCAGCCAAGTCCCAAAGTGAGCGAAAACAGCTACCGCAGCCGTTCGATGACGGAACTGAAAGGACTACTCGCAGATGATTATCTGGACGCTCGGACAGGATTTTTGAACGGGAAAATGATCGACCTTTTGTCCCCATTCGCCGATGCTAGCATAAATTTGCCTTTGTTCTCGGGAGATGAGGGCTGCGCTGGGCGGACGCACTCCTATGCGGATAGCGAGATGACCGCCATTTTGGAAGGGTTGGAAAGATATTGCGGCATGTCGCCGCGCGGGAAGCAAACGGCAGTCCATGACAGCTACCGCAATTTGAAGGACCAGGCGCTAAATCCCGTTCTGGTTGGCGTGCATGAGAAGGAGATGTATGAGCGGCCCGACTTCCCTTTCCGTCCGTTTGATCCCGCCAGGCCAATCGATTGGGTGTGGGGGTACTCGTTTTTACAGGAGCGGCCGATTCTTGTGCCTGAGCTGCTCGCCTATTATAGCTCAGGCTGCGGACACGGGTTCGTTTACGAAACTTCGAACGGCTGTGCACTAGGAGGCAGTCTGGAGGAAGCTATATTTTACGGCATTATGGAAGTGGTAGAACGCGATTCGTTCCTTATGACCTGGTATGCGCAGCTGCAGCTTTCACCCTTGGACCCTTATTCGGCCGGCGATCTCGAATTGAACCTAATGATTGAGCGTTTGCGCGAGGTTGCCATGTATGACGTTTATTTATTCAACTCTACGATGGAGCATGGTATTCCAAGCGTTTGGGCGATCGCCAAAAACAGGACGGATACGGGCGTTAACCTGATTTGCGCGGCAGGTGCCCATCCGGATCCGGTACGCGCTGCCAAAGGCGCGATCCACGAGCTATCGGGCATGATGCTGTCGTTGAACGAGAAATTGGAGGAGAATCGGGAGCAGTACGAGCAAATGCTGCATGATCCGTTTCTCGTCCGGCAGATGGATGATCACTCCATGCTGTACAGCTTGAAGCAGTCGGAGGAACGGCTGCACTTTTTGCTCCAAAACGGCCGTCCTTGCCTCACGTTCGAGGAGGCGTTTAAGCCAAAGGCCAAGCATGCGGATTTAACCGATGATTTAAAAGACGTCCTTCACGCGTTACGCGAGTTAAGCCTGGATGTTATCGTGGTGGACCAGACTACGCCTGAGACGCTGCGCAACAGCCTTCATTGCGTGAAGGTGCTGATTCCGGGCATGCTTCCCATGACGTTCGGACAACATCTGGTTCGCTTGACAGGCTTGGAGCGGGTAATGCGGGTTCCTGCGGAGCTTGGATATGCGAAGAAGCCGCTCTCGCCTGATCAGCTTAATGCTTACCCGCATCCGTTCCCATAAGCATGATAGGACGATTCAATGCGGCGTTTCCCTATGCAAGCCTTTTGGGAGGAGAAGGGATGAGTCTGAAAGAATTTCTGCACCAATTGCAATTCGACCCGGATAAGGTGAAATCAAAAGATTGGGAGACCGATTGGGAAGACGCGCCGCTCCCGTATAAGCTTTACCGGGGCTTGCCGTCTTTTCCTCTCTGCGCCGAGGTTCCGCTCACGCTGGCAGGAGAGCGTGAAATGGCGAAGCCGAAGCTTAGGGAGCTTGGCCATTTTCTATGGTATACGTTCGGCCTTACGCAGCTTAGCCAATCCGTTTACGGCCCGGATGCGGGAGATGATTGGGGAAGCTCGCTGCAGCTTTGCAGACGCTTTGTGCCGTCAGGCGGCGGGCTGTATCCAAGCGAGCTTTATTTGTATTTGAAGCTGGAGGAACTGCCTTATGGCGTTTACCATTACGATGCGGCGCATCATCGATTGATTTTGCTCCGCGAAGGCTCATTTGACGATTACTTGAGCAAGGCGCTGGGGAACCGATGCGACCTATCCGCAGCTTTCGGCGTTGCTTTCGTGTCGACGATGTTTTGGAAAAATTACTTTAAATATAATCATTTTTGTTATCGCCTGCAGGGGCTGGACGCCGGTCTGTTAATGGGGCAGCTGCTGGAAACGGCAAAAAGGTTCGGCTTTGAGGCGGGCGTGTGCTTCCAATTTCTCGATCGTGCCATTAATCGCCTGCTTGGTTTATCCGAGCATGAAGAAAGCGCCTATGCGGTCATTCCGCTCTCGAATGAACCGGTGATGAATTGGTTTTCCAACGGGAAGAAGGGAGATGCCGTTGCGGCGGCCGATTTGTGCGAGGAGCTTGCGGTGCTGCAGCATAAGCACTATATGCGCTCACGGAGAGTGTTGGAATTTCCGATGCTCTTGAAGCTGAACGAAGCTTCCATGCTGGATCGTTCCGATTCATTTCATCCGATCGGAATCGAAAAGCAGGACACTGATCATAGCGCTGCGTATATGCTGCCGAGTGTAAATAGGCTGTCTTATGATTTGGCGTCGGTGCTTCAAGAGAGATACTCGCCGGAAAATGAATTCATATTGCTGCAGGTTAGCCAATCTGATCTCGCTGCTTTATTGAATGAGGCTCTGTTATCCTTTAAATACCGAAACGATCTGGACGGTAATCATGATGGTCCGGCGTCCCGCATAACCTTGTATGGCTCCTTTTACGGCGTTGAAGGCATCGCGAACGGCGCTTATCGTTATGATGGCTCGGCGCATGCTTTGCAGCTGCTTCGTGCGGGAGACCATAGGGGCTGGCTTCAGTACGGGATGTCGCTGGACAACGTGAATTTGCATCAAGTGCCGCTTTGCTTCCATATTGCTGGTGATTTGAATTATCAACATGCGCAGCTCGGTTACCGCGGCTACCGGATCCAGCAAATGGAGACAGGGATGCTTGTCCACCGGTTACTGCTTGCGGCAACCGCTTCCGGTTTGGGGGGGCGTCCGCTGCTCGGTTTCGATGCAAACGTAAGCGATGAACTCTATGGCATGGTTTCCCGCGGACTAACGAGCCTGATTCAAATTCCGGTCGGTCACTGCCGGAGCCGCTCTCGGCTTGAGGGTAGCTTGGCGCATTAGCGGTGAAGTCAAAACGGACAGATGGAATGTCGATGACATTCCATCTGTCCGTTTTGGTTTCTGCTTGATAATGGGAGAGCTGCCCGCTTATCTTGGCTGGCCTTTTTGGTCTTTGTCAGCCGGGTAACAGACGACAGGGTAGCAAATAGGATGATGCATATAATGCATATGATGCATATGATGCGGATGAACATAGGGATGAAACGATTCATGATGATAATCGATCGATGTAAAATCCCATCCTTCATGGGGATGATGGTGATCATCATGCATATGGGGATCCCATGACTCATGCATTGCAGGATGGAAGTCATGCATGGGATGGTAATGATCCATCGGGTGGAAGTCATGCATGTGATGATAGTCGTGCATATGGTGGAAGTCATGCATGTGATGATAATCGTGCATATGGTGGAAGTCATGCATGTGATGATAATCAAGCATATGGTGGAAGTCGTCCATGTAATGGAAATCATCCATGTGACTCAGATCCACGCAGCAATGGCAATGGGTTTTCGGAACATTTTCGCTCTTGGCCGGTTTATTTATTTCAGCCTGATTAGGACTCGTGAGATTTTGCTGGTAATACTCCGGCATGGCAGCCGTTGCCGTTTGTTGCACAAATGGCCGATTAGGTATCATGGTGTGCCTCCTTTTTATCATACTTTACAATATGCCTAAATCGATAAAAGGGCACTTATCCCTATAAATTGGGCTTAAGCATCAAGCTTATATTACCTTCTTTATGACTGTGCGTGGAGAGGTGAAAGTATTATCCATGATTTTGCGGAAAAGCTGACTAAGGGAGTCGGCTTTTTTGTCTTTTTAGGAGGGTTCGCAAGCGTTTCGGGTGTCAGAGGTCGTAAACCGCTATACTATAATCGTGGTACATCATTCATTTGAAATACACACAAAGGACACAGACTTACTCTAAAGTAGGTTATGGGAGCAAGAAAAACATAGAAATGCTGACGGAAGCGGAGTGCGGCGCAATGAAACGAACGATATTGCTGGTTGAGGACGATATGCTCATGCGCGAGGTGATAACGGACTATTTTCAGAAGGAGCAATGGGATGTGCTCGAAGCGGAGAACGGGAGAATCGCGCTTGATCTTTTTGAACAGAACGCCGTTGATTTGATTGTCCTCGACATCATGATGCCGGAAATCGATGGATGGTCGGTATGCAGGCGCATCCGGGAAAAGTCGGACGTTCCGATTATGATCATAACCGCCAGAGCCGAGGATGAAGACCATCTGATGGGATTCGAGCTTGGCGCCGATGAGTACGTAACGAAGCCTCTGAGCCCAAGGGTATTGGTAGCCCGCGCTACCGCTTTGATGAAGAGAACGGAAGGCACAGTGGGACGCGAGGGCGATACGCTCGTCTATGGCCAGTTAACGGTGAACAGGGCGGCATATACGGTGTTTGTAGCGGAAAACAAGATCAATTTGTCGCCCAAGGAGTACGAGCTGCTTCTCTTTTTGATCAAGCATTATGGCAAGGTGCTGCCGCGCGAGTATATTTTGGACGCGGTCTGGGGGTACGATTACTTGGGAGATTTGCGCACGGTGGACACCCACATCAAAAAATTAAGAGCCAAGCTGGGAGACGAAGGGCGATCGATTGCCACGGTTATTCGTTCGGGCTATAAATTCGAGTTGGAACGATGAGAAGACGCGGCGTAGCTTTTAAACTGTTCGTTGTCACCTCTGTTCTGATCCTGCTTGTGTTCTCCTTGCTGCTGTTTGCACAAGGCATGTTTTTCGAACGTTTTTACCGCGGGTCTAAGATCAATGTCTTAGAGAAGAGCATGAATCAATTCGTTCAGCAATACAAACAGGTACAATCGAGCGAAAAACAAGTGTCGCGGCTGCTCGGCGCATTCATGAATGAGCATGATACGAGTACCGCCATCCTGAATAGCCGATTTGAACGAACAAGCATACAACCTTATTATCTGCAGCTGGGAGCGGGCAGCAAGACGATTACGATTCAGATCTCCACAGACGGCATGACCATGGATGAGATCCCGCAAGGGATTCAAATCGGCGAGATGCTGGTGGTCGACGGCTTCTTCATGGATGAGAAAGATACCATTATGCTGCCCGTTGCTATCCGGCAGACCGAAACTCCTCTCAAAGAGGGTTTGGTCCGCGTGCAGGGGAAGGTAACGGATCTCATGCTGCCGGAGCACAGGTCTTATAATCCGCTTTATCAGGATGCCCTTGTCGATGATGCGCTTTTGGATTGGCATTCGCAAGCGGAACAATGGCAGTCCGGGCTGCGGAACGGCGAGGTCGTGCAGCTGGAATGGCAGGACAAATGGAGCGGCATCCCCTATACGGTTCTCCTGCGTTCGCTCCCCGAGGGCAGCAAAGGGAATGCTTATTTATTCGTCATGACCTCTATGCAGCCTGTCGGGGAAGCTGTCGGGATTCTCAAGCAATATGTCATTTATTTGGCGCCGGTTATGGTTCTGCTTGCGATTATCCTGTCCTTGGTTTATTCCAGAATTGTCTCACGCCCCTTAGTGCTATTGAGCCGTTCGGCAGCGCGTCTTGCCAAGCTGGATTTTACGGAGCAGCCAGCAATCCATTCGAACGATGAATTCGGGGAGCTGTCCGGAAGCATGGTTGCGCTGTCCCGGAACCTGGATGCGGCCATGCAGGAGCTTACCCATGCGAATGTGAAGCTGCAGGAGGATGTGGAGGAGAAGCTGCGGTCCGAGGAGCTTCGCAAAGAGCTGATCGCGAACATTTCACATGAATTGAAGACGCCTCTGGGGATTGTGAAAGGTTTTGCGGAAGGGCTGCAGGACGGGGTAGCGAGCGACAAAAGAGAACGTTATCTGGCGCTCATCGTCAACGAAACGGATCGGATGAATGCATTAATTATGGATATGCTGGAGCTGTCCAAATTCGAAGCCAAGGCCATCCAGCTGCAGCCGAGAAGCTTAGCGCTGGTAAGCCTTATTCAAAGGGGGGGAGATTCATTCTCGCAGCAATTGGAGATGAAGCAGCTTCAATTGCGGATAAACACGAATGAAGAAGAGGAGAAGCTGCTCGTACTGGCTGATCCGAGACGTCTCGAACAGGTTATTCTGAATTTCATGAGCAACGCTATCCGGCATGCCGCGGAGGACAGTGCCATTATGATCGGCATTAAGCGTTCGTCACCCGGAAAAGTAATAACCGTCATTGAAAACATGGGACCGCCTATTCCCGAAGAGGATATCAGCCGGATCTGGGATCACTTTTACCGGGTGGAGCGTTCACGAGATCGGAAATCAGGTGGAACAGGCCTGGGACTCGCCATTATCAAGCATATTCTGGAGCTGCATGGAAGCGAGTATAGCGTGGCGAACACGAAGCAAGGCGTGGCATTTTCTTTTACATTAGATGAAAGCGGAGGAACAACTCATGACAAAACATAAATATATTTATTTGATTACAACGCTGCTCGTACTGCTGCTGGCCAGCGCATGCGGCAATCCGGCCAAAAACGCAGCATCGGATACGGCTGCTACGGCGTCACCTGAAACGGTGGAAGGAAATGCCGGTGAAGCACCGGTCACGGATACGCCTGCAGTGGAATCCGACGAGCAAATCTTAATTGTCATTGACCAAACGGAGAAGCCGATTGAAGGCAACAGCTTCGATTTTTTTGTGAAGCAGCGTCCGGAAGGTTTCGCGCTTGCCGAAATGCAGTGGGTGTCCAAGGAGAACCTGATCATTAATTCGGTTCAAGAAGCCATTGAACATGGCGGAAACGGTGAAGATGGCTTCTACATTAGCGGTGACGGACAATTCTCCGGCTTCTTCTACCCGGATGCCATGAAAGGTGAGGTAGGGCAAGTTGTGTTCTTGTTCAAGAATGAGCAGGGCAAGGAGTTAACGTGGAAAAAGGAAATTACTTTGAAGTAAACGTCGATGTTCATGTGAAAGTGTAGGTTGACTCTGCTTACTTGTCACACGCGCAGTGCTGTGTGTTGCTGGTGAGGGAGTAGTGTCTGGAGCAAAGGAGTGATCAGAAAGCCATTGCTCCTATAATTGCTTGCTTAAGCCGTATTCTGACTATGACTTATAGAAGAACATCCACATGAATGCCGGGACCTTGCTTAGTCCCGGCATTTGCATTTTAATCAGCTGGTTAAGATCGCAGCGTTTTTGTATCTTCGCTCCATCGTCGTAGAGAATCCGGCGGCTTGGATTTTCATAGATAAGAAGATGAGTGGTTAAGCGTTCCCTACCACTCTCTCTGATCAAGATCCGTTAAGAATCGTCAAAGAGTGCATAAACTGTACATCGAGGTTCAAATTGTACATATGAAGCCCCCATCCGGTTCGTGTTATGATAGAAAATGTACAAAAAGAAAAACGATGTAGGGGGACTCGAATTGAACTGGGGAAGGGGAAACTTTACACGAAGTGTGGCGTTTCGGTGGATCGTGTCGTACGCCGTGATCTTATGCATACCCGTCATTCTTAGTGTAATCATTTATGGCCAAACCAGGGGAATCGTGAAATACGAGATCGAACGGGCGAGCAGCGCCATGCTGCAGCAAGTGAGATATATCGTGGACGGAGAGCTGCTGCAGACGGAGAGTCTGGCCGCGCAGCTAGCCATTCATCCGGATGTCCGGAGATTGCTGACTGTGCCTTCAGAAGAGAGCGCTTACAATATTTATGGAATGAAACAAGAACTGAACAAATTGTTATCCACGAACGATTTTATTAAGGAAATATACCTTTATTCGAAGCCGCTGCAGTCGGTACTCTCAAATGAAACCTATCTTAAGGAACGGATCTTTTACGAGATTAAGCATCAGACGCAAGCGTTCACTTATGAAGACTGGCTTAAGTTGATAAATCGGTTTCAGTCGGGGGAGTATGTGCTGCTTCCGGTCGAGAACCAAGGGAGGATCGAAAATACGCCCGCCTACATTCGGTCGCTGCCGATGAAATCGGCTGCCGATCCGGAGGGTACGCTGATCATGCCGCTCAATGTCGAGAAGATGAGGACTATGCTCGAAACCATTGATTGGGTGGAGCAAGGCCAAGTGTTCATTATGGATTCGAATGACCAAATTCTGTTTCAGAACGCCAAAGAAACGACGAATGAGACTTCGTCGTACCAGGAATGGAACAACCGCGGGACGGGCACCTTTACCGGCACGTTCCAAGGCGTCGAGTCGATGATTACGATCGAATCGTCCGATACGACGGGCTGGAGGTACATCAGCGTGTTTCCGACCGATGTCTTCTGGGAGCGCGCCGGGGCCATTCGGACGATGAACCTATTCGGGCTGCTGCTTTGCTTTGCGATCGGCGGCGCGGTTATTTATTATTTTGCCCGTAAAAACTACGATCCGGTCAAGCAGTTGGTCAGCGTTTTTTCCCGGAGTCCGCTGCAGGGAAAAGGAACGGACTTGGATGAATATACGTTCATCCGGAGAAGTGTGCTCGAGACCATTCGTGAACGGGATGACATGAACAATAAACATGTTCAGCAGCTTCGGGTGTTGCAGGATTATTACCTGGGAAGGCTGTTGAAAGGTCAGGCGGATCGGAACGTCCCGCTAACGGAGTTGGCGAAGACTCACAATTTGACTTGGACAAGCGATCGTTTCGCTGTGCTGCTATTTTATATCGACAGCGACGAGGGAGGAACAAAGGATCTGGCCTTGTCGCAGTTTATTGTGTCCAATATCGTAGCGGATTCGATAGTCGACCGCTTAACGATTCATTTTACGGATATGGACGGGATGCTGGCGGCGGTCGTGAATGTCGATCCGGATCGCGCGGAGCATTGGAAGGACGATATAGAGGACAAATTAGCTCAAGCTTACGACTTTATCACGGCCAGGTACAAGCTTCGTTTCACGACGGTGGGAAGTGAGCTGCAAACCGGCTTGGACGGCATTCATCAAGCATTCCTTCAAGCCTTGGAAGCCCAGGAATATAGGATGGTGCTTGGGGAAGGCATGCTGATCTGGTACGGGGACATCAAACCGAACGAGGGCAGTTATTTCTTCACCGTGAACGATCAGATGATTCTGATCAATTTCCTGAAGGCCGACGAATTCGAGAAAGCGAAGGACATGATCGACAACGTCATCCAGCAAGCGTTCCAGCGGGATATGTCACATGAAATCGCGAAGTGCGTCCTGCTTGACGTAGCGACGACACTGATCAAGACGATTCCCGATCAGGAGCAGGCCGGCATCGCATGGGATGAATGGCGTCCGCTCAAGAGACTGCTGTCATGCTCCACGAAGCTGGAGTTCCAACAAGAGCTTCTCGACATTTTCGATCGGGTATGCGGCGTGCTCCGCAGCAAGCAGAACGTTCAGACGAGTGCCGGTATCGGCGAGAAAGTGATGGCGTTCGTGCAGGAGAACTACAGCGACAAAGATTTAAGCGTGTCGCTGATCGGCGACCGCTTCCGGTTGACTCCGCAGTACGTGTCCCGATTGTTCCGCGAACAGACGGGGCAGGTGGGGCTGCACGACTATATTAGCCAGACCCGCATAGAAGCCGCCAAGGTACTGCTGCTGGAAGGGGCCGGTATCGAGGAGACGGCGGCCCGGGTCGGATTCGCCAGTAGTCATGCGTTTATTCGCGTATTCAAGAAATACGAAGGCATTACGCCCGGTAAATTCAAGACGATCCAATGACGGACCAAGAATCGGAATGTCGCATTGAGAGGAGACGGCTTACATGGTAGCGCGAAAGTTCGGTTTTCTAAGGAAGGGTTGGGTGGCGATCGCGGCCATTACCTTATTGACGTCCGGATGCTTCGGGGGGAACACGGAAGAGAAGCTGTCGACGAATGGGCAGACAGAGACGGCTATTTCTGAAAGCCACAGTCCCGCAGCGTCCGGAGAGCCGTTCCAATATCCAATGCAGGATGCGCCGGAGCTGACGTTAATGACGGAGTTTCCCGACATGGGGACGCCGAATGCGGGACCGATTGACGAAGAATACGAGAAACGAACCGGCATCGCGATTCGGCATCTCGGCGGCGTTCCGATGCAGGATAATAAATTCAAATATCTCCTTGCTTCGGGAAACCTGCCGGACATCTTTATGAATAACTGGCTTCAATTTCCGGGAGGGCCCGAGAAGGCGATCGAGCAGGGGTATATTCTGCCTCTGAACGATGTCATCGACCGGTATGCGCCGAATTTCAAGCGGGTGCTCGAAGAAAATCCCGAGATCGATAAAATGGTAAAGACGGACAGCGGCATCTATTATGCGTTCCCGTTCATTCGTTCGGAGGAGGGCAAGGTATACGGCGGACCGATTATCCGCAAGGATTGGCTTGACGAGCTGGGACTCCCCGTCCCAACGACGATCGACGAGTGGTATACGACCTTAAAGGCATTCAAGGAGAAGAAGGGGGCGACGGCGCCTTTAACGCTCCGAACCTTATTCATGGGCGAAAGGACGGCAGGCTTCGCGGGGGCGTTCGGCGTCATGGGTAATTTCTACGTGGAAGACGGGAAAGTAAAATATGGTTACTTGGAGCCGGAGTACCGGGAATATTTGGCGACGATGAGCAAGTGGTACCGGGAAGGATTGATCGATAAAGACTTTGCCGTTCTGGATTTGGAATCCGTAGACAAGAAGATGACTTCCGGAACAAGCGGTGCGACGGTCGGCTGGTTTTCCTACATTGAGAAATATAATCTTGCGGCGCAATCGGGCGACCCGGCCGCTCGTTATGTTGCCGCTCCCTATCCGACGCTCAGACAAGGTGAGATCCCGAAATTCGGGCAGCTCGACAACGCGTATGCGGGGACCAGCTCGGCGGCGATCAAGGCCACGACGAAAAACCTGGAAGCGGCGGTCCGGTGGCTGGATTACGGCTATTCGGAAGAAGGCGGCCTGCTGAACGCGTTTGGCGTTGAAGGTGTCACGTATACAATGAAGAACGGACAACCGGAGTACACGGATCTGGTCATGGCGAATCAAGGCGGATTATCCGGCGATCTGGTGATGCTTCAGTACGCGCACCAAACGAACTTCCCGATGATCCAGCGCGACTCGCAGTTGGAGTGGAAGTTTGAAGAAACGAACCAGGCCGTTGAGGTATGGCGAAAGACGAAGCATGAAGACTATTTGCTGCCGCCAATTACGCCGACGACGGAAGAGGCCGGCGAGCTGTCCGCGCTGATGGACGGGATCGGCGAGTACGTAAAGGATGCGGAGCTTCGAATCATTCTGGGCATGGATGCCATTGACGCTTACGACGATATGGTGAAGCAGCTGAAGCGGCTCGGGATCGATCGGATCCTGGAAATTAAACAAGCGGCATATGAACGATATGTCAATCGATGACCTCCGAACGCTCGGAGGTCTTTTTTTTGCTATGTAACGCCTGATTAGGGAAACTGTCCCTTCGTTTCAAGCTGTTCATCGCGATTTACTTGTTATCGTACATCATTTCCGTTATTGAACATTGCTGTGCGGGGGGCTTCTCCGATACATTGATGGAGCGATGGAACTCAGGCCACCCTAGTCCGGCCAGGATAAATTTTTTCTTAAGGAAGTGATGACGGAATGGCAGCTCATGCGCAAGACAACAAGGCTGTAGATACAAGTCCGCTGTGGAAACATGTTAGAAAGGAATGGAAGCTGTATTCGTTCCTGATTCTTCCTGTAATTTATTTCATCATCTTCAAGTATACGCCGATGCTCGGGAACATCATCGCTTTCCGGAAGTATAGAGGCGGAACGAACTTTTTCGGGTCGGAATGGGTCGGATTTTCGTATTTCGAGATGTTTATGAAGGACCCTACGTTCTGGAGAGCCTTCTTCAACGATCTGACCTTAAGCGTTAGCTATCTCGTGGTCAAGTTTCCTATCACCCTGCTGTTCGCGCTGCTGCTGAACGAATTGCGGCGAGTCAAGTGGAAGAAGTTTGTACAAACGGTTTCTTACCTTCCCCATTTTATTTCCATGGTCATTGTGGCGGGGATGATCAAGGAGATCGTTTCCATGACGGGACCGATTAACAATATATTGGCCTGGATGGGACTCGGTAAAATATCGTTTATTTCCTTGCCGGAATGGTTTCCGACGATATACGTCACTTCGGGCATCTGGCAAAGCCTCGGCTGGGGAACGATTCTGTATTTGGCGGCGATGACCGCTATCGATCCGTCTCTTTATGAAGCGGCGAAAATCGATGGAGCGAATCGGTTCCGGCTCGCGATGCATGTCACGATTCCCGGCATTCTGCCGACGGTCATGGTACTCCTGATCCTCGATATCGGCAGCATCTTGGGCTCGAATTTCGAGAAAATCCTGCTTTTGTACAATCCTCTGACTTATGAAAGTGCGGACGTCATCTCCACCTACGTCTACCGGATGGGTATCACCGGCAGCAACTTTAGTTATGCGACGGCGGTAGGCTTGTTCGAAGGCATCATCGGACTGATTCTGGTGACGATCGCGAATGAAGTTTCGAAGCGAACAACGAAATCCAGCTTGTGGTAGAAAGGAGCCAAACGAAGTGAATCGAACCTCTTCCTTTAATGCATTCACTGTTGTAAACGGTTTATTCATGACAATAGTTGTCTTATTCACTTTATACCCGTTTGTCTATCTCGTGGCGCAGTCCTTCAGCTCGGAGGCCGCTATCTATGCCGGCAAGGTGACGTTCTTTCCGGTTGAATTTACAACCAAAACCTACGAGGTCATTCTGAGCAAGCCTGATTTCTTCCGTTATTACTGGAATACGATTGTTTATTCCGTGGTAGGCACGCTCATCGCGGTGACCGCGACGGCCGTCATGTCCTATCCGCTTTCAAAAGAGAGGCTGCGCCTCAATAAATTTTTTATCCCGTTCGTGCTGTTTACGATGTATTTCGGCGGCGGTCTCATTCCGAACTACATCCTGATCGCGAAGACACTCGGCATGCGGGATACGATCTGGGCTATCGTCATTCCGGGGGCGATCAGCGCCTTCAATGTCATTCTAATGAAGACGTTCTTTGCCGGCATTCCGAACGAATTGGAAGAAGCGGGACGCGTCGACGGTCTGGACGTGTTCGGGATTTTCACAAGAATTATCATTCCTCTATCGAAGCCGATTCTGGTCACGATTATGCTGTTCGTCATCGTCGGCATGTGGAATAACTGGTTCGGACCTTCACTCTTTTTACAGACGAAGGAGAAGTGGCCGGTCGCCTTGTATTTGAAGCAAATTATCGACAACGCGGTCAGTCCGACCGAGATCGGGGCTACATCCGACCAGGCCAGCCAAATCGCGGCAAGCGTCAAATCGACGGCGATGGTACTCACCTCGCTGCCTATTATTTGCATCTATCCTTTCGTGCAGAAGTATTTTGTGCAAGGGATGATGATCGGGGCAGTCAAAGGGTAATCGATGTCATCGATATAACCGGAAGGGCTGCAGCCGTTTCCGTTATATAAAAAATCGCAGGAACCAAATAAAGGGAGGCAGCGCTATGAAGAAATTCAGTAAAGCGGCATTCATAATGATGCTGGCATTGATGCTTGTGTTTGTGGCAGCGTGTTCATCTAATAACGAAGGCGCGTCGGGCAACGAAACGCCCGCATCGGGCAATGCAGGCGCAGGCGGTGCGGATGCAGCGGAGGATTACGCTTTCGGGGAAGAGCAGACCTTCCACTCCAATGAGCCGGTAACCTATTCCATGATGTACAGCGACCATGAGAATTATCCGACGAAAGAGGACTGGAGACTATGGAGCTCCATTAAAGAAAAGACGAATGTGAGCTTCGACCTGTCCATCACGGCAAGATCGGAATATGAGAATCAAAAATCTCTGCTGGTGAACAGCGGCGATGCGCCTTATATCATTCCAAAAACGTACGATGAGTCCGCTTTCGTGGCATCCGGTCAGATCGTGCCGGTCAGCGATTGGGTGCAGTATATGCCGAACTACATGAAGGCTGTCAAGGATTGGGGAATGGAAGAGGATCTGAAGGCCAAGATGAAGAATGACGGGAAATATTACGTCCTTCCAGGCATGTGGGAGATCGCCGGCGGCGGTTATTCCTATATCGTACGCAAGGATGTGTTCGAAGCGGCGGGCGTGGACGTCGAGGGTGAGCAAGGGAACTGGACGTACGAGGAATTCTCCGCAGCGATGAAGAAGGTGAAAGAGCATACGGGCGCGGAATACGTGTTCTCCGATCAATTCAAAGGTGATTCGGCGCTCAATATTACCGCTGTGCAATATGGCGTTACCGGCGGATGGGGACTGTCGAACGGTCTGATCTTTGACCATGAGAAGAAGCAGTTCACTTTTGCCAATGCATCGGATGATTTCAAGAACTACCTTGGTTATTTCAATAAGCTGATTACCGATGGCATTATGGATCCTGAATCCTTCACGCAAGAAGACGATGCAGCACAAGCCAAGTTCTTCAAAGGCGATACCTACGTGATAAGCGGAATCTATCAGGTGCTGGCGGATTTCAAGAGCAAAATGCAGGATCCGAAAGCCGAATTGTATATGATCACACAACCCGGCGGACCAAAAGGAAAGCTTCAGGTCGAGACTTCCCGTTTGGAGAACGGGGTCATGATCAGCCAGAACGCGCTTGACGATTTGGGCGAGGAAGGCTTTATCAAGATGCTTCGTTTCGTCGACTGGCTCTGGTATTCGGGTGAAGGTCAGACACTCAGCTTGTGGGGCGTAGAAGGCGAAACGTATGATCTGGATGCAGACGGAAATATCGTGCTCAAGCCGGATATCTATTACAACGGAATGAACGAAGGCGCAACGAAGCAGCTGAACGTCGATTACGGCTTCGCCGGAGGGATGTTCGCCTACGGGGGCTCTGCAAAGCTCAGAATGTCCAAGATGACCGAAGGGGAGAAGGACTTCGTGAGTCGCGTCCAATCGACACGGGAGCCGCGCAAGCTGGCGCCGCCGATTATGGGTTCACCGGAGGAAAGCGAACAGATGAATCTCATCTCGACACCGCTTATGGATTACGTGAAAACGATGACGTTAAAATTTATTACCGGTCAAGAAAGCTTCGATAAGTGGGACAACTATAAGGCTCAGGTTGAAGCGAACGGCAGCACGCGTTATACGGACATGGCCAATGATATTTTCGAGAAGACCAAGAGCTTGCTGGGTTATTAATGGTCAAGCGTAAACGGCTGTCGCCGCCCTCAGTGGCAAAAGCTATCGTTTCGCGGAGATATATAAGCACATTTATAAGTGAAACTTATAAATTCTTATATATTAAAAAAGGGCTAGGTGTGCGGTCTTCCGAAGGAGGATGCACCTAGCCCTCTTTTCTAGAAATATAAGCGTGGTTAAGTTTAGAATGGAGGTATTGTCAGGTGGCGGAGATGAGCGAAACAATCGAAAACGAAGCGTGGCTTCGTTATCATGTCATTGAGGATGAAGGGCTGCGGGAGGCGTACCGGGTTCGTTGCTCGGAAATTGCAATCACGGCGCGAACCAAGGTATTGCGCACCGCAGAAAGAGAGCTGGCGGAAGCTGTACAGGCCATGACCGGCTACTCGCCTGATCTCGTTACGATTCGGAATCACCTTGTTCCAAGCGTGATCATCGGGGTCTTAGGCAGCGGGGATGCAAGGATCGACCGCGAAGTAGGCGCTGAAGCCGCAATGATCGGCGACGAAGGGTACGTGATCCGGTCACTGAACGGCCCGGAGGGAGAGGCGAACCAAATCGCGATCGTCGGAAAGTCTGACCGCGGCGCCTTGTATGGTACTTTTCACTTGATTCGGTTGATGCAAATGAGAGAACCGCTCGACAGGCTGCATTTTGTCGAGACGCCCGCTAATGGGCTGAGGATGATCAATCAGTGGGACAACATGGACGGATCGATTGAACGGGGTTATGCGGGGAAGTCGATCTTTTACAGGAACGGCGGTTTCGTGGAAGACTTTACCCGCATCCGGGACTACGCCCGGCTGCTGTCCTCCGTCGGAATCAATGCGATCTCGATCAATAATGTGAACGTTCACCGGGAAGAGACGAAATTGATTACAGCGGAGTATGAAGAGACGCTAACGAAAGTAGCGGACATATTCGGAGAATATGCCATTCAATTATTTCTTAGCATTAACTTCGCGAGTCCGATCGCGGTTGGCGGTCTGCCTACGGCGGATCCCTTGGATCAGGCGGTCAGAGACTGGTGGGCCGAAAGGGCGTCCGCCCTTTACCTTGCGATTCCCGACTTTGGCGGTTTTCTGGTGAAGGCCGACTCCGAATTTCGTCCCGGCCCCTTTACTTACGGACGCAATCATGCGGACGGAGCGAACATGCTGGCCGAAGCGCTGGCGCCGTACGGCGGGCTGGTCATCTGGCGCTGCTTCGTATACAACTGTCTTCAGGATTGGCGCGATCGTTCGACGGACCGCGCCAAGGCGGCCTATGACCACTTTACGCCGCTCGATGGACGCTTCGCCGATAATGTCATTCTGCAGATCAAGAACGGGCCGATGGACTTTCAGGTTCGCGAGCCGGTATCGCCGTTGTTCGGTGGACTCCGCGAAACGAACCAAATCCTGGAGCTGCAAATCACCCAGGAATATACGGGGCAGCAGAAGCATGTCTGCTATCTGGTACCGCAGTGGAAAGAAATTCTCGACACCGATACGCATGCCGCCGGCGAGGGATCGACCATTGCAAAGATGGCGCAAGGCGCCATGCGGGGCCGTCCGTACGGTGGAATTGCGGCCGTGTCGAACATCGGGGACGACGCTTGCTGGACCGGGCATCCGCTGGCTCAAGCAAACCTATACGGATATGGAAGGTTGACATGGAGCCCTTCGTTATCCGCCGAGCAGATCACGTCGGAATGGATTCGGCTTAGTCTCGGCCGCGATAGGGCGGTCGAAGATGTCGTCACGAACATCTTAATGAAGTCTTGGGGCATATACGAGAGCTACACTGCTCCGCTCGGCGTCGGTTGGATGGTGAATCCGAATCATCATTACGGCCCGAACGTAGACGGATACGAGTATTCGAAGTGGGGGACGTACCATTTCGCGGATCACCAAGGCATCGGGGTCGATCGAACGATTGAAACGGGCACCGGATACGCTGCGCAATACCATTCGCCTCGTCGCGAGATGTATAATGCTTTGGAGAGCTGTCCCGATGAACTGCTGCTGTTCTTCCATCATGTCCCGTATACTCATGTCTTGCACAGCGGCAAGACGGTGATCCAGCATATTTACGACACGCATTTCGAAGGCGCGGAAGCGGCGGCGGCCTTGCTGAACGATTGGCTGACGCTCAAAGGCAAGGTCAACGTGAAGGATTTCGAGCTTGTCGCTTCCCGGTTATCAGAGCAGCGCGAACACGCCAAAGAATGGCGAGACATGATCAATACGTATTTCTATCGGAAGTCAGGCATTGCGGACTCGCAAGGCCGCCTAATCTATTGATACAGCACGGACAAGAAATGCGGGGCATCGCAATCATGCGAAGCGCCGCATTTCAATCTTGGAATAGTAGGGTGCAGGCGTAAAATGAATAACACGCTCTATCCCAATACCTATGAAAGCGAGCTGTTCGACCATGAATACGAAATTACTTTTCAACGATGGATGGGAATTTGCCAAAAGCGGCCTGGACGTTACGGACCCTGCCGGGCTGCACTTCGAACCGGTGGATCTCCCTCATGATTGGTTGATCTATAATACATTGGCACTTTACGAGAACGGTATCGGCTGGTATCGCAAGAAATTTAACTGGACACGGCGCGATCGCGAGCTCCTGCTCTGCTTCGACGGCGTGTACATGGATTCTTCCCTATACATAAACGGTCAGCTTGCAGGCGAATGGAAATATGGATACTCTTCCTTCGAACACGAGATTACGGACGCGGCCACCTGCGGAGAAAATGAAATCATCGTGAAAGTCGTGCACCAAAGTCCAAACAGCCGATGGTATTCGGGAGCAGGGATATACC
Source organism: Paenibacillus sp. LPE1-1-1.1 (assembly GCF_040676435.1). Lineage (NCBI taxonomy): Bacteria > Bacillati > Bacillota > Bacilli > Caryophanales > Paenibacillaceae > Paenibacillus > Paenibacillus sp. LPE1-1-1.1. Next base: position 755,955 of record NZ_JBEGHY010000034.1, read on the forward strand.
GGAACGTCTGGTTGAAGGAACGGGACAAAAATCACATTCTCACGGATGGTCTGTATGTCACAACCAAGCAGCAAGACGGCGGCTGGTTAGTGGAAATCGACTCGGACTTACAAATCGAAGAAGATGTTCTTCTTTCGCACAATATCATCTATCAGGGCCAGACGGTCGCTGCCGCTTCGGAGCGGGTAACAGCAAGCCGCGGCTCGATCACGAAAAACCGCCAGACATTAACCGTAGATCATCCCAGGTTATGGAGCACGGACGAGCCGACTTTGTACCGGATCGTCACGAGAATGCATCGAGCAGCGTCTGCGGCCGAAACGGCCGAGGGACAGTGCAGCGAAGAACTGGAGCAGATCACCCTGCCTCTAGGCTTCCGGAGCATCATTCTCGACCCGGAGCAAGGACTTCAGGTGAACGGGAAGAAGCTGAAATTGAACGGCGTCTGCGAGCATCATGACTTGGGTGCTCTAGGAGCGGCGTTTAACATCTATGCGCTGCGAAGAAGATTCGGGATCCTGAAAGAAATGGGCGTCAACGCCATCCGTACGGCACATAATATGCCGGCTCCGGAGCTCATGGATCTGGCGGACGAAATGGGACTGTTTGTCGTCACGGAGGCGTTCGACATGTGGGAACGATCTAAGACCACTTACGATTACGCAAGATTTTTCAAAGAATGGGCGTATCTTGACGTGAAAAGCTGGGTGCTGCGGGACCGGAATCATCCGAGCCTGCTGATGTGGAGCATCGGGAACGAGATTTACGACACGCATGCAGACGAACGAGGCCAGGAAGTCACCAGAATGCTCATGGAATACGTATTGGAATTCGATCCGAAGCAGAATGCCCGGGTTACGATCGGGTCGAACTATATGCCGTGGGAGAATGCGCAGAAATGCGCCGATATCGTAAAGGTTGCCGGCTACAATTACGCGGAGAAATATTACCGTAAGCATCATGAAGAGCATCCGGATTGGATCATCTACGGCAGCGAGACCGCTTCGGTCGTCCAGAGCAGAGGGATTTATCATTTCCCGTTCGAGAAATCGATTCTTGCCGACGATGACGAGCAATGCTCCGCCCTAGGGAACAGTTCGACAAGCTGGGGAGCCAAATCGGCGGAAGCCTGTATCTTGGCGGAGCGGGATACGCCGTTTTCTCTTGGTCAGTTCCTGTGGACCGGATTCGACTATATCGGGGAGCCGACGCCGTATCATACCAAGAATTCCTATTTCGGTCAGATCGATACGGCTACGTTCAAGAAAGATTCCTATTACATCTACCAAGCTGCTTGGACCGATTATAGAACGAATCCGATGGTGCATGTCTTCCCGTACTGGGATTTCAATGACGGGCAAATCATCGATGTTCGTGTATGCTCGAACGCGCCCAAGATCGAGCTGCAGTTCAATGGGACTACGATTGGCACGCACGATATCGATCACGAGCATGGGTCGCAGCTTGTTGGTTGGTGGAAGGTTCCTTATGCGGAAGGGGAGACCAAAGCCATCGCCTATGACGATACGGGAAAAGTCATAGCGACCGATGTTCGAAGATCCTTCGGGGATGCGAGCGGTATACGTCTTCAAGCGGATAAAGAGGTACTTGCGGCGGACGGCACTGATTTGATTTTCGTGGAGATCGGGATGTTGGACGATGAAGGTCATCCGGTAGACAACGCGAACAATCGCGTACATGTCGAGGTGACGGGTGCTGGCCGATTGCTGGGGCTTGATAACGGCGACAGCACGGATTTAGATCCGTATAAGGGAAAAAGCAGAAGATTGTTCAGCGGTAAGTTGATGGTGATCATCGGCGCGACGCTGGAGCCGGGCAAAATCCGAATCGAAGTATCCTCCGAGGGTATGCGAACCGAGGCGGCGGAATTCGAGTCGCATCCCGTGAAAAACGGAATTCAGCAAGGGATTTCAGCGACCGCTAGAAATCAAGAGCTGCAGTGCGTGACAGGTGGCTGCGATGAAATTCCGCTTCGTAAGATCGAAATCGTCAGCGACTCGGGACAAGACTTGGATGAATCTACCAAGGAGATAACCGTTCGAGCCAAATTATGGCCGGAAAATGCCACCTATCGAGACGTCGAGTGGCGCGCCGTAACGGACGAAGGTATCGACTCGAATATTGCCAAGGTCGAAGCGGACGGACTTGAGGCGAAGATCTCCGCCATCGGCGACGGTGCTTTCCGTCTGCGTTGTACGACCAAGAACGGCACGGACAAGACGAAGTTTATCTCCCAGTTGGAGTTTAAGGCAACAGGACTAGGAACAGCCTACAAGGATCCCTATGGATTCATCTCGGCGGGGCTTTACGATTACAGTAAAGGCGATATCGGGAACGGCAACGAAAGAGGTGTAGCGACGAGCAGAGACGGCGAGACGCATGTAGGATTCCGCGATATCGACTTCGGTCCGTATGGCTCCGACACCATCACGATTCCAATCTTCGCGTTATCCGGCGAAGAATATACGATGCAAATTTGGGAAGGGATGCCCGGCGAAGAGGCCAGCTCCTTAGTTGCCGACGTGATTTATCAGAAGCCGTCTAAGTGGAATGTATATCAAGAAGAAACGTATCGCCTGACCAAAAGGCTTCGCGGAATGACGTCGATCTGCTTCGTGCTTCGTCAGAAGGTGCACATCAAAGGATTTTCCTTTGAACGTCAGAACCGGGCTTTCGAACGAAATTCGGCGGCGTCCTGCGACCGGATTTACGGGGATGCGTTTACCTTCGCAGATGATCGTGTGGAGGGCATTGGGAATAACGTCTCGCTTGAATTTTCGCAGATGGCGTTTACCGGCGAAGGTGTTTCGAAGCTGGTCGTAAACGGGAGATCGCCGATCGACAAGAATACGATCCATATCCGGTTTGCCGGTGAGAACGGTGAAATCAATCAACTCGTGGAATTTGAGAATTCCGATGGATACGAAGAACGGGTGTTTGAATTGGAACAGGTGACAGGGTTGCAAAAAGTGACATTCATCTTCCTGCCGGGGAGTAACTTCGACTTCGGCTGGTTCCGCTTTATGCGGGGGGTTTGATACAATAGGGGAAGGAGAAGAGGGAATCGGGGAGTAATCCTTGCCCCTCGCTCGTTCCCTTTTTTTTTATGTGAATCGAAATAACCTTACAGAAATGATGTTGATGATGAAAATTGAATTTGAAAACCATACGATCGAATGTAATGTCCTCTACGGATCTAGAAAAAAGCTGTCCATTCATATCGATTCGACGGGCCATATCACCGTGAAAGCCCCTAACGATACAAGTAATGAAACGATAAGGAGCGCCGTGGAACGTCACGGGAAAAGGATTTTGGAGAAATTACAAGCGATTGCGGCTGCCCGCCAAGCACCTAAGACGAGGGAATATCAAGACGAAGGGAAATTTCTTCATCTGGGGAAATATTATTTTCTTCATGAGTTAATCGACACAAAAGAACGCAATGAGGATGAATTGAAAAATAATCTGAAGAAGTTTTATTTCACGAGCTGTAAGAAGATCGTCGCGGAGCGGGTCAAAATCTATCAAGCACAGCTGAAGGTAAAGCCTAAATCGATCGAGGTCGTAGAGTCTCGAACGAAGTGGGGCAGCTGCAGCTCGGATAAGCATTTAACTTTTAATTACCGTTTGGCGATGGCTCCTATTGAAGTGATCGACTACGTGGTCGTCCATGAGCTTTGCCATCTCCACCATATGAATCATGATCGCTCATTTTGGCGGCGCGTCGGCAGTATCATGCCGGATTACAAAGAAAAAGAAGAGTTTCTGGCGAGGTATGGACAAGCGATGACGCTATAGCGGCATAAATGACGAAAAGCTTGGACGATCGGGCATGAAACTGGTATACTTGCCGGGATTGCTCCCGTAAAAGCGATTTCAATTGCCGGATATAGCGGGAGTCCATCTAATATTGGTTGCAGTCAGGAGTGTTAGATTCAGATGAAAAAATATAATTTTATGCGCCCGCTATTTTTGATCGTGATGGCGCTGCTTGTTAAGAGCATGGTTACGAATCTTTGCATGGTGTTCGGGATGGAGCAGGGACCGGCAGAAAATATCGGTTTTATTAGTATGCTTATCACTGCAATCGTTATTTATTCTAGAATTGCCCGGAAACGCCGCAAATAACAAAAGCCTCGAAAGGAGCACCCATGGAAGGAAACAAAATGAATGGATGCTCCATTCGAAAAAAACGAGCTGGGATCATTAGAATGAAAGTACGACAGCGATTGCATCTGTGGAAACGTAAAAACCTCACTTTTATTATTCTTATTGACCGCATAAAGGAGTGAAGGTATAATCCTCTCATTGGAAATGAAAGTGTTTTAATCATTGCGTAAACGATTACGTGTAATCGTTTAACTCGATTAATGAAAGGAAGAAACATATGACCGGCTTTTTAAGAAAAACGCCATCCATTTATCGAAACCGATTTTTTCAGGCCATTATTTTATCCGGCTTATTTTTGCAGATTGGCATCTGGGTACGTAATATTGCGGTCTTACTGTTCGTGATGGAACAGACCGATAAGAATGCGACTGCGGTTTCATTGATATACGTAGCTGAGTTTGCTCCAATCTTTATATTTTCTTTCATCGGCGGAACATTTGCAGACCGCTGGAAGCCGAAGAAAACAATGATCTGGTGCGAATTATTGAGCGCTGGTTCGATCTTACTAGTGTTATTTGCGCTTACTTTTGGATCTTGGAAGGCGGTATTCTTCGCTACACTCGTTTCGTCCATTCTGTCACAGTTTTCCCAACCGTCAGGGATGAAGTTATTTAAAGTACATATTCCCGAGGAACTTATGCAAACAGGAATGTCGATGTATCAGACGATGATGGCTGTATTTATGATATTGGGGCCGATATTGGGAACCTTTATTTATAAACAATTTGAGATTGAAGCGGCTATCGGAGTGATGTGTGTTGCTTTTATTCTGTCAGCTGCGGTGTTAACCCTACTTCCACCAGATCAGGAAGCGCGGGATATACGTAAGGAAACAAATCTCAAGGAAGAGATGGCTTTGGGTTTGCAATACATATTGTCTAAAAAAGTATTGTTGATATTGGGCGGATGCTTTGCGGCCGCGGGGCTGGGAGTCGGATTTATACATCCGATGGCCATTTTCCTGGTGACGGAGCGTTTAGCTTTACCTGAAGATTATTTTCAGTGGCTTCTGGCAGCTAACGGGATTGGAATGGTTGTAGGAGGGGTCCTCGCCGTTATGTTCAGCAAAAAGATATCTCCGCCATTGCTCTTACTATTCGGATTGCTGGTTAACGCATTGAGTATGATCGTTTCCGGGGTTTCAACTTATCTGTGGCTGACGCTTGCTGCACAGTTCTGCATGGGATTGGTCACACCTGGGTTTCAAGTGGCTGTACAAACCATGATACTGAAAAATACAGAGGAATCGTTCATAGGCCGAGTAAACGGTATTTTGGGTCCATTATTTCTAGGGTCTTTCGTGCTGACACTCAGCACGGCGGGATGGATGAAACCATTATTTTCGGTCGTCGGAATGTATGCATTTTCCGGTACGTTATTTATCATCGGCGCTTTGATTAGTTTGCCTTTGTTCCGCTTCCGACCGGATGCGGGGGCATCAGATAACCTGATTGAACAGCCAGTTCAAGAGCTGGAGCAGCCCCTCAATGTACAATAGTTACTATACAATAAGCTCTAAGGGGACTGCCCCATAAGCAGTTATTCTGTTGTTCAGGTGCAGCTGTAAACCCTTGTAAAACAATGACAGACTTATCGTCCAAGATGATAAGTTTGTCATTCCGTTATTTTAAAGAGGGAGCAAGACCCACCTTTGGGCATCAAACGAATTTTGCTCCCAAATTTGCACGTTTGACCCGTTTGCCGTGCCTCCGTTTGCCACATCCAGCGCTTTGCCGCTTGCCGGATTTATTAGCTTGTAGGTGCCGTTGGATTGAAGAGAGATATTCCACTTTTGAGCGTTCAAGCCATTATCCGTCCAAATTTGAACATTGGTACCATTTGCTGTTCCCCCGCCCGCGACATCGAGTGCCTTCCCGCTATTCGGGTTAATCAGTTTGTACGTTCCGTCTGCGTTCATTGTAACTTTCCACATTTGCGGCGCTAGATTGTTATCCGCCCAAAGCTGTACGTTCGTACCGTCCGCGGTACTGCCATTCGCCACGTCAAGGGATTTCCAGCTGGCGACGTTGACTAGCTTGTACGTAGCCCCTGATAGAATAGGTGCCGAGATTTTTTTACCCCATATGGCCGTTCCGGATTGATTTAGTCCAGAATAAACGTACGTAGGGCGGCCCGTCTCCCAATCCCACGCCTCGATGATTTGAACGGTATCGATCCAGTAATCGCCAGGCGCTTGTCCAGGCGCATACCAGTAGAGCTTAAGCGTGCCCGGAGCGGTGAAGGTCCAGTAGTTGGAGCTGGATTCGGTTCCAATTTTGCCGCTAGCCAGAAGGGTGACATTACTCGATCCAATCTTCCCATTATTTGCGCGGTCCAGTATGATCGATTCCCAGGTACCTGCTACGACATTGGAGGAGAGGGAACGCTGCTCTTCGCCGGTAAACCGCTCCGGAGATACGAGAGGCCAGCCGTCAGCAGACCATAACATTTTACGCACATGCAAGTATGTCCAGTCCTTATTGGCTCCGCCGCGTGCGTGATGGATCATGTACCAGCTGCTTCCATCCTGCAGGATCGTGTTATGCCCGGGGCCGTACCACCCGTCTGAGCCTGCGAAGCCGTACCCGCCTAAGATCTTTGTACCAACTTCGGTTTGCGGGGATAAGCTTGTATTTGTCATGGCATTACCGTTGTAGTCGAGGTAGGGTCCCGTTATGCTGGAGGAACGTCCGACCCGGACATTGTAAGTCATATTTGACGTATTGCAGCAGGAATCGTAAGAGACAAATAAGTAGTATTTGTTCTGGGACGCATTATAAACGATATTGGGTGCTTCGACAGCACGATCGACCGAGGTGCTGCGTGCAGCGATCAACGTTCCTTGTCCGGACGCCGCAAACTTTCCTGTAGCTGCATTCAGCTTTGTGACAAAAATACCGCCGAAAAACGATCCGTACGACATCCAGGGCTGTCCAGCGGAATCAATGACAACGTTAGGATCGATTGCGTTAGCGGTATAGGCGTCGCCTTCCTTTGTTTTGAACACTTCGCCTTGATCGGCCCATGGGCCGGTAACCGAACTGCTTGTCGCGACACCGATGTACGAGGTGCGGGTGCCGAAAGCGGAAACGCAATAGTACAGATAATAAGTGCTGCCAAGCTTGACGATTTCCGGCGCCCAGATGACATTGACCCCGCCAGTCCAGTTTTTGGCCGCCGTAGGGACGCCATTCAGTGCATAACCGACCCATGTCCAGTTGATTAAATCGGTTGATTTTCGAATTTGTATGCCGGGTGTAGCTGCGCCGCCAACTTTATAGTCTGTTGAGAATAGATAATACGTGCTGCCTTCCTTGTAGATTTCGGGGTCATGCACATTCGTTATATTCCAAGCCGACTCGTTATTAATGTTCGCTGTATCGTACATCGGGTAGTTCGGGGGCTGGTTGATGGCAGCAGATGTTATACCACAAAAAAATAAAGCGCTTACAATAATAGAAACAAAAACAAGTTTGATTGAAAATAAGGAAGCTGATTTGTTCTTTAACATCATAAACATCCCTTTCTGATTATAAATGGGGTTACAGGGTGAACGGCTAGTTCAAGCATAAGTGATTCTTCACAGCAGAATGTGAACGGTACCAACCTCCTTATGCGTTTAATATATTTATTATCTGATTCGTAAATTTATTATGCTTTAAATGCCATAATCCGTCAATTGATAATTTACCGATTAAATATGGATGAGGGTGGTAACTGCTTTCTCTCCGCAGGTTATTTCATTTAGCACCTTTCCATTCCATTGAGCCGTTGGTATTTCTCGAGTACAATGAGTGAAGTAAAAGGGCCGCGGAATAAGAAGGGGTGTTGGGATGGAAAGTCAGTACGATGAGTTGGCTGCTTACTTTTTGCAGGTGCCGATTGATGTTTTTGGCGTGTATCAGACCGTGCTTCGCGAAGGTACCTACCAAGGACATAAATACCAGCCTACGACCAAGTGCGCGCTGCTGATTGCGTTGAAAGGCGAGGCTGTCTTTGATTATGACGGTACAAGCTACACCCTTTATCCCGGGAAGGCCTTGCTAGGCGGGGCTAACCGGCATTTTGAAATTATCGTTCATACGGCTGAATTCGAATATTTTCTCGTTCATTATTTACCTGCAAATGCAGAACGGGAAAAGCAGGCTCATGTAGAAAAGGTCAGTGAGCTTCACGTCGAGATGGATGCGGCGCTGCTGCAGCTGATGGAACAGCTCAGACGGCTGTCCACGGTTCTTGGCAATATCGAGCTGCTGGAGAAAAAGACGTTATTTTACCGGTTGCTCAATAAGGCGCTTCTGTTCGAACGCTACCAGCAAAATAGCGAGAGCCAGCCAATGATGGAGCAGACGATTGAATATATTCGGCAGCACTATATGGAACCGATCACGCTGGAGAGTTTAGCGGAGCAGCATCGGATGAAGGCCAAATATTTTTCGCATTTATTTCGAAAATACACCGGTATTGGCCCCATTAATTATTTGATTCAATTCAGAATGAACCTTGCGTATGAGCTGCTGATGAGCGCTGAATTTTCGGTGCGTGAGATTTCCAGAAGCGTAGGCTACTCCGATGCTTATTATTTCAGCAGATTATTCAAAAAGCATTACGGGATGTCGCCGACTGCCGTGAAGAACCTCGAAAGTAGAAATAATCCATCCTAGGATCGGGAAATAATCTATTTGCGCAGGATAGGTGCGGTGGTATGATTAACTTCGATAATGATAATCGTTATCACACAATTCGAGGTTAGTGAGAGGAAGAATCCGATGAAGACACGCAAAATACCAATGGCAGCCGTGAGCTTGCTATTGTTTATCGTTATGCTCGTCAGTGCATGCTCCAATGAGGCAAGCCCGAATAACGGGAATAATAAAGCAGCGGATGCACCTGATGCAACGAATGCCAATGCCGATACGGCTGTCAGCCAAGCGTTTCCAAGAACCGTTACAAGCGCTAACGGCGAAGAAGTTACGATTGCCGAGAAACCGCAAAAGATTGTATTAGTGCATTGGGGGTTAACGCAAGATTTGTTAGGCTTCGACCTGCCGTCCATTGCGGTAACGCTGCCGTTCACGGCTAATCCGTCATTCCTAGACACCGAGGTGTACAAACCCTACGTCGAAAAGTTTGATGAAGTGACCGTCGTCGGCGAGAATACGGCGGTTAATTTGGAGGCGCTGCTGCAATACGAGCCGGATCTTATTTTGGCGGGCAGCGTGACGAACAAGGACATTACCGAACAATTGTCGCAGATTGCTCCAACGATCTTGATCGATGAAGAGAAAACGAATGTCTGGACCGATTGGCAGTCAGTCATTACGCAGTTCGGGGTAATCCTCGGGCAAGAAGAGCTGGCGAAACAGACAATTGATGAGTTCACCGCAGAGGTGGAACAAGTGAAGCAGCAGCTGAGCAGCGTGGAAGGCACGGTCGCGTATCTTCAGGTTCGAGATAAGACGATTTGGCTGCAGGGTACCAACTATGCAGGCGATTATTATGAACCGATCGGGCTGAAAGCGCCGGAAGAGGCAAAGGGCGATGGTATTGAGCTCACGCTCGAAGGGCTCGCCGCGATTGATCCGGACCATTTGTTCCTCGGTTATTTTAATTACAATGATAAATCGCTCCCGGCTCTCTCGGATGAATGGGAAAAAAGCGAGGTTTGGAAAAAGCTGAAGGCTGTCCAGAAGGATCAGGTGTATGCCATAAATGGAGAGCTTTCCTATGGATACGGACCGATCAGCAGAATTAATGGCTTGAAGGCCATTGCAGACGCGTTGAAATAAGTAAGCTTAATGCGAGCATCAGGCTTCGCACGGCACAATTAATAGATGAATTAGTTTGCAACAGAAGAGGGACATAGCTCCCTCTTTTTTTTGCGCTCACAAATTTTCATTGACTAACAGGCTGGATAAAATTACAATTAATCTCCTTTGGAAAATAATCGGGAGGTGCGGAATGAGCAAACCGCTGATCGACCCCAAAACACATAAGGACTGGGTAAGTCCCCATTCCCATGCATGGTATGCCCAGCTTGCGAGGTTGACGGGGAAATATTCTTATTCGTGGAACTCTACGTTAACCGAGCCGAACGGCGAATCGATATTTACGGATGAAGTTTCCCGAATGGTTCGCGGCAAGCAAGTATTGGATATCGGATGCGGACACGGGGAGTTTGCCATGCAGTGGAGCCCGGTGGCCAAACAAGTTGTAGGGATAGACATAACGGATGATTTCATTAAAGCAGGGAACAACGCGAATGTGAAAAATGTTTCTTTTGTGCAGGCGAACACTAAAAACACTCTCCCTTTTGATGCAGAGCAATTCGATTGTGCCTATAATCGCAGAGGTCCGACTTCTGCATACCTCGATATCAAAAGAGTCATTCGAAAGGGCGGACGTATTCTTGCTCTTCACCCTGGAGATGCTTTAATGAATGAATTACCTGGGTGGTTTCCTCATTTTTTTGAGCGTCATCCAGAAGGAACTCCGATAAAGGATCATATCACGGAAAGGCTTGATCGCGGCGGCTGCGCCGATGCTGAGATCGAGGCCATAAGAAGCATAGAGTACTTTCATGAACCCGTTGATATCATTAGAATGCGCTGCTTTGGTCAAAAGCCTTCCGTGTTTGAAATGGTGCTAGAGGAATCGCTGACCGAAATGACGCGGATTTTTGAGAAACATGCAACAGAGAAAGGACTGCCGGCAACGTTAGAGAGATACATCGTCCGGGTCCAATTATGAATTGAGGTTACGAAGGCAGCCTTCTTACGAGTGTGGGATAAAGAGCAAATTTTATTTTACCTATTCAAATATTTAGGTGTTAAACTAAGGGAAAGACAAGCGTTAGTAAGGGGCAAAGCAAATGGGAAAAGTACATAAGAATTGTCAAAGCTGCGGCATGCCTTTGGCCAGGGATGAGCAAGGCGGCGGAACGGAAAGAAACGGGGACCGCAGCAAAACCTACTGCAGCCACTGTTATGAGAATGGCGTGTTTACTTTGCCTGATCTTACCGTGGATCAAATGAAGGATCGCGTGAAACAAAAATTGGTCGAGTTCGGTTTTCCGAAGTTTTTAACGGGCTTCTTTACTAGAAACATCCCTAAGCTTGAACGTTGGTCCAAATAGGTTTATGAACGATTAGTACGTACATGGAAGAAGCAGAAGGCGCAGGCGCATCCTGCTTCTTTTTCGTTTGGAGACCGTACTCCCTATTGGGTGAAAATAGATAAAAACAGGTATAATGAATGAAGCCATATTTCTACTCGGAATTGGAGGTTAATCATCATGTCAGCATTTGAACGCATGGATGCCATTGGGAGCATCCATTCGGATATCAAAGTGTTTCAAGCGAAAATAGAGGATACAGAATCGGTATTGCAACTGCTCGTTCGAACGGCGGAGTGGCTGCGGAGCAAAGGATCGAAGCAGTGGAACGGTTTGCTGCATGGCGAGGACTCCCATCAGACACCGGAGGCGGTCAAGCGCGGAGAAGTGTATCTGTTCATGCAGGGCAGCCTATTAACGGGCATGGTGATGCTGATGCAGCAGGAGAGCGCATGGGACCGCGGGCTCTGGGGGGAGGAAGGGCATGAATCCTCGGTTTATTTGCACCGTTTGAATATTAACCGCGAGGCTGCGGGCAAAGGTTTGGGCGAAGCGATTGTTCGCTGGGCCGATTCCGGTATCCATTTTCCGGGGAAAGACCGCATTCGGCTGGACTGCATTGCAAGCAACGCGAAGCTGAACTCCTTTTACCTGCGCTGCGGCTATGAATTTAAAGGCTCTGCCACCAACGACGTCAGTACATTTAATAAATACGAGAAGCTCTGCACGTTCATGTAAAACGATGGCTTCTATGCTGCTTTTGCTTTGGCTGCTTAAAACTTCGTCCAAGAGGGTACATTCATAACAAGAGATTCCAAGGAGGTAGTAACCATGAAGAAAAAAATGCTGTTTACTGCAATCGGGATGGGAGTCACCTATCTGATGAAAAACAAAGATGCCCGTGACAAGCTCAAGCATGCGGTCCAATCTTTTACGAAAAAGAACTGGTAAATCAACCCATTATCTATCCATTAGAAACACTGCCGCTGCCGGATGCCTTGTGCTCCGGAAGCGGCAGTGTTTTTGTTTTGCATGCGAATAATTGGTTTGCGTACAGACCACAATAGGGTTGGCATAAATAAACAGGGAAGGTGTGAGCCGATTGACAAACGAACAGAAAAATCAATCTACGCAGCAAAAGAACCAAGAAGCTAACAAGAATGATAAAAAGAGCAGCAGCAATAATGGCATTGACGATGCAGACATTAAACCAAAGGTCTAATGCTTGACTGGCGGTATCTATTTTAAAACGAGCAGGGACGAAGCAGATGTAACTTACTGCTCCGTCCCTTTTCGGTATTTTAGTTTTGCTAGTTGATATCTCACATTTATGGTAAGATAGCTAAGGACAATAAACCATACACAATCAATGAGAGAAGTGGGGGGCGAAATAAAACCCACTTCTTTTATTTTGAAGACGATATACGCGATATCCAGCAAACAAGGGAGAACATAAATGCCTACAATAGCAGCAAAACCATTTGATGCAGACATGCAAGCCCTCTTAGGCGAGATCGCGACGGCTTACCATGCGCCGGAGCTCAGCAAGAGAGACAGGTCGGAAATACCGGAGCAAATCTACATGATCGAAGCAGAAGATGCGATGGTGGGGTACGGTGTCGTATGGGAATACGAAAACGGGAAACAACTGATAAAGAAGGCGGAAAAAGATTATTTCAGCGATGACGAGAAATATTTGGAGAAGGACTTCTATATCGATATCAAAAACAAGAAGGACTTCATCTTTATCGAAGCGCTCGATGTGCTGAAAGAATTTGAAAGCAAGGGTTATGCCGCTTTTTTCGTGAACTGGCTCAAAGCGAAATACCCGAATAAAAGAATGTATGTTTATTCCTTAGAGAAATCGAGAAATTTCTGGTTTAAGCAGGACTTTGAGGTTTTGGGCAGCACTGTTTGGATGACTTTTAATTAACCGTATGAATAAGCAGCTTGATTAATCATTTATGCTTTTTATAATGAAGGAGACCACATGAATTTTAACGATCTAAAGCTTACCCCCGCGATTTTGAAAGCGCTGGGTAAAGAGAACTACACGGCGCCGACACCGATACAGGAGCAGGCGATTCCGGTAGTGCTGGCAGGCAGAGACTTATTTGGCTGCGCGCAGACGGGAACAGGGAAGACGGCCGCATTTGCCCTGCCGATCGTACAATTATTAAGCGAGCAGCAAAGCAATCCGGGGCGCGTACGCCGTACGCGGTCCCTCATTTTAACCCCAACCCGGGAGCTGGCCCTTCAAATTGCCGATAACATCAAGGCATACGGCCAATTTACAGATATTCGCTGCTTGGCCATTGTAGGCGGCGTGTCGCAAAAGGTACAAGAGCGTGCACTTGAGCAAGGCGCGGATATTATTATCGCTACGCCAGGCAGACTGATTGATTTAATCAATCAGAAGTTTGTAGATTTGCAGGCCGTTCAAATTTTGGTGCTGGATGAAGCAGACCGGATGCTGGATATGGGCTTTATCAACGATGTGAAGAAAATCATTGCAAAAATGCCGAGCAAAAAACAAACCTTGTTTTTCTCTGCCACCATGCCGCCGGAAATATCCAAGCTCGTCAAAACGCTGCTGGTTAATCCCGTAAAGGTGGAGGTTACGCCGGCTTCTACAACCGTAGAGCGTATCGAGCAATCGGTTTATTTCGTAGAGAAAGCTAGCAAGCAGGGCTTACTAAATGAGCTGCTGAAGGATAAGTCGATCACGTCGGCGCTAGTTTTCACACGCACCAAGCATGGCGCGGACCGCGTCGTACGAGGACTGACCAAAGTGAATATTACTGCGCAAGCCATACATGGCAACAAGTCGCAAAACTCCCGCCAGAACGCATTGCTGAACTTCAGGAGCGGGGCAACGAGAGTGCTGGTAGCGACGGATATCGCTGCAAGAGGGATCGATATCGATGAGCTGTCGCATGTGATCAACTTCAACCTGCCTAACATCCCGGAAACCTACGTGCACCGGATCGGGCGTACCGGCCGGGCTGGACTAAGCGGCATCGCGATCTCTTTCTGCGAGACCGAAGAGAAGCCGTACTTGAAGGATATTGAGAAAAAAATCAAAAAAACGATTCCCGTAGCCGTGGATCATTCCGATTCAATGCTGACCATATAGGTAACGACGATAGGCACACTGGAATACAATAATTTGAACTAGGGGTGATCATTTGAGAAAGCAAAAGCCAATGTCATTTGAAGATCTGCTCAAGGAATTGCAAGGTCAAAAAGATGTGCAGGAGGATCCAAGCCATATCTCACTCGAAGCGTTGTTTCATGAATCGTTCATGAGCAAGCATTCCAGCTTTAACAGCTTCGACGCGTTTCTGGAGAAGGGCAACTTCCAAGTGAAGACGCGCGAGGATATTAAGGACATTCCGGATGAGTTTTTTGACCGGCATGTGGCTCGGGAGACGGATTTTCCGAACTGGCAGACGATGCTGGATACAGCGACTAAGGAGTATTCGAGCAAGTAACTTTCCATGTGAAAAAGGGTCAGAGCAGCCTTGGCAAAAGGCGGCTTTGGCCCTTTTTGTGTTTCGGGCGATGCCGCGTGTGTTTAAGTAAATAGGACTATTTATTTCGCGAAATAATACAGAACCTATAAGAGGAGTTGGCAGGATGGGGAGACCAAATAAAGCATATGTTTGGCGCAGAGCGGGGCTGCTTTTAGTGATCCTATTATGCGTAACATTCATCGTATCTGCGTCTAATCCCAATTCACCCGAGGGATTTCTTATTATTGCGCATCGCGGAGCATCCGGCCATGAGGCTGAAAATACGATGGCTGCCTTCGAGGAAGCCGAGCGTCTAGGCTCAGACTTCATTGAATTCGATGTGCAGCTGAGCAAAGATAGAAAGCTCGTCGTTATCCATGACGATAAGGTAGATCGAACGACGAAGCATACCGGAGACGTAGATGATTATACGCTGGGCGAGCTGGAGGATATGGATGCAGGGAAAAGCACGAGCAGCGATAAGAAGGACGAGAAGATCTTGCCTTTACAGGATGTCATGGACCGCTTTGCCGGAAAAATGGCGATGCTGATCGAGATTAAGGATTCGAAGCTCTATCCGGGCATTGAAGAGCAGGTCGCTGAGGTCGTGCGCAGATACGAGCAGCGTTTGAATAGCACGGATTTAAAGGGGACAAGGCATTTAAAGGGCATAGGGGGAGTCGAGAACAGCGTAGGCATCGTCATCCAATCGTATGATTTCGAATCGACGCGTCTCATTCACAACCTGCTGCCGAACATTCCCGTCGCGGCGCTTATCCATGAGGATCAGCATCCATTGTCGGATGATACGCTCGATGCACTGGCATCGTTCACGGCATACATTCATTATCCGAAGGAGCTGCTTGACGAGCAGATCGTTCAGAGGATCCATGACCGGAACCGGAAGGTGATCGCATGGACGATTCAGAACGATGAGGATATGGAGCGGATGAAGGAGCTTGGGGTGGATGGGGTGATTACGGATTTTCCGGGGTGAGTGTGGATAAAAGGTTGAATTTAAGTTGAAAATTTCCATTAGAAAGATGGACTGATGGTATCTAAAATGACTGAGCAGAACTTAAGTCAAAAAAATAGGCAATGCAATCTTGGGCTCAGCCTCGCAGCACGCGGGGTTGAGCCCTTTTTGAGGTTCTCTGTGTCCATCTATTCGGGGCAAGGTTAGTCCACTATCCATTTTGTCCAGCGCGTTTTAAAAGGCAGACTGCCGGCGAATAAATACCTTAACGTATTGTTATCGATGTTTAGTCTTCGTTATATAATCCGTCATCCTGAATCTGTATATTTGTATTGAAAGCGCATACAAAAAAGTTTATTCGGGAGGGTTAAGTATGAGAATGTTCAGAAAACGCTGGCTGGGTCAGGGATTAAGTATCGTGCTTGCTGCAACGATGCTGGCAGCGTGCTCGAACGGCGGCGGACAAACAAGCAATACGGCAGCGGGTAAAGAGAATACAGAGAAAAATAACGTAAATAACGCCGCGCCGGCCGCAAAACCGTTTGAAGGCAAAAGTATCACGGTAGTAACCGCGAACCATCCTTGGGGAGATGCGATTAAACCATTCATTCCCGAGTTCGAGGCTGAGACGGGAATGAAAGTAAAAGTAGAAAGTTATTTTGAAGACCAGTTGACGCAGAAGCTTACAGTCCAGTTCACCACGGGCTCCAATACGCCGGACGTGTTCATGTATCGTCCGCTCCAGGAGGGCAAGCTGTTCTTCAAGAACGGCTGGGTACATCCTTTGGATGACTACGTGAATAAAGATCCCGAATACGATTTCGCCGACTTGTCCAAATCAGCTGTCGGATCGGCGACCGTTGACGGAAAGGTGGCCGGCATTCCAATCATTACAGAGCAGGAAATCTTATACTACCGTAAGGATTTGCTGGAAGCGGCAGGGATCGCGGTACCGAAAACGATTGATGAATTGGTTGCCGCGGTTAAACAGCTTCATGATCCCGGTAAAGAGATGTACGGTTTCGTAGCCAGAGGACAGCGCTCGCCGCTTGTCACACAAGTCTCTTCATTCTTGTTCTCCGAAGGCGGAGATTTCACGAACGGAGATAAGGCGGCGATCAATACGCCGGAAGCGATTAAAGCTTTTACGACCTACGGTACCTTATTGAAGGATTACGGCCCTCCAGGCGTGCTTAATATGTCATGGCCGCAAGCGATCGGCATTTTCGCACAAGGCAAGGTAGCTTTCTATACGGACGCGAACTCGATTTATAAGAACGCAACGGACCCTGCAAAGTCGCAAATTGCCGATAAAATAGGATTTGCACCGTTCCCGGCTGGTTCGGCCGGCTCCAAACCCTATAACATTACTTCTTGGGGACTGGCTATGAATGCGAATGCAGTCAACAAGGAAGCGGCATGGGCATTCATAGAGTGGGCAACTGGCAAGGAAATGGTCCTGAAAACCCAGCAAGCAGGCAATCCCGGAGCCCGTTCTTCGGTATGGGATAACCCAGAGGGTACGACCGGATTTCCGTCCGAGCTGGTAGATGTCATCAAAGAAAGCGTGAAGGGCGGTGTCGACCATGACCGTCCGACCGTCATTAGTGTCGGTGAAGCTCGCGATGCGGTTGGCGAGATCGTTCAGCAGATCATGACTGGAGAGACGAACATTCAATCCGTTGCCGATAAAGCGAATGAAGCCTTGCAAGTGATTATCGATAACGAAAAATCAAAATAAAGGCGAATCGGCCTTACCTTCAAAAGGGTCATTCCGTGGCCCTTTTGATTTATGATTTTGATCTGGGGGGAAGGGGAGTTCCATATGCAGTACAACTGGTTTGACCGAAATTTGAAATGGATCTATACGATGCCAGCAGTACTATTCGTGTTGATCATGATGGTATTCCCGATCCTATATACCGTACGTATAAGCTTCTTTGAGTGGAGCATGTCAGCCATTACGCCTCCAAAGTGGGTGGGGCTCGACAACTATATGACGCTTTTGAAGGATACCCGGTTCTGGGGGGCGGTACGCTCCACGATGTATTTTACGGTTGCGGCGCTTGGTGTTGAAGTCGTGTTAGGGGTTGCCATTGCTTTACTGCTTACCCGGGATTTCCGGGGTAAAAATATGGTGAAAACGGTCTTCCTTCTGCCTATGGTGGCTACCCCGGTTGCGATGGGGCTGGTTTGGCAGTTGATTTATGAGCCGACGATCGGCGCGGCCAACATGATATTGAAAGCGGTCGGACTGAAGCCGCAGCTGTGGCTCGCTTCCCCCGATCAGGCCATTTCTTCGCTCATTGTTGTTGACGTCTGGCAGTGGACGCCGATGATCGCCCTGATTATCATGGCGGGGCTGGCTACGATTCCGACCGACCCCTATGAAGCGGCTGACGTCGACGGGGCCGGCAGATGGAGAAAGTTCATTTCGATTACGCTGCCGCTATTAAAGCCAACTATTATGGTTGCTGCGATGCTGCGCTTGATCGATGTGTTAAAAACATTTGATATTATTTATGCGACAACGCAGGGCGGGCCTAATCTAGCTACCGAGACGTTGAACATTTACGGTTATGTATTAGGCTTTCAATATTTTAAGCTGGGGATGGCGTCCTCGCTTCTTGTCCTATTCTTCGCGTTGGTCATGGGCTTGACGATCGTAATGATCTGGATGCGCAAAAGAATGGAGGGGCGTTATGAATAAGCAAAAGAAGGCAGCAAATCTGATTTTTGGCGGTTTAACCATTATGGTGCTGCTATTATTCGCCTTTCCTTTCTTCTGGATGCTGCTGGCTTCCTTCAAAACGCAGGGGCAAATCATGTCGACGGATCAGTTGTTTGTGTTTAAGCCGACAATGGCCAATTATACGGATGTATTCAAGGAATATGATTTTCTAAAATACATCTTCAATAGTTTCGTGATCGCGCTTGGATCGACGCTGTTCGCCCTGCTGCTTGGGCTGCCGGCTGCTTACGCAATCGCCAGACATAACCTTCACAAGTTAGGGCTTGTCATTCTCGTAGCCCGGATTATTCCCGGGATCACCTTCTTGATCCCCTGGTTTATCCTATTTTCGAAGCTTGAGCTGATAGACACATTCCCGTCTTTGATTCTCAGTCATATGCTCGTGGGACTGCCATTCATTATTTGGATCATGATTTCCTTCTTCGAAGCGCTTCCTACCGAAATCGAGGAATCGGGTCTGATTGACGGTTGTACGCGTCATCAAGTTTTTATGCGAATCATTTTACCGATTTCCGGCCCCGGTATTATTACGTCGTCCCTGCTTTCGTTCATTTTCTCATGGAATAACTTTATGTTTTCCATCATCCTTGCCGGTGATCAAACGAAGCCGCTTCCGGTGGCGGTATTCAATTTCATGTCCTATTCGGAAATCAATTGGGGCGGGCTAATGGCTGCGGCATGTATTATCACCCTTCCCGTACTCATAATCGCACTGCTTGCACAGCGTTATGTCGTCAGCGGTTTGGCGGCCGGCGCCGTGAAGGGTTAGACGCCCTTTGAATTCATTAAGGTTGTTCCTTTGGCATATTTTTCTGCCGGAGGGACAACCTTTTTTCAAAATATAGGAAAGTCAATGTCAAAAGTTTAACGTCTCATGTTTATTTACTTCACGAATGGTTATGGATGTTAAGGATTAGTTATAGCGGAAACATACGTGCTCAGGTAATGTTATGATTATCGAATCGCGACAAGGAGGACCTATCTATGAAGCGATTTCGCAGACTGTGTATGCTTACGGTAATCTGGGCTCTATTGGTTTCCGTTTTGGCGTCAGGGTGTACAGGCATTTCCTACTCCAGAGATAAAAGGGGAGAGTTAGCGCAGCCATTTCAAGGTAAAACCATTACGCTAGTAACGGCTAATCATCCTTGGGCGGATGCGATCAGGCCGCTCCTTCCCGAATTTGAAGCAGCAACGGGCATGAACGTGATCGTTCAAGGATTTTTCGAGGATCAGCTGACCCAGAAGCTTACGCTGCAGCTGACAACGGGCTCCGAAACGCCCGATGTATTTATGTACCGCCCATTGCAGGAAGGGAAGCTTTTTTATAAAAACGGTTGGCTGGAGCCGCTCGATGACTATGCCCGACAGGACGCTGAGTACGCGTACAGCGATTTTTCAGGCGCAGCCATCCGCTCCGCAACCGTAGATGGAAAGCTTGCCGGTATTCCGGTCATTACGGAGCAGCAAATCTTATACTACCGGAAAGATCTTTTGCAGAAGGCTGGAATCCCGGTGCCGGATACGATCGAGGAGCTTGTATCCGCTGTCCGGAAGCTGCATGATCCGGGCAACGGAGTTTACGGTTTTATCGCAAGGGGCCAGCGTTCCCCTTTGGTCACTCAGGTTTCGTCTTTTCTGTACTCCGAGGGCGGCGATTTCACGAACGGGCAGAAAGCGACCATTAATACGCCGGAAGCGATGAGAGCTTTCAGCCTATATGGAGGCCTTCTAAGAAATTACGGGCCTCCGGGCGTAATCAACATGTCATGGCCGCAAGCGAGCGCATTTTTTGCCGAAGGCAAAGCCGCCTTTTATACGGATGCAAATGCAATCTATAAAAGCGCAAGCGATCCGGCGCATTCCAATATCGCCGAACATATCGGATTTGCTTCCTTCCCTGCCGGTAGAAGCGGCTCGAGGACCTACAATATTACATCCTGGGGATTGGCCATGAATCCTAGAGCCGTTGACAAAGAAGCAGCGTGGGCTTTTATCCGGTGGGCGACCAGTAAAGAGATCGTGCTTCAAACGCAGCGCAAAGGGAATCCGGGTGCCCGTAATTCCGTCTGGAACATGTCCGAAGGTACGGAAGGGTTCCCGAAAGAGATGGTCGAGGTCATCAAACAATACGGCGTCGGCGGTGTAGACCACGACCGTCCTACCGTCGTCAACGTGGCGGAGGCACGGGAAACCGTCGGAGAAATCGTTCAACGTGTGATAACGGGTGCTCCCGATCTTCAACAGGCGGCGGACAAAGCCAATGCCGCGCTGCAAGCGTTATTGGATAAAGAAGCGGAATGAGAAGGTGATCGCCATACGTTACAGGATATCGATATTCGGCAAGATCATCATTACGATCATTCTGCTGCTTATCCCCGTTCTGTTCTTATACAGCTACTCCAACCGGATTGCGGGCACTGTAGTAGAGAAGCAGCTCCGCTCTTCCAATTTGAATGAATTATCGTTTTTCTTGAACCGGATGGATTCAAACATTGAAAATTTGTCTCTGTTTCCGGTTATCTTAAGCTACGACCCGCACATCCGGGATTTTATCGGGGGAACCGGCGAGGCGGCCGGCAACCTGCTAAAGGCACAATCCCGCATAACGGAGAAGTTGAGCCTTCAAAGCGTATCCAGCAGCTGGAGCAATGATTTGACGATCGCAATGCCGGAAGGCAAGAAGGTGCTGTCCTCTAATATTTATGTTAACGGTATCGGGAATTGGGATTGGGACGGTCCCATCCGGAAGACATGGGTCTATGGTGAAGATTATTCCCGCGGCTCAACGATCGGCACCTTTATCCGGGAGACTAGCGAACCCGCCAATGCGGCAACCGTAGGACAAGCTGATGCGGTATTTCAGGTCCGTTTCCCGGTGGAGACCATTACTGATCTGCTGGATATTTACCGGAAGGATAAGCTCAGTGATCCCTTCCTGTATCATCCGGATTACCAGCCGATTCGGAATAGCACGCCTGACTTGCTGATCGAAGATCAGATTATCCGGAATGTGCTGAGCAGGTCCTTGACGGATGCAGGTCAGGAAACGACTGCAATCAACAATCAATCGTATTTGGTTAGTTATGTGAAATCACGCCAACTGGGCTGGTATTTGGTGGATTATGTTCCGGTCCAAAGGATCTTGTCTCCCATTACAACGGCACGCAATTGGTTCTACGGTTCAATCGCCTTTCTGCTTATGATCGGTGTCATTGCTTCGTTTCTGCTTTACCGTAACGTCCAGATTCCGATCCAGAAAATGATCAGAGGCGTGAAGCGGATGAGCCGGGGGGATTTATCCTCGCGTATTGAATATGAAGCAAAGAACGAATTTGATGATTTAATCAGGCCCTACAATGAAATGGCCGGCCGCATTCAAGTCTTGATCGAGGATGTTTATACGGAGAAGCTGCGGTCCCGCGAAGCAACGCTAAAGCAGCTGCAGTCTCAGATCAACCCGCATTTTCTGTATAATTCGCTGTTCTTTGTTATCAATTCCGCCATGCTGGAGGATCGCGATGCGGTAATCGCAATGGCCGAAAACTTGGCTGAGTATTATCGGTACACTTCAAGGGTGGAGAATCAGCAGGTTACCCTTCGGGATGAGCTCGATTTGGTACGTCACTACCTGAATATCCATCATTTGCGGATGCACCGTCTGGCATTCACCATAACCGTCCCGGAAGAAATGATGGATGAGCCTGTACCGCGCCTCCTTCTTCAGCCATTGGTTGAAAATGCCATCGTTCACGGTATCGAGCATCAGGTGGAGGGCGGCATTATTACGATAACCGGCGAGCAGAATGACAGGTGGAACCGGATTACCATAGCCGATAACGGAGCGGGGCTGTCTGAGTCCAGGCTGCGCCAGCTGATGATTCAACTGAATGAACCGATGACCGATGAACTCGGATGCGGGACGTGGAACGTACACCGGCGTTTACAATATCAATTTGGCGAAGGCTCGGGATTATCGTTCAGACAATCGCCAGACGGAGGGCTGGAAGCCGTTCTGACATGGAACCGGACGAGTAGCTTTGCGAAAACCAGGCTGGAGAAGGAGGGAGAGCATGACTCAACTATTGATCGTGGATGACGAGGCTCATGTCGTTGACCGGTTCTCCACCACGATCGATTGGAAGGCTATTGGCGTAGAGCAGGTTTTTAAGGCCTATTCCGGACTTGAAGCGCTCACGTTCCTCAGGCAGTTTTCCATCGATATCGTCATCACGGATATTAAGATGCCAGGCATGTCGGGCTTGCAATTAATCGCGGAGATCCGCCGGCTCTGGCCCAAAACCAAATGCATATTATTGTCCGGGTACTCGGATTTCAATTACGCCAAAGAGGCCATTCTGTACCAGACCGAGGATTACTTGTTGAAGCCGGTAAAAGAAGAGGATTTGCTGGCCACAGTCGAGCGGGTTCTTGCAAAGCTGGAATTGGAATGGGAGGAAGTCATCTCTAATCAGAGGCTGACTTATACCTTTAAAGAAAATCTCCCTTTGCTGAGGACGAATTTGCTCCTTGAGCTGCTTCAGGGCCGAAGATTGGAGACAGCAGCCCTGCATGACAAAATGAAGATGCTGGAGCTTTCCGATTATGAATGGCAATCTTTTTCGCTGATGGTGGTACGTTTGGATGAACTGTTTCTCCAGTCTGATCTTCAAGATCTATCCTGGAAGGAATATGCAATCGGTAATATGGTCGAAGAGCTGTTCGGCGGGCGATATGCGATTTGGTATGCCAAGGATGCTCATGATTATCTCGTTTTTGCAATGACGGCAAAACAAAAGGAAGCTGAGGATAACGACACGGTTTGGTTCGAGCGTACTGCGGCTGCACTGCAAACAGCGGTGGGTACGTATCTAAAGGGTAAAATCTCCGTCATGGTCTGTCATAACGGGCGTTTCCCTTATGATTTGGCAGCGCTGTACAGCCGTTCGATTGGAGCCTTCCGCAAACGGATCGGAAGCGAGCAGGAGCTGTTTATGCGGCTGGAAGACGATCGATCGGAAGAGGGGATCGGGTCTCTGAAAAGCCTCTACGAACCGCCGGCATTGATTCATTTGCTCGAGGCAGCCAGGTGGAGTGACATAGAAGAGAAGCTTCGGATGATTTTTGACGACATGGAGGATAGGGAGCCCGGTTCGCAGGAGCATCTCCTTGAGATTTACTTCACGATCGCTTCCGCCTATTCGTATATTGCGCATAAAAACGGAAGGCATTTGTCGGAATTGCTCGGGGCTGAGTACGGGAAAATGACCGAGGGTCTTCCGTTTCGTTCCGTGAATCAGCTTCGCGAATGGTCGCTCCGAACGCTGCACAAGATCCGCGAAGACATGGACCGCGAGACGAAGGATTCAAGGACGAACCTGATCCAGGAAATCCATGCTTTTATTGAACAAAACGTCCAGCAGGATGTTTCATTGCAATCGATCGCCGGTCATGTGTATCTTCATCCGGTCTATGTTTCGAAGGTGTATAAGCTGGAAACCGGAGAAAATTTAAGCGAATATGTGCAGCGTGTGCGCATGAACCAGGCGGAGTATCTTTTGAAGCACAGCGCAGACAAAATTTTTGAAATCGCTGCTAGCCTTGGCTATCAGCGTCCGCATTCCTTTAACTATGCTTTCAAAAAAAAATTCGGCATGACCCCTCAGGAATACAGAGACCGATTCTCTTAAGACCATTTTGTATTGGCGGTATGCGGCTGTAATGGCCTGTACCTGTGAATAAATCATACTTTATTGGGAGGTTTACTTGTGTTATTATTTATCGTTCTAGCAGCCATTGTGGTGCTGCTGCTTCTGATTACAGTTGTGAAGCTGAATCCTTTTGTCGCCCTCATCGTCACGGCGATCGGTACCGGGCTTGCTGCCGGTATGCCTTTGTTCACTACCGAAGATCATACGGGTATCATTGATTCAATCAAAACAGGGATGGGCAATACGCTCGGTTTCCTGGCCGTCGTGCTTGCGCTTGGCACCATGCTGGGTAAAATGATGGCGGAATCCGGCGGCGCGGAACGCATCGCCCGGACGCTCATCCGTCTTTTCGGCGAAAAAAATGTCCATTGGGCCATGATGTTCGTCGCATTTCTCGTCGGCATTCCGGTATTTTTCCAAGTCGGCTTCGTTCTGCTCATTCCGCTTGTATTTACGATTGCCAGACAAACTGGCGTATCACTTGTCAAAATCGGTGTGCCGCTTGTCGCCGGCTTATCGGTTGTACACGGACTTGTTCCTCCTCATCCGGCTGCGATGGCAGCGGTGGGTATTTTCGACGCAGATGTTGGAAGAACCATTTTGTATGCCCTCATTGTCGGGCTTCCGACTGCTATTCTCGCAGGTCCGTTGTATGGCAAATGGATCGGCAACCGGATCCATAAGTCCGTCCCTAAGGAAATGGGCGATCAGCTGACGGAGAACGGTGATACGAATAAGCTTCCTGGTTTCTTCAATACGTTATTCACGATTCTGGTTCCTGTATTTCTCATGCTCATCGCCTCGATCGCGGATTTGGCTCTGGAGAAAGGGACCATCCTGTTTCAGGCATGCAAATTTGTCGGTGACCCGATCGTCGCGCTGCTTATCGCTACTATCTATTCCTTTTTCAGTCTCGGCTTCTTCCGCGGCATGAGCCGTGACCGTATTCTCAAATTTACGAACGATTGCTTGGCGCCTACGGCTACGATCCTGCTCGTCATCGGTGCCGGCGGCGCATTTAACCGGGTGCTGCTCGATTCGGGCATCGGCGATTATATCGCGGAGATTGCCACTGCCTCGCACCTATCGCCAATTCTTCTCGGCTGGGGAATCGCGGCCATGATCCGTGTCGCTACAGGCTCGGCCACTGTCTCGATGATGACGGCAGCAGGGATTGTCGCTCCGATCGCGGCCATTGTGCCGGGTGTAAATGTCGAGCTGCTTGTATTAGCTACCGGCGCTGGTTCCCTCATTTTATCCCATGTCAATGACTCCGGGTTTTGGCTCATTAAGGAATATTTCGGTATGACCGTCAAGGAAACGCTTATGACATGGACGGCCTTAGAGACGATTATTTCCGTTGCAGCGCTTGCGTTTATCCTTACATTGGACTTATTCGTTTAATATCATAGCGGAGACAGAAAGGATAGATGCATGGTGGCTTCAAAATACGTGATAGGCGTGGATATCGGAACGACGAGCACCAAAGCGGTCTTATTCGACACCGATGGCCTATTGATTTCAGCCCATTTGATTGAATATCCGCTTTACTCGCTGAAGCCTTCGATCGCGGAGCAGGATCCCGACGAAATCTTCCGCGCGGTTATCGGCACAATCAAGCACACGTTGCTGAAGAGCGGTGCGGATTCGGAGAATGTGCTGTGCGTTTCCTTCAGCTCTGCTATGCACAGCGTGATCGCCGTGGATGCCCAGGGAAATCCGCTCTCCAAATGCATCACTTGGGCGGATAATCGCAGTGCGGGCTGGACGGAGCGCATTCGAAACGAGATGAACGGCCATCAGATTTACCTGCGCACCGGTACGCCGCTTCATCCGATGTCCCCGTTATCCAAGCTGACGTGGTTACGGCATGAGGAACCGGAGCTTTTTGCCCGGACACATAAATTCATATCCATCAAAGAGTATGTTTTCCATAAGCTGTTCAAGCGGTACGTAGTCGATTATTCTATTGCTTCCGCAACCGGAATGTTCGCTCTCGAAACGTTGAGCTGGGATGAGGAAGCTCTGAATGTTGCCGGCGTTACGCCGGATAGACTGTCGGAGCCCGTGCCTACAACCTTCCGCTTGGAGGGAATGGATGAGCATTGGGCGGCTGAAATGCAGCTCTCCGTATCGATGCCTTTTGTTGTCGGCGCGAGCGACGGCGTTCTCTCCAATCTTGGCGTTGACGCGATCGATCCAGGCACCGTGGCAGTGACGATAGGCACAAGCGGCGCAATCCGTACAGTCACAGATCGGCCGGTGACGGATCCGAAAGGAAGGACATTTTGTTACGCACTGACGGAGAACCATTGGGTTATCGGAGGACCCGTCAATAATGGCGGCATGATTTTCCGGTGGTTTCGCGACCATTTCTGTTCCGAGGAATTGGAAGAGGCTGCCCGGCTGGGCAAGGATCCGTATGAGCTTCTTACTGAAATCGCTTCGCGGGTGAAGCCCGGTGCCGGAGGATTGTTGTTCCATCCTTACCTGGCAGGAGAGAGAGCCCCTTTGTGGGATGCTAATGCCCGCGGCTCCTTCTTCGGGCTGGGTCTTCACCACAGGAAGGAGCATATGATCCGTTCCGTCATGGAAGGTGTGATTATTAATTTATTCACGGTGTACATGGCCCTCGAGGAGCTCATCGGCCGGCCGACAAAAATACAGGCTACAGGCGGCTTTGCCAAATCGGAATTATGGCGTCAAATGATGGCGGATATTTTCGATCAAGAAGTGCATGTCCCGGTCAGCGTAGAAAGCTCATGTTTGGGCGCGGCTATTCTAGGGCTGTACAGCCTTGGCGAAATCGATTCGCTCCATGCCGTGTCGAACATGGTAGGAGGCTCCCATAGGCATATTCCCAATAAAGAAAACAGGCCGGTTTATCAGGAATTGAGCCGTATGTATGTACGACTGTCACGGTTGCTCACTGAGGAATATAGGCACATTGCAGTCTTTCAAAAAAAATGGTTATAGCTTTGCAGTGAAATATTTTCTTGAACGTCAACAGTCAAAAGCATAGTGAGTCAATTGAAGCTTTGCGAGAGCATAGCTTCTTTTTTTTATAGGCTGACGTCTAGTTATCTCCCAGAATGTGGTACGATTATTGAAAAGATCGTATGGCGAGGTGCTCGTTTATGAGGGTATTGTTTTGCTCCGATGTGTTTAATGATCGTCAGGTTGATGCAGGGTACGAGGCTGAATACGAAAAAGCCAAGGAGCTGGGAATTAAGACTGAGCTCCTTTCTTTGGAGCAGTTGCTTGACGGTAACGGTATGAAATCCATCAAGCGTATTCAGGCTGCAGACGAGCCGGAAACCGTGATTTATAGAGGATGGATGATGAAGCCTGAGAGCTATGGAGCTCTGTACTACGCTTTGAAGCAAAAGAATCTCCTACTTATTAACTCCCCGCAAGAATACATTAACGGTCATTACTTTCCGAGATCATATGAAGTCATAAAAGATGCAACGCCTTTTAACTGTTGGTGGGTGGACATCGATTCTCTAGAAGCTGGTTATGACGGCGTTCACGAGATACTGCGAATCTTTGGCAAGAAACCGATGATTATTAAAGATTATGTGAAATCACGGAAGCATCAATGGGAAGAGGCATGTTTTGTGCCGGACGCCTCCGACAGGCAGCAAGTGGAATATGTACTAAGAAACTTTATTGACCGTCAAGGCACGGAGCTTAGCGGAGGCATTGTGTTCCGCGAGTTTATCGAGCTGGAGCAATTGTCGAGGCATCCTCTCAGCGGTATGCCGTTATCGAATGAATATCGGTTGTTTTTGTTAAAGCATGAACTGCTTGCAACTGTAGAATATTGGGATGAAGCGAGCTATCAAGAGGAAAAGCCAAATCTTGAGCCATTTATTGCAATAAGCAAGGGGATTGCCAGTGAATTTTTTACGATGGATATTGCCAGTACCGCAGGCGGTGAGTGGGTTATTATTGAAATTGGGGATGGGCAGGTATCGGGGTTGCCTGACCAGATTGATTTGGAGCAATTTTATAGAAGTTTGAAAGAGCGGATGGGAGACTAAATGGACTCTAATGTTTATAGGGACGACGTGTTGTGGGGAATATTAACATTGCCGGGCATTACAATGTGGAACGTCAGGAAAAATTCCCATATCAAAAGTAATTAATCTAAGTATACATTTAATACTTAATCTTCCAGATCAACAATATCAATAATATCTCTAAGATCGCTAATGTTCAGAGCATCGGCGATCTTTTCTATATGTGAAAAATTGATATTTTCACGTTTTTGATTACATAATTCACTTAAAGCGGCATGCCGGATGTCGGTAATACGTGATAATTCACGTAAGGATATACCTCTATTCTTAGCTAAGCTTTTTATATTTATAACTACTTTTTTCGACATAAATACTCCTTATTGATTCATATTGACTTACGCGTAAGCGTAACATACAATGATGATTATGTTGGTACGTATATGCGTACCGATTCAAAGACATTAGGGAGGTTATATGATGTACCATGTCAATTTTTTATCTGGAGGTATTGCAAGCTGGGCTGCTGGAATGAGGGTTGCAGAAAAATATGGTACAAACAATTTAGTGCATTTGTTTACAGATACTAAAAAACTAAATGATAATCACCCCCATAGGGGGGAAGATGAAGATTTGTATCGTTTTTTAAAAGAAAGCCAAACATTAATTGGAGGAGAATTAGAATGGATATCTTCAGGTAAACATGTTTGGCAAGTTTTTGATGAAACAAGGTATATGGGAAATTCTCGCGTAGATCCCTGTAGTCGGATATTGAAAAGGGAAGAAGCTAAAGCATGGGTGACAAATCGTTATAGAAGTGATGAAGTTGTCCTATATATGGGCCTTGATTGGACTGAAATTCATCGTATAGATAAATGCACAAAATATTGGTACCCATATAAAGTAGTCTTTCCATTAACGGATGAGCCTTATTTATCGAAAGAGGATATGATTAAATGGGTAGAAAGTTATGGGGTAGCATCTCCGAGATTATATTCAATGGGTTTTCAACATAATAACTGTGGGGGATTTTGTGTAAAAGCAGGTATGGGTCATTTTCATAATTTACTTAAGCAAATGCCCGATAGGTATATGTATCATGAAATTAAACAAGAAGAATTATTTTTAGTCCTTAATAAACGAGTTCCATTTTTAAGAAAGTACATTAATAGTAAGCTAAAGTATTTAAGTCTGAAGGAATTTAGAGAAATTGTGGAAGGCGAAGAAAAGACAGCGATTGAATTAGTGGACTATGATGACATAGGAGGTTGTGGTTGTTTTAATGATTTTTAGAACATCTAGATTAGGAACATACATTCGTGTAAATTGGTATTCATTTATTATCTTTTCGTGTATAATTACTCCTGGAGACTATTCTCCAGGAGTAATATTTATATATTACGAAAGGAAGTGACACATATATGGCATATGCAAGACATCAAAGTTTTTATTTGCGTGATAAATGGTTTAGTAAAGGGCTAAGATCAGTAGAACACGATAAAAGATTTTTCTTTAATGAGTTTGCATTTGAACAAATTGGATTAGGTAAAAATATGGTTGAAGCTCTAAAATATTGGCTCTTAGCATTTAATGTTATTGAGGAACGAAGTGAAGAGGGACAAAAAGCACATTATTTAACTGAATTAGGCGAACTCTTATATGGGAATGATAAGTTACTTCAGAAAAATGAAACTTTGGCTATTCTTCACTATAATTTAGTTCAAAACGCTAATGACCAATCAACCGTGTTCCAATGGTATTTCAATATTTATAAAGAGACTTCTGTGAGTAAACCGGATTTATTGAAATCCTTCGTTACATGGGTAGGTCAAAATGAATCGAAAGAGATTTCCGAAAAATCACTAAAACGTGATATTGATTGTTTAATACAATTTTACACAAAAAAACCAGATGAAAATGACCCGGAAGATGTTATTTTTTGTCCTTTTTCAAAACTCAACTTGCTTAAGAGCGAACATTCAGGTGAAGGCTATGATACAGTGAAAAAATTATCATCTGAGGTAAGTAGCCTAGGTACTGCAACTCTATATTATGTTTTGCTTAATCATTGTGTTTTACATGAAATAGATCTATTAAGCGTAGATGAAATAATAAATGGGGATCTACTATGGGGTAAAACTTTTAATTTTTCTAGAAATAAAACTATAGAAGCGTTGAATATACTTTCTAATCACGAAAAATATCCAATTGAGTACGTAAGAACAAACAACTTGGATTATGTAAAGGTGCCACATATTTCACCTATGGAATTTTTGAAGACCGAGCTTTTGAAAGGATGACTGAATAGGAATGGCATTCAAGACAAGCATAAATATTAAATTTGATATCGGCAATAACGAATTTATTAATAGATATATACCAACTCCTTCTCATGCTGAAGCTATGAAAGGAATCTTAGAGGGATTTACCGAGGAAAATGCAAATAGATCACATATTATTGTAGGTCCTTACGGTACTGGTAAGTCACTTTTAGCTAATGTTATTGGTAGTGTCGTTTCAAAAATGGTCGGCCAAAGTGAAATAAATGTATTAACAAAAAAAATTGATCAAGTCGATGACTATATTGCTGAAAAAATTAATATTGCAAGTAATTTAAGTGAAGTTTACCTGCCAATATTACTTAGTGGCAATGAAGGTAGGTTTCGCCAGTCAATATTATCTAATGTAATAAAGAAGTTAAAAGATCATGATGTTGATGTGATTTTACCTGGTTTATCAAATAAGATTATTGAGTCCATAAATGTTTGGAAATCTGAATTTCAAGAGACTTATGTATCTTTTGTCAATAAATTAGAACTTGATGGAAAAGATATTATTTTGTGGATAGAAGAAATTAAAAAGCAAAACCAATTAGAGATTAAATATTTTTCAAATATTTATCCGCTGCTGACTTCAGGAGCTTCTTTTGATATTGATTATGACCATAGCTTCATGTCACAAATGGAATTTCTAGTGGGTCTATTAGAAGAAAGAAATTTAGGGATATTTATTATATATGATGAATTTGCTCGCTTCCTACAAGGTTTAAGTATTTCTAATTTTAATGAAGCAATGCAAGATATTCAAGACCTTGCTGAGCTTTCAAATAGATCGAAGTCCATACATTTTTTGTTAATTACTCATAAGAGTTTACGACAGTATTTTAATACTTCCATCGAAGAAGCATCAACCGAATTTCAGCGTATTGAAAAGAGATTTAGACAATACTTAGTAAAAAGTGATCAGGCAACATTTTTGAGAATTGCTGAGATTATAGTATCTGAAAATATTACAAAAAAACCGGAAATTTCATTAGAAGAATTTTCACATATACAAGGAGTAATGAGGAAATTTCCGCTCTTTCCAAGTATTAACCAAACCGAACGTGATGAAATAGTGATTCGAGGGATGTATCCACTCCACCCAGTATCTTTATTTTTGCTGCCACATTTAACTCGGGTTTTTGGCCAGAATGAAAGGACCTTATTTACATTTTTAGAGAGCCAAGAAACGGGAGGGTTGTTTAATCACATTTCGAAATCGAATAATTATTACTTAACTCATCAATTATTTGATTTCTTTTTTCCAGATACTACAGATTACGGTAGTGATGAAATTGCAGAACATATTCTATTATATAAAAAAGCCATAGCCCGCATGCCGGAAGAAATAAAAAACAAACAGGTAGCTTTAAATTTGATAAAAGTAATTGCGTTGTGGAATCTTTGTGCAGTACAAAATGAGCAAAAGTTGACAACTGAATTTTTATTGTTTGCAACACAAATTAATAAAAACGAGTTAACAGAACTATTTTCTTTGTTGAGCTTAAACAAATTAATTAGATTTAATAGAGTGAATGAATTTTGGGAGTTATTCGCGGGTAATTCAATCGATTTACAAGAAAAATTAGATCAAGAGAAACAATCAACCAATAGTAGTATTACTGAAAAATTTGAAGTTTTATATAAAAATCTTTCTAAGAAGTTTTACTTTCCCGAAGAGTACAACGACGAAAAAGGCATGACAAGGTTTGCTACTATTAAGTTTATTTATGAAACAGATGTAATGGCTGAAGATTTAGGACAAGATAAGAAGTTTTCTGATCTCTCTATTTATTATGTATTACCTAGAGATTATACGAATCCAAAAGTTTTAGAATCTAAACTAACTGAGTTAAGTAAAGAAAGATCTAATATATTTTATCTACATCCGCATTCGATTGAAACAATAACTAATGAAATTAATAACTATTTAGCATTAGATTCACTAAGGAAAAATAAATTACTTCTTGCTGAAGATAAAGGTATTAAAGAAGAACTTGAAATTATGATTAATGAGACTAAATATACATTATCTTCGTACCTTTCTGAGATTTCTAATTTCTCTGATGGTAATCGATGGTATTCGGATGGACAAAAAGTAAATATAAGTACAGAGTTAGAGTTAACGAAAATACTTACAGAAAAGTGTTATGAACTCTACAACAAAACACCGATTGTTTTAAACGATTCTTTTAATAGGGGGTCAATTTCAGGTGCGCAAAGGAATGCGGCAATTCAACTTATCGATCAGATAATAGCAGAACCTACAAACAATCAATTTGGCATTATGGGAAATGGTCCAGAGTATGCATTGTATGCTGCAATATTTAAAAACAATAATGGATTTGATATAAACGTTAACAACCAAGATTATACGAATATACAAACTGAATCTTTTTCACTTCTTAGATTGCATTTAATCGACAAGTTGGAGAATGATACAACAGGCAATTTTCAAGACATTATTAATATATTTATTGATCCACCATTTGGTATTCGAAAACCACTGATTCCTATTCTCTTAGTAGCACTTTTAAGAGATAGATGGAATGAATTTATGTTGTATAGAAATGATATGTTTGTACCAGGAATCAATGGTACAAAATTGATTGATATTATTGTTGAGGTTGGATCAGAAAATTATCAGTATGTGTATGAGAAAATTGATCAAAATCATATTAATTTTTATAAAAAAATTGAAGTAGAGTTTAAAGATTATCTGGAGGACCGATTAAATAATCAATCTAGATTAATATATATATGTGGTACGTTATTGAAGTGGTTAAGATCATTGCCTAGAATTACACAAGCCTCGGATAATGTAGAGGAAGAGTTTAGGTGGATAAGAGAGTGCATCAGACGATCAGAAATAGATCCGCAGCAAAGTATAATTCAAATATATGAACGCTATTATAACAATATTGAAGGGTTATTATTAATTAAACAGTATGCTGAAGAATATCTCTCAAAAGTTAAGAGTGATATAAGTAATAAAGTGTTGTCGATTCTAGACATGGGAAATCAAGAAGAATTAAAGAATTGGGCTATTGAACAGCATGAAAAATTTCAATATGATAATAAGTTAATAGATAAGTTGAATTCATCAATAGTAAAGAATGAGTCACAAGATGGGATAAATCAATTCATTGAAAGTTACATTGGCGTTCGAGTAGATGATTGGTCTGATACAACATACGATTTGTTTATTAATCAATTAAACTATGATTATGAACAAATTAATAAATCTGTAGATGAAGAAGTTATGCAAACCAATGATAATGTTGTTACAATTCAATTGAATAACAGTAAGAAAAGGATTAATATTGTTGATTTATCTGTCAAATCAACAACTGTATATGCAAATTTAGAACGAATGATAAATGCTGCTGGAAAAAATGTGCCGCGGCAAGAACTTGAATGCCTTATTTATAAATTATTTGAAAACTACGTTGTTAAACTGGAGTGATACAATGAGTATTAGTAAGAGAAAAACTGTTCATGTGGCTATGTTTAGTGGTGGAGCTGGAAGTGCATATGTTGCTCATCATATGGTACAAACTTACGGGAAAGAGAATTGTATTCTTTTCTTTACAAATACACTATGGGAAGATGAAGACAATTACAGATTTATGGAAGAGGTATCGAAATACATTGGTGTGGAGATCACTGAGAGATTAGATGGCAGAACACCTGAGGAAGTTTTTTATGACGAGCGATTTCTTGGTAATGCTAGATTAGCTAAATGCTCTGAAGAATTAAAAGTAAGACAAACAATTGTTTTTCTTGAAGACGAATTAAGAAATCAAAAGAATCTAGAACCTATCTTATATTTTGGAATTGGACCTCATGAAGAACATCGAGCAATAAACTTAAAAGAATTTTACGCTCATTTTACCCTCGAACCGGTTGAGACCCGGTTTCCACTTATAGATCTGTTTAGAGATGATTTGGATGCAAAGGGGATTATTAGGGATGAATGGGGTATTGAGCTACCAAGGATGTATAATATCGTAGAACAATTGGCCTCAAACGGGGATAATGCAAATGCAAAAACAGTATTACGAAATGGTATAAAGGGATTTTCACATGCTAACTGCGCTGGAAGATGTGTTCGAGGTGGTTTTCAGCACTATGCTACATTGTATGCCATATGGCCTGAGAGATATCAAGAACAAGAAGAAATGGAAGAGAGATTTCGGGCAACTCTTGTAAAGGATGTCTCTATTCTTAAAAAGAACGGTGGATCATATACAATGAGGAAATTCCGTGAGGTTATGGAAAAAGAAGGTTTTGAGAAATATTTATTTAAAGAAGATGCAGATATTCCTTGTGTTTGTTCATTTTCTTAAAACTAGCATACGAGTAGCTTGTTAAAGCCAGTATTCATCAAAACGGACTCGCAGAAATTAGAAAATAATTAATAATTAAAAAAGTGGCTCGTTCCTCTGAACTGAATGTGATCCATAAGAAGGACACTTTGAAAATAGTGCCTTCTATCGGGTAACAGTTCACTAATGAGAGGATGGGCTTCTTTGCTCTTATTAGCTTAACGTCAACTTTAAAAAGAATGTGGTGAGATAGGACTAAACTCGAATATGAGTTTGACACTAATATTTTTGTATAGAATACCGCGTTATCTTTTCATTTCTGCGTTAGAGTGACTTGCTGTATTATACCGTATCTGAAATTCGACTAGAAGTTTTGTACTAACAGAATGAAACTGAAGTCGACAATACCTTGAACTGTCTTAAGTAGATGGTTATTTAAGGTGAATTAAATAGTTCTACATGGAAGGGTACAGTTACACCTTTCTTCCAATAAAAAACAAGAGGGTGTCCCAAAAGCCTTAAGCTTTAGGGCACCCTCTAATGTTTTAAAATCTGTAAAAAACAAAGAAACCAACCTTTGGTAAAGTGGAGGTACCACCCCACCATCTTCGAAAGGAAGGTTTCTATGTACATTCAATATACCATGGACCAACTTACCCTCCCAATGGATTTGTCAGAAGATATCACGAAAATCACCTCGTTCGTGTCGTGAACGCTGCCTCGAACCGTCTGAGCGATCGCATCTTTGCCGACGCTTATCCCGGCGGCGGCCGAGACAGCTATCACCCGAAAATGTTAACGAAGGTCATCGTTTATGCCTACACCCAACTAGAGGTCGGGTTGCTTTCGCTTGCCCATAATCTACTTAAGCAAGCAGCCATTGACCAGAATAGAAAAATAGCGTTACATGAATAGTCCCCTGTAACGCTATTTTTTCACGTTTTCCAACATTTCTGTTCAAAGCGAGCTATCTCTCCAGCGAGCTTATTACTTTTGGGACAGCCCCTTGTTTTTAGGGTTTGTATTTGTTTTGCGTGGCTCCCTTTTGAGGGGTTTTTACTTTTAAAAAAATATATTCAAGTCTTTAATAGGTGCTAATTTAACTGGTTGATGTGTTATCCATTTATTATATATATTAAGAATATGCTCTTGTTCCTTTAACGAAAGTAGATTGAACTTATCGGGAGAGAAAACAAAATTTTCAGCGTTAATGATTATTAAGTTGGAGATTATATTTTTTTGTTTGTCGATACTTGAATTCAAAATTTGTTTCATTACTTCCAAGTACATATATTTATCTTTATTAAAATAACTCATTAGAACATACGTTTTTCCGTTTTTGGGAAATACATTAAGAAAGAAAGGTGAAATATATTTGTTCGCATTAACAGTGTCATTAATAACCTTACCATTGATGTCTCCTAACAAGAAAAAGGTTGTCGAGGCTGCAAGCGAATATTCCTCTTCAAAAATTATTGTTTCTGTTTTAATTTTGTGGAATTTTTTATGTACAAGGTTCTTATAAAAGATAACTTTATGTTCTTCTAATTTTGCCAAAGTATTAATTAAAGCTATCTCTATTGAATTTGTAAACATTGTATCTGATTCTTGTCCTAGAAACGTTTTCATTCTTAGATTTAGATTTTTTGCACTTTTTTTGATTATGTATGCTCGTGCAAACGATCTATATGCAAATAAGAATTCTTGTTCTCTATCACCGGGAGCGTAGTCATATAGCTCAATTGGTCTAAAGATTAAGCTGTCGTGGTTACTGCAGAAGCCACTAAAAGTAGTTGCTTTACCTCTACCTATTCTCCTTAAGTTTAAGGGGTATTCTATCTTTCCAAAATCAAAATACATCACATCTCCATTATTGGATAATTTATTTAGTATTTTATTGTTTTGGATTGAGTGGGCTTTAATAACTTTATCAGGACAATCAATAGCTAGACATTGTTTATGTGTAGTCTCTTTTCTGTGTTTATTATAATTAGAAAGAAATGAACCGATATTATTCAATGGGCAGTCTCCGTTACTTTTTATTTTATTATATATTATATAGAAAAAAATGTATCGCGAATAATCAAGGAGCTAATTAGTGGGTATATACACGGCGTTGGAAAAGAAGGGAATGGAAGTGATTTGTCGAAATATGTATGGTTAACTAAGATACTTAATTTTTAAAAGGGGTAGTACAAAATGACTATTGTTGAATCAAACTGGATTAGTTTTCTTCGCCAATATGGTCCAATCCCGCGTAATGATAATATGTACGATGAGTCTATACATAGGGTTATGAAACGCAAGAATATAGAACCTATAATAATTGAGTCTGTATACTTGAATGAATTAATTGAAAACTTTAAATCTAATAATCCTAAGTCTGTGATTTTAACAGGTACTGCCGGAGACGGGAAGACTTTTAACTGCAGAGAGGTTTGGCTGGCCCTTAATGGTCTAAAACAGGTATGGCAAAATGATGATAAGGTAAAAGAGCTAGTATTGCCTAGTCTAAAAAAAATGTATGTAGTTAAAGATTTAAGTGAGCTTAAGGACGAAGAACGTGGAATACTTCACGAATTTGTGAATTCGGTGATGAACCCTGATGATAGCAATGTGTTTCTAATTGCAGCAAACGATGGTCAACTAATAGATGCCTGGAAACATATAGAACCTGATGAAAATATAGAATCAGTTAAACTTTGTGTAGAAGACTTACTTGTTAATGAAATTAGGGAAAAAAACGGATATAATTTAAGGCTTTATAATCTGAGTCGGATTAGCGCAGCAAGACTATTTCCTCAGATCGTGGACGCTGTATTGCAACATTCTGGATGGAATGATTGTAATAACTGTTCGTTTAGGGAAAATGAACAAATTGATATAAGATGTCCTATTTGGGAAAACCGAAAGAGACTCGAAGGAGACTCAGACCAACAGCTTATTCGCTCACGAGTTACGGATTTGTTGGAGTTATGTGAGCTAAGCGGGGTACATCTACCTATAAGGCAGTTACTGCTTCTTACCTCAAACATGTTATTAGGGCACCCGGAGGCAAAAGACAGACTTATGACATGCTCTGATGCTTTAAAGATTGTAGATGAGAATAGAACTTCAGATGCTAGTATTTATCGCAATATTTTAGGGGAGAATCTGACGGAAAGACGACGAGAGTCTACAGACGTGTTTTCCGCATTAGGGAGATTCGGAATTGGTTATGAGACAAGTAATACGATTGATAACATTTTAATATTTGGAGAAGATGATCCAGATCTTAATGTATATTACGGAGAGCTCGTTCTAAATGATACATATTACGGGGCAGACCAATCATTTCGAGCAAATCAAAAGGATTATTTAGAGGGAGTAATGACTGACAGTGGCGATTCCTTTTTAGTTTCACTGCGGTCGCAAAGGCAGAGACTTTTTTTTGTGATTCCTCGAGAGAAGGAGGAAGAACTTAAACTCTGGCAGCTTACAACATTTCAGTATGCCGGCGAATTTTTATCCGAAGTATACAAGGTAGCACAATACAGTAGAGTTGCATCTAATATTACGGCACGAATTGCTCAAGGTTTAAATCGTATATTTACGGGGCTACTTGCAAAAAATAACGATGAATTAATATTAGCTACTTCCGGAAGTCACTCGCAGGCCAAAGTGAGTAGAATATATGAAGAAAGTATCTCTGTTCCCAAAAAACGTGGAGAAAGTATGCAGCTTAAAATAAATGATAGAGGTAAACTTGTGATCGAGGTAAAACTCGCATCTTCAGTTGATGCTGTTGAATTACCTTTACAGCTAGTAAGATATGAATTCCTTTCTCGCGTTGCAGAAGGAGCATTACCAGGTAGTTTTTCTAGAGAGTGTTATGAGGATATCTTAGGCTTTAAAAGCAGACTTCTTAAACAGTTAGAACTTCGTCGCAGAATAGATGAAGAAGATGTAGAGAATGATTTGTCATTCAGAATTATTCGTTTAAATCAAGATGGTATTATTAATGATAGAATCGTGGAGGTAACCTACAATGCATGAAAAACTTCCGCGTCCTACTAAAATTGATGCAGATATGTGGGTGGATGAAGCAATCTGGGGGCACCGTTTATATGATGAGCAAACCCCATGGCTTTGTTTTATGGAGTTTTTAAATGTTCTTCAATCTGAATATGAGGTCGGCAGAGGATTTATTGAATTAGAAGCTAATAAATTAGCTTATTCACCAAAGTCTAGATTGTATTTGCGTAATATACTATTCAATAACCCGCAGCTATCCATGATAGCTACTAGATATAAGCATGATGATAAAGAAGCATGGTCACAATGGTTTGAAGTTATGAATAAGGGACAAGCAGGTATTGTTAATGCTGACTTTAGTTACCTTGAAAAGCGATTCTCAAAGTTTGAAGATTTTGCAGCTGTAGTTAACTTTCTAAGAGAGACCACCATTGAAGGTGAAAACAATAAAAGATGGAGTTCACAATTTATATTTCCGTACGGTCCTGATTGTTTGTATGAGGATTTAAATGTTAAAGAAGGCAGCTCCACCAATGACCGAAGATTCTTTGGTAGGACTGGGGAACTATTATACCTAATGTTATCTCGAAGCGGAAAGGGAGATCAAATACTTTCGTTACTTAACAAAAGTGTGTTAAATAAAGCGAATAAATACAATCGTCTAGTTGCAGCATTGGAACCAAAAGATATTTTAACTTCATCAGTTGTTAGATCTGGAGCATACTTACCATACTTGGAATTACCAGATTACCAAATAATTGCTGACGATTGGTTAGGCTTGTTACATAGTAACATACCAAATTATGATGCAATTCCTCATCTTGTTAACATCACTGGATTACACTTCATTATATATAGTTTGAATCGTGCTAGAGCTGTACTAGGGGATCAAGAAAAGCTTACATTTATATTAGAAATTGTTTCACCAAAGAAAACTGTGATACGGGATTTATCTTCCGACTCATTTATAGAACATAATAATTTGTCTCGTCGATCAATCGAAGCATATATAAGAGAAATTGTAAAATCAGATTCATGGGAGCAAGTAACAGATGTCTCTGAAGCAATTACACTACTGAAGAAAGAATACTCTTGGCCTAAAGATAATAAAGAAAATGAAGTTGAGTCTGCTAATTCACCAGATGAATTGTTAAATAAATTTGTTACTGCTGCTGTTAATAGACATAAGCAACATGTTGATAAGTTCCATGGCGTTTGGGGTAAAGAAATCGGACTATCTTCTAGAAGAGGAGCCAGAAGGTTAAGATATGCTCCTCAAGATATGTTGATTAAATCCTTAGTTCTTTGTGTTGTGCCTAAGAGAATGGAGTTTCAGGACTTTTTGGAAAAATTGTATGATAAGTATGGTTTTATAATTGGTGATAAGCAGGCGCAAAAAATAACGGATTCTGGTAGAGCTGATATGGAAGCATTCTCGGAAAATGCAAAGCGACTCGAACAACGTCTAGCAAGCATGGGATTATTACGAAGATTATCTGATGCATGTGCGTATGTAGAAAATCCCTTTGGAATTCTGGAGGCTGAACTAAAATGAATCAACTAGAGCTTATAGGACAAGTAGCAACTGAATATCTCCGCCGACAATTACAGACTAGCTACTCAGAAGAGGGGGTGGCACGTTTTCTATTAGATCGCCTTACAGGCGATCAAGTTTCATTGATTTGTAAAACGATTAGTCAGGATCCATTATTATCATTATCAATAACGATCAAAGTTCCTCGAAAGCTAGTTGAAGGTAGTGGACTGCCTGATGAAATGGTTACAGATGAGAAAACGACTTATTGGAGAAACGCTACGTGTGATAAACCGGCTATTCTTTTAGCGAATACGAACGATGATCAAGGTCAATCTTTAAGGGATATTGCAAAAGTTGGAGCAAGCGATTTAAAGAGTCAGCCAGAAATTTGGGTTCAAGTCGCTGGCAAGGACTTACCACTAACGGATGATCAAAAAAAGTATTGGCATCAATCCTTAAAGGGGTTACAAGAAGCAAGTGAGTGCAGCCTAGAGGAGTTTAGTCAGTTTGTTGTTATGGTACGTGAAATAATTTATGAGAATAGTGTTTCTGTAGTAAGGGCACTGGGATGGGCATTGCCAGCACTTCGCATACCGCGTGATTCTTATTATTTTGATTCAATTCCAGATAATGCATTAGGACATGCAAGTCGTTGGAAAAAAATGTTCTTGGATGC
Organism: Paenibacillus sp. LPE1-1-1.1; assembly: GCF_040676435.1. Classification (NCBI taxonomy): domain Bacteria; kingdom Bacillati; phylum Bacillota; class Bacilli; order Caryophanales; family Paenibacillaceae; genus Paenibacillus; species Paenibacillus sp. LPE1-1-1.1. Next base: position 797,112 of record NZ_JBEGHY010000034.1, read on the forward strand.
ATATAGCAAAAGGTCTTGCTATTTATATAAGCAGCATCCCAACAGACAATTAATAGAGAATAGCGATATTCAGACATCTTATGAAAAAGTAAGAAGCCAAATTGATCCATCTGTTCAACCCATTATGGAGTTGTTCATAGACTCAAATGTCAACTGGTCTACCGCAGCAGAGAATTTGTCCGAATTAGAATGGGAAGCGGATAAAGTAAACCTCTTATTTTTCGAATTAAAACCAATAAAAATCAACTTGGCTGAGCGAACTCGTCAATTATACGAGGATGAATTTCCAAATACGCTAACAGAAGACGAAGTAACTTATTTAAGCAATTTAGATGAGTTTTTAAAAAAAAGAAAAGCAAAAGAAGCTACAGAAGAAGACAAGGAATTTTATGATAAACATAGGCAAAACTTAGAATTAGATAAGTCTTTAAAGGCTGAGTGGGATCGCTATGTTTATGGAAAAGCAATTGAGTGTACTGATTTTTTAGTAGGATTGCTTGAAGCAACTGAAAGACTATTTGCGCAATGCGCCAGCATTACCGGATTGAAATCAATGAAGATACGTACCCAAAAAACTAACAGTAAAAAATCATGGCTGGACCTAAATGAGGATGTTGCTTTATACTTCTGCTCTGCATATAAAGGGCTGGAGAAATTAACTGATTGGCAAGTCAAATGGGAAACCCATTATTTATTTAAATATGATCAGCTTGCTACAGAACGGAAACAAAAAGAAAATAAGAAGAATACTTCTAGCGCTAAATCTGCTATTCAAATTGTGTTTTACATTGAGCTAACTTATCATGACTTGCAGGGAACAACACAAAAAAATGATGTTAAACTCATTTGGCAAGGTGACCCATCAGGAATTGGACTTGAACTTCATGATGATTTAAAAAGACTATCTGAACATCCTTTTTCCTATTCAACTGTTTCCCAAAATCCCGTTAGTAAGAAAGGGAAACTTCAAGGTGTTTCTTTGAGTGATGTTGGCACTTTGCAAGCAGTGTTTGGTCAAGATAGAGGCTCATTAGTTGGTGTTTATGCTAAAACTATTGATCTTCAAAAAGTTTTTATTAGTAATCTTAAAAAGTCATTGGAAGAGGGGCGTCTTTCTCAACGAAACTATGACTCCGTTAAAGAATCATGGACTCAATTTTCTGAAAGATATAAATTGGCTATTAAAGACTGGTTGCAAGAAGGAATTAATGCGGAATCAATAATCGAGCAATGTGACCTATATGATAAATTCCTTCGTACTATACATGAGCATGCTCTAGGGGATATGAATCGAATTAACATCCTTCAGCCTGTTATGAGCATTGGAAATGTAAAGGTAGTTGGAGATAAAAATAAGCCAATGACCATTATATCTCCTTGGCATCCTATGCGCATGGTAGCAAAGTCTGTTAAGGCGCGACAAGTTATAGGTTTAGTTAACTATGTGTTAACCACCGAACAAGTAGACTTTGGTGACCAACGTTTGTTCTTCATGGATTTGAAAGAGGAGATATTAAATTCATACTATCCGGAAGTATCAATAGGGTATAAAGGGCAAGAACCTGTGTTACTTACTGTCACAGATACCCGAAACGACTATACATTAATGGAGTCACCGATTCGTAATAATAACGACATGCAGACAAATGAAGATCCTAAACAAGCAAGTGATAAGTTATTAAAGCTTGTTGAACGTTATTTAGAGCTTCAACCGCATGAAAAAACTAATTTAAGTTTAGTCTTGTACAACTGTGATTCAACTAGATTGCCAGAGACCATTGTAAGTTCACTTGCAACTATGCATGAGACTGAAGAGGAAGTTCGCTGTCAGGTTATTTTGCGACATCGCGATACTAATAAGTTAAATGAATTGTATATGAAGATGGTTGAAGGTACGGATAATGAAGCCGATTCTTTCGTAGTAAGTGAAGTAAGTCGTGATTTTATGGCGAGACTTCGTGTGGGAGTTATGGCACATGAGGCATCTGTATCCGATCCGAAAGATGGGAAACTTGCTGATATTGTGTTCCTTCAAGATGTTATTTCAAGAGAAGCAAGTCTTGAATGGGACCGGGTTGAGATTAGGGAAATGCCTAATCTTCTTGACCATTATCCGCCAAGGTGGACAAAGAGACGCTCAACAGCTAAGGATGAGTTGAAATCAACAGTATATCTCGCGTGTCCAAGCCAACCATCCGTTGGGTGGTCGTACCTTACAACAGTTTATTCTGTAGTAAAAGGAAAAGATGTTAGTGCAGGTTCGTTTTTTTTACCGGCTAGGCAAATATCGTTTCAAAATGAAAAAGTGAAGGCGATATTTGATGAAGCTCATAAACTTGGGGAATGGGTAGTCAATTATGATGAACTATTAGAACGCAGACAATTAAAGAATTTAGGCGTGAAAGTAATTAAATACCAACATAATAAATCACATGGATCCAATATAGTTGTTTCTTCCAAATCAGAGTTGAATTTGCTTTACGTACTAGTGAAAAGACGTTTAAATGCATTGAATTTAGGCTTAAGTGATGTTGAGTTGGTTCAATTAACGGAGCGTTTTATCGAAGAAGCAAATACAATCTCTGGAGACATTGTTCTACGTGCGGCTAAACGTGGAATATTTGCTGGTGAGTTAATTGGGGTTGTACTAAGTAAAGCGATACTCCAGTCTGAAATGGAACCAGAGCAGTCTATTAGCTGGTTTCTTCTGGATGACTATGCTTCTTGGCTTGGTCAAAAAGAAGAACAGATTGCTGATATTTTAGCTCTAAGTCCAAAGATGGTTGAAAATAAACCGCATCTTCAGGTTTTTGTTTCTGAAGCAAAGTACGTTGATGCAAAAGGTGCATCTGAAGCGAAAAAAAATTCATCAAAACAGCTACGTGATACTGTGTCGAGAATGGACAATGCCATATTTGGAAATCCAGGTAGACTCGATAGGGATCTGTGGCTCTCAAGATTAAGTGACATGCTAAATGATGGAATCGAGTTACCACCAGGCTCACCATTCTCAGTTGAAGCATTACGAGAAGGTATTCGTAATGGATCTATCCCAATAGAAATTAAAGGTTATTCTCATGTATTTTTGTCTACTTTACCGGATACTACCTTGGAAAGTGGAAGATTCCCAATCGCCAATGCGAAGAAGTGCTATCAAGAGATGTTTACTAGAGATTTATTAAGAGATTTAGTTTTGGCTTATCATAAAAGAGATTCCATCATCTCGATTCGCCAAAAATTAGATGACAGTAAGCCATGGGAAATGTATGATTCAAGGTTACCGGCTCCGAGAGTTAATTTTATAGCAGCAAGTAATAACGGTGCTTTCTCTAATAGTATTGATGATATGACTAATTCTTTACAATTTGAAGTGAATAAGAATTCTTCTCTTTCTTCGGCAAAAGAAGAGAGAATTAAATCCATGGATGCAATAACTACAGATGAAGGGCATGGATTAGGTAAATCTGATAATACGTTGGCAGATGTAAATAATAATGAAGAAAACAAGATTTTAGTTTCCTGGGCTAATGCTTCATTGTCCAGTTGGATAGAGCAAAACGCTCAGTCTATAGAGGAGAATATTGAAGATCAAACATGGGTGAGTGAGACTGTTAATAAATTACGAATGGCATTAATTAGTTATAACCTGCAAGCTAAAGTAGTTGAACATCGTTTAACACCTAATGCAATTGTTATTAGACTAAAGGGTTCAGACCAATTAAAAGTGGATGATATTGAGAAAAGAAGATCTATTCTTTTAACAACACATGCTCTTAATGTTATCAATATCATGGCACAACCTGGAGAGATAATCGTCTCATTGGCTCGTCCACATAGGCAGGGTATCTCATTGGCAGATGTTTGGAAAGCGAGAAAAGTACAAAACCATGCCTCTGGTTTAAATATGAGTTTCGTTATAGGTGTTAAAGAGATCGATGGTGAAATACTTTATTTGAATTTGGGCGGTGAGTTTGAAGGCGGAGCGCAACATGCGCCACATACACTCATAGCAGGAGCTACAGGTAGTGGTAAATCAGTTCTTTTACAGAATCTAATATTGGATATCTGTGTAACAAACAGTAAGCAATTGGCGCATATTTATTTAATAGATCCAAAATATGGTGTGGATTACATGCATCTTGCTGATCTGCCACACCTAGTCGAAGGAATCATCGATGATCAGAACAAAGCTACACAGGTATTAGAAGAACTCGTAGTTGAGATGAATAATAGGTATCAGAAATTTAAAGAGGTAAAAGTAAATAATCTGATGGATTTTAATGCAAATGCTACTGATGAAGATAAATTACCTTTAATTTTCTTGATTCATGATGAGTTCGCTGAATGGATGCTCGTTGATGAATATAAGAGTGCTGTTTCTTCTATAGTACAAAGGTTAGGGGTGAAGGCAAGAGCCGCGGGGATACATTTGATTTTTGCTGCGCAGCGGCCCGATGCAAATGTTTTGCCTGTCCAACTTAGAGATAATTTAGGTAATCGTTTAATTCTGAGAGTAGAAAGTGTAGGAACTTCTGAGATATCTCTTGGGGAGAAAGGCGCAGAAAAGCTACTTGGGAAAGGGCATTTAGCAGCAAGGCTCCAGGGTGAACCTAACTTGATATTTGCTCAGGTTCCTTTTCTTTCTAATAATCAATTGTTATATTTGAGTACTGTTTTATTCAATAGTAATTAATATGGTAGGGCAACGTCTCATCTTCGATTAAAAGCAGGTTATGAATTTGTAATTATTTCCTTGGGAATGTTTTTCATGATATAATTTTTCATATTACAAACTAAAATGTGAAAGACGAAGGGTGATAATACATCTATGTTAAGAAGTGGGCAGGAATACATGCCCGCTTTTTTTAAAAATAACTTAAATACAATGAAGTATGTTTTCATTAATATGGAGTATCGTAAATAAATATCTTACAATGCAAAATAGACAATAAAAACGTAGCTGTGCGAGTTGGTTTTAGACTTCAATTATAAAATCCTCCATTTAAAGAAGTAACGAATTAATTACTGTGAAACTCTATAAGAGATAGGAGGCAGACGGGTGACACGATTCTCCGCAATGGCTAGAGTATTATCTCACTTAGGTGACCAGTTGATAAGTAGTTCTACAGTAGCCATCTTAGAACTTATTAAGAATGCATTTGATGCAGGCTCTCCTTCAGTAAAAGTCATCATAAATCAGGCTAATCGCACAATGGTAATTGAAGATCAAGGATCAGGGATGTCACGTGAAGATATATTAAATAAGTATCTGGTAATTGGAACAACTGATAGACTTGAGAAAAAAGAACGAATTAAGAAAAGAATGACCGAGCATTTATCAGAAGAAGATGCTAAAAAAGAAGACAATCAAGTACCACTTGGTGAAAAGGGGTTAGGCCGCTTTGCAACAATGAAACTGGCTGAAAAACTAGTTCTATTTACCAAGTCTAAGACAAAAAATGATGGTAGCTTACTTATGATTGATTGGAACAAGTTCAATTACTCTAGCAAAGTTAAACTTGAGGACATTAAAGTACACTTGCTGAATGTTAATTCTAAAAATATTCCTAAAAACTACGGAGAATCATTTGTTAAAATTAAATTGTATGATATTAAAGATTTTTATGATTCGGAAGAATGGAATAAAAAGAGATTTGAGAATTTTTACAAGAAAAACTTTATGAAATATATTAATCCTTTTCAACCAAGTAAAGGATTTCAGATTACATTGGAAATCTATACGGTGGACAATGATTTTTACCGTTATACACCTGAAATAATTGATCGTAAATTTCTTGATCAAGCACCTTATAAAATTATTGGACATATAGAAGGAAGTGAAGTAACTGCACATTACTATATCAAAGGAGAAGACGAACAAGAATTTGTAGGTAAGATGCCAAAAGTAATACAGGAATTGGAGGGTCGCTTGGAATATCCAGAGGATAAGATTGGGCCTTTTTCTTTTGAATTTTACTTTTTTAATCGTAACAGAGCTCGTCTAGACAAAATTAAGGGTTATGAGGATTATGCAGAAAAGAAAAGAATACTTGATCAATATAATGGCGGTATTATGATTTACCGTGACAACTTTCGAGTACTTCCATATGCTGAACCAGGAAATGATTGGCTTGAATTAGATAGTAATGGTTTCAGGGCAAGCGGAATACGGTTTAATACTTTGCAAACGGTGGGTACAATACATATCTCTTCACTAGATAATGGTAACCTTAAAGATCAAACGAACCGAGAAGGATTAGTGCATAACAAAGCTTATGAAAATTTAAAAATAGCTCTTTTGTCCATACTTAAAACTTATAAGAATAAAATAGAAGATTACTATCCGAAAAAGATTGTTAAAAAAGGGCCTGTGGAAACGGAAGATATCCATGAGGCAATAAAACCGTTACCGAGTCGAATTGAACACATGAAAAATGAACTGAGATTGTTAAACGATTTATTGAAAGGTTCTAAAGCATCGATTTTCCAATCAGTAAATGCCTTAAGTGAAAATATCACGGTAATCGAAAGAGAGTACTTAGAGTTAAAAAACTCCGTAAATGAGCTTGATGATAAAATTAAAGACGTTGAAGTACAGCAAAGGAGAATTTTTGATTTAGCGGGGATCGGTATGACTGCTGAGACTGCAGCTCATGAAATGCGAAGTTATCTTGGACGTATAAATAGTTATTTAATAGATTTGAGAAGAAGAACACCTTCTGAGAAAGAGTTTCTCACTAATTTATTGCACAATACTAGGGCGCTTGATTTAGTGGTATCTAGATTAGATCTTCAGTCCATTGCAAAAAGAAGGACTAGGTCGAAAGTGAATTTAGTTTCTATAATAAGTGATATATGTGAAAGTAAATCACTATCATGGGAATTAGAAAAACAGGATAGTATAAAAATAAATGTTACTAGTGAGGGCGAATGTTTCCTCAAGGCAAACCAAGGAATGCTGATTCAAGTATTTGATAATCTGTTAAGTAACTCGTATTACTGGCTACAAAAGCATAAAAAAAGGCATCCGGAAAAGCAGTTGAATGTTCATGTTCATATTAAAGATAATGGGATTGTGGAGTTTTCAGATAATGGTATGGGAATAACTCATGGAGATGCTAGATATATATTTGAGCCTTTTTTCACCAGAAAATTAGATGGAGAAGGAAGGGGATTAGGTTTATATATTGTCTCCGAAATACTAAACTTTCATCACTCCGAAATCATATTATCAGAAGACCAAAACGAGTTTGGGAATTACTATAGGTTCATTATTGATTTTTCGGGAATTCAGGCTTGATACAAGTAAAGAGGGGACGATTGGTTTTGATGGAAGTTGAACAACTAAAGCAAACAATGGAACTAATGGGAATAAACCGAGTTGTTGTTATTGATGATAAACTAAACATCGATCAACAAACTATCATTGATATTCTTAATGGTCAGTTTGATACGCCAGACTTTAATATCAGATTGTTTGTCGAGACTTTGGGCTATTTAATAGATGACTTGAAAGAAAATGAACAGTTCCCACCACTTTTAGTTAAAAAAATTAGTGAACATTTTCCAGGCGTTATTAAATCGGAAATTAGTGAACTACTAGTAATTTTATCTCAAATCTTTGAAAAGGAAAGTATTTTTTTGTTTGAGTGTGTTCAACCTGGTCTTATAATAGATAGCAATACCTTGCTATTTCTCGATTATAAAATCGAGGGCAGTCAAACTAGTTCAGAGCAATTTGCACATATCTTAGCTGAAAAATCGACAACTGACTTAAACCCAAGATGTATTGTTTTCATAAGTAATAATAATTATTTTTCCATTGAGACAGAACGTTATGACATGTTTGATTATAAGCGCCGCACAGAATATTTCAGAGCACTTCGTGGTACGCAAACTGAAAATTATAAAAATACTGTATATGACTACATCTCCAAAGGGAAAATGGTAACAGAAAGTGACACTTATGGTGAACTATACAAGGTGTTTCAAAACTTGTACGGTAGTAGAAAATTCTTTGAATTACTTAATTGCATGGAGGAAATTCTTAATAAAAGTAGTCAGGCTGTCATGGGGAAATTTCACTTGTTAAACGCACGCTCTATTCAAGATATGATAAAAGAAAAAGTAGTAGAAGAGGGAATCTCCGCTCCTACTTTTCTAATCCAATGGATATCAAGGCACATAGCTAAGAAGGTAGAGCAACATAAAGAAACGGGAAATAAAGTTGATCGTATACTGCGAGAAATAAATGAGTGGACAGAGTCTTATTATGAAACGCATGAAGATATTGTACTACGTGAAATATTACTATCAGAAATGTGGGAGGAGGTAAACGAGAGATATCTCCCAGTAGATTTTGGTGATATTTACGAGATAGACTACAACAATGAAAAAAGAAGAGCAATATTATTGACTCAAACTTGTACTTTAGCAGTTCGCAATAACGGAAAAAGAACTGGTCGGGTAGCAATGCTTGCACTTGAAGATAAAGATAAATTGGGAAGAAAGTCCGCTATAACTTTGGACGATTGGAAGGGTGAGAAAATAACATTTGATCTTGATGAAACAGTTAGTATACCAATTTCATTTTTAGATTTAACTTCTTTAAATTCAGACGGTAAGGCTGTTCTGAATTGGGTGGCTGGTACACCACCATTTAGTTGTCCAGATAATGTACTATGGAGTGAAGGGTACAAGTTAATGATGAGTGAGTTTACTCAAGAGACGGCAGAAAAGTTAATAAGAAATAATACTAGACCGATGCATCAAATCGATGAAACATATATGCCATTTACAAACGAGAGTACATCTCAAGCACACAAATATGAGTTTCCGATTAAGAGACTAAGGCGACTGGACCAGCAATATTCTCTTTACGTATTCCAATCAGCACAGTCATGGTGGGGAAGAATTGGTTTACCAGTTAACGTTAATTTTATGGATGACTATAAAGAAACTGAAGGCACAATAAATGCGCATGGTGCGGAATATCAATGTAGTTTCTACATAAAAAGACGACTGAATGATATTGTGGACGTTGGTATTTCTTTAGATGATTTTTCTCGTATCTTAGGAAGTATTTATGAGGATGATGCACCTTTTATTGAAGCATTGCAGCCTGTACTGACTAAGCCAGAACTTGCTCATTTACATTTTACTTCAGGGAAAAAAATATTGTCTCTCAAATTAAACAAAACGGGGCTAGGGTTTCTCGCATCAAACAAAATTTATGTTAAATTAGTGAGTGAGAATCCATGTAAAGTAGATCTAAAGGTCGGAAAAGTTTCTAGGTATATTTTAGATGGCGATGATATTTCCATTAGTGTTGTCGATTTTGTTACTGATTTATCTGGGAGCATTACACTCAAAGTGAAAAAGTCATTACTAGAAGAAAGGAAGCTTACATCATATATTGAGCGAATTGAATATAAAACAAATGAGATAGATGGCTACGGACAAGTTGTAACGTTGTCTCGAAAAGATAAAATATTCGAATATATTATCGAGAAAAATCTTCTGAGGCTTCATATCTCTTTGGAAAGACTTCATCAAGAATCCGCTGCCACGGCGGAAATTGTCCATCCAGTTGAGGATATATAATGGTATTTGTGAGAAGTTCAAATAGTACAATACCCCCCCGCATTGTTTACTAAAATTAACATGCATACGTTAGTTGTCTTGAAGTTTTGCCCTAAGAAGCTGATCTTATGATCAGCTTCTTAATTTTAAAAAGGACAATTTGGAGTCGGGGAGTGGCTTTTACGATCGATGTGGAGAACATGTTATACAGCCCGGATTTGTCTTACTCGGAATGGAAGAGCCATTAATTAAGGCTGGAGAAGGCGGTCCATCAATTCCTAGAGTCATTAGTTTATGGATGAGGGGCGCATTCTGAAAAACGCCATTTCCTCCTATGCTTTTGGCTTGAAAGTTGATGATTCTTCGATTTATAGCGCTCCAACGCTGACGAAGATGGTCACATTTGGCGGGGGGACAACCAATCTGATGAGCATTAACCGTTACAGGAACAAATCACATTTAGCATAAAAAGTACTTAATCTATGCCTTCGGTTCCATTCTAATATGGTTTCTTGAAGTAAGAGTTTGATAAGTTGAACCCTACGGGAGGCAACCGTAATCCAAATCCAAATAACTGTGGAGTTACTAATCTGCTCACTTACCTAGAATACGTGGCATTCAATCAGTCTTTAACGAAGTGTGGACAAATGGAAAACACTAGTACGGTAGTATCGTAGACTGGAAGGTCATGCTCGATGGTAAGCAGTAAAGAAAAAGCAGAAGGGAGTCTGAGAATCCGTTAAGATTCTCAGACTCCCTTCTGCTTTAAGGTTAGGGGCATCCGCTTTCGAATGCCCTCTCTTAAATACCTCTTCCCCACCCTCCCCAATCATCAAGCAAAAGGAGGCTCCCAAATCTTTTTCCTCCACCCGATCGTGTCCCCCGTCACCTGCAGCCGTTCGTCTAACGTGACATCCATGCCGAAGGGGAGATTATGGCCATGTCGAAAACGGATGTCGCGCAGCTCGACCCGATAGCCGTTCTGAAGCTTCTGGCAGGAAATATGAACATGATGCGTGAAATGGAGAAACGTGCGCACTCCGTCATTGCCCATCGCCGCCTGAATCACATCGTTCTGTTCCCCTTTTTCGAAAATGGCTTCTTCCTCGAACATCCATCCGCGAATTGAGCCGGTGATATAGGCCTGCCCGGTTTCATGGACGTATTTCCACTTGTGGGGGAGTCCGCGCGGAATCAGGAAGGAATAACCGGCAGTTCCGTATCGCCTGCGGACATGATGCAGCATGATACGGCCGATCAGGATGCGGCATCCGATAAAGAGAAAGGTTAAGGCATAGATGAACGGGAAAATAGCCGTTGCCCCGAAGACGCCGAACAGCCATAACAGCAGCCCCGCAGCATGAAGAACGAACAGGATCGGATCGAAGATCGGGATGGTGTTGGCGTGGAACCATTTTCGTGAAACCGGTCTAAAGCATTGCACGCCGTATGCATTAAAGAAATCGAGGAAGACGTGAAACACGACCCCAGCCATCGTCCATAGAAAGATCGGGATCAGATAGGCCCAGGCATGAAATGCAAGGGCAATCAAAGGGGCGAGGACAACGGGCCACCCCGCAAGCATAAGCAGCGAATGACTGAAGCCCCGATGATGCCGCAAGTACGACTTGTATCCGCGAATACGAATGACGGCATCGAAATCAGGGGCGTTCGACCCAAGGATAGTTGCCGCGCATAATCCGTAAACGACGGTCGGATGACTGAAGAGTGCGGGATCGGCAAGCGAAATCGCCAGTCCGCCCAAGGTGACGCCAGTAAGAAGATGTGTTCCGGTATCCATATCCCTGTACCTCCTAATGAAGCTCAGATGTGAACATACCCCGTTCGATCTTCAAGCAGTCTCGCCTTCTTCAAGCATGTTTGTGATCGTCTGTCTTGCGGCAGCCAGCTGATTATGCTCCGTTTCTGCGATCTGCAGGCAGCGTGTGTAAATCGACTCCATCGCGAGGTCCCATGTGCGCGTGAGCGCGTAAGCTCTGGCCTTTACCCCGAACTCCTGCCATTTGTCCGGATGGTCCATCCAATCGGTCAAGGCCGTGACAAAGCTCTCCGTATTTCTCGCCTGTACATGCATCCCTGTCTTCCCGTGCTGAACAATCTCGGTCACGCCTCCGCTATCGGCGACAATAGAGGGAAGCCCGGACGCCGCTGCCTCCAACACGACGTTACCGAATGTTTCGGTCGAAGAAGGGAACACGAACAGATCCGAGGAGGCGTAAAATTCCGCTAACGCATCTCCGCTTTGATAGCCGGCGAACGTTGCATTCGGAGGAGCTTCCTGCTTGGCCTGCTCCATCATGGGGCCGTCGCCGACAATGAGCCAGTGGACCTGCCCGCGTATCTCTTCAGGCAGCCGATGCATCAGTTGAAGCAGGATATCCAAATCCTTCTCCGGCGCCAGACGGCCGACAAACAGGAGCAAATACCGCTCCTTAATCCCGTAAAGCTCGCGAATACGGCCCGATCGTTTCTCGGGCGTGAACAGATCGCAGTCAACCCCCCGGGTCCACAAAGCAAGATTGCGCAGCCCTTTGTCTTCCAGTCGGTTGATCGTCTCCAGCGAAGGCGCGAATATAGCGCTGCAGGAACGGTGGAACCATTTGATATACGGCCAATAACACGCCCGGGCGAACGGAAAGCGATAGGAGTCCAGATAATGGTCGAAGTGGGTATGGTAAGAGGCGACTACAGGAATGTGCAGTTTCTGAGCGGCAGTCAGACCGGCGAGTCCGACATTGAAGGGGGTGGCGATATGGACAAGATCAGGCTTGAACCGGGAAAGCTGCTGGCGAATACGCAGCAAATTTGGAATAGCAAACCGATGTTCCGGATAGAGCAGGAGAGGAATACTGGCGAGTCTGCACACCTCTTCTTCATAGGATGGATCCGGTTCGGTAGGCACAAACAGCATGCATTCAACACCATGGTCGGACAAATAATCGGTCCATCGCTTCAAAGTAAGAGCAACGCCATTGATCTGCGGGACATAAGTGTCTGAAAACACGGCAATTCGCATTGAATCACTCCTCTTCCGGGATGATATCCTCACAGTAGTGCATGAATATTATCTCTGTTGCACATTTACGTAAAGAAATCGTGAAGTTACGGCCCTTCACAATCTCTTAACCCCCCACTAACACCCCCCTCATACTCTATTATTAAGCTTACTTCTAGTATGTTGTCACGTAACAGGGCAGCGAAATTTCACTAGGAGGAATTGAATTGTGAATAGGTATCTACGAAAAACGCATGCATTCATCATCTTTGCTCTATTAATCTCGTTACTCCAGCCGGCATTCATCGTTAATGCCGCTATTACTGAGCTTCCAGCTACGGAATACGGCAAGGTCATCGACATTCGCCAGACGGAGCTCGCACCGGGTGCGGTGTATACGTGGATGGATATGGAGAATGAGCGAGGCTTGCAGAAGATACATGCGGTAGCCTTTGATCCGAAAAATCCGAATCTGGAGCTGCGTGCGGGCACCAAGGACGGGAAAGTGTACGGCATGAAGGGCGTAACCGAAATGGCGGCTCATGCGGATGCGCCGGGCAGCCGTGTCATTGCTGGAATTAATGGCGATTTCTATGAAATCAGCGGCTTCGCAACGGGCGTGCCGAATGGCTTGTTTATGGATGAGGGGCGTATTCTGAACAGCGCCATTTCCTCGTATGCTTTTGGCCTGAAAGCGGATGGCTCTTCGATTTATGGCGCGCCAAAGCTGACGAAGACGGTCACGATCGGCGGGGTGACCACCAATCTGACGAGCATTAACCGTTACCGGGATACGAACCATCTGGTTCTCTACACAGCGGATTACAATATCTCGACGAAGTCGACGAACCTGGGCGATGAAGTCGTGCTGGATATCATTGAAGGAGACGTGAAAAGCGGGCAGACAATGAAGCTGAAGGTTGCCGAGCTCCGCAAGGATCAGGGAGATACGGCGCTTGCTCAAGGCCAGGTTGTTTTATCCGCCTCCGGCACTTCACGTGCAGTCGTGGCAGGCCTTCAGGTTGGCGATGAGCTGACGGCCAGCTTTGCTCTTGATGGGGAGTGGGGTGAGGTAACGGTAGCTATCGGAGGCCAAGGCCCTCTCGTGAAGGACGGCATTCCGCAGCTGAATGTTGGACCGGAGGGTGTGCATCCGCGTACCGCGATCGGGACGAAGGCCGATGGAAGCATTGTCCTCTTCGAGATCGACGGCAGAGCGCCGGGCTTTAGCGAAGGCGTTGAAACCGATGAGCTTGCGAAAATGTTAAAGGACATGGGCGTCGTTAACGGCATGAATCTCGACGGCGGCGGATCGTCTACGTTCGTCGCGAAGCTGCCGGGAACGAACAAGGTTCAGATGCTGAACCAAGGCTCCGATGGCGGCGAGCGGAAGACAGGCAATGGCTTATTGCTCGTAAACACGGCCCCGGAGCTTACCGCCGCTTCAAAGCTAGCGGTTCAGCCGAACGCGGAGCGTATTTTGAAAGGCGCATCGTACACTTTTAAAGCATCAGGAATCGATGCTAATGGACACCCGGCGGCTTACTCGGATACGCTCGCATGGCAGGTAGATCCAGCGCTCGGAACGGTGGATGCAAGCGGCGTATTTACGGCAGGTATGGCTGCTGCAACAGGCTTCGTTACGGCGACGACTGGTGCTGTGCAAGGAAAGGGAGAAATTGAGGTTGTCGATCAGCTTACGGCGCTTCAATTCCCGGATGTTATTAAAACCTACACTTCAGGAGCGACGGCGACCTTGTCCGTGAAGGCTTTGCGGAATGGTCAAACGGTGCAGGCGAATAATCGCAATTTTGAATGGCGCGTGGAAGGCAATATCGGAACGGTGGATGAGAATGGTGTGTTCCAAGCGACAACGGAGAACGGGCAGCATGGCAAAATCTTTGCGAAATACGGCGATGTGGAAACCTCGTTCGAGGTGAATGTCGGTCTGCCGCCTGTGATGTTGGAGGATTTTGAGTCCGGATTAGGCAAATATATCGCATCCAGCGCTGCCGCCAACTACTCGAGAATCGTCGAAGTGACGGATCAGGACTTTGTGCGGAGCGGGAATAAGGCGTTGAAGCTGGAGTATGATTTTATCGGCAAAACGGGAACCTCGGGCGCTTACTTGGCAGCCTCCTCTGTGCAAAACCGTATTCAAATTCCCGGTTATCCGGAGAAGCTCAGCATGTGGGTTTATGGGGACGGGAAGAAGCACTGGCTGCGCGCCCAGCTGCGGGACGGCAACAACGCGGCCATTCCGGTAGATTTTACGGATAATATCAGCGGCGTGAATTGGACGGGGTGGAAATACGTAGAGGTGGCCGTGCCGAAAGGGAAAGCAACGCCGCTCACGATGGACATGCCTGTCCGTTACATGGAGACGAGCAACGTCAAGAAGACGGACGGCGCACTCTATATCGATGATATACGTGCCCTCTACGGACCGCTCGAGGAGGATACGGCGCCTCCGGTGTTCAAAGATATTTACCCGTTAGAGAATGCCGTTATCAAAACAGCTACGCCAACGATTTCGGTTCACGGCGAGGATGCAGGCTATGATCCGGTACAGCATCCCGGCACGACTTTAATTGATCCTGCCAAAACACGCGTCTATGTGGATGACCAGCTCGTAGGACACGGCTTCCATCCGCCGGCAGGCCTCATTACGTATAAACCGACCATTCCGCTTGCGGAAGGGCGTCACAAGGTGAAGATGGCCATCCGCGACATGGCGGGCAATCAAACGATTAAAGAATGGTATTTTATGGTCAATCTGGGATCGCCATATTATGTATACGATACGCCTAGCGAGGTGTACGCAGGCCATACGTATACGTTAAATATTCATGCGGAGAAAGCTAGCAAGCTGAAGGAAGGCCATATTGCCTTCAAGTTTGATCCCGCAGCGGTTAAAAATCTCCAAGTCACCCGCGGCAGCAAGGTGCAGGAGGGTCAGCTGGAGCCGGTGATCGATGCGGCGCAAGGCCTTGTACGTTTAAATCTGTTGAATATTAATGAAGCTAATCTTAGTGATACCGATCTTATCGGGCAAATTCAATATACGGTTCGAAATGATTATATCGGGCCGCTGACGCTCGAGCAGGCGGCAGTTGAAGTGACGAAGCTGCTAGTCATTGAAAATACGTCAGGCGCAGTCGTTTCGACGGAAGGCTCGGGCACTCCGATCAGCTTCGTCGGCGCTGCGGCGCAAGCGACGGTTAAGACACAGCTGAAGCTGAGCTGGGATCATTTTGCGATCGGAATGGGCTATGCCGCATCCTTCAAAGTAGCAGAGCTGCAGGGTGAAGCGGCTGTCGAAGGCGCGAAGCTGCTGATCAATCAAGTCGAGGTGGCCGATGCGAGCTCAAGCGCTGATGGTATGCTGACGACGACAGCAGCGACTCAAGCGGCAGGTACGTATACCGTGCAGGCGGTAAAAGGCAGCGCGTACAGCCCGGTCATGACGTTCAAGGTTGCGCCGTATGCGGGAACCGCCGCGCCGCGCAACATGAATGTGACGATGGGAGCTGATCCAAGCACCTCGCGCCAATTTACTTGGCAGACGGACCCGCTGACGGCGGATACGGTTGTTGAGCTGGTGAAGCAGTCGGAATTCACAAGCTTTGAGGATAATAATGTTACTGAAATCACAGGTACAAGCTCGATTTATAACACGAACAATGACGGAACGATGCGTGTTCATAAAGCGGAAGCCGCTCAGCTGACGCCGGATACGGTTTATGTGTACCGTGTTGGCGATGGCAAGACCAATGTAAGCAGCCAAGGAACCTTCCGAACAAGCGCAGCGGCAGGCGATACGATGAAGTTCCTGTTCATTGGCGATTCGCAGGCGGACTCGAAGGCGGGCTTCGCGCTTTGGGGCAATACGCTTGAGAAAGCTTCGGCCTATATGCCGGATGCGGAAATGCTCGTACATGCGGGGGACATCGTCGATAAAGGCTATGAGCAGGAGCAATGGGACTGGTGGTTTGAAGCCGCGCAGGAGAAGCTGATGAATACGACGCTTGTTCCGATCATCGGGAACCATGAAGTGATGGGAACGAATGGGGCAGGCGATTACCTGGCTCAGTTCCATAATCCGCAAAATGGCGCGGCAAGTGTCAAAGGCTCGAACTATTCCTTTGACGTGAAGGATACGCATTTTGTCGTGCTGAACACGGAAATGTCCAGCCAAATCTTCGATGAGCAGGCGCAGTGGCTGGACGCGGATCTAGCCAAATCGGATAAAATGTGGAAGGTCATCTTCTTTCACCAAGGACCTTATGGCAGTATTTATGCAAATGAAAAGGTTCAGTCGACTTGGGTGCCAGTCATCGATAAGCATGGCGTAGATCTCGTCATGAACGGACACGACCATATTTATATGCGCTCGTACCCGATGAAGGGCGGAGAAAAAGCTGCCGAAGGACAAGGCACGAGATATGTGATCGGCGGCTCGTCGGGTCCGAAGTTTTATGCACTAACAGAGCATTATTGGCAGGAGAAGATTTTTGACGAGGATGCTCAAATTTTTACCGCAGTTGAGATCACCAAAGAAGAGATTGTTGTCGTAGGCAGAACGGTGGACGGCCGGGAGATTGACCGGTTTGCGATCGCGAAGGTGGAGCCGGAGACGGTTACGCTGGATCAAACATCCACAGAGCTAGAAGCGGGCGAGTCGATTACGCTGAACGCTGCAGTGCTGCCGGATCACGCGACAGCGAAAGAGCTGGTTTGGTCCGTCGTTCAATCGGCGCCTGAAGGCGCGGTTACGGTAAATGCAGAAGGCGTAGTAACGGCAGTGACGCCGGGACAAGCAACGGTAAGAGCGTCGGTTAACGGTTACCCGGCTATTTTTGCAGAGAGTGTCATTACAGTAACGGATGCGCTGCAGGGCGTAACGCTGCAAGGGAAAACGACGCTTCAGGTCGGCGCGGCGGACCAGACGGTAGCGGAAGCCGTGTATGGCTCAGGCAGGAAAGAGGTGATTGTGACCGGTCTTGCTTTTGCCAGTTCGAATGAGGAAGTCGCAGCCATTAACGAAGCGGGTCTGGTTAGCGCGAAGAAGGAAGGTACGGCGGAAATAGCCGTGGCTTACAAAGGCTTCAGCGCAAAATACGAAGTGACGGTTACGGCCAATGAGCCGGAAATCACGTTAAGCAAGCTGGAGCTAAGCGGTCTGACTGCGCAAATGAATCCAGGTCAGTCGGCTGCAGCAAAGCTAACCGCGGTATATAGCGACGGCAGCTCAAAAGAGGTAACCGGGGAAGCTGAACTTACGAGCAGCAGCCTTAATACGATGGAGATTGTAGATGGCAGCACCGTTAAGGCATTACAAGCGGGCACCGCGACGATAACGGCAAGCTATGGCGGAAAAATGACGGAGTTCGTCATTAACGTGACGCTGCCGGCAACGCCGACACCGACACCGACACCGACGCCAGTGCCTACGCCGGTGCCGACACCAACCGTGACACCGTCACCTGAGGTGCCCGGCATGGTCAACATAACTGATAAACAGCTAACGGATAAAAATGCGAACGGCGAGGTTGTTATTGAAACAAACGGCCAGCTTAATGAGCTGGTGTTACCAGGTAATGCGGCTCAGTTGCTCGCTGGCGCTCCGTTTAAAGTGGATGCTTTGAACCTCGCGATCAGCATCCCGGCGCAGGTGCTGGAAGATTTAATGAAGCTGCTTCCAGCAGATCAAGTAAGCAAAAGCACGATCTCGTTGACGGCCAAAGCAGCATCGAAGAGTGAAGCAGACGCTCTACTCGCCAATGCGGGCAGCCAAGCTGGCGCACAATTGCAATTGGCTGGTGCCGAGCTTCTCGATTTCAGCTTGACGATGACGACGGAAGCGGGCGAAACAGTTACGTTAAGTAAGTTTGAGCAGCCGCTCTCCATCTCCTTTGCGGTAGATCCGCAAGCGGATGCAAGCTTGCTCGGCATTTACTATATTGCTGATGATGGGAAGCTGCAATATATTGGAGGCAAGCTGGTAAATGGAAGGCTGACGGCTGCCATCCATCATTTTAGCAAGTATGCGGTATTGGAATACGATAAGTCGTTCATCGACCTGCCGCAAAGCCATTGGGCAGCCAAAGCCGTGAAAGAGCTGGCGGCCAAGCAACTGGTTCAAGGCGTATCCGCGGAGCAATTTAATCCAAGCCAAGCCATCACACGCGCAGAGTTTGCAGCTATGCTTGTACGAGCGCTTGGGATTACGGGTCAAGCCTCACCGATGTTTACGGATGTGCCCGCTGCGAAGTGGTATGCAAATGAAGTCGCTCTTGCACAGCAGGCGGGAATCGTAAACGGAGTAAGTGCAAATGCCTTTGCGCCTAACGCTTCGATTACCCGTCAGGAAATGGCGGCCATGATCGTGAGAGCCTATGACTACGCGGTAAAGCAGCATTCGGAGTCGGCGGTAAGCAATGGGCAATTTACGGACACGTCCGCTGCTCCGGAATGGGCAAGAACGGCAATTGCTGCGGCAGCTGAGCTTGGACTCATGAATGGTCGCACGAATGAGCTATTTGCTCCAGTCGCTAAGGGCTCGAGAGCGGAAAGCGCACAGATGATTTTGAATTTGCTTAACCGTATAAACGAATAACGTTTATGTACATTTAGGGGCTGCCTTTTAAGTAGAATCATCTACTTAGGGGACAGCCCCTTCATTTTGTATGGCTATTGCGAATAGTGTTTACCAGCTATTGGCGAAACCATTCACCATAAGAGAAAGTTATAATGATAGCTAAGCTATCATGAAGCAAAGGAGCATGTTTGTGAAAAGCATTCAAACCCGCTTATTAATCATGCTGCTTCTTTTTATCATCCTTCCGTATTTTCTATCCGTGCTGTTGATCTATTGGCAGACGAAAGAGAATGTGGAACGGCATGAGCTTGAGAACAGCAGCGAACAAATGCAGCAGGCGTCGGAAGAACTGGAGCAATATTTGGATGACATCGTTAATCTTCCGTATATCTTATACCGAAATCCGGACTTGTTCCGGGTTTTTGAACAGGGCTTTGACCGGTCCCACTATTTCAACCAGCTTGAAATTTATAAAGGCACGACCACCTTTTATCTGATGCGGAGCGAGATTCGGCAGGTCCGGTTCTATATCGACGAAGGCAACAGCTCGTTTACCGTATACAATACGTTGTTAAGCTCCCGGAAGCGTAAGCCGGATTTTATGAAGCAAGCTTCGATGCAGAAGCTCGTAAACGCGGACCAGAACTATCTGATCGAACCGCCTCATCGGATCGAGAATTATAACAATACATCGAGCTTGCCCCAATCGGATAAAACGGTTGTATTGACGATTCATCACAAAATCATGGATACACTGTCGAATGAATTTCTTGGTGTCATTACGATCGACATTGATTTGAGCAAAATCACTCGTTTAGCGAATCCTTTTCTGCAAAAAAATACAGAAACCGTATGGCTTTCCGATGCGAATGGGCAAGTCATCTATGCAAGCGAGGAAGCGCTGATCGGCAAGGCCGTTCCGGCCGAATTACAAAAGAGAATCGATTCGTCGGCGGAAGCCGAAGGCGCACATTCTTCAGACGGTGATATTGTCTTTTCCAGAACGCTGGATGAACCGATAAAGGATTGGCATTTTGTGAAGATCACCTCAAGCCAGTCTTTATTTGAAAATGTAAGAAAAACCGCCTACACGAACATCATCGTTGGTGTCATTGTCGTCGTCCTTGGTTTGTTAATGATCGCTATTATTTCATACAAAATTACGCGCCCCATCAAGCTGCTAAGCCGAAAAGTGCTGAGCATTGAAGGCGGGAATATGCATGCCCCGTTTGACGATCAGAGGGAGGACGAAATCGGCAGCCTGGAGAGGCATATCAAGGAAATGATGAACCGGATCAACCGTCACATCGACCGGGAGTACAAGCTGGAGATCGAGAACAGGAAGAACCAGCACAGGGCGCTAAAGTCCCAGATCAATCCGCATTTTCTATTCAACTCCCTGCAATCGATTGCGGCGGTGGCCCTATTCTCAGAATCTCCAAAAGTATATAAACTGATTACCTCCTTATCCAAAATGATGCGGTACTCCATTCGCGTGGATCAACAGGCGACGGTTCGGAGTGAAGCGGATTATGTCAAAGCGTATTTGAACCTGCAAGAGGAACGTTTTCAAACCGATTTCAGTTATTCCATCGATTTGCCGAAGGCCATTCTTGCGGTTCCGGTTCCGAGTATGATTTTGCAGCCGCTCGTTGAAAACTTTTTTAAACACTGTTATGACGAGGGCTGCGAGCAAGCCTTCTTGCGAATTTTCGGTGAAATACGAGGTGATGATATGAATCTAGTCGTCGAAAATAACGGAACCAGCATGACGGATGATGAGTTGACGGCATTAAAAAACCAAATTTATGCGCCGGTGAACGAAGGAAGCTATTCACTAGAGCATATCGGGCTGAAGAACATACATGATCGCTTGGTTCTTCATTATGATCGCACAGCCGGAATAGAACTGGATACGCTGCAGGGACAAGGTTTCTCGGTGAGGCTGGTGATCCCACTCTACTTTAAGGAGGACTGACGTGATGAAAGCTCTTATTGTGGATGATGAGTCCAATGTTCGAAAAATGATTCGTTTTTTGGGTCAGTGGGAAAAACACGGGATTACCGATATTTTGGAAGCCAAAAACGGTGTAGAAGCTAAAGCGCTGATTGAACGGGAATGTCCGGAAATCATCATGACAGACGTGAAAATGCCCAAAAATAGCGGGATTGAGCTGATCGAATGGTTGGATGCGATCGCCTACCCGGGAAAAGTCATTATGATTTCTGGGTTTGACGACTATATGTTCATGCGCAAAGCGTTCAAGCACGGCTGCTTTGATTATTTGATGAAGCCGATCGAAGAAGATGCACTGAATGAAACCTTGGCGGGAGCGATACAAGCCTGGGAAAAAGGCGAGGAAGAACGCCGTCATTCGGAATCGGGTTTCTATGAAGAGGTCAAGCAGTTTCGGTTAAACCGAGAGATTACCTCTGCATGCAAAGGTGAGCTTTTTGAATCCGAAGAAATTGCCTTATCTCTGCCGCAAGCGGATGCGTACGAGGTTACGATGATGTATTTTTACCAAACCCACCACGCGGGTCCCTATCTTCAGCTTTTGTCCAATGAACTGGTTGCCCGGGAGTGGGGAAATGTCTATGCCTTGCAGAACGACCCTAATGTCGGCGTGATTCTGTCTGTTCACGGCCAGCTCTTCAAGGTAGAGGATTGGATGACCCAGCATTTTGATATTCCCGTTCGTCTGGTTAGCGGTACGCCAATCGAATCGTTGGAAGAGCTTCCTCAAGCTTTTCAAGCTGCACAGAAGGCAATGGCCGAACAAAAGTTCAGAGCGATCCATCGTTTGGCGGATTTGGATGATGCGAGGCGCATGCATGACATTGTCGCGTTTGTAGAGGAGCATTATATGGAAGAGCTGAGCTTGGACAAGCTGTCTTCCCGATTTTTCTTAAGCCGTGAGCATATCTCAAGACGCTTTAAGCAAGAAATGGGGATGACTCTGTCCAGCTACGTCATGCAATTGCGAATTAATCAGGCCAAACAGTGGTTAAGCGAAACGGATGAGAAGATGTATTCGATTGCGCTAAAGCTTGGGTACCAGGATGAGAACTACTTCTCGAGGCTGTTTAAGAAAAACGTCGGCATGACGCCGCTTGAATATCGGAATGATGGAGACAATCAGCGAATAACGAATGCGGAGCAGCTTCATTAAGGTTGTTCAGAGAAAAGGGGGGAGATCATGAAAATCAAGGTTTTCCAATGGATGTTAGCGGTGCTGCTGACTTTATCGCTTGCTGCTTGCGGAGAGAATAATCCGTTGCCCCTGGAAAAGGATACTGAGCCTGAGGATCAGACCATCACGTTGGAGGTGCTGAATCCGAAGGTAGAAATCTCCACGCAGTTCGAGCAAATGGCAAGGGAATATGAGAAAGAAAACCCGAACGTCAAACTGAATGTGCTGACCTTTGGCGGCGGCGCAAATTACCTGGTCGAATTGAAAGCGAGATTTGCGGCAAACAAAGGCCCAGATATTTTCCCAAACGGCGGCTATGAAGAAGCGGTCATGTGGAAAAGGTACCTCGAGGATCTGTCTGATCAACCTTGGGTGAAGGATGTCTATGATGCGGCGCTTGAGCCAATGAAGCTGGATGGGAAAGTATACGGGATGCCTATCAATTTTGAAGGTTATGGCTTTATTTATAATAAGGATTTATTCGCTAAGGCTGGAATCGATACGCCGCCAAAAACGTTTACCGGATTAAAGACAGCGGCAGAGAAGCTGCATGCCGCAGGAACTACCCCATTTGCAGTCGGCTATTCGGATAGCTGGTTTTTCGTCCTGCTGCTCAATATTGCTTTCGCCCAGCAGGAGGACCCGGACGCTTTTATACAAGGCTTAAACGAAGGGACGGAAACCTTCGTAGGCAACCAAAAGTTCGAAGACCTTATTCGGATGCTGGATTTGACGGTTCAATACGGCAATAAAGATTATCTGACGACAGACTATAATACGGAAGTGGAGCTGTTTGCCACAGGGAAAGCGGCGATCCTGAAGCAAGGAAACTGGGTACAATCCAAGATTGATCAAATCACGCCGGATATGAACATCGGTTTTTTACCCATGGCGATTAATGATGAAGCCGGAAACGATGCCTTGCCGATAGGCGTATCCAACAACTGGGCCGTAAATAAAGCATCTTCGCCGGAGAAAAAGAAGGAAGCAAAGAAATTTTTAAACTGGATGGTTTCTTCGGACAAAGGTAAAACGTTTATGAAGGAGCAATTCCAGTTTATTTCCGCTTTTAAACCTATCGAAACAGACCGTTCGGGAGCGCTCGTGAACGATATTATTCGCTACAGCGATGAGAATAAAACGTTGTCCTGGAATTGGTTCAAGTTCCCTCCGCGGGTGAGAGAGGAGTTTGGCTATACCATGCAGGCTTATGTAGGCAACCAGTTTAGCCGCGAACAGCTGCTGCAGGAGCTCCAGAAGTTATGGGAACAGTCGGAGCAACCGTAGATGGATCAATATAAGCCCGTAGATCCATCAATGTACAACATGTCCGCAGCGATGCGTCTTGATTAAAATAAGGGTAGCACAGAACAAGGGGGGAGAGAGGTAGACCACTATCAGAGATGTACATCTGATTTTGAGAAAACCAAATACAAACCATAGAAGGAGTCAGATTATGAATTTCAAAAGAATGATAAAACAAGCAACAGCAGTAACCTTTACAGCCGTATTACTTGCAGGGGGCGGAACGCAGGCATTCGCCAATGAGAAAAACAGCAGCGATTTTAATGATAGCTATGGTTTTTCCCATATCACACGCGCTGACATGTTGAAATTGCCGGAACAGCAGAACAATGAACAATTCAAAGTGCCTGCGTTCGATGCTTCCACCATCAAGAACATTCCTTCCGCTGTCAAGTACGATGAGAATGGCAACAAAATCGAAATGGATGTTTGGGATACTTGGCCGCTGCAAAATGCCGATGGAACCGTGGCAAACTATAACGGCTACCAAATCGTGTTTGGTTTGGCGGGAGACCCCAAAAGAGGATCGGACACGTTTATTTATTTGTTCTATAAAAAAGCAGGAGATACATCTCTGAGCAGCTGGAAGAATGCCGGCCGGGTATTTAAAGATAGCGACAAGCTCGTACCGAATGATGCGGTTCTAAACAATCAAGCCGAAGAATGGTCGGGTTCCGCAACGATGACTTCCGATGGCAAAGTCCGCTTGTTCTATACGAACCGTCACCCTTGGGATCCGGCTCGCGGCTTTTACGGGAAGCAAACCCTAACTACGGCTCAAATCAATGTGTCTCAGCCAAATGGCGATACGCTGAACGTCGATGGCGTGGAAGATTTCAAATCGATCTATGACGGCAACGAAGGCAAGCTTTATCAAACCGTTGATACCACTGGTTTCAGCAAGGGCGATTACAACGATAATCATACCCTAAGAGATCCTCACTATGTGGAGGAGAATGGCCGTAAATACCTTATTTTTGAAGCGAACACCGGCTCGGAAACGGGTTACCAAGGAGAAGAATCCTTCTTTAATAAAGCATACTATGGCGGAAACACGGCGTTCTTCCAAGCGGAGAAAAACAAGCTGCTGCAAAGCCCGAACAAATCGTATATGGAAGTTGCGAATGGCGCACTCGGTATCATTGAATTAAATGATGATTACACGTTCAAAAAAGAAATGAAGCCGCTGATCGCATCCAATACCGTAACCGATGAGATTGAACGCGCTAACGTATTTGAGCTCAATGGCAAATGGTATTTGTTCACAAGCTCAAGAGGATCGAAAATGTTCATTGATGGCATCGATAAAGAAGACATTTACATGCTGGGTTACGTTTCGAATGATTTGGACGGACCGTACAAGCCGTTGAATGACACTGGACTTGTCCTTCATCAAGATCTTAATCCTTATGATGTTACTTGGTCTTATGCTCACTTTGCGATTCCGCAAGTCGAAGGCAATAATGTGGTCATCACAAGCTACATGACGAATAGAGGTTACTTTGAAGATCATCATTCTACTTTTGCCCCAAGCTTCTTGATGAACATTAAAGGCTCTAAGACCTCGGTTGTGAAAAATAGCATCCTTGAACAAGGTCAATTAACGATTAACAAATAACCTGTCTCTTAACTAACAAAGATAGAAAATGCCAATTTAAAATTGGCATTTTCTTTTTTTTTTTATTGAAATAGGGATTAGCAGCTTAAAGAGGAGGTATCCACTTGAACAAAAATAAGACAGTAGCAATTGGAATCGTTGTTGCATTCATCATAGGTATGAGCTGTTTGATCATGATAGTCTCAGCGGTATATGACTTAGGAAAGAACAAGATGGTTGAACCGACGATCGATTCGATTCCTAAGCCGTCCTATCGGGCTGCCTATCATTTCACCGTACCCGACAAGTGGAAAAACGACCCGCAGAAACCGATTTTTTTGGATGGGAAATATCATTACTATTATCTTTATAATCGTGATTATCCAGATGGAAACGGCACGGAATGGCGGCATGCCACCTCAACGGATTTGGTGCATTGGCAGGATGAAGGAGTGGCCATTCCTAAATATACGAACAAAAACGGCGATCCATGGTCGGGATCCGTCGTTGTGGATGATAGAAATACGGCTGGTTTCGGAAAAGGGGCACTTGTGGCGATTGTAACCCAGCCCTCTGCGGAAGGCGGGAAGCAGGAGCAATATATGTGGTACAGTACGGACAAAGGCGAAACGTTTAAGTCCTACAGCGACGATCCGGTTATGCCAAATCCGGGCACGGCCAATTTTCGAGATCCGAAAGTGATCTGGGATGACCAAGCGCATAAATGGGTGATGGCCATGGCGGAAGGAACGAAAATAGGATTTTACGAGTCCGACAATCTAAAAGATTGGCGCTATACGAGCGGTTTCTTCACGGAAAATATCGGCATTGTGGAATGCCCCGATCTTTATATGATGCGGGCGGATGACGGCAGTTTGAAATGGATTCTAGGCGCCAGCGCAAATGGTAAATCGATTGGAAAACCAAACACCTACGCTTACTGGACGGGCAGCTTTAACGGTAAGGAGTTCGCCCCGGATCACAAGGAACCGCAGTGGTTGGATTATGGCTTCGATTGGTATGGCGCCGTAACGTTCGAAGACGGTAAGGATAGAGAAAAATACAATTTTCGTTATGCTTTGGCCTGGATGAACAATTGGGATTACCCGCACAATACGCCAACACTGAAGGAAGGCTTTAACGGAATGGACTCCATTGTGCGTCAGATTCAATTACAACATGCAGGGAATGGTACGTATCATCTGGTTTCGCAGCCCATTGAAGCATTGAACCAATGGACAAGCAAGGCGGATACCTTTCAACAAATCAAAGTGAATGGCTCTTCAACGCTTCCGGTAACAGGCGATACGTACCAGCTTGACGCCGATATGTCTTGGACAGAGAGCAAAAATATCGGATTAAGGCTTCGTGAATCTGCAGATAAAACCCGTCATGTCGATGTCGGTATTTTTGTAGATGGCCAATACGCATACGTCAATCGAGCTTTTACAGGGCAGCCCGACACGAGTAGAAGATATCTCGAAAGCAAAGCGCCATTTGATGTGAAGAAGAAAAAGGTTCACTTAAAGATTCTGATAGATAAAACAAGCATCGAAGTGTTTATCGATGACGGCCAAGTCGCTTTTTCCAATGTGGTTTTCCCGGAAATGGACGATAAAGCGATTAGCCTTTTTTCGGAAGGCGGCACCGCGCTTTTTGAAAATGTAGTCATCCAGCACTTTAACAAAGATTAGACTAGCAAATTGCACCCCTCCTATCCATTATCATACCTGCGAATACAAATGTTGCCATCGTTCGACGTATGAGGAATAATAGGGGATGAAGGGGGGGATGGGCATGAGAATGGCTTTTACGGTCGATGTGGAGGATTGGTTTTGCAGCCCCGATTTGTCGCTCTCGGAATGGGAGGGACATGAAATAAGGCTGGAGAAGCCGGTCCATCAAATCCTGGATTTATTGGACGAAAATGCGGCGACGGGCACTTTTTTTGCGCTAGGCTGGATTGCGGAGAGACGGCCCGATTTAATTAAAGAAATACACCGCAGAGGCCATGAAATCGCATCGCACGGCTATTCCCATCGCTTGGTCTATCAGCAGTCCCCTCAAGAGTTCAAGCAAGATATCCGAATGTCCAAGGACATTTTAGAAAATATATTAGGCTCCGAAGTATATGGTTATCGCGCCCCGTGTTTTTCCATGACGGATTGGGGGCTCGATCTTTTAATAGAAGAAGGTTTTACTTATGATTCCAGCCTCATTCCGAATACCTTCAACAAGCTGTACGCCAAGTTTGATTTACCGGCGTCTGACGCGATTCCTTTCAAAATAAGGGACGGCCTATGGGAGGTTCCTCTGCCGGTATATCGCGTAAGCGGGGTCAATGTTCCTTGGGGCGGCGGAGGTTATTTTCGCATTTATCCTTATCGACTTTTCAGCTTGGGGGCAAGAAGCATCTTAAGAAAACGGGGCTCGTTCGTTTTTTATATCCATCCCTATGATTTGGATCCTCATCAGCCTCGTATTTTCAACACATCGAAGCTGAATAGTATTAGAAGATATTCTGGTTTAGATGCTGCGTATGACAAGTTGAAAGCGCTTTTGGCCGATTATAGCTGCATGTCGATCAGCAGGTATTGCCCTCAGATCGGGGGGAAGGCGCAGAATGAGCGTAAAATCAGAAATTATTCTTGACCGGGATTTGCTGGCTGGCGCCGCGTATTATTTTGGCAGAGAAAATGGCTTGAACAGAAGGGATAGGAATAGGGATAGGAATAGGAATAGGAATAGGAATCAACCGCCAGAAGCAGTCAAGGCAGCGTTGATTTCCAAAGGCGTGCTGTCCAGCGATTTAAAGCTTTTGGATAAAGAGTTCGGGTATGCCTGCTACGAGCATCATAGGCAGAGGTATGAGCCGGACTCCTTCGATCTTCTTCTGCAAAAAGAGGCCGGCGGCCGCAAAAAGATTCTGGATCTATGCTGCGGTGCGGGAGCAACGGTATTCTCCTTGCTCGGCAGCAAGCCGGAGATAATCTATGGCTTCGATACCAACGCCAATCAGATCGAGCTGCTGGAAGCGCTCCTACTGGAACGAAGCAATCGTAGTAGCAGGGTTGTTGTGAAGACAGCGGATGCACATCGGATTCCGCTCGCGGATGATTTCGATGAGCTGCTGCTAGAACAGAACAATCGAAGCAGCACGGTTGTAGTGAAGACAGCGGATGCGCACCGGATTCCGCTCGCGGATGCTTCCGTTGATTTTGTTGTATGCAGAGCGGCGCTGCAATATTTGAATACGGAACAAGCTTTAGCAGAAATGTACCGGGTGCTTTCCCCAGGAGGGAAGGTATTTTTGCTCGTTCATGGCTCAGGCTACATAGGAAATTACCTTTTTGCTAGAAAAGGGATTTTCAGCAAAAAAGCGCTCCAGTTTGTCAGGAATAAGCTGCTCCGTCCGCCAACCGCCGACCCTTCGTTTCTTCGCTCGCAAGCGAACTTTTTCAGGAAAAAGAAGCTGATGAAGCTGCTGGAAGCGCAAGGCTTTCAGGCCGCACGGCTGCATACCTTCGCCGATTCGATGACGCTCGGGCTGCTCCCTGTTTATTTCGCGGTGACGGCGGAGCGCTGAGGTATGGGGAAAGAGCAGCGCTGCTCTTTCTCACAAAATAGGAGCTGCACTGCTATATACTTCTTCTCAATAGAATGCGCGCGCTGCTCGGTATGCTTCTTCTCACAAATATGGAGCTGCCATATTCAAATCTAGCCAGATTTAGATGGAATTTTTCCAGTTAAATGGACCGAGCCCGTTCGATCTTTAAAATTAGATGGAATTTCTCACGTTAATTCCCCGGTTTATCCGATAATGGCGTTGATTCCTGAATTTAGCGGGAGAAATTCCAGCTATTTGATCAAACTCGGCTGATTCAGCTATTTTAGATGGAGAAATTCCATCTATTTATATGAAACGCCAGTTTGGCGAGAAAAGGCGAAATACAGCTCTTCCAGCGTTTTTTGGCTACACATCCAGCAAAATAGGCTTTATACTAGCATCAACTAGACAAATCGAACGAGAGGTGACAAAGGATGGCTTACATGGTTCCCGAGGCGATACGGACGAGTGCGGCTGCGGGCGAGCGAATGCTGTTTCGTACGTTGAAGGCTTATTTAGCGGATGACTACGTGGTGTATTACGAACCGGAAATCGAAGGGAGCCGGCCTGATTTTGTCATTATTGGACCCGACTTGGGGCTTGTAGTTCTCGAAGTGAAGGACTATACCCCGACGGCGTTGTTTCAAATTGATCATGACGAATGGCAGCTGTATACGTCAGCGGGACGGTTGGAGGCTGTGGAAAATCCGTATAAGCAAGCGAGGGGCATCGCGCGTCATGTGGCGAACCACCTCAAGAAAGATCCGCAGCTCCTCCAGCAGGGAGGCCGTCTTCCAAATGGGCTGAAATTCCCATGCGGCTTCGGCACCGTCTTTACGCGAATGAAGCAGGAGGATTTCGAGAAGCACAACCTGTACGAAGTCATATCCCCGCAGTTTGTGCTTTGCCGCGATGAGATGGATCCGGAGGATGAAGGATTTTCGGCCGATCAGTTGATCGAAAAAATCCATGGCATGTTCGCGGTATGGAACCGCAGCAGGTATCTGTTAACGCCGGAGGATATACAGTCGATTCGTGATCATCTATTCCCTGAGGTGCGTATCGGAGCAGAATTCCGCCAGCATACAAATGAACAGGATCAGCTCCTGCTGTCGCTGCATGCGATTAAGGCTGCGGATTTGCATCCGGAAAATATAGCAAGGCAGCTCGGAGAGCAGCTGCGTATCATTCGCGGTGCTGCCGGCAGCGAGAAAACGGTTGTCCTTGCCAGCCGCGCCAAAATGCTAGCCAAGCAAAATCCGGATTGGAAAATTCTTCTCCTGAGCCATGGCCATTCCTTAGCGATAAGCCTTCGGCACATGATGGATGAATTAATGGACGAGCCGGAGGATCTTTTTGATTGGATCATGCTGGAGGAGCAAAAGGATAACAAGATCCGGGAGCATAACGTTGCGGTTTATCATTTTCATGAGTGGTTGGCGAAGGTGTTGAATGCCAGGGAAACGGATATTCCCGGGCTCATTGCGAAGCTGGAGAAGAAGGAGGCAATCCTGCCAGCCTACGATGCGATTCTCATCGACAAGGGTCAGGAATTTGACGCGGAGTGGCTGAGGCTGCTGAACCATATGCTCAGTCCAAGCATGCAGAATCAAGCGCAGGATTCCAAGGATCGCTCTCGCATTCTATCTATTAATTACCGCAATACGGCACAAATCGTGCAGTTTGCCTGGAACTTTTATCAGCAGCATTCGCAGCTTCAGAACAAAGTGCAGGAGGGCTCGATCGACGGCGTCGCAATCATCCCTCCTCAGAGCACGCGGCGAAAAGGGCCGGAGCCGGCGATTTTGCGCTGCGGCAGCTTCCAAGAAGAGCTCGCGGCAGTCGTGAAACGGATCCAATACCTGCATGACGAGAAAAAGGTTCCGTACGCTGAAATGGCTATTTTGCATCGCGTGAAAAATAATTATCATCTATCCTATATCGATATGATCCGTAAGGAGCTTAAACGGCAAGGCCTCCCGTTTAACGGGATAACGGAAGATACCGAATCAACGGCGCTCTCCGAACGCGCCAGCGATGCAATCCGAATATCGACCGTAGAAGGCGCAAGGGATCTGGATTTTCGCGCAGTATTCCTAGTCAACACGGAGAATATGCCATACTCGTTGGAAGAGACCGAAGCGCGTGAAGTGTCTCTTTTCTACATGGCGCTCACTCGCGCACTGGATTGGCTGTTTATTTCCTACAGCGGCAGCTCGAAGTTTACCCTGTACCTGGACGAGATCCAGCAGCAGCGAAAGGAAAAAAAGCATACCGTGAAGAAGATGGGTTGATTTCAAGCGCTGCTAGGCTCTAAAGCTATAAACCCGAGGTGACGCTGCATGAAGATAGAATCAATGAATAGGCGTTCCAGCATAGCGTTCGAATTAGTGGAATCGCAGCAGGATCTTATCCCCGGCATTTGTTTCTCGATTACGATAAGCGATAACGAATACAGCGGGGCGAATCCGCAGGTGTGGGTAGAGGCTCGAGATTTAAAGGCCTTTATTTCTGCCATTAAGAAAATAAATCTAGAGCGTCAAGGATCAGCGACGCTTATAGGCATGAGCCCTCAGGAATTTGAACTCACGATTCAGAGCGTGAACCGAAAAGGGGATTTCGTGCTAGACTATTCGTTGTCCAAGCATGTCTATCTCGACTATTCATCAACGAAGCGTACCGTTTCTGGAGCTTTTGTTATAAACCCGTCAGATCTGGAGAGGATCGCGAAATCCTTTTCCGCACTCGTCTCCATTTAGGCTCTGCAGCATCGGCTGCAGGGTTCTTTTTTTTCCTGCGGTTGACAAAAATGCTCCTTCCCTTTAAATTGAATATTAATTCATTAATATGCATAAATATACAATCGAGGTGAAACGATGAACCATTTAATATCATTAAAAGAATACGATGCGGATACGCTTCAATCCATCATAGAGCAGGGAATCGCGGTGAAGAACAGCCCGGAACGCTTTTACCATGCAGCCGAGCGAAAAGGACTGCTCATGCTTTTTCATCCGTCATCAATGGCTGCTGCGAAAAATACCATCCGTGCCAGGCGTTAGCGGACCTCATGACGATTTACGAGGTTGCTGGGGCGTTTAAGGGAATGACGCTCACGTATGTCGGCATCCATAACAATGTAGCCAACTCCTTGGTTGCGGGCTGCATGACGCTGGGAGTTAAGCTTCTATTGGTTACGCCGATTATTAATCCCCCTTCCTGGGATGAGGAGCTCATGCAGCAGGCATATCGAAGCGGACTCATAGAGAAGGCAGACAGCCTAACAGAAGCGGCGGCGCGATCGGATTTTGTCTACACGGACACTTGGATCGATATGGAGTTTTACCATGACGACCACTATCAAGAAGAGAAAAACCGGCGGTTAGAGAAGATGCTGCCCTTTCAATTGAATCGCAATAACCTCGCGGGACATACGCCCTATATTATGCATGATATGCCTATTCATCCCGGCTTTGAGATCGAAGCGGAGCTTGTGGAATCGGAGCGCTCCATTATTTATCAGCAGGCGGAGAACCGGATGCATGTTCAAAAAGCTTTGCTGCTTCATTTGCTTACCTAGAGTTTAACCTGTCCACTGCTAATGCGAGGCGAGTTTGCAGCCATGTGCTCACTGATGTAAACAAGAGGTAGCCCATGTGGTTACCTCTTGTTCGCGTTGCCCAACCACACTCGCTCCGAATGGTGTATCGCATCATAATCTGCGGCATGTCGGTTACGCAGCGTTTAATATAGCTTGCAAATGGGTAAATACGAACAAACAAAGCGAGATCGAAGTGAACGGTGCTTCTAGAAGGCGGTGAAAGTATTGGAAACGAAAATCAAAGCAGGCATTATCGGAACCGGTTTTATCGGACCCGCGCATCTCGAGGCTGTACGCAGGCTTGAATTCGTAGAAGTCATTGCTGTGGCCCGGCGAGGCCAAGAACGTGCTGACAAAAAAGCGGAGGAGCTTGGCGTGCCGCTTGCCTACGGCGATTATAGGGAAATGCTCCGTAATCCGGACATTGATGTCATACACAACTGCACGCCGAATCATTTGCATGTTCAGATTAACCGTGAAATTATCGAGGCCGGCAAGCATGTGCTGTCGGAGAAGCCTCTGGCAATGTCGAGCGACGAATCAAGAGAATTGCTGGCATTGGCACGCAAGCATGGCATCGTGCACGGCGTTAATTTTAACTATCGCCAGTTTCCGATGATGAAGCAGCTGTCGGAGATGGTAAAGCAGAATGAACTCGGCAGGATCAACATGGTGCATGGCAGTTATCTTCAGGATTGGCTGCTTTACGAAACGGATTACAATTGGCGGTTGGAGGATAAGACCGGCGGCCGTTCGCGGGCTGTCGCGGATATCGGATCGCATTGGTGCGATACTGTCCAATATGTGACGGGCAAGAAGATCTCGCAAGTGTTCGCCGATTTATGGACCGTCCATCCCAATCGGAAAAAGCCCGTATCCCATTCGGATACATTCAGCGGAAGCGATGAGGATCAGGCAGACGGGGAGTACGAGGACATTCCTATCCATACGGAGGATTATGCATCGGTGCTTATCCGTTTCGATGATGGCAGCAAGGGAGCCTTTACGGTTTCTCAAGTCAGTGCCGGCCGGAAGAACGCGCTTAGCTTTGAATTGAACGGCACCTGCAAGTCCGCCTATTGGAAGCAGGAAGAGCCGGCCAAGCTGTGGATTGGCCACCGCGATCGCTCGAATGAGGTACTGATGGCCGATCCGGCTTTGTTTCTCAAAAAAGCGAGACCATCAATTCATCATCCGGGCGGGCATACGGAAGGGTGGCCGGATTCGGTGAAAAATATGATGCTGAAATATTACACCTTCATACGGGAAGGCAAAGATCCTCTCAAGGATAAGGCGAATTTCGCGACCTTCGAAGACGGGCATGTATCCATGTGCATAATGGAAGCAATCCTAAAGAGCCATAAAGAAGAGCGGTGGATTCAAGTCCAACAGTAAATGCAGTTAATAAAAAAAAGAGCTCTCTTGTCCATTCCGGACAGGAAAGCTCTTTTTTGCGCTTACGGCGTATCGCCGGCAGCTATGATTTGGTGTATGCGCGCCATCGTATCGTTAAAATCAACGCCGTCATGATTCCAAACGATTTCATCGGCATGCTGCGTATAGGCGCTGCTTAATTCCACCTGCTCCGCTTTTTGGATTCGGTTTACCGTTTCTTCCGTCAGGCTTCCTCTAAGCGTGAGCCTTCTCGTGATCGTTTCGATGTCAGCGCCTATGTATACGGCAACGGTCCCGCTGTACAACTGCTTGAGGGCGAGCACGCCGGCCAAATCCAGAACAATATGGGCCTTGCCGTCGTGACGCAGCACTTCTTCGATGCTGGATTTTAACGTGCCGTAATAGTTCCCATTGTATTGGGTCCACTCGATAAACGATCCGGCTTCCAGTTCATGCTCGAATTGCGCGGCCGTCATGAAAATATAATGGACCCCATTTTCCTCATGCGGCCTCGGGGACCTTGTCGTAGCGGTAATGATTTTTGGATAGCCGCTGTTTGCCAGCTCTTTTTGAATTTCGGACTTTCCTGACGCGGACGGTCCATAAAATGCGAATATATTTCCCAAGGCGCTAGCTCTCCTTTATTATCTCTTCAATATCTACTTACAATAATGACCCTATATTGCTAAAATGGCTCTAAAAGAATTCAGCTGGGAGCGAGCCTATGATTCTGACTAATCATCCTTTTAATCCATTCTATAATGAAAAAGATATCGAGCGGCATATCAATACGGAAAACGCGAAGCAGCGGGTTTCGATTCGGGATGACTTCGAGCGCGATTTCGGCAGGGTCATCCATTCGGCGGCGTTTCGCCGTTTGCAATCCAAGACGCAGGTAATCGGCATCAACGAAGGGGATTTTCATCGGACGCGCCTTACCCATTCCCTTGAAGTATCTCAAATTGCCAGAGGAATTGCCACAACGTTAAATGAAAAAAACATGATCTTTAAAGAGAGCGAGAGCAAAATAGATATCTCCCTTATTGAAGCTGCCGCTTTGGCCCATGATCTCGGCCATCCGCCGTTTGGGCATCAAGGCGAGCGCGCGTTGAACAAATGCATGAGAGCCTTTGATCTTAATTTTGAAGGGAATGCGCATACGTTTCGGCTTTTGACCAGCAGAGAGGAGGACAGGGAAGCGGGACTTGATCTAACTAGGGCTTCTTTATTGTCCATTCTCAAATATCCGGCCAGCATGAAGCGGGTAAATAATCCGGCTGTGACGGGCAAACCGCCCAAAAGCAGCATTTTTGAAGAGGATGAGCCGGTGTTTGAATGGGTGCTTGAAGCTTTTTCGCCCGAGGAGAAAGCCTATTTCATACAAATATCCGAGCCGCAGGACGGAAAGCACAAGAAAACGCTGAATAAAACCTTTGAATGCTCCATTATTGAGCTGGCAGACGATATCGCCTATGCAACCTATGATTTGGAGGATGCCTTTAAGCTGAATTTGATCAAAAGGGATGAACTATGTGAGGTGGTCGAACGGCATCAATCGATTTCATCGGAACGTATTGCCGAGTCGCTGCGGATTTTCTTGGACAAAGCCAGCGATAAAAACAAGCAGACGAAACGTTTTTTCGCTGATTTAGTATCCGGTTTCATCCATGAAATCACGATAAAGGATGCGCAGCCGGGTTTCTCTTCTAATAGACTGCGATATAGGGCGGTCATCGCCGAGGAAGCGATGCAGCTGCTGGAGGATTTGAAAACCCTCGTCGTGGATCATGTCATTTTCTCGCAAAAGGTACAAACCTTCGAATGGCGCGGAGGCAAAATGATCGAGAAGCTGTTCGATGCGATGCTGAATGATAAAAATCTGCTGCCGGAAGATGAGAAGGGAAGCTGGAGTAAAACCTCGGACGAGCGGAATGCACGGTTAGTTTGCGATTACATAGCCGGCATGACAGATACTTATGCGCTGAAAATGTATTCGCGTTTGTTTGAAGCGGCCGGCGGCCGGCTTTTCGATATCTAGCTTCGCGGAGATATTCCTCTATTATGTGTTCTTATGGAATAGAAGCTTCAAATGGTGAAGCTTCTATGTTGTATCAGCAGTAATATAGGGATTTTAAAACTTTTATTATTTAATTTTAAAAAACACTTGCATTACTAGTCTTGTCCATGGTATATTCTTATTCCGGCCAAGAAACACACCGGAACGAAAGAAAAAAGATTGCTCTTTGAAAACTGAACAACGAGTAATAACTGCCCTTACGATCCTAACGGATCGTTAGAAAAGCGATAAAAAGTAATGAGCATTTCAAACACCAATTTGGAGAGTTTGATCCTGGCTCAGGACGAACGCTGGCGGCGTGCCTAATACATGCAAGTCGAGCGGATCTTGTCCTTCGGGACAAGGTTAGCGGCGGACGGGTGAGTAACACGTG
>NZ_JBEGHY010000035.1:0-255 GCF_040676435.1 Paenibacillus sp. LPE1-1-1.1
CCATTGGCGCTGGAGGGCTTAACGGTCGTGTTCGGTATGGGAACGCGTGGTTCCCCTCCGCCATCGCCACCAAACGGATGACATGACTTAACTTGAAAGAAGGTTTCCGGGGCCCCCGAAAAGTAATTGGTATAAGCTGCAACGCTTATCTTCACTTTTTGGGGACTGGTTACTCTTTCAAAACTGACAACGAGTAAGCGATAAACTGCCAAGTTTATCCGAACCTCATCGGGTCCGGGTATTTCCTTAGAAAGG
>NZ_JBEGHY010000036.1:0-255 GCF_040676435.1 Paenibacillus sp. LPE1-1-1.1
GACGAGGTTGATAGGTTCGGGGTGGAAGCACAGCAATGTGTGCAGCTGACGAATACTAATCGGTCGAGGGCTTATCCTAAAACGTTTGAGAAGCAAACTTACATCGTAAGCATACGCTTAAGTTTGCTCCGGACCCATACATCCGGCAGACAGCAGCTAAAAAGGTTTCAGCAAACCTAACTTTCGTATCCAGTTTTCAGCGTGCAACACGCTACGTTTGGTGGCGATGGCGGAGGGGAACCACGCGTTCCCATA
>NZ_JBEGHY010000037.1:0-250 GCF_040676435.1 Paenibacillus sp. LPE1-1-1.1
TAACAAGGTAGCCGTATCGGAAGGTGCGGCTGGATCACCTCCTTTCTAAGGAAATACCCGGACCCGATGAGGTTCGGATAAACTTGGCAGTTTATCGCTTACTCGTTGTCAGTTTTGAAAGATTAATCCTCTTTCAATGTAAGTCATGTCATCCGTTTGGTGGCGATGGCGGAGGGGAACCACGCGTTCCCATACCGAACACGACCGTTAAGCCCTCCAGCGCCAATGGTACTTAGACCGCAGGGTCTTG
>NZ_JBEGHY010000038.1:0-248 GCF_040676435.1 Paenibacillus sp. LPE1-1-1.1
TTTAAGCTGTTTTTATTGTTAGCGAAAGGTGTTCGAGATTGCAGCGACATTTAACGACTTTTTCCCCACCTCTACAGAGGTTATTGTTCAAGGGAAAAAGCGGTAACGGAGCGCAAGCCGAATCACCCGAGCATATGGTTAAGCTAGTAAGAGCGCACGGAGGATGCCTAGGCACCAGGAGCCGAAGAAGGACGTGGCGAACAACGATACCGCCCCGGGGAGCCGTAAGCAGGCATTGATCCGAGGAT
>NZ_JBEGHY010000039.1:0-222 GCF_040676435.1 Paenibacillus sp. LPE1-1-1.1
ATGAGCAATGGGGTGACACAGAAGGGCAGTGACGCGGGCTGATGGAATAGCCCGTCCAAGCAGTGAGGCTAGTGTGTAGGCAAATCCGCACACTGTTAGGCTGGGCTGTGATGGGGAGCGAAAATTATAGTAGCGAAGGTCATGTACTCCGGCTGTCAAGAAAAGCCTCTAGCCAGGTGAAGGTGCCCGTACCGCAAACCGACACAGGTAGGCGAGCAGAGC
>NZ_JBEGHY010000040.1:0-222 GCF_040676435.1 Paenibacillus sp. LPE1-1-1.1
GCTCTGCTCGCCTACCTGTGTCGGTTTGCGGTACGGGCACCTTCACCTGGCTAGAGGCTTTTCTTGACAGCCGGAGTACATGACCTTCGCTACTGTAATTTTCGCTCCCCATCACAGCCCAGCCTAATAGTGTGCGGATTTGCCTACACACTAGCCTCACTGCTTGGACGGGCTATTCCATCAGCCCGCGTCACTGCCCTTCTGTGTCACCCCATTGCTCAT
>NZ_JBEGHY010000041.1:0-222 GCF_040676435.1 Paenibacillus sp. LPE1-1-1.1
GCTCTGCTCGCCTACCTGTGTCGGTTTGCGGTACGGGCACCTTCACCTGGCTAGAGGCTTTTCTTGACAGCCGGAGTACATGACCTTCGCTACTGTAATTTTCGCTCCCCATCACAGCCCAGCCTAACAGTGTGCGGATTTGCCTACACACTAGCCTCACTGCTTGGACGGGCTATTCCATCAGCCCGCGTCACTGCCCTTCTGTGTCACCCCATTGCTCAT
>NZ_JBEGHY010000042.1:0-219 GCF_040676435.1 Paenibacillus sp. LPE1-1-1.1
GATAAACTTGGCAGTTTATCGCTTACTCGTTGTCAGTTTTGAAAGAGTAACCAGTCCCCAAAAAGTGAAGATAAGCGTTGCAGCTTATACCGATTACTTTTCGGGGGCCCCGGAAACCTTCTTTCAAGTTAAGTCATGTCATCCGTTTGGTGGCGATGGCGGAGGGGAACCACGCGTTCCCATACCGAACACGACCGTTAAGCCCTCCAGCGCCAATGG
>NZ_JBEGHY010000043.1:0-201 GCF_040676435.1 Paenibacillus sp. LPE1-1-1.1
CTCTGTAGAGGTGGGGAAAAAGTCGTTAAATGTCGCTGCAATCTCGAACACCTTTCGCTAACAATAAAAACAACTAAAGGATGTTTCAGCAATTCTTTTCTTTCGTTATCCAGTTTTCAAGGTGCAATTTGGTTCCTAACCACTCTCGCGGCAGGAATATTAGATTATCATACGCCTTCGTTACGATCAACCACTAAAAGT